>NZ_JBEPQK010000016.1:0-218128 GCF_040547805.1 Bradyrhizobium sp. LA6.1 | reverse complement strand
CCTTCAAGGACCTCCAGCCGGCTCACCGGCCCTACCGACGAGCCGTCCAAATGGACGTCCTTTTTGCTGTCCAATCCCATCCCAAACCTCCGTCCAAGTCGGAGGCTTCTTCGCACGTTCATTCGAATTCTGAAGCAAGGGTATCGGCTTCGCGCTTACGGCCGAAACGGCCTCGCGCTTGCCCAAGCTGGCGCGGCCGTATTACGTGAGTCGGACCCTACCGCATGCCCATGAAGAGCGCTGCAAACAGTGCCGCGCCGAAGAAGGCTCATCCTAACAAAAATCCCGCCGATTGTTAGTCGGCGGGAGTTGACTTGAAGGTTTAGCGACCGGGGCTTCCGATCGCCGGTGAGATCCTGATGACGGAGTTAGACTTCACCGTGGCAGGCGCCGTTCAGCGCGTGACGTGACGTCCGGCCCTACTTGGGAAACAGTTTGTCGCGAATATAGCGCGATGTGGCAGTCAGCCGGATCCCGCTCGGCTTCCGCCATACAGCCCGGTCGATCTCATTCGGGTCGCCGATGACCAGCTTGCCTCTGGCGTTCTTGGCGACGAAGATCGCATCGCTCATCTTCCGCCCCGATCGCTTGTTTTTCGCCGTGACCTCCTTCCAGAGGCTTACGCGTCCAAGCTTGAGTTTTGGCAGCTCCTCTTTGATTTCTCGGCGCAAGCAGTCCTTTTCAGATTCGTTCGCGCGACGGCGGCCGCCCGGAAACATCCAGCGGCCGTCCGATCGACGCCTCACGAGGAGCACCTTGCCACGCTTCGCAGCAACCAGTTTCGATGATTTCGTCATAGCGAGCCGCAACGACCGCAGAATCAGCGCAATGATAACTTGTCTCTTCGGCTAGACAAGTTCTGCGGCGGGCCGCCCGGTGCCACCAGGGTGGGCTGCTTAGGCTCTGCTAATGGGATGGACCGGCTGCTTCCTCCGCGTGGATAGTCTGCAAAGACTACCCCGCAGCATCCGGAGAAGCATCCCATGGACACCACCACACAGCCGCTGGCCTCGATCGGCATCGACTCGGGAAGGAAGTCTTCCACGTCGTCGTCTTTGGCACGGACGGCAAGATCGCTTTCCGTCGCAGGATCAAGCGACCGCGCTACCCACGCACAATCTCTCTTGCGAAACGCAGCCGGTCCATACATTTGAGTCAAAGGCGTTGGTCTAGCGCTCGGCTTCAAAACTCCGGTCTGCCCCTGAACCGACCTGAAGCTGCACCGCGTTAATGGAAGCGATGGGCCACAAGCGACGTAGGCTAGGTCACGCGCGAGCGTCGACGAGTCGGCACGCCCTTGTGCGGTCGGTGACCGCATAAGGCTGTCATGGGTTGCAGCCAACGTGCGCCGATCGATTTCACCCCGGAAGCGGAAGCAATCGGCACCGGCCCGGTCCAGTGGTGCAGAGGACCACTTCATCTCAGGCGTTTAGCCAGTGTTCCCTCTTGAAAATTGACCCCCGCGCTTACTCGCAGTCCTGGTCGGCCGCCGTTACCTTTTTCTGGGACGGCGCGGGCTCGGCCGCACCGGCCGTCGCCTTCTTTGATTGTTCCGTGGGCGCGGGGCGGGTCTGCTCGACGGTGCCTGCCGTTCGATCCGGTGACTGGGCAGAGGGTGCGGGGCGGGTCGCCTTTGATTGTTCGGCAGCGGTCGGTTGGCTCTGCATCTGGTGCTGAGCATCTTCCGACGACGTTGCGGTATTCTCCGAGGCTTTGCTCATCGAAGATGTCGGCGGTTGCTGCTTAGAATCAGTTGCTGTGGAACCAGTGGTTTGTCCCGTATAGCCCGGGACATTTCCTGATCCTGCATCGCGGCTCACCGTGGTGCAGGGACCGGCATAAACGGAGTTGGCGCTGAAGGCGAGCAACGCACCCAAGATCATAAATCTGTTAGCGATCATAGCCCTTCTCCTTTGAACTCTCTGGACGATTGAACAAAGGATGGCGCCTTCCGTTCCGGACGCGCAAGAGCAGCGCCAACATTGACGAGTGGCTGAGTTCACCGGGGCCAAAATCGCCACCTAAAATAGGGCCGCTCAGTTGGCGGCCTATTGTCCTCGTCTTTGCCCACTTCGCCTTCCGATAAAGGTTTTCGCCCATGGGACCAGAGCTGGAGGTTGTTTGAATCGGTGTCAACGACGATAGATTGATGATTGGCGTGCGACACTATTCTCCGAAGCTAGGAACACCCCTGGAGCGGCCGAGTTAAGCGGACAAAACCTACCTGTGAGGGAGACGAAGCCATCGCCCGCGCAACCGCCCATCCGAATCATCAATGCATCTCAAGCGAAGACATTCAAGGGACCGAGGTTTACGGAGCAGATCGAAAGAACATCGGTGAGGTTGATCACCTCATCGTCGACAAGGTCACAGGTCGCGTGGCTTATGCCGTCTTGAGCTTTGGTGGATTTGTTGGATTGGGCCATAGCCATTACCCCATTCCGTGGGGCGCTCTAAAATACGATACGTCGCTTGGTGGTTTTCGAACCAACATCACCGAGCAACAGCTGAGGGACGCGCCTGAGTTCAGTGATGACTCATGGCAGGATCGAGACTGGGAAGCGCGCACCCACCGGTACTATGGGACGCCGACGTACTGGGAGGGTCGGGGTGGCTTTTATGACGCCCGGCAGTGCATCTGAAACTTCCCAGCCGTGTGTTGCCAGACTGAAGAACTGAACGACCAGCCCTTGGGTCGGCACGGCTGTCAGCGGCGCGTTTATGGGAAATAGAAAAACACGTTGTTGGGCGGACGACATTCCCGCATCTCGCTATCGCGCGCGAACATGGCGTCGCCTATGTTGACGTGCTGTTGCTCTCCGATCGGCTGGAGGAGTGCAGACCCGAGGTGCGATCCCGCCGTCCTCGCCGGCCTGGGCGCATGCGACGTTTACTGCTTGGACTGAGGAGCGCGAGCGGCGCGCACTGGCGTGATCACCGGAGCGCGACATGGACGGCCACGATGACGAGGGGGAGAGCTGGCGGCACGAAGCGCTAAGCGTTGACCAACAGATAGAGCCCTGAGACCAGAGCAGGCCTCAAAATCCAGCGACTGGTCCCGCGCCTGACTTGCCCCTATTCTTGTGGAATGACCGCCCTCACCCGCCGCCTCTCCGACAATCCGCACGAGAGACTTGGCACACCTATTCCGGCGACGTCCGCACCTGCGTGCGCGCCGGCGTGCCTGTGCATGCCGATCAATGGGGATGGTCGATTGGCTTCTATCCCGGCATGGAGCCAGATACCGGGCGAAGGGGCATAGCCGCCACCTTCGAAGCCGCGCGCGAGGCCTTCGAAGCCGCATGGTCCGAGCTGCGGCTCACCATCCCCGACTCCGCTTTCGCCGAATCGCGCCCAGATCGCAACTGGCGCGCGCGGCGATGGCGGCAAGGCGCGTGCGGAGAGCTACCCGCACCGCGCACACATCACCGCCGCGCAGGCGGCCAACGGGTACTGGCCGAAGTAAGCCGCCAACTGATGGGGTGGATGGCATGTCGTGCCGACAAACCAGCCGATCCAGTGAAAAAGCCGGTGGTGAGCGGCGAGATCCTTCTCTTCCTCCTTTTCGAGGCGCAGTATGGCGTCGATATTTTCCGCCGGCGTTCCGCTCTTGTCTGTCCCGGCCGACATCATTACCCGGAGACCCGGTCTGCCGCGCGCCGCGCCGCTTTGCCCGCTTTGTCAACGGCTTCGTCACCGACCTTTTCCGCGGCCGCATTTCGTATCGGCTATTCGCTGGGGTGATTATTCGTCGCCTCACCAGCGCGATGCTGCCGTTCTGTTTTTGGACGAAGCAAGCCACGTTTTGAACCGGAGTGTCAGGTCCAACTACATAGAAAGGAGTGCGCCGAACGACGCAAGCAAACCTGTACCACCCATGATCGCTAGTCCGATGAAGAAGCGCTCGACCACGTCGTGGCGGTCTCCCTTGTTCTCCTCAATTCGCAACGTTCAAAAGTGAACGCTGGTTCGATTCGATTGCCCATTTTTCCCGTTGGAACAAATGTTCACTTTGGCACTTAGGAACCTGCAACTTCGAGGGGGTGAGAGTCATGAGCGACCCCGAGCTATCGTCGTCGCGGGCACCTCAACCGGGGCCGCCGTGTCCTAAATGCAAGCTCCCCGCGCGTTACATCACGTCGGTTCTGGACGTAAAGCGCGACCGAGCAGTGATGGTTTACCGCTGTGCACCATGCGGTGAGGAGATCTGGAGAGATTAGGGCGACGGCAAGTTTTCCAGGCGCGCTTGCCCTTCCCTGCTGCGCGTAAGAAAGACCGGTTTTGTCTCGGGTTAACGCCGCTGGCCTGTTTCCGACCTCAGTGGCGTAATTTGAAATTTGCAGTGGCCTAATTTCGATAGTGACGTGATTTTAGATCGGCTCTAAATTCGTTCCTGCTTGGGGTGTTTTAGAGCGGGAACATGCGAGAGTTTCGGGCATATATAATCGATGGCGAGGGGCACATAACGCTCCGCGTTGATATTGTGGTGGAGGACGAGGCGGAAGCACGGGAACGAGCCAAATTGCTTGTAGACGGGCGCGCGGTAGAGCTTTGGGAAGGCGCAACGAGGCTCGATAGATTTGAGCCAATCAGCAGGCACTAAGGCCGCCTCAGTTGGCGGCCCAAACAAAAGGCTCCAGTCCGGGGCTGGCAGGACTGGTGCCTCTGGGAGCCTGAGCACGCGGTGAGTGGCGCGCTCGGATAGCTGCTCATTCTATCCAAATGATAGGGGCCGCGCTATGGCGGCCCCCTGCCGGTCGCAATTTCATCCGTAATGAAAACCAGCCCCGGCAACATAAAATTAAAATCAGCCACCGGCCGAAATCAAGTGCCTTAATCGCGCAGGAACATCGCGGCTAGTGCCAAGTTTTCCCGGCGCCCTCGGCGCCGTGCTCGCGAGGGTAACCTCTAGGCCCCGGCTCATCCCCCATTTGAGCTGGGGCCCTTTTCTTCCGGGACAGCGGACTCAAGGGAACGACAAGGGCAGGCGAATATTTGAGTCGTTGTGGCTCGGTTGCCTAGCCGAGCCGGCGGAGCGGCCCCGGCCGACCCCCGTGACCCCTGCAGCCGGGGCGTTCTCTCCGCCCTGTATATCGGAGTCTCGCCCTCGATTGTGTCAGCTGACCGACTCGACCGCGACATTTATCTGGTGCTTGAAGACTTCGGCGTGCGCGCCGGTTGCGCCTGGCGCGAAACGGATGAAGCTGACAGCTTGAGACGATCCTGCAAAATCTCCTGTCCGGCCAGTACGCCTTTGCGGTTCGAATTGTTTCCTTCAATCCCGTCGAGGGGTGGTCGCGGGATGCGACTTCCGATGCAGCCGATGCGTTGGCCCGGCGCGCGGCCGATACCGACGCCGAGATCTCGTCTGCATTGCAGGACTTCATCGCCGCCAACGCCACGAGGCGCTTCGACATGCAGCTCACGCTGCCCTTGCGCCGGGTGGCCTGATTTCCAGCGATGAAAAACGCTGGCCGGCGGACGCGCCACGACGTGCACCAACTGTGACGATCTCGGCTGGGTTTGTGAGAACCACCCGGACCGCCTGTGAGACGGCTCGCGCGCCTGCACCTGTGGCGGCGCTGGCGCACCCTGCCCGGCCTGCAAGGCTGCTGGGCGAAGGTGGAGTGCCGCGCATGCCGCAAGGCTTTCGGGTGGAGATCGACAAGGACGGCTGGCGGCGCTGAGATGCCTTGTGAGCGGCCCCAAGCGCCTTCGGGGCTGGTGAGGAGAGAGACGCCGGAGCCGCCACGACGCACCGACTCAAGTCCAGGCGCCGTCGATATTTTCAGCCCTGAGATTCATCACAGGCACTAACAAATGTTGAGTGTAACAGATTAGCTTTTTGGGCCTCCTCCGTTGTCCCCGTGCAACGCTATCAGAGTTTTCCTGCGCGGAACGTCGCCGACGAAATATTCTTGAAACAATCGGCTGCTTTCGTCGCCTCAACCGGGCGCGACGTTTGTATCCCCGCTCAATTTTCATTATCCCGGGGCTGGCTTTGCTCGAACCTATTTTTTGACCGGGGTGATAGACTTTGGACAGGGCGCTCCACAAGGGCGGCCCTTTCTTCTGCCGGCTTCCCCCTATCTGCGGCCTATGCGTACCGCGTTCGAATTTTGCCCGCTGGCCGTTCCCGGGTGGATACGCAGCCGGATTCGACGGGAAGTTAGGAACGGCTCCATTTGTTGCAGCATTCTGTCATGGCGCGCGCCGCCTTGAATACGGGATGACTCTTGGCTGAAGTGCGCAGTTTCATGGACCGGTTGCAAGAAATTGCGACGGAGAAGGCTTTCGCAATTATTGCAATCTTTTGCTCGACGGATTCGAAATCCGCGTTTGCCTGAACGACGCGGAGCAGATCGAATACACTGCGGCAAACCCTGAAGAAGGATGGGTTCGGGTGATTCCTCCCGGCAACTCGCCGTCTGCTAGCAGTATTCTGAAGGGCTTTGTAGAGATCAGGTAAGCGAACGTCCAGATCTTGTGCACGTGAAAAGGCGCCTATCTCTTCTTGGCCTTTTTCTTTTTGGTAGCTGTCTTCTCAAGCCGCACGCCCTTGAATTTCTTTGCGGCCTTCTTGCCCTTCGCAGGCTTCTTGACACCCATGAACTCGCCGGACGTCTTGGCGCGCTTGGTGAAAGCGGAAGCTACGCCCAACGTCGTTTTTGTCTGCGAACGCTTCTTGACCGCACCCTTGCGCGCATTGTCGCCAGTGGGCTTATTGACCGCCATGTATTCCTCCCTGAGGCCACTAGACTAGACAGGCGGCGAAAGCCCTGTCTTGCTGCGCCTTTTCCTAGCTTTGAGGAACGAATCGGCCTTCGTCAAATTGAATCCCGGTTCCGTTGCGTGAGTTGCTTATGCGTCAATCCCGATGGCTTATGTCGATCGCCCCGAACGGTGACGAGACTATCTACTCGGTCACAAGCAACTTCGGCCGCAACGGCAACGCCTGGCGCGAAGCTCACGGCGCATTCAAGGTCGTGCGCGACAAGACAGCGAAACTACTAACGGTGCACATCGTCGATAAGGGTAAACCGCTCTACGATGCGCCGTTGTCCAAGTAGGACGATTTGGCTAAGGCGCTCATTTCTTCTCCTGGTTGGATGGTCGCCCTCTTCGTCCGTGCGATGTCGGCTCATGGCCGATTTTGTTGCAAAAGTCGGTTGAGACACGCCGCGAAGCGTGATTCCGTTGTGGTGACGCGAATCTCGGCGAGGTCGATCCATGATGGGCCGTCTGAAGAGTGACCAAGGTCAACTGTTCTACGAGTTTCGTCTTGGCGATGCCGTTCCCGAAGATCACATGGTGCGGAAGATCGACACTGCTCTCGATCTGTCCTGGCTCCGCAGCGAACTTGCACCCCATTATTCGTCCATGGGTCGCCCGTCGATCGATCCGGAACTGATGATCCGGATGCTGGTCGTAGGTTATGTCTTTGCGATCCGCTCGGAACGATTGATCTGTCGTGGAGTGCAGGTGAACCTCGCCTATCGCTGGTTCTGCAAGCTCGGTATCGAGGATGCTGTGCCGGATCATTCGGCGTTCTCGCGTGCTCGGAACGAGCGCTTTCGTGAAGGCGATGTTTTCCGCCGGATGTTCGAACGGGTCGTCGAGGCGTGCATTGCGGCTGGTCTGGTTGGTGGCGAAGGCTTTGCCGTCGATGCGAGCCTAATCCAAGCCGACGCCAACAAGCAGCGCTCGATCGCGGGTCAGGATTGGCACAGGGATCGTGATCCGGCGAGGTCCAGCCGCGCAGTGAAGGAGTATCTGGCGACCCTCGACGATACGTCCTGGGGTGCCGCCAGCGAGGTTGTTCCGAAGTTCGTCTCACCATCCGATCCCGCGGCCCAGTGGACTGGCGCGCATAAGGGACCGGCATTCTTTGCTTACTCCGACAACTATCTGATCGACGTGAAGTTCGGCGTCATGGTTGATGTCGAGGCATCCCGGGCTATTCGCCAGGCCGAGGTCGGCGCAGCAAAGACCATGATTGAACGGACCGAAGAGCGCTTTGGTCTCAAGCCAGAGCGGCTCGTCGGGGATACCGCTTATGGGGCGGCTCCGATGCTGAACTGGCTGGTCGAGGAGAAAGGCATCGCGCCCCATATTCCTGTGTTCGACAAATCGAAGCGGGACGATGGCACCTTCTCGCGCAGCGACTTTCGATATGACGCGACCGACGACGTCTACCACTGCCCGGGCGGAAAGCGACATGGGACGAGCGGCACCGTGCACGAGGGCAAGACGCTGCTGTATCGCGCAAGCAAGCTCGACTGCGATGTATGCCCACTCAAACCACAATGCTGCCCAAAGGAACCATCGCGCAAGATCCCGCGCGATATCCATGAACATGCCCGGGACGTTGCGCGGTCGTTCGCTGGCACCGAGGGCTTCGAGCAGTCGCGACATGAGCGCAAGAAGATCGAGATGCGGTTCGCGCACTTGAAGCGCATCCTGAAGCTCGGTCGGCTTCGACTGCGTGGTCCACGAGGTGCTCAGGACGAGTTTGTTCTGGCAGCCATTGCTCAGAACCTGCGGCGGCTCGCATCGCAGGTTGCGCGACCGCCACCCGCTCAGGCTCTGTGTATTGCGTAGCGTAAGAGTTGCGTAGAGAGCGTCGGGGTCGGGGACCAAACCCCGTCGACCCAAGTGAAATGCCAAATCTACATCATCGGTCACCGGCGACTTTTGCAACAAAATCGGCCCTTAGCCGACTAGCTAGGGCAAACTGGCCATGTCCGGTCTTGACCTATCAAACATCGCTGGGATTCTACGATCTCGCGATTGCCACGCTGTTCATGAAGATGGCGCCGGAGGCGCGAGGCGCCGGCGGCGATCTCTTCCATCAAGGCTTCGCCCAAGGAGAGCGACGATCCGGACGTCGTTGCTGCGACTATGGCTTGCCCGGGCGTGGTTGCTTAAGCGGCCCGGCCGGATCGAATAGCCGGTTCGCGGAGCACTCCGACCTTAAATTGCCTACTCCGCACGTCGGGAGCTCACCCACGCGACCCGTGAAGCTTCGGCATACGGACGTACTGCGTAGCAGTGGTCTGTTCGCGCGGCGCTTCGGGCAAGACAGTAACGAGCTCGTTGATCATCCGACCGAGCCTCGAATGCGCTGCGAGTTGCCAATCTACGAAAGCCCGCCCGGATCAATTAACCTCAACGGAAAGCCCTGCCTGTCGCCCCAATCGAGCGCAAATACAGAATGCGCTAAGCAATGTTCCGAAGTCTTCGGGAATCTCCATTGAGCTTCGCAGTTTTGGCAGCTCGGACGCCTCCGCTGTAAGCGCTGTCGACCCCTGTTTAGGGTCGCGATTTTGCCTGCAGCGCACTTTCGAGGCTGCGGCGCAGAGTTTCCGGCGCGTAGGGCTTCACGACGAGCACCGCGTCCAAGAGCTCGGCTTCGGATTGGATCCCGCTGTCACCTGTCGCCACAACAATGCACAAGTCGGGTCGCAGCGAGCGGGCGTCCCTTGCGAGTTGCAGGCCGGACACTCCGGGGAGGCCGACATCGGTCACGAGGATATCCACGGCAGCCTGATCCAGGGCTTTCAACCCCTCTTCGGCGGAGCTGGCCTCCATCACCTTGCAGCCCAGATCGCTCAACATCTCCGTTGCTGTCAGTCGGATCAGTTCGTCGTCTTCGACGAGCAACACGGTCGCACCCTTGACGACGTCTTCGCTTATGGGCTGACGCGATTCCGTAGCCGCGAGACGCCGTTGAGCATGGTTGGCAAGCACATGCCTGATCTTCCGCGCAAGCGCTTCCCGCGTATAGGGCTTGGCCAAAAGCTCCACTCCCGGGTCGAGCCGTCCTCCGTGCACGATGGCGTTCTGCGTGTAGCCTGATGTGAAAAGGACTGCGACGTTGGGCAGCCGTTCCTTGGCTTTCCGCGCCAACTCCGGGCTGCGCAGGGTACCGGGCATCATCACGTCGGTGAAGATCAGGTCGATTGGTATGCCGCTGTCGACGATGGCTAGCGCGGCCACCGCATCTCTCGCCTTCACCACGCGGTAGCCGAGATCGGAGAGCATCGACACCGCGACCTCGCGCACTTCATCGTCATCCTCGACCACCAGTACGGTTTCCTCGCCGCCTTTGATGTCACCGGAGTTGGCACTAACTAGCGTATCCTCGATGGCCATTTCTCGCGGGAAGTATAGCTTCACCGTCGTTCCGGCGCCGATCTCGCTGTAAATTTTGACGTGTCCGCCGGATTGCTTAAGAAAACCGTAGACCATGGCAAGGCCAAGGCCGGTGCCCTTGCCCTCCGCCTTGGTCGTGAAGAAGGGCTCATAGACCCGCTCCAGGATATCTGACGGAATGCCGA
This sequence comes from Bradyrhizobium sp. LA6.1, assembly GCF_040547805.1. Classification (NCBI taxonomy): domain Bacteria; kingdom Pseudomonadati; phylum Pseudomonadota; class Alphaproteobacteria; order Hyphomicrobiales; family Nitrobacteraceae; genus Bradyrhizobium; species Bradyrhizobium sp. LA6.1. The sequence continues at coordinate 207,788 of NZ_JBEPQK010000016.1, read as the reverse complement.
TGCCCGTGTCAGTTACCGCGATCATCACATATTGCCCCGCAATCAGATCATCGTAGTGGCGGACATACTCGTCGTCCAAGAAGGCATTGCTGGCCTCGATGGTCAACCGACCCTCGCCGTTCATCGCGTCGCGGGCGTTGATCGCGAGGTTGAGAATGGCATTCTCGAGTTGATCGGGGTCGATGAGGCTGTTCCATAGCCCACCGCCGACGACCGTCTCGACCTCGATCTCCTCGCCGATGGCGCGACGCAGCAGTTCATCCATGCCTTTGATCAGGCGACCGACGTTCACCACCCTCGGCTCCAGCGGTTGGCGCCTCGCGAAGGCGAGCAACTGAGTAGCAAGTTTCGATCCCCGCGCGACGCCGGCAAGAGCGCTCTGGACTCTCATCTCCGCTCGGGCATTACCCGCGATGTCCTTGCTGAGCAGTTGCAGGTTTCCGCTAATCACCTGCAATAGATTGTTGAAGTCGTGGGCAACGCCGCCAGTAAGTTGGCCGATCGCTTCCAGCTTCTGGGACCGGATCAACGTTGCTTGCGCCGCCTGGAGCGCGGCCTCTGCCTCCCGCCGTTCTGTAATGTCCCGGGTCACTTTGGCGAATCCTACGAGCTTCCCGTCGTCGTCTCGAATCGCGTCGATCACGACATGCGCCCAAAAGCGAGTGCCGTCCTTTCGGACCCTTTGACCTTCGTGCTCCCAGCGTCCTTCGCGGGCTGCGGTCTGCAGGCCTGTTCGCGGGAGGCTCGCGGCGCGATCCTCTTCCGTATAGAAATTGGAGAAGTGGCGACCGATGATCTCTTCGGGTCCGTACCCCTTGATGCGCTGGGCCCCAGCGTTCCAACTCGCCACATTGCCTTCCACGTCCAGCATGTAGATGGCGTAGTCCGTCACACTTTGGACCATTAGCCGGAATTGCTGCTCGCTTTCGCGTAATTTGGCCTCGGCCGCCCTTCGCTCGGTCAGATCCCGGGTGATCTTGGCGAAACCTACAAGCTCGCCCTTAGGCGAACGGATCGCGTCAATGACGACATGGGCCCAGAACTGCGTGCCGTCCTTGCGCACACGCCAACCCTCTCGCTCGAAGCGTCCAGTTCGCTCCGCCTCCTCCAGCGCCAACGCAGGCACTTTCTGCTCCCGCTCGGTCTCCGTATAGAATGTCGAGAAGTGGCGCCCTATGATCTCCTCAGCCTCATAGCCCTTAAAGCGCTTCGCTCCCGGGTTCCAGCTAGTGACATGCCCGTCGCGATCCAGCATATAGATCGCGTAGTCGGTGATAGCCTCAACAAGAAGCCGATAACGCCCCTCGCTGGATTGCGCAGCTTCGAAGCGGTCTGAGTTTTCCATTCGGGTCCTATCCAGCCCCGCCGATACCTGGAGGGTTGAGGTAAAACAATACTAAGACGGTCGAGTTCCACGAGCCTTCGGTCATCAGCTGACCCTGGCATTTGTCCAGGGTCACACGGCGCTTAAGGCGCGGGCTCGTTAGCTCGCAACCGAAGGCGGATTGGTGCGAGCTAAACCAACGCCGGATGGTTGGCTGCGAATTTGAGCATATCGGTGCGCGACATTGGCGGCTCAGGCATCACCTTCTCGACCAGCGACAACAGCGACGCAAACACACCGAGCAAACCTATTCACTGACGTGGTGGCAATGATGATAGAGGTCGCCAACTGAGGCGGCCTTACGCCTTGTCCCTCGGAGAATTTGCGGATCTGCGTCGCTCTCGCCAGCCGTCGCGTCCGCGGCCACGTGTCTCATGCAGCCAGCTCCGAGTCCGCTCAATACCCGCAAACCCGACGCGTTCTGCTCCGAGATTAGTTCGAGGACGAACGTTGGCGCGATCCGCAGCGGCCCATTCCCCTCGGCTCTGATGGGCGACGAGAGCGTCCTCCGTCTCTACGAAAATATGGATTCAGGCGGCTGCGGATCGGGCCGCCAGCGGCCGCTAACGTCTCCTCGCGACACCGCCCCGCTTGATCCTCGCGCCGTGCTCGGCGCGGTCAAGGCGCGGCCTGGCAACGCCGGAGCCAGCCGCAAGCAAAGCGCAACGGCCGGCCTTGACCGCCCGTGCGCGCGACGCGACGCACGTCCTGCGGGCCGGGACGAAGGAACGGCCCCTGGCGCATGCGAACACTGGTGACCCAAATGGCCCAATCGAGGCCTGTCCGCTAATGAAGAACGCACGCGCGCTGATATCCATGATGGCCCGGAGAAAATGCTCCAATCAAAGGCCGGATACATTGATGCAAGACCACTCACCACCTGATCGACGAACCTCTTGCTACGCACGGCCGGACCATACACAGGGGTCAAACGCTGAAAAGCTCCAGACCAGCACATGACTTCCGCTTCTCGGTCAAGAACGGACATTCAGCGCCGCGTTGAACTCTACACCCAGCCAGGACGCCTGATCGTCTTTCCCTGGCGATGTTGGTGGATGCCCCTTGAAGCCGCTGATGCTGCCGGGCTTGCGCAGCAGCGCCTGGAAAAGCGGCGGCTTGCTCGGATCATACGGCGCCGGCTTGACGGGCGCGAACACTGTCGGCGCCGGCGCGATTGAGCGCAGCAAATTTAGCTCGGCATCGAATTCAGTGTGTTGATGAAAAAATTCTTCGCCAACGCCTACAGCTGTCAGCGCCAAGCGTGAATTTTGCCCCTAGAAAAATCCTCCAACATGCCGACGCCGACACCATCGATTTCGCTGGCGATCAGTGAAAGCATGTGCGGAGTGCGCCCTGCGCCTTCACGGTCTGGCGCAGCACATCGGTGCCGGTGACAACGGGCTCGGGAGCGGCTGAAGATCTCTTTTCGTGCCATCCGGCCTCTCCCCGTGTTGGTCGGTGGAAGCCGGTGTGCCGCCAAGCTCGCCCGGCTGCACACCGACGACGGCCGACTCCGGTTGAAGAAGCGATCAAGCCGAGGCGATGTCGGCGTCAAGGCCGATCGGAGGGGATTGGCGATTGCGACGGTTTGCCAACGGCAATTTGCGCGGCGGAACCAACCGATTTTTCAGAAACCCGTTGGGAAGCGAACGCCGGATTTCAAACTTCGCTGTTGGGCGATTTGCGATGCCGCGCAGGTCGGCTGGCGTGGCGAGGATCGGGTTTCCAAATAACCCGATCAAAGCGCGGGTTCGCGGCCAGATTTCCAGGGGTGGAATTCGAAAAGAACGGCCCCGGCGCATGGCTGGGGCTGGCTGGGGTCTCAAAAGCGCCGGAGCCGTCACATCTCCGTCGCCGATTAGGGAGCAAGGGCAGCGGAGGCGACAGCAATATTAAGCTGTATTACCATCGTTTGCATGTGCAGATTGTGCCATCCGGCCGTACCGAAAACGGAAAGCCTGTTGCCGCTGGTGAAGTCACTGGAACCAATGTGGCAGACCAAGTTTTCAACCATAATTGGGCGTGCAATTCGGGTGCCTGAAGAGAAGGTCGCGACTAATGCCAAGATGGAAAGGGGAATGGACTGAGCAAGAGGTGGAGAAGCTCAGGTTGCTGGCGGCCACCATGCCACTCACGCTGATCGCCAAGGAACTGAACCGAACCGTTGGAACCATGCTAGCCAAGGCAACCTACGAGAAGATCAAGATCATCGTGCATACACGGAGCGGACGCGCCTAAAAACACGCGCGACGAAAGGAAACGGATGAAGGGCTCTTCGTGGCAGGGGTCACGTCGTTGGATCGACGCCAGTTGTCATACTTGCGCTTGCTGTTTTTCTCTGGTGGTGCGCCACGTAGCTTGGCAGAACGACCCGTCAGCCGCCGATGCCCATCATTGATCCCGCTAGCGCATAATCGTTAAACGAACTCACACAGGAGCCGATCCGCTGCAAGACCGGACGCGACGTTGATCTCGCTGCGTTGCCGCACGCCTCCACCACCTTTGTCCATGACCTGGCTGGCAGGCTCCGCTGCAACAAATGTGCTAAGGCGGGTCGTCGCCCTTCCGCAACGCTGCTGCAACTCGCGCACCGCCCCGGCCCCGCTCCTCCCGAGACGTATCTGGTGCTTGAAGCACCTTCGATGATGAGCGGCCAAGAACAGCTGCCGCGCGGTGGAAACTGCTAATCAACCTCCAAATGCCATCTTGATCGCGAGCGTAATCGTCGAAGCCAAAAGCCCTGCAATGATCGCGATGTACAGGTCGCGGCTGCTAAAGAGGTCGCGCCATTTCATGGACTGCTCCTTTGGCGCGCGCCCTAATGAAAAGATAGCTCGCCGACGCGGACTTTGTGTCGCCTTGATACGCGGCGGCAGCAATTATTGGGCCCTAGTTCGCGACCAATTTTCCTCGGAGACAAAGCTCGCTCGATTGCGCGTTCGGCTTTCTCGATTGCAGCGCCTTTTGTGGCTGTTTGTCCTCCTATGCGCACAGCGCCGATGGTCGCTGACCACTTCCAAACGTGCCTTCCGACCCCTGAACTACCGTGTAATCAACATCTCGATATTTCACAGCGTTCTCCCCGTGCCCTGCGGCGGATCGCCTCGGCTTGGTCGGATCGGCCTAGAGCGCGCTCGTGCTTAATTGAGCTGACCATTTTCAATCAACGCATTCCAAGATTTCCCGGTCGTTGAAAGACCTTTGTCTCTCGGCGTCGCGCGCCACCGCCGCCTCCACATCGGCCTGCCTTCGCGCGCTCTTCCATACCAGGTAGATTGCTAGCCCGACGTAGGCGTAAAACGGTACCAATACGGCCGATGCCCACGCGATGCCGACGAGAAAAACGGCAAATAATACCACACAAAAAATAAGAGCTATCGCGAGGGGCATCGAACTCTCCCTATCTTAATATGACTGGGAGGTCGCATTTGTTTCTCGGGGGGCATGCCTGCCGCGACGAACTGGCGATTGGAGAGCACTCGACGCGCTAGCTGGCTTCCCAGTAATTGCCCCGCGACGCCCGGCCCTTTCTGAAAAGGATAGCTGTCGCGAGTTCTTCCTCGCTAACCTTCAAAAAATCTCCTTTAAGAGGAGGCGGTCGTGATGGCTCTATTTCTGATCCGGCCAAGGGTCATGGGGGCTTCTCACGCCTCGGCGATCGCGTCCTGTCCAGCGTTACGCTCGCCGGACGGACTAAAGGCGCCGTGCCTGCTCAGCAGGTCCCACTTTACATTATCAAAGGGAATGTAAGCGTTGTTGTTGTACCCGCGTCGCTGCTGCGCCTCAGCTATCGCGGGCCGGGTCGGCCGATGGTACACCTGCGGACCAAGCAAAGCCCCATCTCGAAATGGCGCAGGCACTCGACAAGAATCGTAAGTAGTCTCGTGCGCAAAGGAAAGCCCGGCCGAAGCCGGGCTTTCTACTTTTACTTTACCGCTTCCGGCCGCCCTGTTGCCGGCCGCCCTGATTGCCCTGCTGATGCTCGTCTGCTATGTGAACGTCCTTTCACTTCGTGGATGATGACCTTCCTTCCTATTCATTGGACTTCACGAAACCAGGATGTCAACCGGGCAACCGGGCTGACATGTCGTCATTCTCGCGGCTTCTCGCGCTCCATGACGACGTCTTTTGCCCGCTTGTCTTTTCTCAGGCCGAGATAAACGGGGTGCCGCATCTCGCCGGAGCTCGTCCACTCGGTAAATTTCACCTCGGCAACGAGTTGCGGCTTCACCCAGGTGGTGACCGCTTCGTCCTTCACTTTTTTGCCGAAAGGAGATTTGGCGGCTTTGAGCTTGATGAGCTGAGCGCGAACGCCGCTATGAAGTCGCTGTTTGACACCTTAAACATAGTCTACGGCGAACAGGAGAAGCGCGGCTTTCTGAAATTGAATGCGATGTCCCTAGGCTTCACCGCCGCCGGGATCGCGTTTGTTATAGCGGCGCTGGGTGCGGTCGTCGTCGTTCCCGTGGTACTGCAGTACGTTGGCCTGTCGAACGCGGCCAACCTCCTGGTCCGGATTGGGCGCTGGCCGGCGCTCTTTGTCGTCCTCGCGCTCTCTCTCGCCTGTATCTACCGCTTCGGGCCAAGCCGCCAAGCGCCACGCTGGACGTGGATCACCTGGGGCAGCGCGGCCGCGACCATCTTTTGGCTCGGGGCCTCCGCACTATTCTCCTTCTACGCCGCGAACTTCGGCACCTTCAACCAGACCTACGGTTCTCTAGGGGCGGTCGTCGGTTTCATGACCTGGCTCTGGATTTCAGCAATTAGTCATCCTGCTGGGGGCCGAGCTCAACGCCGAGATTGAGCATCAGACCGCGCGTGACACCATGACGGGAGCTCCTAAGCCCCTCGGCGTTCGGGGTGCGCGGATGGCGGACACGGTAGGTGCGGCCGAGGACGCATGAACATGACGAACTTGCTTCGCACCTGGGCTGACAACGAGCACATTCATGCCGTTGTTGAAACGCCGCGTCAAACCACTAAAGGCAAGACAGCGAGCGGTTCATCGTTTGATCGGAATCTACTAACCGCGGCGCACCGCCGTCTGCCGTTTGGCACGAGAGTCCGCGTCATTGATCTTGAGACGAATAGGTCAGTGGTGGTTCGTATCACCGACCGCGGACCATGGGTCCGTGGCCGCGTCCTCGATCTCTCGCTCGCCGCCGCGCGCAGCTTGGGGATTACGAGCCGCGGCGTGGCTCAGGTTCGTGCTGAGGTGTTGTAACAGTCGTCCATTGCCCTGCGCAAACACGCGGGCACACGGGATTGTTGGCGCGACCATCGAGTTCAATTTGGCGGGTCGGATTATTTTCCTTAGATGCGGGCCTAGCCGCGGCGAGCAAGCTCGATTGGCCGCACAGGAGTACGCTCGTGAAAGCGTGGACTGAAGTCAAGACTTCGAAAGGAGCAGGGGTGAGGCAGCCTCCAGTCGACGCGGTTCTCAAGCGACGTCATGGTCAATGGATGCGATCGTGATCACACGAAGCTAAAGGTTACATCGGCGAAGCTTTTCGCTTTACGAAACGCTACCTGCTATTTGCAACCCTAAGAGTGAGTTCGCTCATCAGACTCTGCCAACTCTCCACGCGTGAGAATGAGGCCGAGCGGCAACTCCAAACGAGGGCGGCGAGCGCGGAGATTCCTTCCTCAAGCTCGGTCGAAAGTCTGCGTCATCCTATTAGGAACGCTCTTGTCGGGATCGTGTTGGAGGTTTAAACGCGCGGGGTCCGCCCACACGTTTTGCTCGTGTCCCGCCGCGCGCGTTGGGGTCGATCATGAAGGGCAAGCTGCCTGGGGAATCTTCAAAATATGCCCAGATGACTTCTTCCGCACAGCAATTTTACAAAGAAGCGACTGCGTGTCGTGACGAGGCCGCTCGCAGTCTCAATCCGAGCGATCGAGAGGCTTGGCTGAAGCTTGCCGACGAATGGGCCGAACTCGCGCTGGCAGCCGAGCGCGGTCAGATTTTTCGCCGGGGATAGGTTGTGGAGGCAGAGAGCGTGTGCCGCGCGGCGGCTTAAGCCCCTGGGCGCAGTGTGCAATACAGCTTGCCCTGGATGGTCGACCCTCTACGTCCGCGAACCTCACGGCGCTAGACTAACGCGCGCAATCTCTGAGCGCTTGCGGGCGTAGGCTGACAGACGCTGAAGGTAATTGTCAGCTGGGCGTGCACCATGGACAACCTGTATTTGTCGGCCGAGCGTTGGCCACCACCCCCTTGCCTTTCGCGACGGCCTTGCGCGCAATTATCCCAAGTTGGCCAAGGATCACGCGGCCTGCCTCCTCGCCTAGAAGCAAAGTACGAGAAGCCGGTGACACCGACCTCTCGCACTCGACCTAGGAGTTTTTCCCGCCTAGCAATCGTTGTCGCGGGTGCCGGTAGTCGCCTTCGACTGTTCAGCTGCCGTCGGCTGGCTTTGCATCTGGCGCTGGGCGTCCTGCGACGAGGTCGCGGTGTTCTCGCTCGCCATGTTCACGGCTGAAGTTGGCGAATGCTCCTTGGCGCTTGGCGAGGCGGTTCCCGTGGTCGTAGCCGCTTGGCCCGTCGTGACCGGCCCAGAGCCGGCATCGCGGTTAGCTGTATTGCAAGGGCCGCCGAAGGCGATAGTTGAGCTGACGGCCAAGACGGCGCCAACCAGCATTGATTTCGTGAGCATGACAATTTCCTCCTGTTTGCCGGCTAGTGCTTGGCGGAGCCGGGTTCCGCCATTTTGCGATGCTGTTTCGCGAGCGTCTCCGCAGGCGTCACGTTTGCTACTGCAGACTGGATCTTGTTCTTGAGGCCGGTGACAACATCACCCTCGCCTTTCATCATGACGTCGAAAGCCTTGGCGCGACCATGCCGGGATCGTCTTTCTCCCCTGAGCCCACCTTGGTGTCGAGCATGTCGGCGCGCTTGAAAACCTCGGTCTCGGTCGCGCTCGGCATGAGGCAGGTCACCCCGATTTCGGTATCGCGAAGCTCCTCGCGAAGCGCAAACGACAACGAATTCAGATAGGCCTTCGACGCCTTGTAAACGACCTGGAAGCTGCCGGGCGTAAAGCCGGCAATCGAGCCCGTGATCAGAATGCGCCCCTGATTGCGCCGGCGCATGTCGTTTCCGAGCTTATGTAGCAAACAAGTCGTCCCGGTCACATTCGCGTCGATGACATCGCGAATGCGGGCGAGGTCCTGATCGAGAAACGCATGCCCAAGTCCACGCCCGGCATTCGCCGTGAGCACGTCGATCGGACGGCTGCTGATGGCCGCGTGGAGCTTGTCGATGCCTTCCTGCTTGGCGAGGTCGAGGTGGAGGGCTTCGACGACCTCCGCGCCAGGCTCACGTCGAGGTCGGCGGCCGCCCTTTCAATTTCCACCTCGTCTGCGGCAATCCGAAGGTCATACCCTTCGCGCGCACATATGCGCGCAAACTGGTAACCGATTCCCGTCGATGCGCCGGTCACAATTGCCTGTCCATCTCGGCTCTCCGCTATCTCCCAAGTTACCTTTCCAATCGCGCTAGGCAGCCGCCGTTCCTAACGCGATAGGAACTTCGAGACGCAAGCAAGCTTAGCCGTCATCATTCGCTTGGAGTTCCCTACATGAAAGCTCTCACCTGGCACGGCAAAGGCGACATCCGGTGCGAGACCGTGCCGGATCCCAAGATCGAGCATGGACGCGACGCCATCATCAAGGTGACTGCCTGCGCGATCTGCGGTTCGGACCTGCATCTGCTCGACGGCGTCATGCCGAGCATGGAAAAAGGCGACGTGGTGGGCCACGAGACGATGGGCGAGGTCGTCGACGTCGGCAAAGCCAATACCAAGCTCAACGTCGGCGACCGCGTCGTGGTGCCCTTCACGATCTCCTGCGGTGAATGCTTCTTCTGCAAGAACGGCTTCTACTCCGGATGCGAGCGGTCCAACCCCAACGCCAAGATGGCCGAGAAGATGTGGGGGCATTCTCCGGCCGGTTTGTTCGGTTATTCGCATATGCTCGGTGGTTTTGCCGGCGGTCAGGCGGAGTACCTGCGCGTGCCCTACGCCGATGTCGGTCCTTACAAGGTCCCGGAAGGTCTCACCGATGAACAGGTGCTGTTCCTGTCGGACATCTTTCCGACCGGCTACATGGCCGCCGAGTTCTGCAACATAAAGGGCGGCGAAACAGTGGCTGTCTGGGGATGCGGTCCCGTCGGGCAGTTCGCTATCAAGAGCGCGTTTTTGTTGGGGGCGGAGCGCGTGCTAGCGATCGATACCGTTCCTGAACGGTTGGCACTCGCCAGACAATCGGGTGCAATCACACTCGATTTCCAGAACGACGACATCTACGATCGCATCCAGGAGTTGACCGGCGGGCGCGGCGCGGATGCCTGCATCGACGCCGTTGGCACCGAGCCTGAAACCACTGCCAGCATTGGCTCTGTGATCGACCGGATCAAGGTCGCGACCTTCATGGGAACGGACAGGCCGCACGTTCTTCGACAGGCGATCGAGTGCTGCCGAAATTTCGGCACGGTTTCGATCGTCGGCGTCTATGGCGGGTATCTGGACAAGATTCCTATGGGCAGCGCCATTAATCGCGGCCTCACCTTCCGGATGGCCCAGACCCCCGTCCAGCATTACATGCCGAAGCTTATGGAGCGCATCCAAAAGGGCGAAATCGATCCATCCTTCGTCATCACCCATCGGGCAACACTCGAGGAGGGGCCGGAACTTTACAAGACCTTCCGGGACAAGAAGGACGGTTGCATCAAAGTTGTGATGAAGCCTTTCGGAGCCTGACGACTGCCGGCTATCCGAGCAGGATTATGATGGAGAGCACAGACGCGTATTTCGATCGCAAGCTGGAAGAACTGAAGCTTCTGAACAGCTGCCTGGCTGCACCGCTATCACTGGATCTCCCTGATTCGGTCGCCGAAGTCATTCGTCGTAAATTTCAGCTAACCGCAGCCCTCAGAGCCGCGCATGAGATGCAGGAGTGGAACGCCACCGAGACCGCATGGGCCGGCAGCGCGCGTCCATCCAGCGGGCCCTTCAAGTTTCAATATGACTATCAACGCGCTGACCTGGCCGTAGAAGGACCGTCATTCTATGCGCTCGATGAGCGGCACGTTCGACAAACGCTCTACACAGCATCGGGAATGGGGGCGATTGCTTCGCTACTCCTCGCACTCTCCAAGTCGATGAAAGGTGGCGAGGTCGTTGCGCTGCCAGGCTCTTACGGGGAAACATTAGAACTGATCGACGGCTATGCGCAGCAACTGCACCTGGTAATCGGGTCGATCCAGAGTTTCTCGACGGACAGTACCTCTCGCAGAGTCCTGTTGCTGGATTCATGCATCGCGTCTCGCGATTTCGGCGATGTCGTCAATTGCGGAAAGCCGCATTTCGACCTCATCATCTTCGACACAACATGTTTCACCGGCAGTTCGGGACGTATTGAGCAGGTAATCAGGTGGTCGAGGCGCCGGGGCGTTCCGCTGATCCTGGTCCGGAGTCACAATAAGTTGGATTCGTTGGGTGCGGAGTACGGGCGGCTAGGTTCCATTACGTTGATCCGCAGCGATTTCGCGACACAGCGGATTCCTTCCTCATGCCTCGAAGAGCTTATGGCGGAAGCGCGCAACGCCATAAGGCTCCTGGGCAACGCAGCCTTACCCGCGCACTTTCCGCCATTCGTAGGCACATCCGCTTACCGTCGCCTGACGAGGAGGCGTATGGCCTCGATCCTTCGTAACGGTCGTTTCTCCTCCCGGCATTTCGCCTTGAGGCTGCGAGGCGTGCCGTCGCAGTCGCAGCCCGTTCACGGACTATACGTCACGTTGGGATCTCGCGAACCTCTCGACGAAGCGGCAGCCCGGCAGGCGGCCGCAGCCATGAGCGAGGAGCTAAGCGAAGTCGGCTTTCCAATCCGTCACGCTGGAAGTTTCGGCTTTGATTTTGCCGCGACCGAATGGTTTCACGACCTGACGACCGACCGTTACAGCGTCCGCATCGCCGTGCCTGATCTCCCCTCGAGCCTTTGGATCGCTCTGACGCGAGCGATCGGCGACTGGTGGCTTGCTTCAGTTTCCTGATCCTGAGCGTTAGAGACAATGCTCAGTCAAGGTCAGGCTCGTTATATTGGCCTTTCAATCCTGGACTGGCCTGCACGGGAAGGCCGTTGGACCTGGAATGCCCATCTCGACCCATGACTGACGAACAGTGAGAGCACGAAGCTCTGCCGTGAGGCCGATACCCCGGACAAGTCGGGCCAGCTTCTCGCACGTCAGGGCGCACATGATCTCATCGACGATTTTCGTACAGAAGGCGCAACCACAAGAATTCGTCGTGCGCCTGACCCTAGTTTTCTCTGAGTTGCGCAACGATCCGTTTGCCGAGCATGGGCTGGATATGCGTAGCGCCTTCGACAACCCGCCAGCCCGCATCCCGCTTGCACATCAGAGGGCAAGCGGCCCGATCGTCAAAATCTTTGCAGTTCTTGCGACGTAGGGCGGCTCGCTGAAGCCAGAATCGGCCGGGCTGCTTTTGGCTAGGAACAGTCGTCTCAACCTCATGTTGCCGTGCATCAATCCTTTTACTTATGGAGCGTTCCAATGGCCGACAAAGATCTAAATGCGCTTTTCCTCGATACGCTCAAGGATATCTACTACGCCGAAAAACAGATCTATAAGGCTCTGCCGAAGATGGCGAAGGCCGCCAACTCCGATCAACTTCGGGCGGCATTTGAAAAACATCACGATGAGACCGAAGGTCAAATCGTTCGCCTCGAACAGATCTTCGAGCTTCTCGAAAAGCCGGCGCGCGGAAAGAAGTGTGACGCGATCGAAGGCATTCTCGATGAGGGCACCGAGATCATGGACGAGTACAAGGGTGAGCCGGCACTTGATGCCGGGCTCTTGGCTGCAGCTCAGGCGGTCGAGCATTATGAGATATCCAGGTACGGGACGCTTAAGAGCTGGGCCACGAAGCTTGGTATGAAGGATGCGGTCAAGTTGTTGGATCAGACGTTGGCCGAAGAGAAGAAGACCGACGATGCGCTGACAAAGCTTGCTGAGACGGCAGTCAACGCGGAAGCAGCCTGAACCACCCTGTAAGGATCGGGAAGCGCCGCCCTTCGGACGGCCCTTCCCGGCTCTCAATGCAGCGTTGCGTTTCGATTTAGAAAGACAATCACATGAGTGAAAAGTTCAATCCGGCGCCGACTGACAAACACGCCGCCGATCCCAAGCAGGAAATGCGCCGTGATAAGAAGCAAGACGATGAACTTGAGAGAGGCTTGAAAGACAGCTTGCCGGCTTCTGACCCGGTGAGTAGCACGCAGCCCACAAAGGCCGCGCCTAACGCCTAGTTGGTCTAGTTGGCCGTATGACTTAATCGGATGCATGGCACTTGGCACGTCGTGGGTCGCCCGAACGTGCTCGATGGCCCGGTTTGCTATCTAGGCGGCCGCAGGTCCGCGAGGCGTGGCCACGCGGGTCCACGGAGGATCTCTCGCTCTTCATGCTCTGGGCGCTGACCCTCGGTCTCGGGTTTTGGATCGTCTACGGTGCTATTCGATTGGATGATCGTCGGCGCGAACGTGATTAGCGCCACGCTCGCGGCCATCGTTTCTGCTGCAAGATACGGGATCTCAGGTCGCGAGGCCGCTGTAGAATCCATGGGCCTGACAAACGGAGGCCGAGATGACGGCGCTACGAATCCGCCATACGACCACCTATCGTTTTAGAGAGGCAGTACATCTCGCTCCACACCGCCTGATGCTACGCCCTCGCGAAAGCCGCGAATTGCGGCTGATGTCGCACATCTTGACGATCACGCCGGACGCTGTGACCAAGTGGGCCCAGGATGTGTTTGGCAACACTGTCGCCCTGATCAACTTTGCTGACACAGCCCCGACGCTCGTTATTGGCAGTGAAGCCGATATTCTTCTCGATGCAGTCGATTGGCCGGTATTCGATATCGCTGCCTCGGCCATTTCATACCCGTTCCGCTACTCCGACGAAGAATGGACCGACCTCGGCGCATTAACTATTGCCCAATACCCTGATCCGGGCGGGCGACTGCAAAACTGGACGAGAGGGTTTATACGTAGCAACCCAACCGATACGCTTTCACTGCTCAAAGACCTGAACGCCGGAGTCGCCCAGCGCGTTCGGTACCAAAGCCGTGAAATCGAGGGCACGCAATCTCCCGAGGAGTCACTCGACCGCGGGTGGGGATCGTGCCGCGACTTTGCAGTCTTGTTCGCCGAATTCGCACGAAAGCTCGGCTTCGGCGCGCGGCTCGTCTCCGGCTACCTCCACGACCCGAGCCATCAGCTACTAGGTTCGGGCGATGCTGGCTCGACCCATGCTTGGGCCGAGGTGTTCCTACCAGGTGCGGGCTGGGTCACCTTCGACTCGACGAATCGCAGCGTCGGTGGTCGAAATCTGATCCCCGTCGCAGTTGCCCGCGATATCAGCCAGTGCATGCCCGTATCAGGAAGCTTCTTTGGCCCAAGCGATGGCTCCTTGAGCATGCGCGTGACTGTCTCGGTCACCGCCTAACGCATCTCCGGATTATTCCACCGATCGATACGTCGAGTGCACGGCATGGGTCGTCCCCGAGTCCAGTATCGGGAGAGTAAATGGCAGCGCCTTACTCTTTGGCTTTGAGATCGCAAATCCTGCGTTTCAGATGGCACGTCGTAGTCGTCCACTAGCCTTTCGGTCTGCTCCTTGGCCTCTTCAAGGGATCGACAAGCCGCTAACTATGGCCATCCGGGCCTAGGATGTAGGCGCGACATTCAATCATTCCGGTGGTGCCAGACCGGGCGACCTCAACCACTCGCTCATATGCGCGCCGGTCTCGGCTTGCCTGGCCTTGCGGATTGTGCGCTCCCGTTCGATACGGGTGGAAGCGACTGAGCCTTCTCACGAAGACGCCTTGCCTCTTCTGCAAGGCGTTCCTCAAGGGACATAATTTGCTTGAAACGGCAACGGTGCTGCATAGCGCTGCTCCATTCCTGAGGAAGGCGGGAGCGCTAATGGCGTTCTCATCACCGATAAGAGCCAGGACAAGGCGAGATCGCCCTGATGACCTGCGCCAAGGGGCGGACCGCCGTAGTGCTCGCAATCCAAACATGTCCGGCGACAACGTCAACAAGCCGGATCGCAGGCTGCTCGCGAGCGCATTATGCCAACGGTAGCGCCCGCTCATTCCGGAGTAACGGTGCGCAACCTCTTTACCGAGACAAACGTCCACCAATCCCGAGCCTGGATAAGAGGGTGCGATCGGCTCTTTGCCTAATCTGTTCGAACGTGCATTGAGAAGGCTTTTTGTCCGGTCGCCACCTGATGATCGAAGTCCCGTGACGGAAGCGACCGCCGGTGAAATGATCGTAGGACACTTCGACCACATATTTCGGCTTGACCGGCTGCCATTCTGGCGATCGCTTCGTCGACCAGCGACTGGGACCGCCAGGGGCATTTCCTGTAAAGCTCTGAGCTTGCTTGACGGCTTCGAGCTTGTCGGTCAAAGCCGGCTTGTCCTTTGCTTTGATCCCCGACGAGAATCCAACGTGGTGCAGCAACCCGTCATCATCGTAGAGCCCGAGAAGAATCGACCCGACGACCTGCCGGCCCGCCAGACGGTTTTCGCCGTAGCGAAAGCCGCCGATGACACAGTCCGCACTACGATAACGCTTGATCTTTTGCATACCCTCTCGATTGCCGGCCTGATATGGAAGGTCGAGGCGCTTCGCGATGACGCCATCGCTTCCACCGCCCGCCGACGCGAGCCAACGTTGGGCATCCCTCAGCTTCGAGCTGGCCGGCGAAAGGCGAAACAGGTTTGCCTTCGAGAAGAAACGAGCGGCGAAATTCTTCAGAAGTGGTCGCCGCTTGGCGAGAGGCTCACCCGCCAGATCGCTTCCGCCTTTCAGCAAGAGGTCGAACGCGAGGAACAAGGCCGGGCTCTCTGCCGCCAATTTCTTCACGCGGCTTGCAGCAGGGTGAATGCGCTGCAACAAATTATCGAATGAGAGTTGACCGCTGGTCGGAACGACGATCTCGCCATCGAGGACGAAGTGTTTTTCGCGGACCGCAAGCGCGCCGGCCATGACTTCGGGAAAGTACCGGTTGAGGTTCTGCCCGGACTTCGAATGGAGGTCGACTTGCTCGCCCTCCCGCACCAGAAGGCAACGGAAGCCATCCCACTTCGGTTCGTACAGCCATAGCTCGCCGATCGGAATGGCGTCGACCGAACGGGCTTCCATGGCCTCGATTGCGATGCGGTGCTTTTTCACGCCGCTCAGTCTTCCACACGAGCGAGAGGCCCGATGGCAGGAGCGTTGATTGGCTGTCCGTCGACATCGAACATCGATCCATGACAGGGGCAGTCCCAACACGTCTCAAAGCTGTTCCAATGCAGGTGACAACCCACATGCGTGCAACTCGCCAACCTCAGGTGCAGCGCACCTGCCTCGTCTCTAAAGGCTGCAAGTTTTTTCAGTCCACGCCGCACGACCGCGCCTTTGCCAAGCTTGAGATCGTCCAGTGAGTTAATCTCGCCAGGCGCCGCATACTCGGCAAAGCTTTTAAGTGCGGTACTGTTCTCAGTCACAAAGTTCTTCGCGGCCTTAAGAGGAACCCGGCCCGGCTCGTAGATGTCTTTCCAGGGGTGATCCTCACCAAAAACGAGGCTCGTATTCAGCATCGCGCCGGCGACACCGTGCGTCAGGCCTTGCCCGGAATCGCCCATCGCGACGTAGATATTCTTGCCGCCGGAATCCCGTCCGATGAAGCCGGCATAATCGATTGTATCGAGCACCTGCCCGGACCAGCGATGCGTCTCTTTGCCGATGCCGGAAACCAGGCTGCGGGCCCAGGCTTCCAGTCTGTCAAAACGCTCATCAGCGTCGTCTGCCTCTCCGCTTTTGTGATCTTCGCCTCCCACCAGCACATAGTCGGTATTGGCGGGACCGGGCTGCAGGCGGACATAATGGTAAGGATCTTCAGTGTCCCAGTAGAGCGCGTCAGGTATCGCACCGCGCTTAATCTCGAAGGTGATAACATAGGTCCGATAGGGAGCCGTCTTCGTGTGGATGGCAAAGCGGTCGGAGATCGAAGAGTTGGTTGCGACAACGGCATGTTTGGCGCGAATGGTGCCGCGCGCGGCTTTAACCGTCACGACACCATTGTCTTCAGTCACTTCGTCGACCGGACTGTCTCGGAAAAAGGTCACGCCATTCTCACTGCAGGCCTTTGCCACCCCGGCCAGGTATTTGAGGGGATGAAAAGTCGCTTGCCGGGGATAGCGCAGAACGTGGCGGCCCTCGCACCCCTTGAGGGATACGCCCATCAGCCGGTGGACGGGAGCTCCGACCTCGCGGACCGCATCCATTTCCTGGTCGATGATATCGGACGGCATGTCCCGCCCCTGAAAGAGATAGCCGTCAAGCCTGCGAAAGTCGCAGTCGATCTTCTCTATCTTCTGGATTTCCTCGATGCGGTCGATGGCAGCCGCCTGGCTGTCGCAAAAGAGCTTTGTCGCCTCGTGCCCCCTGATCTTCGTCATTTCGCTGACGAGATCGTCGCACAAAGGAGCAAGGTGAGCCGACGTCCTCGACGTCATGCCACCGCAAATGCGGCCGCGGTCGATGACAATGACGGACTTGCCGCGCTGGCAAAGCTCATACGCCGTTGATATCCCAGCGATCCCGGAACCAATCACGGCGACGTCGCACTCCTGCGCGCCATCGAGCACGCGCGCATCAGGTGCGACGTCAATATCCATCCAGAGCGATTTGCTGGTCATGATGTTCTCCAAACACGTGAGAACGTTCCCATGTCAGGCAGAGTTCCAATTCTACGTGTCAGACCTTGAGTACAACGGCCAGCATGCGCCTGAAGGTCGTCGCGTTCTTGGGAGCGTGCGCGTCGTTGTCATTGTTGAAATAGACCCAGCCCCGCTTCGCACCGCTCGCCTTGATCCTTTTGGCCCAGATCTCCAGCTCGCTCTTGGAATAATCGTGACGATACCATCGCTTTGGGCCGTGCAGGCGGATGTAGAGTTCATCGCTCGTCCGAACGAGTTCGTCCGGGAAGCGTGGCCCGCTGCAGGAGCAGAAGATAATCCCCGCGATACGAAAAGCCTCATAGACCTCTTCATTCCACCAACTCGCGTGCCGAAACTCCACGACGTTGCGACGCTCGGGATCCAGCTGGCTGACAATGTCATTAAGACGGGTCTTGGTGTAACGATAGCTCGGCGGCATTTGAAACAGAAAGCAGCCCATCCGGTCACCCAGAATGTCGGCGATCATTCCAAAATCCCGGATGAGCGTCTTTGTCGCTTTGAATCGTTTCACGTGGGTGATGAGTTCGGAGACTTTGACGGTGTAGATGAACTTCTTCCTCCCGGGCTGCCGCCGCCAGGATTGAACACCGGCGACTGTCGGCCACGAGTAAAAGGATGCATTGATTTCGACAGTGTCGAAACGCGTTAAATAATGATTAAACCACTCGGTTTGCGGCACGTCTGCATAGAATGAGTCCCGCCATTTCCAATAACGCCAGCCGGAGCATCCGACGTGGACAAACTGTCTGTGCCGCGGCGAATCCTTTGGACGGTCAGTTTTTGTCTTGAGGCGAGCAGCATGCATCTTTGCGGCACGCTTGATATTGTCCTCGCGCTGCTTTTCGCGTCGCAGACGTCTGCGTTCTCGGAGCTCCTCGGGCGTCAATTCGATCCGCGCTGGTGGTGCCATCTGCGAACGACCCTCGATTGCCTACCGCTACAGCCTCGCGAGCCCTGCTGGCGCCGTTACAATGCAAGCCCGCGGCGACATCTGGGCTCCCGCTCCCGCGTGCGGAATCTTTACCGTCGTTTAAAAGGGTCGTGAATTCGTAGAGAAGAACGACTGCACCGAGAGAGCGCCGCCAAGGATTGACGCCACGGACGATTTCATCCACCGTCCAGAGAACGAGGCCACCGTTGACCGCGATCGTCAGGGCCAAGTTTGCTTTGCCTGCTGATGGCCATACCCAGAGCAAAAGGCCGGCCACGATCACAATCCACAGAATGAGATTGGGTGACTGTACAATCGTGATAGCGCCGGTCTTGCGATTGCGGAAAAATCATCGAAAGAGCTGGCCCACTAGGGTTTCGCCCCGGTTGAATCTTCAGTCAGAGTCCAACCTCACCTTCTTCGCGACCTTTCCAATAGGTCGCGCGGTTGGCTTTGACCTTGATCAGGACAATGCCTGGCGTATCCACGCCATTTTCGAACCATTTGTCGAGATCACTTGTCCAGTGCTGATGAAAGACGGCCTTGTCGCGGATCAGTTCGGCAGTCCCTTCGACGGCCACATAGATCCCTTCGGCGAATAGACCGGCCTCGGATGAGAATCCGAGCGCGACATTAGGATTCCGTTGGATGTCAGAAACTGTCCGCGTCTTTTCGTAAGTGAAGTAATAAGACGTGCCGTCGTAAGCCACGTCGCCGTTGTTACTCATGGGTCGATTGGCAATCTCACCGTTTTCTGTGTGGGTCGAAAGAATGGCGATGTCGATGCCGGCCATTTCCTTCGCGATTTCAGCGAGCGATTTCTTGGACATCTTTCCTTACTCCATTGGCCGGGGAGCAACTGCGGGGTTGAACCCATGTTCCCTTGAGGTCCGCAACTGGTTAGCCGTGGGAGCGACGACAAGCGATTACGCCGCTCATTGCTCTCGGACGCCGGCCGATGGCAAATGGGATGCATCTACCTCGACCACGCATTGCGTCCTCCGAGGTGGCCTAGGAACCCTGGGAAGGAGCAAGCGTTCGGCTCACTATGGCCGACACCCCACTTTCTCATCTTGTTGAACATTCCGTCCAGATCGCTTGGGAGTTCCTCGAGCGCTCGGGCGACCTCGGCGACGCTGCCGAAGCCAGCCAATTTCTCTCCCATAAGATCGAGCAAATGGTCCGGAACGGTGAACGTAGCAGGTTGCTGCTCTCGAACCGGGCGATCGATGCTTACCGGCGGCAATTCGGCGTCCTCGACGCCTAGAACGCATAACTCTAGGAACCAAACCTCGAGAGCCCGCATGGTCGTTAAAGGTGTCGCGACAGGAAGCTCTCTCGTGTGCCTTGGCCTTGGCGATTATCCTTCCCTGCGCTGCTTTCGCTCAAGGTGGCGGTGGTGGAGGCAGTGGCGGTGGGTCCGCGGGCGGAGGAGCCGGCGGCGCAGCCTTGTCCGGGGCGGGCGGTACAGGGACATCCTCACCTTCAGCTACAAACGCTGCTGGCACTGCAGGGTCTGGCCCAGCAAATCCCGCCGGAACCGTTGGCGCTCCCGGCAACTCCACCGTCGGCAATGCCCCCGCAACGGCGCAGCCCGGCGTCAATCACGAACCGGGGCAAAGGATCGACACCGAAAGCGAAGCCCGGACGCGCGGCACCAATGCGGCCGGCACCGCTGCTTCCTCGGGCTCTTCGGCCGCGGCTGCGCAGACCGCGCCTGCCGGAGGGATCGGAAGGCCTGCGACCACCAACCAGCAGGATAGCGACGCCAAGATCGATGAGCAACACGGACAGGATGGTGGGGTCGATCTGCAAAAACTGCAAATGAGCATCGTGTTGATCCTCATGTTGGGGCCTTTTTTGATGGAGCCGATTTCCGCTAGTGGAAAACGCCCGGATCGCATAGACAATACCCGCGGGCGGCGGAGCAAATCGGTACGATTAGACCCGAGAAGGATCTGTGGGACCCGACCGACCGCGCCCTCGAGAAGATCAGAAGCATCTGCCGGGACTGTTAGCCGCTCGAGTGTGATGCGCCTGGAAAACCCGCCGGATGAAAGCAATCGTGTATCAACATGAGCTCGCCGCCGAACTTGAGAAGCGGTCTGGCGTAACCGGTTCCAGCGTGGCCCGCCCCTTCGTGGTGATCCTCCAGCCACCGTTTTCGCGTTCCACGAGCCCTTGCGAGAAGATGTCCAGATCCGTCGCTCGCGCGCCCAAACGTTTGGTCCGCTCGGCCCAGTCGCGGCCGCTCGTCGCCAGAATCGCCATGTCGCGCTTCAGGTCCGCCATGAGCGCGAAGCCGTCCGGATAGCTCACCAGGATCTTCAGCACCGTGATCTGGAAGTTCACCTCGCCTGCCTCTTCGACTATCGCCACATGGTCGGCGCGTCGGACAGCGCTTCGCGTCCGACCTGCTTGAGGTGGTCCGGAGATATGTCGCCTCTGGTTACGGCTTCCAAGATTCTCGAAGCGACGTGGGTACGGGTGCCGGTCTCGGCCCGGGAAATGTTTTCGCAGACCTCGTCGAGCACCGCGCGCAAAAGCGCGGTCGTAGCAGGATCGAACATCGAAGACCCCAGAACAAAGAACTATCGTATTGCAATCGCAGTGCGTCAAGAGCGCAACAAAATCTTGCGAATTCTACATTCTCGGCAAGACTTGGCAATACCGGAAATGCGTCCGGCAGCATAAGGCGACGGGCATCAGGCCGCTGTCGGAAGGTGCGGTACATCGGAGCGACAGCTCACTCTCGGCGGATGTTCTTTGGCCCTGTAGAACCAAACTTTGCCTGGCTTGTGCTTAAAAAGGCGAGTTATCGGGCTTCGCTTCAACTCGCGAGGGGGACCGTCATCGAGGCGTTTCATCAGCTTCATGCGGAAGGCTGCCTTGAGGCGCGGGCCAGAGGTGGCACGATCGTGGCTAACATCAAGGCTGACAGTGTGCTCGTGACCCAAGCACAGGCACTTCTCAAGCGGCTTAATCGGATGAAGCTCACTCCGCGGGTCGCGCGACCGCGGCGCCCTTCCCCTCTGTGACGTCGAGCGCCGCAAATCCTTGCGGTTTACGAATACGCACGTAGACCTGTGCCGCCAGAAGTGCAACGCACAGGAACAGGAAGAACGCGCTGATCGGCCGCTCGACGAAAATCATAGCGTCGCCGCGCGAGACCAGCAACGAACGGCGGAAGTTCTCCTCCAGGCGTGGCCCCAGGACGAAGCCGAGCAGGATCGAGGCAGGGTGGAAATCGAGCAGCAACAGCAGATAGCCGATCAACCCGACGACGACGGTCTCGCCGACCTGGAACATGTCGTTGTTGGTCGAGTAGACGCCGATCGCGACGAAGAACAGCGCGCTTGGATAGAGATATTTGTAGGGAATCATCAGGAGCTTCACCCACAACCCGATCAGCGGGACGTTGAGCAAGACCAGCATGACGTTGCCGATCCAGAAGCTCGCGATCAGGCCCCAGAAGATGTCCGGATGCTCTTTGATCAGCTGGGGACCGGGCACGATACCCTGGATCATCAGCGCACCCAGGATCAGGGCCATCACTGCGTCGCCGGGAATACCGAGACTCATAGTCGGGATGAAGTCGCCCTGTACCGACGAATGCGTCGATGCCTCCGGACAGGCGACGCCTTCGATCATGCCGGTGCCGAACTTCTCTGGCGTTTTCGAAACCTTCTTCTCGGTCGCGTAGGAGATGAACGAAGCGATCGTCGGTCCCGTTCCCGGAATGAGCGAGCAAAGGCTCCCGATGATGGTGCCGCGCAACATCGCGGGGATCGAGCGGCGGAGTTCGTCGCGCGATGGACGCAGATCGCGCAGGCCGACGTTCGAATAGCGCGTGTTCACCTCGGAGTATTGATTCACGCTCTTCATGAACTCGGCGATACCAAATAGACCGAGAGCGAGTCCGACGAGTTCGATGCCGTCAAGGAGATTCGGGATGCCGAACGTGAAGCGCTCCGAGCCGGTCTCGACATCCGTTCCCACGATTCCTAGAAACAGGCCGAGCAACGTCATGGCGATGCCCTTGAGAGGCGAGCCTTTCGCCAGCGTCGAACCGGCGAGCAGACCCAGAAGCATCAGCGAGCAAATTTCGGTCGGACCGAACTCCAGCGCGACCTTCACCAGCACCGGAGCCAGAAAGATCATCTCCAGGATGCCCCAAGAGGCGCCGACGAACGACGACAGTACCGTGATGCCGAGCGCCGCGCCGCCGCGGCCCTGCTTCGTCAGCGGATACCCGTCGAGGCACGTCACCGCGTGCGGCGGATGGCACGGCAGGTTGAGCAGGATCGAACAAATCGCGCCGCCGTATTGCGCTCCATAGAACACGCCTGACAGCATCGGGATCGCGCCGACTGGCTTGATGCCGAACGTCAACGGCAGCAGCACCGAGATTGTGGCCAGCGGTCCCATTCCCGGCAGAACGCCCACCATGTTGCCGACCAGAACGCCGACGAAACACCACATGAAATTCTGCGGCTCGAAGGCGACCCCGAAGCCGTACCAGAGATCGGAAAGCGCGCTCGCGAACATCTAGAACCCCCAACGGTACAGCGGGAAAGGAACCTTCAGCACGTAGGAAAAGAGAAGGCAGCCGGCGGCCGTGACGACCACAGCCAGGACGGCCGAACCTCTCACGGTGGCGGTTCTGTCGCCGAGCGCGGAGACGAAGACGCACATGAAGGTGGCCGCGGCCATGCCGAAATAGACGCCGAAAAGGATGAACATCAGCGGTCCCGCGAGGATGCAGGCCCAGCCGCGCCACTCCATTGCCGCAGGCAATATGCGCTCTCCCTCTTCAAGAGGCGTCGCCAACCCGGTGACGAAGATCAGGCCTCCGACGATAACCATCATCACGCCGAGCATGAACGGAAACATACCCGGTCCTATGTGCGCGAAGGTCCCGAGCGAATAGGTAGCCGAGTTGAGACCGATCCCGGCGCCTAGCAGCACCATGAGCAGCCCGGCGTAAAAGTCCTTCTTTCGCAGCATGATTGGCATTCTCGGCACCTCTATGCGGTCTTGGTCGCTATCACGACGAGCGCCGATGCCGGTTCGGAAGACACCTGGATCAGCTTGTGCGGGATCGTGGAATCGAATTGGATGCAATCGCCGGGATTCAGGGTCTCCTTGCGCTTTCCGATGACGAGTTCGATCCGGCCGGTGAGGATGAACAAGATCTCCTCACCTTCGTGGTGGCTCATGATGCGACCGCGTTTCGCCGTCTTGGTCGGCCGCACGATGAAGGCACGCATCGTGCGTTCGGGAGCCAGTCCAGCGACAAGTGACAGGTGAGTGTCGACGTCGCCCGCCTTCCCGTTCTTCGCGCGGACGATCGTGATCGGGTCGTGGTCGTCGGGTTGGCCGTAAAAGTGGTCTAAGGTCGTTCCGAGCGCCTCGGCGATCTTGAGCGCGGAGCCTATCGACGGAGAGGACAGCCCGCGTTCGAGCTTGGAAAGATAGCTGCGGGTCAGACCGGAATCGGCGGCAAGCTGTTCCAGCGTCATGCCGCTCTGCACGCGGAGGAATTTGAGGTTGAGTGTCATCTCGCTCGGATCTTTCCGAAGTTATTGCCTGCATCGATCTCGCACCAAACCACCGACAATTCAAACTGTAGAAAGGGCTCTCCGACCGATCAGAGATCCAGCACCAGTCTCTGTCCGGCGCAGTCGCCCACGCAGACGATGAGTTCATTCTGCCGCTCGGCGGGTGAAAGCACGCGATCGCGATGGATAGGCGGCCCCTCGGACCAGCGCGTGCGGCACGCACCACAAATGCCGCCGCCGCAGGACACGGGCACGTCGACGCCGAGCGCGTCCAGCGTCCCGAGAAGACCAACATCCGGCGTGACCGTCGCCAACTTCTTGCTCGCCGATAGATAGAGTTCGTAGGGAGGCACATCGCTTTTGGCGGACACCTTCGGCGGCGTGAACATCTCGATGTGCTTCCGCTCTTCCGGCCAGGCCGAAACGGCATCTTCGAAGGCTTTCAGCATCGGGTCGGGTCCGCAGCAGGCCGCCAGACCAGATCCGGTGAATTCTCCGACGATCGCGGCGACGACAGGCTTGGCCTGCCTGGTCGTGTCGTACAGGTGGACGCGGCCCGCGTCGATCGCTGGCACGATCATATCGGGTAGGACCGGCCGTCCGCGACTGGTCCAATGCAGCACGTAATTTGAGCGCCCTCGGCGCTCGAGATGCCGGATCGCTGAGATGAACGGGGTCACTCCGATGCCTCCGGCGACGAATACGTTCGTCCCCTCCGGATCCAGCGCGATCCCGCCGCGCGGCAGCGAGACGGAAATCGGCTGTCCCGCCTCTACCCGGTCGTGCAGGAAGCTCGAGCCGCCGCGGCCTTCGCGCTCGCGTTTCACCGCGATCACGTAACGCCGATCGTCGTCCGGCTCATTGCAGAGCGAATAGGTTCGGACGAGACCCTGCGCCAGGTGGACATCGATGTGCGCCCCGGGCCGGAATGGCGGCAGTTCCCAATCATCCTGGTCGACCAGCGTGAAGCGCTTGGTGTCGTTGCCCAGATCCTCGACCTTGGAGACAATTGCGGAGACCGTCTTGATCGCTTTCGCCATCTAGATCGGCCTCACGGCATCGCCCACGCGCAGGGTACCCCCAGCGATGATCTTGCAGTTCAACCCCGACCGGTTGATCAGCGGATCGAAGACCGATTTGCCGAGTATCTCTTCGATGTGCCGGCACGGCGTCGAAAGACGGGTCGCCTCTGCGATCGCCTCTCCTAACCGAAAGCGGCGGCCAACGAGATGATTCAGCGGGACGCCTTCGACAGTCACGTTGCGGCGATGTTCATCTGGCAGCAACTCGATCTTGTGGTCGCGCCGCAGTGCCTCGAGCGTCTCAATCTCGAACAGGGTGACCTGCCGTCCCTCCTCCGGCTTGTGGGAATAGAATCCAGTTTCGTGGCCAACGAAATATCGATCGCCCTCGATGCCGCGTCCGGCGACGAGCTCAAGCGAAGGAAACGAGCGCATCGGCAAAAAGGCGCGCGGGGTCTTGTGAAGGAAGCGCACGACACCCTGCCAGGACATCGCGGCCTGGGGTTTCTCGACTGCGATCGCGTCCATCGTGTTTCTCCCTGGCTTTGATCTGAACTGGTCTCAACGTGATGCGGCGAGCGATTTGTCGGGCGTCTGGCGCACGTCCGATCGCACCTCGATGACGACCGGTCCTTTGGCCGTCATGGCCTCTGCGACCGTCGACGGAGCACTCTCCGCGTCCTCGATGACGAAGCCCGTAGCACCGAAGGCGCGTGCCAAAGCGGCGAAGTCGGGATTCGAAAGGTCGGTACCGTACGGACGATCTGGAAAGGCCCGCTCCTGGTGCGACCGGATGGTCCCGTAGGACCGGTTGTTGGATACGACGATCTTGAGGTTCGCGCCTCTGGCGACGGCCGTCGCCAGTTCGTTGCCCGTCATCAGGAAGCCGCCGTCTCCGCAGAAGGCGACCACCTGCCGGCCCGGAAAACGGAGGCTCGCGGCGAGCCCGGACGGGACCCCGCTGCCCATCGCCCCGCACGCCGAGCCGAGCAGCCGCGCAGCCGGCTCGAGGCTGAAGATGCGATGGACCCATCCGGCGAAATTGCCGGAGTCAGTCGTGACGATGCCGTCGGGCCTGAAGTGCGTGGCGATGGCGGCCACCGCGTGACCGAAGACGTCCGCCGGCGGTACGCCGAAACGAGGCCAACCGTGCGTGGCCGTCCGCACCGCGGCGGCTGCCCGGAGCCACTCGGTCCGGTCCCGCGCTGCCGCGGGAGCGGCGAGCATGGCCGTTACGAACGCATGCGATCCAGAGACGACCGCGACGTCAGTCTGAACGCGCTTTCCGATCGCATCAGGATCCGGATAGACGTGGACCAACGCTTGGCGCGGCTCGGCCTGTCTCGGAAACGCAAAGCCGAGCGAGGACAGATCACCCAGACGCGTCCCGACGGCGACGATGAGGTCGGAGCGTTCGAGCAGTTTCACGTGGGGCTGGGACGGGAAGAATCCGAACTGACCGGCCCATAGCGGGTGAGCGTTCGGAAACTGGTCCTGCATCTTGTTCATGGTGACAACAGGGACGCTCCACTTCTCGGAGAACGTGACCAGGTCTTCGCGGAACGATGCCGTTCGACATTCGCCGCCAACCAGCAGGATCGGCCGCTCTGCTGCCGTCAACGCCGCCGCCGCAATTTCGATAGCCGCACCGCCCGGCTCCGGACGCGCGAGCCCGTTGGTTCTGATGGAGAGCCCCTCGGCGGCTTCCTCAAGGAGATCCTCAGGCAGCTCGACCGCAACGGGACCGGGCGTTCCAGTATGGGCCACCGCGAACGCGCGGGCCATCATCTCCGGAACGAGATCTGCCGAGTTCAGACGCACCGACCATTTCAGCACGCCGTCGAACGAACGGCCACAGTCGATCTCCTGCACGGCGTCGCGCGCGAGATTCGGACGGTCGACCTGACCGACCAGCATCACCAGCGGGATCGCCTCCTGCGCAGCCACGTGTAGTCCGAGCGCGGCGTTGAAGGCGCCCGGACCACGGCTCGCCATCACGACGCCCGCACGACCCGTGAGCTTGGCGTCCGCGACGGCCGCGAGACTCGCGCTTCCTTCGTGTCGGCAGGTCACCAGATCGAAGTCGTTGCGATCGCGCAACGCATCCAGCAGCGCCAGAAAGCTCTCTCCTGGCACCCCGAAGGCCCGGTCGACCCCATGAGCGACGAGGCTGTCCGCGACGAGCTCGGCGACGCGATAGATCATGCGACGCTCCCATCCTGCCTGATGGTCAGGATCTCGCCGGCGATGCGCAGCGGCGCCTCCGTCCGATCGCGCAGCGCGTCGATCGTGAAGCCGTCGAGCAGTGCTCGCACCGCCAGACCATCCTCGGTCACGTCGATGATGGAGAGGTTGGTGAAGATGCGGGTTACCACTCTGCGCGCCGTGAGCGGATATCCACATCGCTCCACGATGCGGGAGCGGCCATCCTTCGTGGTGTGGTCCATCATCACCCAGATCGACTTGGCGCCGACCGCCAGATCGATGGCTCCGCCGATCCCAGGGGGAGACCCGTTGTCGCCGGTCGTCCAGTTGGCGAGGTCGCCGTCCTTGGAGACCTGAAACGCGCCGAGCACGGCGACATCGAGATGGCCGCCCCGCATCATCGCGAACGAGAGGCTGGAGTCGAAGTAGGAGCCTCCGGTCCGGAGCGAGATCGGCATCTTCCCGGCGTTGATGAGATCCCAGTCCTCTTCGCCCGCCGTTGGCTTTGGGCCCACGTTGAGGATGCCGTTCTCGCTGTGAAGGATCACGCCGGAGCCGGTCGGCAGGTAGTCAGCCACGTGCGTCGGAGCGCCGATGCCGAGATTGACGAAGCCCTCTTCCGGCAGATGAAGCGCGACCATGCGTGCCAGCGCGTCGCGTGAAAGCGGGGTCATCGGGAACTCCTTGCGAAAACGCGGTCCACGAAGATGCAGGGCGTGACGATGGCTTCCGGATCCAAGTCGCCGGCCTCGACCACGCGATCGACCTCCACGGCCACCGTCCGGCCGGCGGTCGCCATGACCGCGCAGTGATTGCGCGCCGTCTTGTTGTAGGTGACGTTGCCTAGCGTGTCGGCGAGATGCCCCTTGACGAAAGCAAAATCTGCCCGAAGCGGAAGCTCGAGAATGAACTCGCGCCCATCAACGACGATCTTCTCTTTGCCGTCCGCGAACACCGTTCCGACGCCGACGGGAGAAAGAAAGCCACCAAGACCGGCGCCCCCAGCCCGAATGCGTTCCACCAGTGTGCCCTGTGGAACGAGTTCGAGATCGACCGTGCCGGCACGATATTGTTCGGCGAACTGCTTTGCGCTTCGCGGATAGGAGCACACGATTTTGCGGACGATCTTGGCTTCGAACCAAAGCGACAGATCGTCTTCCGTGGAGCCGGCGTTGTTGGATATCAGCGTCAAGTCGCGGACGCCCCGCTCGAGCACCGCCTTGACCACGCCGAGCGGAAGGCCCGCTCCGCCAAACCCGCCCATCATGACGGTGTCGCCGTCCCTGATGCCTTCCACGGCCGCCGCCGCGTTCTCAACCACTACGTTGCGCATCGTTTAGTCCGCCGTTTTTGCTACGGGATTGATTTAGGGTACGTCGTGGACAGGCTGCGACCGACCCGGTCGAGCAGCATCTCGTTGGTGCCGTCGGCGTAGGCCGCCATCCGGACCTCGGCGAAATGCATGTTCAGGCGGTGGGCTGCGCTGGCGCCGGTCGCGCCCACGATCCGGACGCACTGATCGATGCCCCAGAGCGCCGTGTCGACTGCGAACTTCTTAGCCTGCGCAGCCAGCGCGACAGGATTTCCCCGGGTCTGTATCTGCTCGGCGGCGCGGAAAACGAGCGCGTTGGCGGCTTCGAGCCGGACCGACACGTCCGCGAGCTCCCAGCGAAGGCCCTGATGTCCGGTCAGCGGCTTTCCGAAGGCCTGTCGGCCGTCGCAGTAGTCGACCGCCTCGCACAGAGCCGCATGCAGAGTCGCGACGCACATGGCCGCCACATGAACGCGGGCCGCGTTGACCGAAGCCATCGACGCCTTGAGCGCGGCCCCCGGCGCTGCGATTAGACACCACTCGGGAATGAAGTGAGCGTCGAAGGCCACCTCGGCCAGGCGGAAGGAACGCGCCCCGGGAATGATGATCTCACTCCGCTTCACCGTTTCGGCCTCGCCGAATGGGACATAGAAGCTGGCGATGTCCGCTGCCCCCGCAGCGTTGCCCACGCGGGCCAGGACGATCAAACCGCCGACCAGCAAGCCGTCCGTCATCCACGCCTTGGTGCCGCTCAGAGCCCAGCCGCCGTCGACCGGAACGGCCGTCGTGGTAAGGGCGGAGACATCGCTGCCGCCGGCCGGCTCGGTCATGGCTGTCGTCAGGAGAAGCTCCCCGCGCAGCGCGGGCTGCAATAGTCGCTCGATCTGGATCGGCGTACCAGTCTGGGAAAGACGCGTCGCTCCGCCTTGATGATGGTTCAGGCAGAACGCCGCTGCGAAGCCGTGGCGCGCCATCTCCTGCGCTACGCGGATCTTGCACAGGTAGGACGCTTCCAAGCCACCGTGAGCGCGCTTGGCCTGAAGTCCCAGCATGCCGATCGCTGCCCACTCGGCGATCCACTTTTCCGGAAACGCCTCACCCGTCATGTGCGCGGCGAAGACGCTCGCGGAAAAGGCACCAGCACAGAACGCCCGCGCCTTCGCCACGTGGTCACGCTCGTCAGCGGAAAGATGAGCGTCGTACTGGTGATAGAAGTCCATGGGTGATCCTTCGGCGAGCTACTTCTGAAGAGGCGCCCCGATATCCTTGGCCCACTTATTCCAGTAGGCCTCTTCCTTTCCGACGTCGGCCGTAAAGCTCTCCACCGTCGAACCGGTGATCAAGGTGGCGCCGATCGTTTCCAGTTGCTTCAGGAATTCCGGATCGCTCGAAGCCTTGTCGAGGGCGGCGCCAATCTTGGCGACGACTTCGGCCGGAAGGCCCGGCGGGCCCGCGACCCCGAACCATGGGGAGATATCGATGGGCTTGCCGCCCGCCTGTTCGATCGTCGGCAGATCCGGGAAGTCCGGCGACCGGTCGGCCGACGTCACCGCGAGCGCCTTCAGGGATCCTGCCTTGACCTGCTGACCTATCGTGGCTTCGGTGAAGAAGCCCACCTGCAAGATCCCCGACATGCAATCGACGATCGGTTGATTGCCGCCCGAATAGTTGATGAACGACATCTTCGTATCGTAGGCCATGTCGAACAGCGTGCCGCCGACGTGAGATGTCGCCCCGAACGTACCGCCGAAGTTCACTTCTCCTGGATGCGCCTTCAGATAGGCGACGAGCTCCGGAACACTGGATACGGGAAACTTCGGGTTCACCACGAGCAGGTTCCGCTGCTTCGCGACCTTCCGGATGTAGGTGAAGCCATTCTGCTGATCGTAGCGCACGGACGAATAGAGTGCCTTGGCGCGAGTATTCGAGGACTCCACCGCGACGAGAAGCGTGTACCCGTCGGGCTTCGCGCGGGAGACGTTGGATGCTGCGATCATTCCGCCGGCGCCGCCGTTGTTCTCCACAATGACGGTCTGGTTCAACTCCTTCGAGAGCAGACGCCCGATCACCCGGCCGATGATGTCCGTGGGACCTCCGGGCGGGAATCCCACGACCAGCTTGATCGTGGTCGAGGGATAGGCATCGGCGGCATCGACCGGTCCAGTGAGGAAGCCGAGACAAAGAACGGCGGCGCCGGCGGCAATCGACGCGGTTTTTCGGAACGATCGAAACATCCAGCACCTCTCTCGAAGAATGACCAACCTTCGATTAGAAGGACACTTTGTGTCAAGTATGAAACTCGTATGAAGCGACACGGACCGCACAATGACTCGGCAAAGACTGCGGAGAAAGTTTTCAATGTGCGATATTTGGCAGCAGTCTAAGTGAATTTTTTCTTGCCTACCGCCTGGCCGGTGCTCCAGTCGACACTTGCCTAGCTCCAACGGTTGTGTTCTAGACGATCGGTCTAATGAGGTCACAAATGGCGAAATCTGCAGATAGTCATCATCGGCCGGGCGTGACGAACCGGCACGACGTCGGATATGCGCCGACACGCGACGTCCTGATCCGTTGCGGAATGGAGGTGATGACCCAGCAGGGTTTTGCCGCTACGGGCTTGGACGCGCTGCTGCGCCGCGCCACCGTGCCGAAGGGGTCGTTCTACCATTACTTCGAAAGCAAGGCCGAGTATGGCCGCGAAATCATGAGGGCCTACGACTCCTTCTTCCGGCACAAGCTGGACCGCGCCCTGAACGACGAAAGGCTTGCGCCGTTGGCGCGCATGCGAGCTTTCGTCGAAGACGCCAAAGCGGGCATGGCGAAATACGGCTATACGCGCGGCTGCCTCGTCGGAAACCTCAGCCAAGAGGTCGAGGCTCTCCCCGACGACTACAGGTCCGCGTTGGACGAGATCATCAAGGGATGGCAGCGGAAGGTGGCGCGTTGTCTGGAACTCGCATGCAACGCCGGCGAGGTCGACGCCGCCGCGGATTGCGATGTCTTGGCGGAGTTCTTCTGGATCGGCTGGGAGGGAGCGGTGATGCGGGCGCGCCTCGTCAAGAACGGCGGCCCGCTCGATACCTTCATCTTCGGCTTCGTCGCCGGTCTCCCGCGGCCGGACGGGACGAAGCCCCGGTCCAAAAGAAAAACGTGAAAGAGGAGTTCAAGTTGTTCAAAGCCGTGTTGATCGAGAAGGACGAGCGGGGATACCGCGCCGACGTCGCCGAATTGCCGGACAGCCGCCTCCCCGAAGGTGACGTGACCGTCGACGTCGAGTTCAGCACGCTGAACTACAAGGATGGCCTCGCGATTACCGGCAAGGGCCCGATCGTGAGATCCTTTCCGCTCGTGCCGGGGATAGATTTTGCGGGGGTGGTCTCGTCAAGCTCCGACCCGGCCTTCACGCCAGGAGACCGCGTGGTACTCAACGGCTGGGGCGTCGGCGAACAACACTGGGGCGGCCTGGCGCAACGAGCCAAGGTCAAGGCCGGCTGGTTGATCAAGCTGCCGGCTTCGATGCCTTCCCGCCGCGCGATGATCATCGGCACCGCAGGCTACACCGCGATGCTGTCGGTCATGGCACTCGAGAAGTACGGAATCCGTCCCGGTGCCGGCGACGTGCTGGTGACCGGCGCCAGCGGAGGCGTCGGCAGCATCGCGATCATGCTGCTCCACAAGCTCGGCTTCCGTGTCGTGGCTTCGACCGGCCGGCCGGACGAAGAGCCCTATCTCAAGAGCCTGGGCGCTGCCGAAATCGTAGACCGGTCACAATTGTCGCAGCCAGGCAAGCCGCTGCAGAAGGAACGGTGGATCGCCGCGATCGAATCGGTAGGCAGCCACACCCTCGCCAACGTGTGCGCCGGAATCAAAGCGGACGGAGCCGTCGCAGCGTGCGGCATGGCGCAGGGATTGGATTTTCCCGCGAGCGTCGCACCCTTCATCCTGCGCGGAGTTGCACTGTTCGGCATCAACAGCGTGACCCGTCCAAAGGCGGAACGTGTGGAGGCCTGGGATCGCCTCGCCTCCTT
Organism: Bradyrhizobium sp. LA6.1; assembly: GCF_040547805.1. Classification (NCBI taxonomy): domain Bacteria; kingdom Pseudomonadati; phylum Pseudomonadota; class Alphaproteobacteria; order Hyphomicrobiales; family Nitrobacteraceae; genus Bradyrhizobium; species Bradyrhizobium sp. LA6.1. The sequence continues at coordinate 175,527 of NZ_JBEPQK010000016.1, read as the reverse complement.
GCTCACCGAAGCCGATCTTGAGAAGACAGCCATCGAAATCGGTTTGAACGACGTCGTCGCCGCCGCGGACCGCCTCATGAGTGGCCAAGTGCGAGGGCGCACGGTCGTCGACGTGAATCGATGAACATGATCGAAAGGTTCGCGAGATGATCGCACCGCCGGCAGGACTGGAAGCTCCTTTGGTTTTGGATCGGAGCGAACTGACCCCGCAAAAGGAGGTCGTGCGGAAATTCTACAAGGATATGTGGGATCACGCCGACGTCGCGCTGATTCCGGAAATCTTCCATCCGGAATTCACCTTCCGCGGCTCCCTCGGTCCGACGGTCGTCGGGCACGCGCAATTCGCCGATTACGTCCGGTGGATCACCGAATCCTTAGAACACTACACGTCGGATATTCTCGATCTCGTCGAGGAGCGCAACAAAGTCTCAGGCAAGCTGCGCTTCCATGGCATCCATCGAAAGTCGATATTCGGACATGCCCCCACTGGGCGACACGTCTGGTGGTACGGTGCTCCGATCTTCACGTTTCGAGGCGATAAGGTGACCGATCTATGGGTCCTGGGCGACATCCACGGGCTGATCGGTCGACTAGCACCGGATGCTGCGAGCACGCCGGAGTTCACAACGGACAAGTAGCAAACCTTTGCGCTCGGCTTGACGGGCGATCACGGTTGCCGCTTCCGCTGAACGCCAAGGCCGCTCGCACATGGAGGCGTCATGGAAACATCGGGGCGGATGGGTGCCCGACGGATATACGAAACGCTCAAGGCGCAGATAATCGGACGGACCTACGGCACCGACGGCGCCTTGCCGTCTTCGCGCTCCCTCGCCGCCGAACTAGGCGTCTCCCGTTCGACCATTACCGTCGCCTACGAACAGTTGGCGGCGGAAGGCTTCATAAATGTCCGTCGAGGTGCGCGGCCCCGCGTGGTCGGCGCGGCCGTCGGCGCGATCGAAAAGCGCGAAGCGTCCCGCACTTCGGCTCGCAACATTCACCTCTCACAACTCGGGGCGCGACTCCTGAAGGATCCTCCCGATGGACCGATCCGCCTCGCGGCCTGGTCGCGAACTTTCGATACGGCGAGCTCTCGCCGTCGGATTTCCCGGTGTCCGCCTGGAAGAAGGCCATGGTCGCCGCCATCTCCCGCAAGCCCGTACACCTGGCATACGATGATCCTTGCGGATCGCTGCGGCTCCGAAGAGCCCTTCAGGGCTATCTGTGGCGATCGCGGAGCGTGCGGTGCCACGTCGACCAGATCGTCGTCGTCAACGGCTCTCAGCAGGGGCTCGATATCTGCTCTCGGCTGCTCCTCGACGCTGGCGACCGCTTCGTCATGGAAGACCCCGGCTACCAGATCGCTAAGGTGGTTTTCGCGGCGACGGGCGCCATCGCGGTGCCGGTCCCCGTAGACGCGGACGGCCTCGACACCAAGCGCGTCGCGAAGATCGAAGCCCGGCTCGCTTACGTGACGCCGTCCCACCAATATCCGCTAGGCGGCGTGTTGCCGGTCGCGCGACGATACGAACTTCTCGCGTGGGCGAGAAAACACGATGCGTGGTTGATCGAGGACGACTACGACAGCGAGTATCGATACGACACGAAGCCGGTCCCGCCGCTGCAAACGCTCCAGGACAGCGGCAGGGTCGTTTACCTCGGTACGGTCTCCAAGACGTTGTCGCCCACCCTTAGGGTCGGCTACCTCGTCGTGCCCGCAGGGCTGCAATCCGCCTTCGCCGCCGCCAAGCAAGTCATGGACCGCCACACACCGTTGCTCGAACAGGAGGCCCTCGCCGCGATGCTCGAGAGCGGCACCTACGAAGGTCATGTCAGACGTGCTCGAAGACGCAACGCCGAACGCCGGGAATCGCTGCTGCAGGCCCTGCATCGCCGGTTCGGGGACCGCGTCCGGGTCGAGGGCGCCGCCGCCGGCTTGCATCTGGTCGCATGGTTCGAGGGACTGCCGATCGCGGCGGAGGACGATCTCGTCAGGACGGCGCGCTCTAAGGGCGTCGGTGTCTACCCGATTTCGCCCCTCTTCGACCAGCGCACAGCGGTTCGTCCAGACGTGGTTGGCCTGGTGATGGGCTACTCGGCTCTGGATGCGAAGCAGATCGAGAAGGGCTGCAAATTGCTCGCCGACGCCGTCGAGCAGATTGATCGCCTCGCAAACTGGACTAGATGATTTGAGAAAAACTGGACGTTTAACGTAGTCCAGACCCACGCTATCTCCATGTCCTACAACGGAGACCGGTCATGTACACACCTCCCGCCTTCAAGGACGAGAACCCCGACAGCATCCGCGCGACGATCCGGGACGCCCGCTTGGCCAACTTTGTGACGGCGACCGCCGAGGGACCGCTGGCGACCCCCCTTCCGCTCTTTCTCGACGAAAGCGAGGGCGAGCACGGCGTAATCTACGGGCTTCTGGCTAAGGCCAACCCGCAGTGGAAGCTCCCTCCGATCGGAAACGCGCTCGCGATCTTTATGGGTCCAGAGGCGTACGTGACGCCGTCCTGGTACGCGACCAAGCAGGAGACCGGCAAGGTCGTGCCGACCTGGAACTACGTCGCCGTGCACGCGTACGGACCGGTCGAGTTCTTCCAGGATCCGGAGCGCCTGCTCGACGTGGTGACTCGCCTGACGCGGAAGCACGAAGGAGCGCGCGCAAAGCCATGGGCCGTCTCCGACGCTCCCGCGGATTTCATTTCTGCCCAGCTGCGCGGCATCGTCGGGATCCGCATCCCGGTGGTGCGCTTCGAAGGCAAGCGCAAGATGAGCCAGAACCGTCCGGAGGCCGATCGCATCGGCGTCGCGGCGGGCCTGGCGGCCAGCCAGCATCCTGCAGACCGTGCCGCGGCCCCTCTTGTTACCGTGCCCGCCTAGCTTCCGGAGATTCGGTGTTCGAACTTCAAACTTTCGCGCTGTTTTTGGCCGCGGCGACGCTCGTCGCCATCACGCCCGGTCCGGGCATCTTCTACATCATCGCTCGCACGCTGGCCGGCGGCCGGACCGAAGGCTTGGCATCCAGCGTCGGCTTGGGTCTCGGTGGTTTCGTGCACGTCCTCGCCGGCGCGATCGGCATCTCGGCCTTGGTGATGGCGAGCGCGGAAGCGTTTACTGCGCTGAAGATAGCCGGCGCCTTCTATCTCATCTGGCTCGGCATCAAGACCTGGAGGGAGGCGCGCGTCGCCGCGCCGACCGAGGTCAGGACGACCGGCGCTGGCCGTGCGCTGCGCGAAGGCATCGTTGTCGAGGCGCTGAATCCAAAGACGGCCGCGTTCTTCCTCGCCTTCATTCCGCAGTTCGTTGACACGACCGCGAATGTGGCCGTGCAGTTCACCGTTCTCGGAACTATGTCCGTCGCGCTCAACACCGGCGTCGACCTGATCGTAGCTCACTGGGCTGCCAAAGCAAGAGAAGCGCTAACCGAACGGCCCAAATTCGTCGCGAGGACGAGACGTGCGTCGGCAGCCGTGATGTGCGGTCTAGGAGCAGCGCTTCTTATCGCGCGTCGCGCGAGCTAAGCCGTACGTATGTAATACTACTATGAGGTGATCGAACGGATCGTTTTGCGTGAGTCTGCATCTGCTGCTTGTCCGAGGCTCTACCTCCGTCCACAACCGCCCATTTCACGAAACCAACTCGGGGATTTGCCGGGCCGAGTTTTGGGTTCGACGTCGGGCGGACTGAGCACTGGCGATGTGTTTTTACTTTCGCGAAACGCATTCTCCGAACCCACGCCTAGAGCTACGGTTTGCGCGTGACTCGGGCTGAAATCGCGGATTTAGCCACAACTGCCCCAATCGCGTTACTCGTTGTTTTAAAGCTGTCGCTTCGAGCACGGGATACAGAAGAACAAGACGGTGGCGGAAGAACCGTCCTCCGAACTCACGGCAAAAACTACAACTTCCGCGCTGAATTAGCGCAACATCGCGGAATTCTTCGGTGGCTTTGCGGTAGTTTCGAACAATCGGACACAGGGGAGCGCTGTGGCGTAGCGTGGCGGAGAGAGTGTCAGTCAATCCCCGTTGAAAGAAAAGGCGTTTTCAACTTTCGCAGATCAGAACCCACGCTCTAAGCTACGCTGGAAAATAGTATTCTGCCTCCGATAAAAATCTCTTTTCGCCTCATCGACAGCAATACCTTAGGCGCAGTTTCGCGGCGTAGCGCGACCGGCTCGGGATCGGACTGTCGACGACGATGTGGACCAAGCAGAAGTCCAGTGTCCTGCCCATGCCGATGACGTTCTGCGTCGCACCGCCGACGGACAAGGAACGATCCCGGGTATCGCCTTCGATATGTTCCGCAATCAGTGTCATCTGTCAGGACTCGTCAATCAGCGTTGCTTCTCAGCAAGCGGAATTGCGTGGGGGTCATCGCTCCCATGCTGCTGCGCGGCAGGCTGCTCGGGAGTGCCGGCCTCATCCAGGCTCTTCCGGAACCAGAGGGCGTAGAGGCCGGGCAGGTACAAGAGCGTCAGGAAGGTCGCGACGAACAAGCCGCCCATGATGGTGATCGCCATCGGGCCCCAGAAGGCCGAGCGGGACAGCGGGATCATGGCGAGGATGGCGGCGAGCGCAGTCAGCACCACCGGACGGGCGCGGCGGACGGTTGCCTCAACGATCGCCGCGCGCCTGGTGAGGCCGTGCGAAACATCGGTCTCGATCTGATCGACCAGGATGACCGTGTTGCGCATGATCATGCCGGCGAGCGCGATCAGGCCGAGCAGTGCCACGAAACCGAACGGGGCGTTGGCGACGTTGAGGCCGAGGGAAGCACCCACGATGCCGAGCGGTGCGGTGAGGAACACCAGGATCAGCCGCGAGAAGCTTTGCAGCTGGATCATCAGCAGGGTCAGCATCACCAGCACCATCAGCGGAAACAGCACGAAGATGGAGGCATTGCCCTTGGCGGATTCCTCGAACGCGCCGCCCGCCTCGATCCGGTAGGCCGCCGGCAGGCTGTCGCGGATCTCCTGCAGTTTTGGCGAGATCTGGCTGGTGACATCAGGCGCCTGCACGCCGTCGACGACGTCGCCGCGCACCGTGATCGCCATGTCGCGGTTGCGCCGCCAGATGATCGGCTCCTCATGGGAGTATTCGATCTTCGCGATCTGCGTCAACGGCACCGCGACGCCGTTGCGCGAGGTCACCGTGAGATCGCCGACCCGGCCGAGATCGAGCCGTTCGGACGGCACCGCGCGGGCTACCACGCCGACCTTCTCGATACCGTCGCGGATCGTCGTCACCTGCGCGCCCGAAATCAGCATCGCCAGCGCCTGCGACACGTCCTGCGGGGTCAGGCCAAGCGCGCGGGCGCGATCCTGGTCGACCGCCAGCTTGAGGTAGGGCGACTGCTCGTTCCAGTCGAGCTGCGGATCTATGACGTTGGGATTCTCCCTGACGACGTCGCGCACTCTGTAGGCGATGTCGCGCACCTCGTTGGGATCGGGCCCGATGACGCGGAACTGAACGGGAAAGCCGACCGGCGGACCGAAGTTGAAACGGTCGATGCGCACGCGCGCTTCCGACAACACACCCTCGCCCACCGCCTTCTCCAGGCGGGCCTTGATCCGCTCGCGCGCGTCGACGTCCTTGGAGACGATGACGATTTCGGCGAAGGCCTCGTTGGGCAGCTGCGGGTTGAGCCCGAGCCAGAACCGCGGCGAGCCCTGACCGACATAGGACGTGTAGGTCGCAATGTCCTTGTCGTCCTTCAGCAGCCCTTCGGCGGTTTTCACGGATTTTTCGGTGACGTTGAACGCGGTGCCCTCGGGCAGCCGCAGCTGCAGGAACAGTTCCGGCCGCTCCGACAGCGGGAAGAACTGCTGCTGCACCTGACCGAAACCAACGATGGAGAGCGCGAACACGGCCACCGTCGCCAGCACCACCTTGACCCGATGGTCGACGCACCACTGGATCATGCTGCGCAGGATCCGATAGAGACGGGTTTCGTACACCGCATGCGGATCGTGGTTGTGATGCACGGTGATGTTAGGCAGCAGCTTGACGCCGATATAGGGCGTGAAGATCACCGCGACGAACCATGACGCCACCAGCGCGATCGCCACGATCCAGAAAATGCCGCCGGCGTATTCGCCGACTGCCGAATTGGCAAAGCCGATGGGGAGGAAGCCAACGGCCGTGACCAGCGTTCCCGTGAGCATCGGAAACGCGGTTGATTCCCAGGCAAAGGCCGCCGCGCGCATGCGGTCCCAGCCCTGTTCCATTTTCACCACCATCATTTCCACCGCGATGATGGCGTCGTCGACCAACAGCCCGAGCGCGATGATCAGGGCGCCGAGCGTAATCCGATGCAGGTCGATCGACATCGCATTCATCACGATGAACACGATCGCCAGCACCAACGGCACCGACAGCGCCACCACGATGCCGGTGCGCCAACCCAGTGCGACGAAGCTGACAAACAGCACGATCGCCAGCGCCTCGATGAAGGAGTGTACGAACTCGCCAACGGCGCGCTCGACCACCTTGGGCTGATCGGCGATCTGCTCGACCTGGATGCCCTGCGGCACCGCCTTCATGAATTCATTGGTGGCGTTCTCGACCTCCTTGCCGAGCTCCAGGATGTTGGCGCCCTTGGCGGTGACCACGCCGATACCGAGCGCGGGCTTGCCTTCCTGCCGCGCCACGAAGGTCGGCGGATCGACGAAACCGCGGGTGACAGTGGCGATATCGCCCAGGCGAAATACCCGGCCGTTGCTTTCGACCGGCGTCTCGGCGACGGCCTTGACGCCGTCGAGCGCGCCGGTGACGCGCAGCGGCACGCGCTGCGAGGAGGTCTCCACCGTGCCGGCTGGCACCACGTTGTTCTGCTTGGCGAGCGAATCGAACAGCGCCTGCGGCGTAATGCCAAGTGTTGCCAGCTTCGCGTGGGAAAATTCGACGAAGATGCGCTCGTCCTGGGTGCCGTAAAGATTGACCTTGGTGACGCCGGTGACCTTCAGCAGGCGCTGGCGAAAACCCTCCGAGACCTTCTTGAGCTGGGCGTAGTCGGCGCCGTCGCCGGTCATCATGTAGAGGATGGAGTCGACGTCGGAGAACTCGTCATTGACGACTGGCCCGAGGATGCCCGACGGCAGCTGGCCCTGTACGTCGATCACCTTCTTGCGCAGCAGATAGAAGAGATGGGGCACGTCCTTCGGCGGCGTATCGTCGCGGAAGGTCACCTGGAGCGCGGCGAAGCCGGGCTTGGAATAGGTCTGCACCTTCTCGAAATAGGGCAGCTCCTGGATCTTCTTCTCGATGGGATCCGCGACCTGGGCCTGCATCTCCTGCGCGGTCGCGCCCGGCCACAGCACGGAGACGTTGACCACCTTCACCGTGAAGAATGGATCCTCGGCCCGGCCGAGCTTCTCATAGGAGAAGAAGCCGGCGACGCCGAGCATCAGCATCAGGAACAGGACCAGCGTCGGATGGCTGACGGCCCAGGCCGAAAGGTTGAAGCGCTTCATCGCTCTCTCCGAAAGACGATCCAGTTACAAAAAACGACAGCCGCTCTGTTCAAACCGTCGTCGCGAGGCAGCGAAGCAACCCAGGGGGCTGGGCAGATTCTGGATCGCTTCGCCGCTTCAGCCTTTGCTTAGGGACAAAGGCCGAAACTCTCCTCACACGACGTAACTCGTAAGAAACCTAGAAGGACAGGACAGATATTACGGTGACAGTGCATTTAACTGTCGTTGTGACTATTGTTCGATCCATGAAGAGGGTGGCGGATCGATTGAGTGCACTGTCACGTAATCCAATTGTCAGACTGGCGAATCCTTGCCGCGTTGGCCCGACGGCGTAAGCCGGACTTCGCAAAGCTGACGAGCGACTGAAAAGAAACGCGCGCGGAGTCATGCGCCAATCAAGATCCTGGGCCCCGCGCGTACAGGCCAAGAGCCAGCAGGGAAAACGCGCTCATCACGACGCCGAGCGCCAACATTGCTTCATGTGACACTGTGGCAGCAAGCCATACGCCGATCGCGGCGATCATCATCTGCAAGAAACCCAGCAGCGCCGAGGCGGCGCCGGCCTTCTCCCCGAATGGAGAAAGCGCCCGCGCAGTGGCCAGTGGAATGACAACACCCATGCCGAGAAGAAAAACGCACATCGCGCCCAGAAACGGCAGGAAAGTCGGGCTGATCATCGAGATGAGCAGGATCGCAAGGCTGCTGGCGGCCGTCGCGCACAAACCTGCCCGGATCGGGCCATCGAGCCCGTAGCGTGGTGCCAATCTTGTTGCAAGCATACTCGCGGCGGATACGATGAAGACGGTTCCGGCGAAGAAGAGGCCGAGCTGGATCGGCGTGAAGTGCAGCGCTTCGATGAATAGGCGCGGTGCAGCGGAAAACATTGAGAACATGCCCCCTATGATGAGGCTCGAGGTGGTCGCGGGGATAGCGAAGCGACGGTCGCCAATCAAGCCGGCATAGGTCCTGCCGATGGCAACTGGGTTGAGCGGCGTGCGGATCGAATTGTGGGTTTCGCCGAGAACGATGCCGTAGGCAACGGCGCTGACGGCAGCAAAGGCCGCGACCAGCGCGAATTCGGCGCGCCAGCCCAGGCTGTGGTCGAGGGCGCCGCCAAGCAGCGGCGAGAACCCGGCAGCAGCGGTCATCACGATCATGATGAGCGCCATCGCGCGTGCCAGCGCTGCGCCGCTGAACATGTCGCGGGCGATGGCGCGAGACAGCACTGCCGTCGCGCAAGCACCTGTTGCCTGCACGACGCGGCCGACAAGGAGATTAGGCAGGTCGGTTGCCAGACCGCACCAGACGCTGCCCGCGAAGAACACGGCAAATCCGATCAGGACCGGCCAACGTCTTCCGTAGCGATCCGAAAGCGGTCCGACCAGGAGCTGGCCCAATCCGAACACCGCAAGAAAGACGGTGATGGCGGACGTGACCGCCGCACTCGTGACATTCAATGAGATCGCAATATGCGGCAGAGACGGCAGCAAGATGTTGGTCGCCAGCGTTCCCATCGCGAGCTGAACGGAAAGGACCGCGATCGGCAGGGCGCTGGAGGTGGGAATGTCCCGCGGCGCGGGATTGATCAGGTCAGCCATGGGATCCTTCGCGTTTTAGGTTGATAGCTTACGGTGACAGTGCACTTAACTGTCGTTGTGACTATCGTTCGACCCGTGAAGAGGGTGGCGTAGCGATTGAGTGCACTGTCACCGTAATCGCCATAATCGTCGCAATCGTCAGCTTGCCGGATTGCGCGCCGTGACGATCCACGCCGCTCTGTCGATCATCACCGATCGCTCGCCGGGGAGGTCCGCGAAGGCGGCACGAACCGCGGCCGAGGCGCGAGCGCGGATGTCGTCGGGCTGATCAGCAAGCGCGCGCGACAGCGGGCCGATCTCGAACGTCATCTTCACCGCGTCGTCGATCGCCGCGTCCCGCGTCGCGCCCTCGCCAAACGGGACGGAAGCATCGAAGGGCGCGATAGCGATATCGGTGAAGCCGGCCGCCGTCAGGATGCGCACCACCCGCCCCCGGTCGCCGAACGAGAATGGGCCGGGCGCTTCGGGATCGGGCGGCGCCGTCGGCGGGACGATGCCCTTGATTGCGTCCATCGGCAGGCGCACCCAATCGTTCTCGGCCATGCCGCGCCAGCAGACGAAAGCGACCCGCGCGCCCGGCTTGAGCGCGCGGCGCATATGAGCGAACGCCGCCGTAGGATCGTCGAAGAACATCACTCCGAAGCGCGAGAACAAGATGTCGAACGCGCCCTCGGGCAGCTCGGCGCTGCCAGCGTCGGCCACCCGGAACTGGACCGGCGTATCCTTTGGCGCAAGCGCACGCGCTCGGCCGATCAGCGGTTCGGATATGTCCACGCCCAGCACATGGCCCCCCGCGCCGACGCGGGCGGCCAGAGCCAGACTCGACGCGCCCGCGCCGCAGCCGATGTCCAGCACGCGCTCGCCCGTCGCGGGTGCGGCGGCTTCGATCGCGGCCTGGCCGAACACCGCCGCCATGGCGTCGAGCCGGGCCTGGTGGGCGACCCAGCGCTCCCCGCTTTGGCCATTCCAGTCGGCGACCTGATCGGCATCGCGCTGTGCCATGACATATCCTTTTTCTGATGGCGGCATCACACGGATGATCCGCGTTAGCTCACGATTGGTCCAGCCGCAGCTTCATCCAAACCGGCACGAGCTTGGATAGCGAGGCTTCGTTCTGCAGCCTGCGAGTCGAAGTATTCCTCAATCGAATAAACCTTGCCCCATCGCAACTTGAAGACGTGGACGCCCCTGTTCACATACGAGCTTTGGCCGTCAAGTAGCCTCGCGTTGGCCCGCCACTTGACGAACACTGTGGTGTTCCATGGCCAACCCGTCACCTCGACCTGCTCAATATCTATGTGAAGCTTCGGGAAAACACGGCCCATGCGCTCGAACCATTGCTTCACCGATTGCTTTCCATGTCGCTCACCCCCCAACGCATGATCTCCGGCAACCCAGTGATACGCGTTTGGTGTTAGGCCCTTTGCAGCATCATCCCAACGCTGGTTGTTGACATGATCGAAGCTCCTGCGGATCTCTTTTTTGACAATTAGACTGTAGACCATTGATGCCCCCTGTTGTTGGATAGCCGACGGCTCTGCAAGACGGATGGATACTTTCCAGATACTGAAAGCTGCTCCGGGTAACGAAGGCGATCTGTTGGGAAAGCTGGCTGACGGGCGGCCACGCAGACGGCAGCGGCGCAATAGTCAGAGCCATCCGCGAACCTCGGCCTTGTGGCGGCGGTAGTCGTCGCCGAACTTCGCTTCGAGATAGCGCTCCTCGCGGGCGATCACCTGCGTCTGGATCGCGATCAGCACCAACGGGAGCAAGGCGAAGGCGATCGGCCCGTCGAAGCCGATCGCAAGGCCGGCATAGATAAGCGCCATGCCAAGATACATGGGATTGCGGGTCCACCGATAAGGACCGGTCGTTGCGATGAGGGTCGTTGGCTGCGACGGCGGAACGTTGGTGCCGAGCCGCCGGAACAGCCCCGCCGCCACAAGCATCATCGCCGCGCCGGCAACGAAGAGCAGCGCGCCCGTCGCAACCAGCAACCACCAGTGGATGCCGAACGAGCGCAGAATGACGAACTGCTCCGCCGCCAGCCCCAACAGCAGCGCTCCCAGATAGACGAAGGGCGGAGGGAAGCGCACACCCGCGCTGTTCGGTTCGACGGCCATGCTCATCCTGCATCTGTGCTCTCAAACCACCATCGACTGCTGGGCGAAGATACCCGCCATCGCGCCGTGCGATGATGCCAGGGTGACCGATGGCGGCGTGATAGGGTTGGCGAGGTCGCCGGCGGCGTAGACGCCGGGCATGCTGGTTTCGCGGCGCTCGTCGACCTTGAGGATGATGCCGAGGGGTGTTTTGACCGTGGCGAGGCCCAGTGATTCATGCAGGCTTGCGGACGGCTTGTTGCGCGGATGCGCGAACAGGATGTCGACCGCGACATCGGGGCCGGTATCGAGCTTGACGGTGGCGCTATGGGCCCCGCGTTGGGCGATCCCAGTGATCCGGCCATCGACGACAGGTATGTTGCGTCGCGCTAGATCGGCCCGGATATCGGCCGGAATATCGTGACCATCGGCGAAGAGCGTCAACCTGTCGGTCCAATCGCGGAACAGCCTGACCTGATTGTGCGACTGCGGGCCGGACCAGACGAGGCCCCAATGCTGACCGGCGACTTCAAAGCCGTCGCAATAGGGGCAGGGCACGATGGAGGTGCCCCAGCCTTCGGCAAAGCCCGGAACATCAGGCATCTGGTCGGCGACGCCATAGCTCAGGATCAGGCGACGCGCCCTAAGGCTTTCGCGATCGGAAGTGAGGACGGAGAAATTGTCGATGGCGCCGGAGATGCTGTCGGCCCGCGCACTGACCAGCTTGATCGTCGGATAGCGCGCCAGCTGCTGCCGCGCCTCGGCCAGGATGTCCAGCGGTGGCTTGTGGTCGTGGCCGAGCAGGCCATGCGAGTGGCCGGCGAAGCGGTTGCGCGGCAGGCCGGTATCGAGAACGGTGACCTTGCGGCGGGCACGGCCGAGCTGCAGGGCGCCGGCGAGACCGGCAAAGCTGCCGCCGATGATGATGACGTCATTCATGGTGGTGGGCTCCGTGTTGTGGATGGAGGGGGTTGGGTCGGACTTGGCGGTGGCCTGGGCGCGCGGGATGCCGAGGGTGGAAAGCGCGGCCAGTTTCAGCAGGGTCCGTCGTTGCATGGAATCCCTCGTGCTTTAGGTCGGCGCAATATCGTCAGACGATACGCGCTTGAGACGGGCAGCGAGCAGGGCTTCGGCATCGACGAGAAAGTCGCCCATCACTATTTTGGCCGCCCGGACAGTGCCGCATTCGATATTGCCGGGCGGCCCAGTGAAACTTGATTTGGAGGACAGGTTGTCTACCCATTGACTTGCACATTTCAGATACTTCATGGTATCGTAATGCAAGAATTAGGATACTGTCAAGGACTGGAATTGTCGTGACCGAAAATAGCCAGCGCCGGCGCGGCCGGCCCGCCAACGAGGCGCTTGGCCAAACGATAATCGATGCCGCGAGCGAACTCTTTGTGGAATTGGGTTTTCAAGCGACGACATTGGACAAGGTCGCCCAGCGGGCGAAGATATCCAAGCTCAGCATCTATCGGCACTTCGAGAACAAGGAGGCGCTGTTCAGCGCGGCCATCGCGGCCGGCTGCCATCAGTTTGCACAGGCCCTTTTTGAAGGCGTCGACGGTTCAGCTGAAGATCAGCTCATGGCGGTGGGATCATCCCTGCTTCGCACGCTGTTGAGGCCGGACGTCCGAAATGTCGAAGCCATGATCATGGCCGACAACACGAATCAAAAGTCGTTAAGCAAGCTCCATTACGAAGCCCGCCCCGCCCATGTCATCGCCCAAATCGAGGCCCTGTTGCGTCAGTTGCACGCGAAGGCGCTTCTGAACGTGCCCGATCCTCTCCGGTCCGCCCGCTTGTTTGCCGCGCTTTTCAAAGGATCCGATCTCCTGATGATCGCACGCTTCGATCAGGCGAGAGCAGAGGACGAAATCGAATCCTATTGCCGGTCGGCCGTCGCCATGTTCATCGCCGCGCACGGTAGCAACGACCACGCGGGAGGACATTTGCCTGCCCCAAGGTCAAAAAATTGAATCGTGCGTGACCGATGTTGTCAAAATAACCGAGGCCGGTTTGAAGGCAGACTGGATTTGGGGAATGCGCTGCCGAGGGTTCGCCGCTTCCGCTTGAGCGGCAAGAAGCCGGCGAAAGAGCCGGCCGTGAAGAAGCGGTCCGACGCGACGTGCGGCGCGCATTTCGGAAAGGTGAACATCGCGGTGATGGAGAGAACCTGACGTTGCCAATCCCGCTACTACGATGCGCTCGAAGTCCAGCGCAAGGCGCACCGTTTGAGCGAGGACGGCCATGTATTCCCTCTCGCGAAATCTGTCCTCCGAACCTACGGTCAAACCCACGGCTTGCGCAAAGACCACGAGCAAAAATGTGGATGTGGCCACATCCGCTTTGTCGCGCGACCTATTGTTTTTGCTGTCGCTTCGGACGACCGGATCCTGAGGGACACTGCCATGGCGGAGGAAGCCTCCCCCTAACCCACGGGGAAAAAACTACAGCTTTCGCGGAGAATTAGCGCAACATCGCAGGGTTCTTCGGTGATTTCGCGGTGGATTCGAACGATCGGATACTGGAAAGAACTGTAGCGTAGAAATGGCGGAGAGAGAGTCAGTCAATCCCCATTGATCTCCAAGCTGTTTTTCATCTCGGCAGGTGGGCGCCTACGGTCCTCGCTACCATTAATTGGCTCATCCGTGCGCCCGTTGCGCCTCGCATCCCTGGAGGGAAAGAAACGGTAGATGTTGGCCGGACTCATGCCGAGTTGAGCGGCGATGTCGGCCACCGAGGTCCTATGGTAACCCACGCGGCGAAACTGCTTCTCCGCTGCTTCCAGTATCCTCGCGCGGGCCTCGTCGGAATCCTTTCCCGTTCGGACCGGACGGTTCATCGATTGGACGGAGCCTTATTCGGCAGCCAATGCTGGTCGTAATTCCCGTTCCTCCGTCGAGTTCTGATGGACCTGATCTGCAGTGGGCTTGATCCGAAACCACGCAGCATAAAGTGCGGGAAGGAACAGCAGAATCAGGACCGTCCCGACCGCCGTGCCGCCGATCAACGTGTAGGCCATCGATCCCCAGAACACGGAATGCGTGAGGGGGATGAAGGCCAGCACAGCAGCGAGCGCGGTCAGAATCACCGGCCGCGTGCGTTGCACCGTGGCCTCGATGACGGCGTGATAGTCATCGAGGCCGGCAGCACGGTTCTCCTTGATTTGTTCGGTCAGGATCAGCGTATTCCGCATCAGGATGCCCGCCAGTCCTATCAGGCCCAAAATGGCATTGAATCCGAAGGGCTGGTTGAAGGCGAGCAGCACCGGCACGACGCCGACGAGGCCCAGCGGTCCCGTCAGCACGACCATGGCCATCGTCGAGAACGATCGCACCTGCAGCATGATGACGATCAGCATGGCGGCGATCATGGCGGGAAAGATCGTCGCCAATGCGTCATTGGCCTTGGTTGCCTCCTCGATCGATCCACCCAGTTCGATACGATAGCCGGCCGGAAGCGAAGCGATCAGCGGCTGAAGGGCGGTCTTGATCTCCTTGGAGACCTCCGGAGGTTGGGTCGCCTCATTGATGTCAGAGCGAATCGTGACGAGGGGTGTGCGATCGCGGCGCTTCATGATCGGCTCTTCAAATCGGATTTCCGAATGGCCGACCTGGTCGAGCGGGATCTGGCGGCCGTCCCTGCTCATCAGTGAGAAGTCCGCCAGACGCGTCGGATCCAGCCGCTCGCCGCCGGCGCTGCGTGCCACGATGGGGACATTGCGAATGTCCTCGCGGACCTGCGTGACCGTGACGCCAGTGAGCAGGAACTGGAGTTGCCGGCCCACCTCGGCTGGCGAAAGGCCGATGAGGTTCAGTCGATCTTGATCCGGGATGAAGCGGAGCACGGGCGTGCGATTGCCCCAATCGCGGTTCGCTTGCCGCACATCGGGTACGCCGCGCATGACAGCGAGGGCCTTTTGAGAGATGGCGTACAATTGCGCGGGATCAGGCCCCATCACCCGAAACTCCACCGGGAACGGCGTATAGGGTCCGAACACGAGCTGGGTGACGCGCACATTGGCCTCAAGTGCAAGGCCCTGTGACACCGCCTCTCGGAGCCGTTGCTTCAAGGCCTCGCGCGCCTCCGCATCCGGTGTAAGTACGACGACCTTGGCGAAGGCCGGGTCAGGCAGCTCCGGCGCCATCGCGAAGAAGAATCGGGGAGCGCCCTGACCGACATAGCTCGTGACGATCTTGGCCTCCGACTGGTCGTGCAGCCAGCGTTCGAGCTTCTCGACTGTAGCGGTCGTCGTCTCGATGCTGGTGCCTTCCGGCAGGCGAACCTCCACCAGCACTTCGGGGCGGTCGGACGTCGGGAAGAACTGCTGCTTGACGGCGCCCATGCCCACGACGGAAACCGCGAAAGCGATGGCGACGATGCCGCTGGTTACGAACTTGTGGCGCACGGCGAAGGTGATGAGCCCTCTCAGGCGCCGATAGTTCGGTGTGCCGTAAATCGCGTGGTGACCGCCTTCGATCGGCTTGATAGCGGGCAGCATCTTGACGCCGAGATAGGGCGTGAAGATCACCGCGACGATCCAGGAGACGATGAGGGCGAATCCCACGACCCAGAAGATGTTGCCGGCGTATTCGCCGGCCGTCGAGCGGGCAAAGCCCACCGGCAGGAACCCGGCGACCGTCACGAGTGTCCCGGACAGCATGGGTGCCGCAGTGTGGCTCCACGCATAAGCCGCCGCCGATAGGCGATCCATGCCCTCTTCCATTTTCACCACCATCACCTCGATGGCGATGATGGCATCGTCGACGAGAAGACCAAGCGCCAGGATGAGGGCGCCGAGCGTGATACGATCGAAGAACCGGCCGGTCTCCAGCATGATGAGGAACACGACGGCGAGCGTCAGAGGGACGGCGGCCGCGACAACGATGCCGACGCGCCAGCCGAGGCTGAGCAGGCTCACCAGCAGCACGACGCCGAGCGCCATCGCGAACTTCATCATGAATTCGTCAACCGCCGAGGTGATGTTGACGGCCTGGTCGCTGACCTTGGCCAGCGTCATCCCGAGCGGCAGCGTGCGAGAGATAGCTGCGGACCTCGCTTCCAGCGCCTTGCCGAGCGCGAGGCCATCCCAGCCCTCTTGCATAACCGCAGCCAGCATGACGGCGGGCTCGCCCTGGTGTCGGATGAGGTAGGTAGGAGGATCCTCGTAACCGCGGCGGACTTCGGCGATGTCGGAGAGTTTCAGCGTCCGACCGGCAGCGACGATCGGCGTGTCGGCGATCGCCTGTACGCTGTCATAAGCGCCATCGACCCGGATGAAGACCTGCGGTCCCTTGGTGTCGATCGAGCCCGCCGGTGTGACCGTGTTCTGCCGCTGCAGGGCGGCAACAATATCCGGTGCCGATACGCCGAGGGTTGTCAGTTTGGCATAGGAAAACTCGATGAATATCTGTTCGGGACGTTCACCGAGGATGTTGATCTTCTTGACGCCGGGCACGTGCAGGAGATCCTGCCGAATGGTCTCGGCTTGCCTGGCGAGTTCGCGCATCGGCATGGCCTTCGCCTTGAGGGCATAAAGGGCGAAGCTCACGTCGGAATATTCGTCGTTGACGAAGGGGCCGAGCACGCCAGAGGGCAGCTTGCGCGCTTCATCTCCCAGCTTCTTGCGGGCCTGGTAGAACTCCTCCTGCACGCTCGATGGCGGCGTGCTGTCCTTGAGCGTAACCGTCATGTACGCATAACCGGGCCGCGTGGTCGTCTCCACCCGGTCGTACCAGGTCAGTTCCTGAAGCCGCTTCTCCAGGGGCTCGGCGACCTGGTCCTGAATCTCGCGTGCCGTCGCGCCCGGCCAAACGGTGGTGACCGTCAGGGTCTTGATGGTAAAGGAGGGGTCCTCCGCCCGCCCAAGCATGAGGAAGGCATAGGCGCCCGCGGCGGCCAGCAGGATGATGAAGAACAGGGTGACGGCTCGTTCGCGAACGGCGATCGCGGAAAGATTGAAGCTCATCAGTTGCTCCTGTTTTCGGACGCAGTCCTGACGCGAGCGCCCTCCTGCAGGAGATGAGCGCCGAGAGAAACAACCCGATCATCAGAGCTCAATCCGGAGATCACGGCGGATTCGCTGGTCAGGCGTGTGAGCTTGACGGGCCGGAAGTGTACGGTCGAGGCAGCGCTGTCGAAGACCCAAACGCCGGTCGTTCGTCCGTCGTCGAGCACAGCCCCTAGCGGCACCTGGACTTCCGGCTGCGTCTCCTTGCTCGCAAGCCGAATGGTGACGGTCGCTCCAAGCGGGGCCGCGGCGGCCTCACCGTCGAGCACATAGCGGGCCTCATAGGTGCGGGTCTGGGCATCGGCGGAATCCGACAACTGCCGGAGATGTGCCGTGTAGCGGCGGCCATCGCTCCCATACATGCTGGCTTCGGCCACCGAGCCGATCGCCGGACGGATGGTTTCGGGAAGCGCGACCACCGCTTCGCGGGGGCCGGCCTGGGCAAGCCGAACGACGGTCTGGCCGGCGGAGACTACTTGTCCCGGCTCACCAAGCGTTTGGGTGACCGTTCCGTCGGCGTCCGCCATCAGGACGGAATAGGTCGCCTGATTCTCGGCGACCCGAGCTTCGGCTTCAGCCGCGGCGAGTTGCGCATTGGCTGTATCCGACGCGGCCTTCGCCTGCTCGTAGCGCTGCTTGGAAGTCCATCCGTCGTTCACGAGGTTTGCGTATCGCCGCTCATCGGCGTCGGTCTGAACGACAGACGCACGCGCGACGGCGACGGCGTTGCGCTTCGCCGTAAGCGCAAGGCGGAGGTCGGTTTCGTCGATCCGCATCAGCGGCTGACCGGCTTTTACCTGCTCGCCGACGTTCACAAGCCGCTCAACGATCTTGCCGGCGACGCGAAAACCCAGATTGCTTTCCACCCTCGCGCCTATGGTCCCGGTGAAACCGCGTTCGGATCCGCTCACCCGCGCGGCCGTTACCAGGCTGACCATCGGCGGTTCCTGCCTCGGGTCGCGCGCCGCGGAAGCTTCGTGGGCGGGAATGACAAGAGTAGCGATGACGGCTGCTCCGGACGCGGCGATCGCGATACCTGCCAAGACCAAAAGTCTGCTCTTTTTCATTGCCATCTCCCAGCCGCTTAGAGTTCGATCGAACTCTAATAGGCAATTTAGAGCTCGATCGCAATCTAAATTGGGGCGCTGACGGGAATGTGATCTGGGAAAGCCGGTCTTTTCTACCCGGAAACGTCGGATTCAGCGCCGCGCCGCTTGTTAGATTGCGTTCGCACTCTATCTGAGTTATAGAGTTCGACCGAAATCCAAATGGAGGTCCAAGATGCGGGTGAGTCGCATTCAAGCCGCGGAGAACCGCCAAGCCGTGATCAATGTGGCGAGCCGCCTCTTCAGGGAGCGCGGTTTTGATGGCATCGGCCTCAAGGATCTGATGGAGGGGGCCGGGCTAACCCAAGGCGCCTTCTACAAGCAGTTCAGCTCAAAAGAGGATTTGGCGGTAGAGGCGTCCAGGCGGGCATTGGAGAGCGCGTCCGGCCGATGGTCGGACGCGGCCGCGGCAAATCCTGATGATCCACTTGGCGCGGTGATCGCGTTTTACCTCAGCGGCGACCATCGCGGAGAAAAGATGGACGGCTGCCCCATCGTGGCGCTCGGTTCAGATGCCGCCCGACAGGGCCCCGACGTGAAGGCGGAATTCGAAGCGGGAATCAAGGCGCACCTCGACGTGCTCGGCCGCTTCCTCGCAGGAACCGGCGACGAGGCCTCCCGCGGCAAGGCCATGGCCATTCTCGCGACGATGGTCGGCGCGGTGACGCTATCGCGCGTCGTCAACGACCCCGATCTGGCTCAAGCGCTTTTGGATGCCGCGGCCGAACAGGTTCGCGACGCCGCTTCCGCTTGAAAGCGCGCCCTTCAAAGCACGGAGAGATCGAATGCTCAGCATGACTGAAGCCAAGCCAAGTTTGCTGAAGATATCGGATACGCTAAGCGTACGCTTTCAAAAGACCGGCAGCGGGCCTCCGCTGCTCCTCATACATACGATCCGGACGCAGCTCGAATATTTCCGCAGTCTTGCGCCCCTACTCGCCAGATCGCACACGGTGTACGCCATTGACCTCCCGGGCCACGGCCACTCACCAATAGATCCGAGCGCGAGCTTCGACGAACCCGACTTCAGGCAGGCCGTCATTCGCTTCATCGAGGAACTAGACCTCTCGGCACTCACGGTCGTCGGCGAGTCGATCGGCGGCGCATTGGCCCTCACGGTGGCGGCGTCGCTTCCGCAGCGGATGAAGCGTGTCTTTGCGATCAACCCATACGACTACGAGACCCGCTATGGTGACGGTATTCGACGGGGCAACTGGTTCGCAAATTTCATCATCGGAAGTTTGCAGATCCCGGTGCTTGGCGCGATCAATGCTTCGCTCGAAAACAGGATGATCCTCGGCAAGATCATGGGCGGCGGATATCACGACCCCCGCAAACTACCGGCCGATCTGCTCGCTGAGTTCGATGAAGTAGCCCACCGCCCGGGATACAAGCGGATCGCACGCAAGGTGCTGGCAGGCTGGCGATCCTGGAGCAAAGCACGGGATTACTATCGGCAGATCTCGGCGCCAGTGACGCTCATTTATGGCGATAGCGACTGGTCTCGAACAGATGAGCGCGAACGCACGCGGTCGCTGATCCCTGCCGCGCAGATGGTGACGCTGGAAAATACCGGCCACTTCTCAGCTGTCGAGAATCCGTCGGAGCTGGCTCGCGTGATACTGGCGACGGAATGACCTCAATGATCAAACACAGGAGTGCGCGGCTATTTCAGGCACTTTTGGCAGAGCTGGCGGAGCCTAGCCCCTCGAAGGTCATATGATCATGCGTCGCATCGTCGTTACGGGAGTGGGATTGGTATCACCGCTGGGCTGTGGCAGTGAGCTAGCATGGTCGCGGTTGCTCTCGGCTCGCTCGGGACTCGCCACGCTCCCTGAATGGGCGGCCGTCCTTCCCGCACGAGTCGCTGGAATCGTTCCGACGAAGACCGACGACCCAGATGGAGGCTTCGATCCGGACATGGTCGTTCCTCCCAAGGATCAGCGGAGGATGGATCGCTTCATCCTGTTCGCCCTCGCCGCCGCGTCCGAGGCCATTGCACAGGCAGCCTGGATTCCTTCAGACGCGCATTCCATGGAGCGCACCGCAACCGTGATCGCATCGGGCATCGGAGGCTTCCCGGCAATCGTCGAGGCGGTTCGCACCACCGATCAGCGCGGCGTGAGGCGCCTCTCGCCCTTCACCGTTCCGTCCTTCCTCGCAAATCTCGCGGCCGGTCATATCTCGATCCGCTATGGCTTCAAGGGGCCGGTCGGTACACCAGTCACAGCCTGCGCCGCAAGCGTGCAAGCGATCGGCGATGCCGCACGCCTCATCCGGGCCGGAGAAGCCGACGTTTCGGTTTGCGGCGGCTCGGAAGCCTGCATCGATCTCGTGAGCCTCGGCGGCTTCGCCGCTGCCCGCGCGCTTTCGACAAGCTTCAACGAAACGCCAGCGCGTGCTTCCCGCCCGTTCGATCGCGACCGCGATGGCTTCGTCATGGGCGAAGGTGCCGGTATCCTCGTCATTGAAGAATTGGAGCATGCGATCCGCCGCGGCGCCAAACCGCTCGCCGAAATCGTCGGCTATGGCACGACGGCCGATGCCTACCACATCACGTCAGGACCCGAAGACGGCGACGGCGCGCGCCGTGCCATGGAAGGGGCGTTGCGGCAGGCTAGCCTCAGGCCCGGTGATATCCAGCACCTCAACGCCCATTCCACCTCGACGCCGGTTGGCGACGTTTCCGAACTGGAAGCGATCAAAGCCGTGTTCGGCCGCGACGGAAAAATTGCCGTGAGCGCCACCAAATCGGCAACGGGTCATCTGCTCGGCGCAGCCGGCGGAGCCGAAGCAATCTTCACGATCCTCGCGCTGCGGGACCAAGTGGCGCCGCCCACTCTCAATCTCGACAATGCGGACACGGCGGCCGAGGGCGTCGACATCGTGGCCCGCGAGGCAAGGCGCATGCCGATGGAGCATGCGATTTCCAACGGATTCGGCTTCGGGGGTGTCAACGCGAGCGTCATCTTTCGACGTTGGCAATGAGGGGGTCAATCAACTCGCGTGGGAACGATCCAGGAGATGGCCGACACGGCCTCATAGGCGCTCGACGGCGCCGGTTAGGATCGTAGAAGATCGTAGGTTGGCGCACAAAATCGTGCAAATGGCGGAGAGAGTGGAAGTCGAACCTACGGTGGAGGTTTGTGACGCTAGACTTGAATAAAACATGAGCCATGCTTTTGGGCCGATGGATTGAAGGTTAAGCCAGCCGCACCAGTTTCGCACCAGAAACAACCTAACCAAGAGCGACGAACGCCGCCAAACATCACAAAAAATGCAGAAAAATCAAAGGAAGCATCTCTTTTCCGGCCGCTCATTGCGGTCTGGTTGCAGGTTCGACTACCGCCATCCCCATCAATAAAACACGCCGCCTTGCGGAAGCTCGCATGACAAAGGCACCGCAAGACTGTCACGCCGACGCGTAGCGGCGGGACCCGGGACCGAGTGCAGTCGCGAGACCGGTCGCTGCCTGACTGATAAGCTTTCGCATATTACCTTATCAGTTGGCCAACTGACTGACTCCATTTGCGACCAAACCTAAGTCAGCCGCCGCCTTTCTTACCAGTAATGGCGCGCCGATCGCTGGAGCGCACTTCTTTCGGCCCGCGTCGAGCGGCCCGGCGTCTGCGGCGACGCGAAGCGTAATAGGTCTCATACGACCGTGAAAGGAACGCGATAGAGAGCATTTCTCTTTCCGGCGTCCGGCTGACTCTCGCCGGAACGGGAGGTCGCGCGGGAAACGATGCTTTGTTGTCCCGCCGCCGCCTCGAAGTCGCACATGAATTGCGTCCACGAATGGCCGGTAGGCTTTTCGACGGCGCAGGCCTTCCAGGAAAGCCCCTCATCCAGGCTGATCTTCACGCCGGCCACGCCGCCATCCGCCCACGCCCAACCCCATGCCCGAACGACTGCCCCCCGCTCGAGCGAAGTCCCGGGCGCAGGCCACACGATCACCGATTGCGGGGCGATGTTCCAGACCGGGCGCGTCACGCCTTCGGCGACGACGTCGTTGTACCAACGCGTCGTGAAGGGACCAGGAGCGCGCTCCTTGCGAAGCTCGATCCTTCGCAGCCATTTCACGCTGTTGGTCCCGTAGAACCCCGGCACGACGAGCCGCAGCGGATGACCATGCTCCGGCAAAAGGCGCTCGCCGTTCATCTCGTAGGCCAAGAGGACGTCGACTCCGACGCGCGAGCGAGGGAGATCCTTTATGTAGTGCCCGCAATCCACGCTGCCGAATTCGCCCGCGTCCGCACCGATGGACCAGACAAAGGCCGCCCCCGGGTCCGGCTCGACGAGACGGAGGACATCGTCCAGACGCACGCCGCCCCAGGTCACGTTGCAGACGCGCTGCGTCGGCTTGTCCGG
The DNA here is from genome assembly GCF_040547805.1 of Bradyrhizobium sp. LA6.1. Classification (NCBI taxonomy): domain Bacteria; kingdom Pseudomonadati; phylum Pseudomonadota; class Alphaproteobacteria; order Hyphomicrobiales; family Nitrobacteraceae; genus Bradyrhizobium; species Bradyrhizobium sp. LA6.1. Next base: position 152,857 of record NZ_JBEPQK010000016.1, on the reverse strand, counting down.
ATCCAACGGGCTTCCAGCGCATTGGTGCACCGAGGCGATGGTCACCTTCGGCATCCGTTTGAGATCGTTCACGGTGAGGCGCATCGGGCGGCCGACCATGCCCGTGATCTCGATCTCCCACGCATTGCCGTTGCTGACCTCCAAGACGCCCAGATGACAGAGAACGATGCAGTCTTTCGTCGGCGTCGTCCGCTCGGTCAGCTTGTGGGGTTCGGACGGGATTCGCCCGAAGAAGCCTTTGACCTTGTACGCGAACGCGTCAGACATCGGACTTTTCCGGAGCGACGGAGCCGTGAGAGTGATGCCGGTCGGCGACCGTCCGAAAAAGAAGCGGCCGCATCGACAACAAGACTAGAACTCGTTCAGGTAGGCGTTGTCCCGTTCGAAGATGCGCGACAGGTGACGGCTCACGGTCCGGACGCGCGCAAGGAACTGCAGGTCTTCGTGGACCGAGTGGAAGACGTCCCGATAGACCTTCACCTGATCGGGAAGGACCGGGATCAGCCTGGGATCGGTCTTTGCGGAGAACAGGGGCAACAATCCGATGCCGGCTCCCGCGGCGATGGCCTGCTGCTGCGCGTGCATGCTCGACGACCTGAAAGCGACGTTTGTGGGATCCAATACATCGAGGAGCCAGTGGACGGGCTGAATCGCGATCAGATCCTCCACGTAGTCCACAAAGGTATGGGCCGCCAGTTCGTCCCGGTCCCTCGGAGTGCCGCGTTGATCGAGATAGCCTTGATTGGCGTAGAGCGCCAGGCGGAACGATCCGAGCTTCTTGACCTCGAGTTTCGCTCCTGTGGGATGCACGAAGCTGATAAAGATGTCCGCTTCGCGTTTGGTGAGGCTGATGATGTGCCGCTCGGTCACCAGTTCGACGGTAATGCCCGGACTCTGAACCGAGAGCTCGGCGAAGCGCTGGGAGAGGAAGAAGGCCCCGATACCCTCCATCGTCACGACGCGGACCCTGCCCGCTGCGGTCGCATTGTCCGCTCCCATCGCCGGCTCGACGGCCGAGGCCTCCTGTTCGATGCGCTCGGCAATGTCGAACAGACGATGTCCCCGCTCCGTCAGCACAAAGCCGTCCCGGTTGCGGTCGAAGAGCTTGACGGCGAGATCCTTCTCGAGCTCCGCGATTCGGCGGCTCACCGTCGTATGATCGACCTTCAACCGACGGGCGACGGGTGCCAGCCGCCCCTGTCGGGCAAGCTCTAGAAAGAATACGAGATCGTTCCAATCGAACAATGCGGCCGCCCGTGCCCCGATCCACTCGAATAGGCGTCCCGACAAAATCCGGGCCAGCCGACGATATCGACATCCTAGCCTCCCATCGGACCGCGGCCAATGGCCTCCCCCACGGCTCCCGAGACCATCGTTTCGGCAATCTCCGCGTCCAAAGTCCCTCCGTCAGACGTAGTTAGACTTCCGGAACGGCCGTCCCTCACGTCTTTTGCAGAGTCGCCAGGTATTCCTCCGGTTTCGCGGAATCGAACTCGCGACCTAAAATCCGCTCCTTGCCGAACGCGATCGGCGGAGTATCGACACCGTCCTCCTTGAGGATCTGCGCCGCGTCGGTCGCCAGCATCACCTTCTCTGCAAGAGCCTTGTAGTCGATGTCCTCCTTGAGCATCTTCCACCGCTTCAACTGCGTCATCAGCCAAACGGCGGCCGAGTATTGCGGGAATGGCCGATAATCGACGCGCTTCGGATCCTCCTTGATCGCTCCCAACCCGTCCGCGTACCGCCCCGTGATGACTTGGTCGATGACGACCTCGGGCGCGTTCAGGTACTGCGGCTGCGACAGCACTTTCGCCATCCCGGCACGGTTTCGGTCGTCGGAGACGTGAAGGCTGGCCGCAACGATCGCCCGGTAGAAGGCCATGAAGGTGTTCGGGTTCTGCGTTATCCAGCTTTCCGCCGCCGATACCGCGCAGCACGGGTGCCCGTCCCATATTTCGCGCGAAATGAGGTGGATGAAGCCTGCCCCCTCGAACACGGCACGCTGGCCGCCCGGCTCGCCGCCGAAGAAACCATCAATGCTGCCGACCCGCAGATTCGAAACGTATTCCGTCGGCGGCACCACGCGATATTTCACGTCGTTGTCGGGATCTAGTCCGTGGGCGGCGAGATAATTGCGCAACTGCAGTGCCTGATGGCTCTGGTCGAAGGGGATGGCAAAGGTCATCCCCTTCCAATTCCTCGGATCGCGATTGTCCTTGTGTTTCATCGCGAGAACGAGCGAGTTGCCGTTCTGGTTCAGAATGGTCAGAACCTTGATCGATTGCTGGTTTCCGCCGAGACCCGCCGTCATGGTCAGGGGCACGGGCATGACCTGCTGCGAGACATCGAGCTCGCCGTTCACCATCTTGTCCCTGATCAGGGCAATGCCGGCGATCTTCTGCAGCGAGACCTCGAGACCTTCCTTGGCGTAGGAACCGATCTGCTCGCCGTAGATCAGCGGCGCCGCGCAGGTGATGGCCAGGAAGCCGACGTTGAGTTTCGTCTTTTCGAGCGGTTTCTTCTCCTGCGCAATCGCTTGCAGGGTCGATAACGGGAGGATGCTGCCGAGGGCACCGAGAAGGGTCGCGGCGCCCACCGATTTCAGAAGCTGCCGTCGCAGAACCGGCTCCGGAAACAAGGCGTGCAGGAGCGACTGCTCGATCCCGTCCGCTACTGCCGTTTCGACCGTCGTACGGGACGCGTCGCCCCGACTGCAGCAGAAGCAGCTTCGGATCCCGGATAGTCGATCGCGAACTCTGTTGCTCAATGCGGCCTCCTCCTATCGCGATCCATCCGGATGGAGGATCAGTTCATGGGCTGAATATCGGGAGACGTCTGAAGACGCTCACCCATCTCGGTCCCCTCAATCGCGGTTGGCGCATCGACGAACGTCGCCGGCATCAGACGCTTTCGGCTGACGGTCAGATCGAAGACGTCGAACCGGTTGTAGTAGCCGACCACGTCGTGGAACTGCTTGGGTTCGATGCAGCGGCGCAGATCAAATTCGGCATATGCGATGCCCTCCTCGTCCTGCAGCGTGTCTTCCAAGGCCTCGCCGGTCGGATCGACGAAGAAGCTCACCGCACGGGGCGTCGCGTCGATCACGTCCGCAACGGTCGAATCCCGCTCTATGAGGAAGTCGCGCAGCGCGTTGTCCATGTAGCCGGCCGTGACGATGCCGAACGCTTTCGCCTCGAACGAGTGCGCGCTCGCGCGGATGCGGTTGGCGGCGACGTTGTTGAAGTTTCCTCCGCCTTTGGGCCGTCGGGTCGGCCACATGGGCGGCCAACTCGAAATGTGGACCTGCTCCGCCTGAGCCATCAGGCTGTACCGCGCGAGCGGATTCGTGTTTTCGCCGCAGATCAGGTTTCCGACGCGTCCGACCGGGGTATCGACGACCCGGAGACCCTCACCGTCGCCGGCGGCCCATACGAGCTTTTCGTAGAAGGTCGGCACCAGCTTTCGGTGATGATTGAGCACACTTCCGTCGGGGCCGATGATGATGTTGCTGTTCCAGATCAGCCCCACGCTGACGGGCGAACTCTCGCTGATCCCCATCGAAATGGTGACGCCAAGCGTGCGCGCTTCGTTGCGGATGGCGGCGATCTCGGGACCGTTCGCAGCAACGGACTGCTCGGCCATGCGCACGAAGAGATCGTGGTTGTCGATCGGCGCCCAGAGCGCGGCCCAGACAGGGAAAGCGGGAATGTAGGTTTCCGGGAACGCGATCAGTTGCGCTCCGGCCTTTACGGCTTCGCGGATGATCGAAACGGCTTTCGCCGTAGTGGCCGCCCTATCGAGAAACACGGGAGCGGCATGGACCGCGGCGACCTTGACCGGTGAAGACATGACTTTTCTCGTTTCAATTGGTATATCGTGAATATCAGGCGGACAGCTTCTCGCCATCGAAGTAGGTCGACAGACCCGTCCCCGGCGCGCAGTTGACGTACTCGAAGACGTTGTCCTGCTGCGAAATGACGAACACCTCGTGCCACGTTCGCAACTGGTTGGCCTTTCCGTACTTGCGGTAGCGTGCAATGGCTGCCGAAAAAATCGCTTCGTGCGACGCGTGATGCTCCGCCCAGTTCTCCATGTGCTTGAGCGACAGGAAGTAGCCCAGCGCGTGCGTCTCGAGCACAGATTCGCCGGCGACGTCGCATGTCTGCTGAAAGCGTAGCGAAGCGCACCCCGTGGCCGTGGGGCTCTCCTTGAGGAAATCCATGCCGCGCAGAAGAGGAGCGCGCAGTTCGCGCATATAGTCCTCCGTCTGGGACGGATCGCAGCGCCCCCAGAAGGCCGCCGACCGGATGATGGCGAGATTTTCCGGCGTGACGATGCGCCAGCGAGCCCCCTTCGTCGCCCGCGCCTGCGGAGCCGGCAGATCGGGCATCGGCGACTCCAGCTTGTCGGCCGCAGCCAGCGGAATGCGATCCCGCATCGCGCCGTAGTAGCCGCAATAAGGCGTCGGATAGATCGCGATTTCCTTGGAACGCATCAGCCCGGCGGGGTAGTCCAGCCAGTAGATGCTCTCCTGCCGGTCGACGGGAACGGTGATGCTCTCGCGAAAATAGCCGGTCGGTTCGGCCTGGCGCGCGTCGTCGTCCCACCAGGATTTCACATGGGGGTCGGCCATCCAGTCGTCGCGCTTCTGCCGGTCGACCCAATATGCGGCCACGATATGAGTGTGCAGGCCGTTCTGATCGACGAACCACGCGTGATCGTGGACGGTCGGCCCGTTCCGCAGGACGAGGGCCTTTTCGATCCACCGGAAGAATGGGGACGCATGCACCTCCTCCGCCGACCTTCCCTGTACCCCATGGAAGGCGACGCAGATTTCGTCGCAACCATTCACGAACGCGGTCGACCATCGCTGGACGACCGGTTCGAAACCCTTCGGCTTTCGCAGCGGATTGACCCGCTCGTGTATCTGGATGGTCATGTCCTTGCTCTCTCCCTTAGTGGACGCCGAAATACGCTCTGTGCAGTTCGGGATTCTGCATCAGCGTCTCGGCATCTCCTTCGGCCATCACCTGGCCTTGAACGAGTACGTAGCCGTAGTCCGCGACCCGCAGCGTCTGTCGAACGTTCTGCTCGACCAGCAGGATCGAAAGCCCCGCGGCCTTGAGCCTCTTCACGATCGCGAACACCTCCGACACGAAGAGCGGCGAGAGACCGAGAGACGGCTCGTCCAATACGATCAGTTCCGGGTCAGTCATCAGGCCGCGGGCGATCGAGAGCATCGAGCGCTCTCCGCCGGACAAAGTGCCAGCGAGCTGGCCGGATCTTTCCCTGAGCCTCGGAAACGTCTCGAAGAGCTCCTCCATCCGGGCCACGACGCGCGCATTGTCCCGGATGAGCAGTCCGCCAACCTTGAGATTTTCCGACACCGTCATCTTCGGAAGGACGCGGTTGCCCTCCGGCACGGTCGCTATTCCGAGGGCGGCGATCTGATGGGTCGGCATGCGCGCGATCGCATCGCCTCCGAAGTAGATCTCGCCTTTCCGCGCCCGGTTGAGGCCGAGGATCGTCCGAATGAGTGTGCTCTTGCCGGCGCCGTTGGCCCCGAGGATGCACGTGACCTGACCGGGCTTTGCCTCCACGTTTACGTTCTTCAGGACGTCGGCCTTGTCGTAGCCAGCCGTGACGCCGATGACCGATAGCTTGCGGGAGGTCTCGGAAGCGGTCCTCATGCGTCCTCTCCCAGATAGGCCGTCTGCACGTCACGGTCGGCCATCAGCGCGTCGAACGAGCCTTCGAATATCTTGCGGCCGAAATTCAGCACGACGCAGCGGTCGGATACCCTGCGGATCACGTCCATCTCATGCTCGACCAGGACCACGGCGAGCTCTGGAAGCTCGGCCCGGAACGCCAGGAGATCGCTCATCAGTTGCCGGGTCTCGTCGTGGGTCATGCCCGCCGACGGTTCGTCCAGAAGCAGCACGCGCGGCTTGGCTATCAGGGCCCTGCATATCTCGATGCGGCGCCGGTCGATCATCGGGAACGAGCCGGCGGGTTGGAAGAGATGATCAGCGATCACCGGATTGAAGCGGTGGGCCAGCGACCGAACCTCGTGGATCGACGCGTCGAGTTCGTCGCGCCAGCGTCCACGGCGGAAAATGTTGGTCGTCAGACCGAGATCGAGAGACGAGAGTTTGCCGACCACGATGTTGTCGAACGCGCTCTGTTCGAGCATCAGACGCGATCGCTGGAATGTCCGGACGATGCCTGCTCGCCCGATCGTCTGAGGCGATTTGGCAAAGAGATCGAGGTCTCCCAACCGGACGGTTCCCGCAATCGGGCGATAGAGACCCGTCACGACGTTGAAGAAGGTCGTCTTGCCGGAGCCGTTGGGTCCGATGAGACCTACGGTTTCGCCGCGATCGAGCGTGAAATCGAGACGGTCCAGCGCGACCAGGCCGTCGAAACGCATCGTCAGTCCGGTGCAGACGAGCAAACTCCCGGTCACAGCCCCTCCTCCCGCCTCGCGGAAGAGCGGGAAAAGTCGCGGAGCGGCCGCGGGAGAATGCCGAGCGGTCTGAAGAGCAGGATGCAGAGCACTAGCACGGCAAAAATGAGCAGGCGATACTCCTGGATCGCCTGCAGCTTCTCGGGCAGGACGATGATGATGCAGGCGGCGACGACCGCGCCCCACATGTTTCCCAACCCGCCGAGCACGACGATCGACAGCATCAGGAGCGATTCGCCCAGACCCGCTCCGTTCGGGGTGACGAAGCCGTTCATCATGCCGTAGACGGCACCGGCGACGCCCACGATGGCGTTGCCCAGGATGAACGCGACGGCCTTCCAGCGCACGATCGAAAGCCCGAACACCGACGCGGCCGTTTCGTCGCTGCGGACGGCATCCAGCGCGACCCCGATCCAGGAGGCCTCGAGGCGCTTGGCGAAGGTGAACGCAAGCGCGAACAGGACGATAGCGAGAATCGCATAAGGAAAGTAGAACGACACCTCCCACGAGCCGATCGATGTTGTCCGGCTGAAGTCGAAGCCCCAGACCGAAAAGCCCTTGATCTTCATTCCCTGCGGTCCCCCGAGGGTGTCGTTCACTTCGAGGAAGGTGCGGAGGAGCAGCCCGAACGCCATGGTCACCAGCGCCGCGTAATGTCCGCGCGTGCGAAGGACGGGAAGCAGCAGGACGAGGCCCAGCGCGCCAGTGACCAGACCGCTGATCGCCAGGATCGCCAGATGAGGCAGGCCTGGATATGTCGTGAGCACAGCGGCCGCGTACGATCCGATCACGAAGAAGGCGGCCCCGGCGAAATTGACGATGCCGGCGAACGCGAGCTGGATGTTCAGACCAACGCATGCCGTCGCGAACAGGGCGACCGTCGACAGCATCAACAGCGTATAGTGCTCTCCTCTGAAGACAACGGCGATCGTCAAGGCGCCGATCATCGCGACCGTATTGCCGAACCCGCTGAAATCGCCGCAGATCGCCGCGATCTCCCTGCCCGCCGCCGATTTGTCGGCGAGCGCGAAAGCGACCAGGAATGCGGCCAGCATGCCGAGCACCTGCGCCTGCGATTCCGAATGGATCACAAGCGCTCCACCTCCGAGAAGAAGCAGCACGGTGAAGGCTGCGACTGCGCGCGGGAAACGCTGAAGCCGCATCATCAGGGACAGGGATGGCGCGGGCGCCGGTATACTGCTCATCCTACACCCGCTCGCTTCTGCGCTCGGCGATCAGGCCGGTGGGAAACAACCCGATCAGCACAATCACGGCGGCGAAGGCGATTACATCCTTGTAGGCGCTCGAGAACGGCAGCGCCACGACAACCAGCGTCTGCACGCCGGCGAACAGGAAGCCGCCGATGATCGGTCCGAGCAGACTTCCGAGTCCCCCAACGACGGCGGAAGCGAATCCGATGACACCGAGAAGAAGTCCCATGTTGAAGTTGATCTCCCGGTAGTAGAGCCCGAGCATGCAGCCAGCGAAGGCCGCAAGCGCGGAACCGAGGGCGAACGTGCCGAGGACGACCCGCTGGAAATCGACGCCCGCAAGCCGGGCCACTTCGCCGTCCTGCGCCACGGCGCGGATGGCCAATCCCATCCGGGACCGCGAAATCAGAAGGTGCGTCGCGAATACCAGCGCCAGTCCCGCACACAGGATGATGACGCTGTCGAAACCCACGCTGAAGGAGCCGAGCCGGATCGATCCGGCAGGCAGCAGCGCCGGGAATGGCTTCGGATTGCCACCGTTGGGAACGCCCAGTCGGATCGCTTCGCGGAGCACGGTTCCCGCCATGAGCGTCGCGAGCAGCACGTTGACCGCGGGCGCCTGGCGCAGCGGCAGGATGAGGAAGCGGCCGATCAACGATCCGACCAGACCGCCGATGGCGACGGCCGCGGCGATGCCCGCCCCCAGCGCGACGAGCGGGGGAAGTGCGACCAGGCCTCCGGCGATCCCGATGGCACCAAGGCTGGAAAACGCCCCTACCGTCACGACGTCGCCGTGGGAAAACTTGATCACGTCAAGCACGCCGAAGAACAGCGAGAAGCCGACGGCGATCATCGCGTAGATGACGCCCAGCATCACGCCGTTGAACACCTGCTGCGCCAGTATTCCGAGGTCCATCGCACGATTCCGAAGTTCGTAGGGACGATGGCGGCCGCGCGTCTGGATGCGCGGCCGCCGCTCCTGATTCGTCAGTCCTTCGCGAGCTTCTTCTTGCCAGCCGCGTAGTCACTGTCCGGCCAATAGACCCACTTCCCGCCCTGGGCGACGTAGACGTTCGCGTTCATGATGTTCTGGCGGTGGTCATCGAAGTTGATCTCGCCGACGAGCGCCTTGTACCCCTTCGTTCCATTCAGTTCGGCCTTCACCTTCTTGCGGTCCGGGCCGACCTTCTCGATCGCGTCCATGATTAGGTTCGCTGCCGAGTAGGCGAACGGCCCATAGGCGTCCGGATCCTCGCGGAAACCGGCTTTGGTGTACGCCTCCTGGAAGGCCTGCCCCTCGGCATACTTGCTCAGGGGCGCGCCGTTGTGGAACGAGATCGTTCCTTCGCTCGCCGCACCGGCGCCCTCGATGTAGCCCGCAGTCATGATGCCGGAGACGCCTGCGAACTGGGCCTGAACGCCCACGCGATCCATCTGCGACCGCAATCGGACGCCGAGCGGCGTCAAGCCGCCTACCATGATCACGTCGGGCTTCAATTCCTTGATCCTGGTGAGCTCCGCCGTGAAGTCCTGCTGGTCCGGGCTCACGGGGAAGGTCGCAAGAATCTCGCCGCCCGTCGGCTTCAGATACTCGGAGAAATACTTGAACTGGCCTTTACCGTAGTCCGTGGTGTCGTGAATCATGACGAACTTCTTGTAGCCCTGCTTGGTCAGGAATTCCGCGGCCAGCTTGCCCTCGTTGATCATCGTGCCGTTGACGCGATGGACCTCCTTGTAGTCGTTGCCATAGGTGATCTCGGGCAGGATCGCTCCCCAGACGACAACTGGCAGACCGAAACGCGCATAGGTGTCGACGGTCGCGATGCCGACGGCGGAGCAGTAATGCGTCACGCCGGCGACGATCGAATTATCGGACGCCGCCTTGGTCGCGACTTGGACGCCGACATTGGGCTTGCACTCGTCGTCGTAGGTGACGAGCTCGTAGGTGTACTTCGCGTTCGCGTCCGCATTCCTCTGCTGCACCGCCAAGGTCGCGGAATTCCGTCCGCCGAGGCCCGGTGCAGAATTGCCGCCCGACAACGGGCCGATGAAGGCGATCTTGACGGTATCCTTTGCCGCTGCCGGGGCGGATGCCCAACCGCTCAGTAAAACCGCGCTGCCCAGAACAGAAAGAATTCTTCGCTTTGTGATCATGTTGCCTCGCTCTGTCCTCTATATGACAGGAGCGTAACTGCATCCGGATTTCCGCCACCATTGGGAATCTTCGCAAGGCGTTGTGCGGAGACGAACCCGCCTGCCCGTTTCGTGCGCCTTAGCTGCGTCCATGCGATGCATCGTGCCGACTACTTGGGCCAACGCGCCGGGCTTTGGGGTGGCCCGGGGAAGAAGCGGGCTTTTTTGCAAGGCGCCGCTTCGGCGAACCGGCCGAGCCGGCCTGTCGCCTTCCCGCGCGGGATCGCGAATCACGTCCCGCAGCCGCGAAACCACGGCCGGACGCAAGGCGATCGAGCGTGCGTTCAGGACATTATGCGACCTTCTGGCAGTACTTGCCCGCCTGTCCTCCACTGCAGCTGTTCTTGTAAGGCCCTGCCGAGTTGGCGAGCGGCGATCGAAAGGCCGAGGCAAAGAGCGGCAGCAAATTCTCCATAAACAATCTGTTGTTGAAATGCGAACTTATGCCCGTGACGGCCTTGCGCGATAAGGTCTTTATGTGTGAACGAAGGAGTTTATTTGAAAACCTTATCAGTGAACGGTCACGCACGTGACTGATAAGCTTTCGTATGAAGCCTTATCAGTCGGCCAACTGACTCCTTTTCTGCGAAAACCTTATCAGGCCTTCAGATCGTAAAAGGTTCTTTTGGGCAGGTTTCAGACAGTTGACGCTTCCTCTAGCCACGAAGCTTACCTTACGACGGAGTACAAGAGGCTTCGATCTCAGGAATGCTCAGCCCATCCACTTGCTGACGGGTACCTTTGACTCTTCGAGCGGTTGCGCGATGATGTCGATCAACGTGGGCCCATCGTGATTTATCGAAGCGTCAAATACGGCTTGAATTTCATTCGGATCATTTACCTGCCAACTCTTGATTCCAAAGGCTTCTGCGATCCGAGCATGGTTGGAACCATGCCCGCCGTACGTCACGCCATCGTCGATCTCATCCTTCGGTCGCCGCCTCACCAATGCCCATATTGCCGAAAGCAAATCCTGGAAAAATAGCGGCGAAAACACATTCTGCCAAAGTAGTGCTAGCAACCTACCGCGCACGTTTCTGAAGTGCGGATCTAGTATTCTCCACCTATTGCATGTGCGTTCGAATCAGTCCGATGGTTGTCGCGGTCTTGGCCTGCCTTCTGCAAATAAGCAACAAGGTCGCGGCGAGACGGAGCGTCGAGCACACGAACCGGCATGCGTGCGCCGGGAATGAACTTCTGCGGGTCGGCCAACCACTGATCGAGACTATCCGTGGACCAGATGAGACCGGCGCTCTTTAGCGCTGGTGAATAGTCGTACCCGGGAGCCGAGCCGGCTCTGCGGCCGACAACCCCGCCAAGCACGGGGCCAGTCTTGTTTCTGTCTATCGCGTGACACGCAGTGCAGCGTTCCATGAAGAGTTGTTGGCCGTGGACGGGATCCGGCGCGGCATTGGCCAGGAAACGTGAAAGATTCTCGCTGTGTGACGGATTCGCCGAGCGAAGAAATGTATAGCTTAATGTGATCGTATCGACATGGAGATTGTCCGAATCCTTTGCAAAGGCAGGATCGACGAAAAAGACAACGGGCATCTCGACCTTCTGATGCGGGTCAAGGCGCTCTTCATTGAAGCAGAAGCACTGAATTTTATTGAAATAGATGCCGCTCGTCTCCGGCGTGACGTTGAAGGTCGCGTGCCCGACGATCGACTCGTTGCTGAGATTCTCGGCGGTGAAGAATACGAGCTTTTGTTCGCCCAGGTGAACGGTCACGGAGCGCTGCTCGGGTTCGAACCGCCACGGCAAGTCCGGCGCGACGTTGCTGTCGAACGCAACGGTCACAGTCTGATCGGAGGCGGCAGTTGAGTCGGAATACGCCCGTTGTGTCGTCCCTCCGTATCCGGTTGCGCCACAGAAAGCGCGGTACAGCTCCGGCGAATAAGCCACCAGGCCGAACATGATGCCGAGCACCACGAAGCACGGCAGGAGAACATTCAGGTTTTTCCGGTAGCGCGGCTCCATCTCGACTCCTTGCACTGGCCGCCCCCGGCATCTGGCATGATCTAGACCGACGCGGCGTAACCGTCCACCGGTCGATGAGAGCCAGTTTCGCCGTGGTGTTTGACGAGTTTGTGATCGTAGTTGCATCCGTAGGACACGTTCGACCCTCACCACGTCCCAATTTTGGTTCGCATCTCCATCAATCCCATATCAATCTCATGGCGCTCGCTGCACCGGGATTCGTCTTAAACCCTCGCAGGCTCGCTCTGAATATGCGTCGACAGCCGGTTTAAGCAGCAGCGGCTGCCCGATAGGCAGGCCGTGTGGCAGTTTCCAAAGCAGCAAAATTTCCCATTGATTTTGCGGGGACTTCATGTCGATTGGTTTGGACATTTCCCCGATTCAACTGTGCCCGACATGTCATCAGCGCCCCTCTCCTCGTCTAAATTTCCAATTCGGCCTGTCGTCGGCAGCCCCGCACCGGTTCCGGACCGTGAAAGGAGGGTCAATCTACTGGTCCTTTGCGGCCTCGCGCTGATTGTCGGGGTCATGACGGGCTGCGGCGCCGTCGCACTGCGAACGCTCATCGGTCTTTTTCACAACGCGTTTTACAACGGCACTTTCAGCATCTGGTACGACGCCAATGTGAGCGAAGGGCCAAGTCGGTTTGGCAACTGGGTATTTCTTTCGCCCGTCCTCGGCGGACTCGTAGTCGTCTTTCTAGTGCAGCGTTTCGCCCCCGAGGCAAAGGGGCATGGTGTTCCGGAGGTTATGGATGCCGTTTTTTACAAACGCGGCAACATCCGCGGTCAGGTTGCGATCATAAAATCTCTGGCTTCAGCCCTTTCGATTGGCAGTGGAGCTGCAGTCGGTCGCGAGGGTCCGATCATTCAGATCGGAGCAGCACTGGGTTCTGCTTTCTCCCAGGCGATCAAACTGTCGACGTGGCAGAAGATCACATTGCTCTCCGCTGGAGCCGGTGCCGGGATCGCGGCGACCTTCAACACACCGCTTGGCGGCGTGCTGTTCGCGCTGGAAATCCTGTTGCCCGAGGTCTCGAACCGCACTTTTCTTCCAGTCGTCATTGCGACGGGTGCCGCAACGACCATAGGCAGAATCTTGATCGGACCGGATCCTGCCTTCGTCGTCCCTGATATTCAAATGTCGCTAGCCCAGGCTCTGGGTCTGCAGGAGGCAATCGCTTTTGTCGTGCTGGGAGCCCTGTGTGGCGTCGCCTCCTGGGCCTTTATACGCCTGCTGGTAGTTATGGAGGACGGCTTTCCCAAGCTGCCCGGAAATGCCTACACGCAAAACATCATCGGGATGGCCGCCGTTGGCCTGATGATGGTCGCTTTAACTCACGCCTTCGGCCATCCCTATGTTGATGGCGTTGGCTATGGCGTCATCCAGTCGACCCTCGACAACAAGATGACATATGCAGGCCTGCTTGCGTCGCTGTTTGTGCTAAAGATGCTGGCCACGACGATCAGTCTCGGATGCGGAGCCTCCGGCGGTATCTTTTCCCCATCGCTGTACCTCGGAGCCACGTTGGGGGGAGCCTTCGCCCTCGTGGTCAGCATGGTCTTTCCACACGCTGGCCTGACCGTTCCTTCGGCTGCGATCGTCGGCATGGCCGCCATGGTTGGCGCCGGCACCGGCGGGGTCATGACCGCCATCGTCATGGTGTTCGAAATGACACGGGACTACGCCATCATCGTGCCCGTGATCGTCGGTGTCGCGGTCGCGGCCGGCATTCGCCGTACGCTGATTGGCGAGACAATCTACACGATCAAGCTGCGCCACCGCGGCCACCGCATCCCGAAAGAACGGCACATCAACCTTTATCTGGTCAAGCAGGCCCAGGACATCATGGAACGGCGTTTCATCCTTGCCAAGGTCGGGACAACGTTGAAGGAAGCCATAGGCGCGGAAGACACCGACGACCTACGCGCCATCATCGTCGAGCGCGAGGGGCGGATTGTCGGCCTGATACCGCCACGCTCGGGCCTGTGGCTTGAATCTCAGCGTAATCCGAACCTGCTCGTCGAGCGCTTCGTCGAAATCCGCGCTGTCATTTGCAGGGATATCGATCTCCTGAGTCTCGTGCTCGCAAGATTGAAACGGCATCGCTCCGGAGCGGCGATTGTCTTTCACGGGGTCGATCGGCCGAGAGTCCGAGATATTGTTGGCGTCATCACAAAACGCGCAATAGCTGACACGGTCATCGATAGCTACGACGATTAATCAGCGAGCGACCGAAGCGAAACCAGAAGGAAATGATCAATGTCCGCCTGGTGCGGCCTAGAAGCGTAGACGGGAGATAACTATGCGCGCTATCCTGCTCGCAAGCGCGGCGGCGAAGCCTTGCATCGATATTTTGCATTGAGTGGACGACCGCGTCACTACGCTTAGAGTCGTGGTTGTAAATTCCCCGCCGGACCTATCGGGAACCGCGAGCGGTCGGCACATTCCTCTGATCATCAAGCTCTTTTGATTTCCTGTCGGGGTGACCCGAACGCGCGCACCGTCTAGTTTTTCTGTATGAACAACAGCGTTTTAATCTCCGGTGCGGGAATCGCTGGACCGACATTAGCCTTCTGGCTGAAGGCGGCGGGGTTCCAACCGACTCTGATCGAGCGGGCGCGCGCGTTGCGCGTCGGCGGTTATGTCGTCGATTTCTGGGGTCTTGGATACGACATCGCTGAACAAATGCACCTGACCGACGACATCAATCGCATCGGCTATCACGCGCGTGAGATGCGGGTCGTTGACGATCTCGGGAAACGCATCGCGGGATTTGGCACCAGGGTGTTCGATGAACTTTCGAACGGACGCTATGTAACGATCGGACGGAGCGACCTCTCTCGGTTGCTTTTCGAAAGGCTCAGAGGTGACACCGATGTCATTTTTCAAAGCGAGATTCTTGCCCTTCAGGAACGCGACGACTGCGTGGAGGTTCAACTGAAGAATGCGGGCACTCGCCGATTTGGCTTAGTTATCGGCGCCGATGGCTTGCATTCCACCGTTCGCAGGTTAACGTTCGGGCCGCAGTCACGGTTTGAAAAGTATCTTGGCTATGCGGTCGCAGCGTTCGAGGTCCGCGGTTACCGACCGCGCGACGAAGATATCTATTTGATGTATGGACAGCCCGGCCGCATGCTTGGCCGCTTCACGTTGCATGATGACCTGACGCTGTTCTTGTTCGTGTTTGCCGCCGATAGCGATACGTTACCAGAAGGGCTTGAACGGCAGAAGGCTATGCTGCGCGAAAGATACCGCGAAGGGAAGTGGGAGTGCCCCCTCATCCTCGCCGAATTGGATCGTGCACAACAACTCTATTTTGACCGGGTTAGTCAGATAAGGATGGAAAGCTGGACGCGCGGCCGCGTTGCCCTTATCGGAGATGCAGCATTCTGTGTATCCTTGACGGCCGGGCAAGGCTCGGCTCTTGCGATGATTTCCGCATTCGTACTCGCAGGTGAACTCGCCAATGCCGGAGGCCGCCATGAAGATGCCTTTGGCAGATACGAAGCATTTTTGCGGGCCTTTATCGGGGAGAAACAGCGCGCCGCCGAGCGCTTTGCTCGGGTCTTTGCGCCAAAAACCCGGTGGGGCCTGAACGTTCGCAACCAGGTGATAAAGGCGTTCGCCATTCCCGGCCTTGCAAGGCTAGCAATCGGCAGGGATATTACCGACACCCTACAACTCCCCGATTACCACTGGCTAACGCCTTCGTGGTCAGGCCATCGGGTGACACCCTCTGGCTCGGAACCGAGCCCAACGAGGGCATGAAGCCGCGTAGATCATTTGCTTATGGCACCTCTCCGCCGAACGACATTCTTTATGGCGCTCTGAAGCGGCGGTCCCGCTCGCATAGACAACGGGAAAGTCCGGGTCGATTTCCCGAGCAAGTTGAGCGACCTGCCAACCATCCATCTTGCCTCGTAGATTTATGTCGTCTAGGAGCGCTCGGTACTTTCCCCTGTGTCCCTTGAGCAGGGTAACCGCCTCTTCCCACGATGCCGTGATGGCGGGTTCGAAGCCGCCACACCGAGCGCTTCTTCAATGAGAGTTTGGAGCAACTGGTCGTCTTCAACGACCAAGATAATCGGCAAGTCCTGCAATACCCCGGCTCCCCACTACTGCATCAAGCGATTCGAGTTACAAAGTGAACATAAGTTCCCGGCCCGCACTGTCAGCCGCACGCAAGAGAGGGGTACCGTGGCGCACTGATTCTGTCGGCGTCTGTCGTTCAACGGCCTTGTCTTGACGTGGGCAGGTCGTCGGACTCGTCCTGTACGACAAAGTGTCTTGCGGCAGAGATCAGCACTACGAAAGTCGCAACCCATGCCATGCGCGCGCCATAGCGATCATGCGGACCCGAGATCACACCGCAAATGAACGCGTTGCCGAGCAGTGCGAATGTTACAGTCCCTGCAAGCAAAGTAAAATCATCCAACGAGCGCCGCCAAAGCCCGCGACCGAACAGAAGCACGGTCAGCAACATCGACGCCAGTGCGACCGGCACGTGAAGACAGTTGATCGCGGTGAAGTCGAGCTCGGAATGCTGCTGGCGCGCGGCGCGCATAGGCGTTACTTGCGCCGGGATGTAACGCTCGATGATCCCATAGGTGTGGGGAATCCAGACATCGGAGCCCTCGCCGGTTGCGACGAGAGTAAGTTGCTGCGCGGTCGCAGCCAGTGCGGCCTCGGCTTGCAAGGTCGGATATTCCGCGAGCGAGTGCAACACGATGAAGCCCATCTCGTCGTTCAGGCCCTTGAAGCGGCCTAGCGTGTTGAACATGCTGTTGCCCCAAAGGAACTGATCGGCGGTCGCGGGCAGCTGATCGCGATAGGGACAGAGTTTCAACTGCTCGCGTGGACAATGGTCCCTGAGGTAGCGCGCGACGATACCGTCCTGCATGATGCGGCCGAACGCAACACCGAAGCCACCGGGAGTCCAAGCCAATTGTCCCGACAAGGCGAAGTTTGCTGCGAGCAGCATCGCCGCGCCGGCAACGAGGGTCAGGCTGCCCTGAATCAAACTGATGATTGGGATTTGACCGCGTAGCAGCAGACGTACACTCCACCCGACCACGCATAGCCCTAGTAGCACCCCGAGCGTTGCGCTGTGAGTTGCTGCGGCGAAGGCCGTGAATACAAATAGGCAGCACTTTTCGACGGGAGAAATCCTGTCATTGTGTAACACTAGGACGAACAGCGCGAGCACCGACAGACCGGCAAAAATGTCAGTCAGAAGCATGCTGGCGATCCAAGGCAGCGCGCTCGTCAGGATCAGCACGAGGCCGATCGCCATCAGCCGTAGCGGCTGGCTCATGCCGAGAACTCGCAGCGTCAGTTGCAGGATCCACAGTGACGCCAGGGCCTGGATTCCGAGGTTGATCCAGAAGCTCGAATGCTCACCAAAATGCAGGTACAGGCCGAACACCGTTGAGCGGCTCGGCACGAGGTAACCTTCGTACCACCTTGCCAGATAGCCACCGGTATCCCACTGAAGCAGCGGATAGCCATTCCAAAGAGCCGGCGCGAGCAACATCAGGGGAATGGCTACCGCGGCGATCCACATCGACCGTGAGGCGGCGATGCGCCCACGTAAAACCTGCGTATTGATGGCCTACCCCCTGCCCTGTTTTGGGGAACATGCCCGGAACTATTCTTGGAATCAAGACGCTGACAGACGGCTACTGAACGTTCTGAATCCAATTTGCTCGAAAATCCGACGAGGGCCAATGCATCGTGGTGCGATGCAATAGGTCATAGTGCGATATATCTGGGCGATATTGCTAATCTTCTAGGCGCTGCGCACCTTCCGTTTCGAGGGCGAGACGCGAAACTGTCCCGCTTTGGGGTCGATTGTTCGCTGTTTCATACGCTGGCATGTGCGTTGCATCAGCTCTCTTCAAGACGAGTAGGCTGTTGGCGCCGTCGCGACTTTGAGAACAGAGAGGGTATTGATGTCGTATCTAACGCCATCGGAATTCGTCACCAAGATGGTGGACGCGGGTGAATCTAAAATCTTCATGTCCACCCGTGACACGCTGATCCGCGCCTACATGGCGGGCGCGATCCTCGCCTTGGCGGCATGGCTCGCCGTCACGATCAACGTGAACACGGGCCAGCCGTTGGCCGGAGCGCTACTGTTTCCTGTCGGATTTTCCATGCTGTATCTGCTGGGCTTTGACCTACTGACCGGCGTATTCGTGCTTGCTCCGCTCGCGTTGATCGACAAACGGCCGGGTGTGACGCCGGGTGGCGTTTTGAGAAACTGGGGTCTAGTCTTTGTCGGAAACTTTGCCGGGGCGCTCACGGTAGCCTTCATGATGGCATTTGTGACAACGTTCGGCTTCACGCAGGATCCCGATAAGGTCGGCATGACGATCGGAAATGTTGGCGAGGCTCGAACGCTCGGCTACGCGGCACACGGCGCGGCCGGCATGGCAACATTGTTCATCCGCGGGATGCTGTGCAACTGGATGGTCTCCACCGGCGTCGTCGGGGCCATGATTTCAACGTCGGTCCCGGGCAAGGTCATTGCGATGTGGATGCCGATCTTCTTGTTCTTTTACATGGTGTTTGAGCATTCCGTCGTGAACATGTTCCTGTTTCCGTCGGGGCTGATGCTCCACGCGAAATTTTCCATCATGGACTACTTCGTCTGGAACGAAATTCCGACGGTTCTTGGCAACTTGGTGGGCGGCCTCGCGTTCACGGGGCTTACCCTGTACGCCACGCACGTCAGGACGGCACCGAAACGCAGCGAGACCGAACTGGCAATGCGGCGTGCCGCAGCTTGATCGCGATCGCGGAGATATCGCAGCGGGGCATGGTCGTCCGGTAACAATCCGAATGTCTGGATCGGTTGACTGGCGGTGACGTAGGTTTCGGATAGCAAGATGCACTATTGGATGCCGCTGATGTGAATCGGCGCCGTAATCCACAGCGGATCAGGTCGCATGAAGCGAACTCGGCGAGCGGTGCTGCTGTTACCCATAGTTCTCGGCGCGGTTTTTTGGTTGACAACATCGCGTGCGCAGACCGTTGCTCGAGTGGGGGTCGTCGTATCCGATATGACTGAAGCATGAAGGCCATGTTCTCGGTCTGCCGGATCGTGGGGTCTTTGTCGTCGATGTCAGGAGCGATAGCTCGGCGGCCCGGGCAGGTATTCTTGCCAGGGATGTGATTTTCGAACTCGATGGTGGTCCTATCAATGGGGTCGACGATTTTATATGCCGAGTAGCCCGAAAGCAGCCTGGCGACTCCATTCGGTTCCAAATCCTTCGAAGCCTGAAACCTCTGGCGATCACGGTCAACCTTGGCACATGGCCCAACGAGCTTTCGTCATTTCGAAGTATGTCTATTGGATGCGGGGTTGTGGATGCGCAGCCAGGCGCGATGGTCGTCCCGAACAGTGCGGCTACTTGACTTTGATGACTCGGAAGGCAAGCTGAGCATAACTCAGTCTAGGATTTGGCGCGCCATATGCTTCGATCGAAGCAAGATAGAAAATCTCAAACCGCGACTGACTCACAGAAGAAGAGAGTAGCGCGAAAGAGTAGGGATACAGTTGACTATAGAGCGCTGGCCGAATTTCGACTTCAGCTCCGGCGTTTCCTCGAATTCAGCGAAGCCAACACCCGCAAGAACAACCTAACGTCACAGCAGTATCAAGCCCTGCTTACGATAAAGGGCTTGTCTCGGCCGGATTATCATATGTCACGTGGGTGAACTGGCAGATTTTCTGCTCGTCAAGAACCATACCGCAGTGGGTCTGGTGGATCGAATGGTCAAGATCGGCCTGTTGAAACGCTTCCGGAACAGTGGAGACGGTAGGCGGATTCTCGTGATGCTCACTCACAAAGGTGAGAGGCATTTGTCCAACGTTGCCGAGCTCAACTGGGCGGAGCTTCGCTCCCGCCGGCTTGCCCTGGCAAAAGTACTCAAGTCGTTCTCCTGAGCGGCGCTGTATTGCCTCCCAATATGTGACTTTTCAGGGAGACGGCAGGCGGGCAAGAAGGCGCTCGCGCCCCAAACCCGACATCGGCGATGGCTTAATCTTCTAGGTTGAATTATGGCCATCGCGATGTATAACGCCAC
This sequence comes from Bradyrhizobium sp. LA6.1, assembly GCF_040547805.1. Classification (NCBI taxonomy): domain Bacteria; kingdom Pseudomonadati; phylum Pseudomonadota; class Alphaproteobacteria; order Hyphomicrobiales; family Nitrobacteraceae; genus Bradyrhizobium; species Bradyrhizobium sp. LA6.1. Next base: position 132,913 of record NZ_JBEPQK010000016.1, on the reverse strand, counting down.
TCGGGTGCTCGCTGCATCGAGCAGCGACAGGTCAAGCGATGGTCGGGCCGCCTCGCGGATAGCGCGTGCCCGTGAAAAATTTTCCATCATTTGACGATCTGCCGAACCACCAGCGCCCAGCGGAACAGGCCCTCAAGAACCGTCAGCAGTTGCTGCACGCCGCGCTTGTTCGGTTCCGCGCGGCACGCTTGCCCTATGGTGGGGGGCAGTCACGTCCGAAGGTTGTGAGGGTCTCTCCAATGCCCTTTAAAGCTGCGCATGTGTCTTTCGTCTCGTTTGCCGTTGAGATTTTGTCCTCCACCGTTACCCAGGTGATGATCGTCGAAACAGACTTGCACCTGAATCCGCGACATCCCTCGTACAATCGCTCGGCCGTAGAGGATCTGATTTCTTCCGCACGGGCCTATACCAGCGCACACATAGAAGGTCCCTCGTCCATTCGGCTTGTTTCGACGCGTAGTGGAGAGATTTGATGGTGAGGACTCAACGATCATCCGCGCGTGCGCCGTATGCTGCACGCCGGAGCGAACAACTGCGGCCGAGACCTCGAGCCTTCAAGGAAACCATATAAGAGCAAACGACCAGGATTGGAGATGCTTCTTGCGACGCCGTAAGCCTTGGACAGAACAGGACGAGGCAATTCTCTTGGAGATGCGAACTAGTGGGGCATCGTGGGAGACGATCGCCAATTTTTTAGATCGCACTAAAATGTCCGTCGAGGTCCGCGCAGCAGAGATTAGGCGTCGCAATGGAGGTGCTAATTGTGAAGCGTCCTAAAAACATGCGACATGTTCCGTCCCTTCTGGGTGTCATCGTCCTTTTTGGAATCGTCTTTTTCTTGACCAGAGAGACGCTTTCAACACCTAAATTGGTAGGCGGCATTTGTATTGCCCTCCTGGTCTATGCCGCGACCATGGCATGGCACATCCGTAACATCCTTCGGTGAACATCCTGGATCGCGTGCGCTCATCCGTGATCGTATTAATTATCGATTGGCCGGGTCGTGCGTGATCCGAAGGTAACCCCAATTTTCGAGGAGCCGTTTTGATACTAGCGCTGACCGTGGTTTTCGTCGTGGTTTATGCCGCGATCGCCCTTGAGCATCCGATTAAAGTAGAGAAGTCAGCGTCGGCCCTTTTCGGAGCAGGTCTGCTTTGGACGATCTACGCCATCGGAGCAGGTGAGCACGAAGCAGTCGTCCACCAACTAACGGAAACGATAGGTGCGACGGCGGGCATTATCTTCTTCCTGATGGGAGCCATGACCATTGTTGAAGTCATCGACGCACATGATGGATTCGAGCTCATTACCTCGCAGATCAAGACGAAGAGGCTCGCCACCTTGATGTGGCTCGTGTGCGTTATAACATTCTTCCTCAGTGCGGCGTTGGACAACCTCACGACGACTATCGTGATGGTCTCGTTGATCGGGAAGTTGTTCGAAAAACAAGATGACCGTTGGTTGTTTGCATCGCTAGTCGTTATTGCCGCCAATGCAGGAGGTGCATGGTCTCCCATCGGGGATGTCACCACGACCATGCTCTGGATCGGCGGTCAAATCACGGCCCTCGAAATCGTCAAGGCACTCTTTTTCGCTTCCATAGCGAACATGCTAGTTCCGCTGTTGGTGGTAACCTATCAATTGCGCGGCAGAACGTTTTCAATGCCGGTGACCGATAGTAACGAGACTGCGAGCACCCCGCCTTTCGAGCGAAACGTGATGTTCGCCTTGGGTGTTGCCATCCTGATCATGGTGCCTGCCTTCAAGGCCATTACTCACCTGCCGCCTTTTATGGGCATCCTCTTTGGTCTGGGAACGCTATGGCTCGTCGGAGAGGTCATTCACCGAAAGAAGGAGCCTCAAGAACGAAGGCATCTAACGGTCGCCCATGCGCTCACTCAGATCGATCTCAGCTCGATCGTATTCTTCCTTGGCATTTTGCTGGCGGTGGCCACGCTGGAGCACACCCAAGTTCTCGCCGCTCTTGCGAAGTGGCTGGATCAAACGATCGGTCGCACCGATGCCATTGTCATGGCACTGGGGTTGATCAGTGCCATCGTTGACAACGTTCCCCTCGTTGCTGCATCCATGGGGATGTATGGGCTTACGCACTATCCACCTGACACATTTCTCTGGGAATTTATCGCCTACTGCGCGGGCACAGGGGGATCGATACTAATCATTGGGTCGGCGGCTGGGGTCGCCGCGATGGGCATCGAGAAAATTCAGTTCATCTGGTACATGCGAAGGATCAGCGGACTCGCACTCTTGGGTTACACCGCCGGAGCGTTGATATACATCTGGCAGTATCGGTGGCTTCACTAGAGAATCGAGAGTCGCATGTCATCGGTCCGCCACGGTTGATGGCACCCTCGCTTCTTATGTCGGCTATTGGTCGGTAGTTGAAGGTCGTTTGAACCCGAGTCATGCCGGCTTTCAGAAGCAAACCTGACGGCAATTCAACATCGCGTCTTGCCCCCTTGCGGACGTCGTCCAACTCTTTGCAGAGTGGGGGCGGTTCAACTGATTGGCAAAACGTTACTCTGGCGGGCGTTTTTCAGAAACCACAGGCTGCGTAGGTCTTGCGAGCAAGACGGTAGTGCGATCCGACTTCAACGAAATCGACATCGAGGCACTGATTGCCGTGGCGGTAGTCATCGGCGAGCCCTTGGCAATTTAGATATTCGATGTTGATCCGCCAGCGATGTTCCTGCGGGTCATAGGTCGCAAAATCATGTTGCGCCACGGCCGGTCCCTTGCAAAGCCCACCGATGTATTGCCGGATCTCCGGTGGCAAATCGGAAATATGCTGCGGGTCCCATGGGTCGTGCTTGTTCATCGAGGCAGCTTGAACGGTCGATCCTTGACATAGCAGCAAAGCCAATAGGCAGTTGCGCCAAGACATCGGAGCCTCCCCATGGTCATTTGGCGTGGAGAATAGTCTCCTCGCTGCCGGATTTCCATGCCGTTTGCGTTGCCGCCGCTGGCCCGCTCCCGGGGCAGAGTTTAGGCCAGCGGCGCAAGAGCCCAGCACGTCCGTTTCTTGTTTCTCTGAATGCTAGTGAGAGAAGCTGACGGGAAACTGACGACCGGCGCGGTGGAGTGACGCAGGCGCGGATTGGGGGGCGCTGAATTGGGAGGGCATATAGCGCCGGTGAGAATTGTTCGCAGCATTGATTTCTTAAAACTGCAACACATGGGGTCCCTCCAAGGCCGTAGGTGCTGATATGCCGAAGGGGGAGTGCAAGATCGCAGGCTTGCTAGCAGGAGAGGGAATCGAATCCCCGACCCAATCAATCCGGTTCTGGCCTTTAGCAGGCGATTCTTGCGGCGAAGCGTATAACAGATTGTCCGCTTTGCTCGCTCCAGCATCCCATTCTACGACGAGCATGAAATTGACCTAGCCCACAGGATCCGCGCGCTCTATCGGTGAAGGTACAGAAACAAAGGAAAAGCCGAACAGCAATCTCGCCACGCCGGCCCTCACAAAACCGTCGCACGAAATCCGGCTTGTTCTGTCGGAGAAAATAAAAAAGCCCCTTCGGGCCAATCTCTTAAGGATGGTGGGCGCACCAGGGCTCGAACCTGGGACCCGCTGATTAAGAGTTTAAGATCATCCCTTCCCTGCAGTTTCGATTGCACGCCGCGTTACGATGAGTATTCGAGAAGCCCTTTGTTTATAGATGTTTCTCGCATAGTTTCGCGCTCCGTCGAACTCAAACCTCCAAATAGCTCGATCCGCCAACACCGTTTGAAAACCGTTTTGGCGGCCCTGGACTCTCGTCATGACCGATATTCGAATTTCTCTCACCGGGCGGGCTTCATCCATTAGGGTTTCCATTGGCAACGCCAGCGAGATGTCAACCCGAGCTGCGCGCGCCATTGCCAAGGAATATTTGGCTCAGATTAGCCGGGGGCGGCATCCGAAGGACGAGAAGCAAGCCGAAGGGACGAATCCCGCTCCGGCGATGGAGATTGGGGGGACAGTCGCAAGGATCACCCTCAGGCAGGCCTGGCAGCGGTATCTCGAGGCACATCTGATGCGCAAGAGCCGCAGTGAAAAGACCATCAGCGGCTATCGCGACCACGTCGAGCGAATCTTTGCGGATTGGCTCGACACCGCCCTGCATGAGCTCGCAACAGACCCGGCTCGGGTGGCCAGGAAGCACGACGAAATCACAAGAGAGAATGGGCCGTACATGGCCAACGGCAGCATGCGAACTCTGCGGGCCATCTATAATCATGCACGGAAGACGAACAGGTCGTTGCCGTCAGATAACCCGGCCGATGCGGTCGACTGGAATGAAGAGGAGCGCCGCAACACCGGGATGGGCTCCGCCGACCTGAAGGGCTGGTTCGCGCAACTCGCCGCCCTCGACAACCCCGTGCGGAGAGAGTTCCACCTCTTTACTCTCCTTTGCGGTTCTCGGCCCACTGCGCTCCAGGAAGCTAAACCGGAACACATCGATTTTCGGCGGCGGGCGCTGCACATTCCCAAACCGAAGGGCGGCAAAAAGAAAGCCTTCGATATCCCGTTGTCACGTCAGATGATCATTTGCCTCGTCCGCGCGATCCGGTTCAGCAGGCAAATGTATCCTGTGCAGGCACAAGAGTGGGTGTTTCCGGCCGACAGCACCTCGGGGCATTTGGCGGAAACAAAAGAGGACCGGGAAATGCTATCGAAGTGGGGTAACGACCTCCGCCAAACCTTCCGTACGATTGCGACTGCAGCCGGTGTCTCGGAAGTTGACGCCAAGCTCCTGATGAACCATGCCATTCCCGGTGTAAACGCAGGCTACATTACGCGGCACAAGCTTCTCGAAGATCATCTACGCAGCCAGCAGCAGGCGATCAGCAATGCCGTATTTGCTGCGTTGGGCCCATCGATGACCCAGAGGGCCTCGTTGCAGGATTGGCTCGGAAGAGGTGGTAGCCGACGAGCAACTCAACGGGCGGCTTGCGACAGAAAGCAAGGTGTAGTCTGGCCGGTTGTTCAAATTGAACAAGGATCATTCCGGAACTCGGTGCGTTGACGGTCCGACGCTTTTATGCGGGACACATGAATCGCTCCAATCCATCATGGGCCAATTTGAGCTAGCTGTCCCCGGGCTCAATTTGAGCGCCGGAAGGATGGCGACCAGCAGGCCGCTCCAACCAAACAAGGGCCATTCTAGGTAACTCCAAGCGGTCTCGGCACATGCTCCATGTCGGCGCAATCGAGGAAATGCGGAACGCCTGCGGCCAGATCGCGCGCCCCGCGAGACATCCGGCGGCGCCGTCGCCATAGGCGTGGCTGAGCGAACGCTCGAAATCGTCGGCTTCGACGCCCGCCGACAGCATGCCCCGTGGACGCGGCACGGTGAAGTTCCGCCTGGGTCAAGGATTCGAATCGGGGACGGGATTTGAACCTGTGACGTTCAGGTCGTCAGTTGGCGACTAGATACTTGAGGCCGCGGAATGTCGGCCGGCCAAGAACTGAGCGTCAACGAGACGTGGATCTGGTGGGCGGAGACCGACCCATTCCAACATCAGCATTAGATACAAACCAGCTCCGTTCGCCACGTCGAACGAGACCAACGTCTCGCAGTTGCCCGCATGCGCTCGTCAATCCGCTCGGGTCGAGCCCATCCATCATGGGGCCATCGAGAATTTCCAGCGCAAGTCTTTCATTTCATTGATCTATTTTTCCTCCACTCGATCCTTTATGGGATTGGACCGATTGAAGAATTTCGCGCGACCAGGCTTCTGCACATTGGTTTCTCTAAGATCATATCCGACCAGATTGGAAGCGAAAATCGCGCTTTTGCATTCTCAGTGCACACGCGTGGCGCCTACGGCGAATACCCAATTGCCACCGATCACAACGCGTTCGTTGACCGACGCCGCGCCCTGCCGGCGAGCAGCCGCAACACTGCCCGGCATACCGGGACTTTTGCAACACGATCTGCCATGAGCTGACATGGTATCTATGGCGAAGAGCATATTTGGTTTCGCGCGTTACTTGATCGCGCCCATGGTGAAGCCAGCTACGAAACGAGCGACGAAGAAATTGTAGATGACGGCAATTGGCACGCTCGCGATCAGGCAGGCTGCCATCATCGAGCCCCAGAAATAGACGTCGCCCCGCACAAGAAAGGTCGGCACTCCGACGCTCACCGTATAGCTCGACGACGCGGTGATAAACGTGACGCCATAGACAAATTCCTGCGTCACCAGAGTGAAGGCGAAAATGACCGCCGTCAGTATCCCGGCCACCGAAATCGGCATCACCACCTTGATGAATGCGCCGAAGCGGCTCAGCCCGTCGATCATGGCTGCGTCCTCGAGATCGCGCGGGATCGCCTTGAAGAAGCCCATCAGAAGCCAGGTACAGAACGGCACGGTGAAGCTCGGATAGACGAGAATGAGCGACCACACCGAATCCTGCAATCCCACTATCGCGATGATGCGCGAGAACGGGATGAACAGGATCGTCGGCGGTACCAGATAAGTAAGGAATATCGTGACGCCCAGAGTTTGCGCCCATGCGCCGGCCATGCGAGCGAGCGCGTAGCCTGCCGGGACCGCGAGCACGAGCGTGATGATCACGACGGCCACTCCGACGAAGCCGGTATTTAATAACCATTGCAGGTATTGGGTGTCCTCGAACAGCACCGAAAGATGTCGCAGCGTCGGCGGGCTGTTGAAGACGAAAGGATTGTTTTCGGTGTTGTACAAATCCTGGTTGGCTTTGAAAGCGGTGATCACCATCCAGTAAAACGGAAAGGCGAGGAACGTCACGAAGAACACGAGGACGGCGGTGTGAACGGCCGTGCCGGCAACATTTCGCGCGCGGGCAAATTCAGGGGTCATGTCACGTCACCTCGGTGCGCCGCGCTAACCACAGGAACAGGATTGCAACGCCGGCCAGGACGGGGAAGAGGAAGAGAGAGATGGCGGCTCCTCCCGCGAGGTCCCCCCCCTGAATTCCGGTAAAATAGGCCCAGCTAGCGATAACCTGTGTGGTGTCGTAGGGACCGCCGCGCGTCAGAACGAATACCACAATCATGTCGGTGAACGTGAAGATGATGCCGAACAACAACGCCACCAGGGTGATCGGCACGATCAGCGGCATCGTGATCTGGAAATGGTGACGCCAGAACCCGGCACCATCAACCTCCGCCGCGTCATGGATATCCTGCGGGATCGACGATAGCCCGGCGAGGACGATGACGGTCGCCAGCGGCAGGATGCGCCATACGTTGACGATGATGATCGATGCCCTTGCCAGAGTTGGCTGGCCAAGCCAGATCGGCCATTCGTTGGGCCCGAGCAGGCCGGCCGCGCGGGCCGTCCAGTTGACGACGCTGTAGATCGAATCGAAGATCCATAGCCAACCGATGCTGCCGAGCGAGATCGGCGCCACCCACGGCAGCAGGATCAACAGCCGAACCAACCATCTGCCTCGGAAATCAACAACAAGCGCCGTCGCCAGAATGTTGGCGCACACGAGGACGATAAACTGGGAAACGACCGTGATGACAATCGTATTCTGCAACGAAAGCCAGAATGTGCCGCTGTCCATTATGCGTAGGAAATTTTCCAGCCCGACAAAGTGAACGTCGTGGCTGGCGACCGTTGCGCTCGACACGCTGTAGTAGAGCGAGAGCAAGAAGGGAAAGCCGACCAGAAGGCCGATGTAGAGGATTTCCGGCGCAAGCATGGCCCGCAACAGCCAGCGATCGTTGTCGGCAATACGGGACAGGAAGCAATCCCTTCCGCGGATCTCGCCGGCTGCCCGTGTGATCACTGACGTCATGCCGCGCCTCCGTCGACACGCCGGCCACTCGTGCGCTCGAAGCGGGCGATGTCCTGGCGCCGCACCGTGAAGTCGTAGACCCCGCCGGCGTCAATATGTGTGCGAATGTTGGTCGGGATCTTCGAGATCAAGCGCGCCTCGGGCGTTCGGCCATCGATCAGGCCGTAGACCAAGCGATCGGCACCGAGATACTCGATGCGGGTGATGCGAAACGGAAAATCGATATTGTCGCCGTCCGGTTCAACCTCCTTCGGCAGGAACGCTTCCGGCCGGAATCCGATCCAGATCTTGCCGTCCTCGATCAGGTTCATCGGCGGCGAACCAATGAAAGTGGCGGCAAAGATGTCCGCCGGCAAGCCATAGATCTCGTGCGGCGTGCCGATCTGGTGGACACGACCCTGGTTAAGAACTGCGATGCGGTCCCCCAGGCCCATCGCCTCGGCCTGATCGTGGGTAACGTAGATGGTGGTGGTGCCGAGGCTACGCTGAAACTGCTTCAGTTCGTCCCGCGCGGAGTTGCGCAACTTGGCATCGAGATTCGATAAAGGCTCGTCGAGAAGAAAGACCACCGGTTCACGCACCACCGCCCGCGCAAGCGCGACGCGCTGGCGCTCTCCGCCTGACAACTGACGTGGCTTTCGGTCGAGGAAGTCCCCAATACCGAATATCTGCGCTGCCCAGGCGACCTTCTTGCGGATCGCCTCTCTTGGCATGCCGGCTGCGCGCAGCGGAAACGAAATGTTCTTTTCGACCGTAAGGTGCGGATAGAGCGCGTAGCTTTGAAACACCATAGCGACGTTTCGTGCGCGCGGCGGTAGGGCGGTCACGATGTTTCCGTCAATCACGATATCGCCCGAAGTCGGCCGCTCAAGGCCGGCAATCAGGCGCATCAACGTCGTCTTTCCGCAGCCCGAAGGACCAAGCAGGACCAGGAACTCTCCTTCCCTGGCGATCAGGTCAATGCCGTCGACAGCGCGAACCTCGTCGAAAAGCTTGATGATACGTCGTGTTTCGACAATGGCCATGCGCAGTCCCGATTGCCTCACTCCGCGAAGCCGTTCACCGGAACGGCTTCGGCGCCAGGCATGATCCGAGGGGCACGGAATTCCGTGCCCCAACGGCAATGCGTGGCGAGACGATCAGATCATCTTCCGATCTTTCCACTTCGCCCAGATCGCCTTCATCTTGGCATCGGCGCGCTTGAGAGCGTCTTCCGGAGTTTCCGCGCCCGCGGCGGCCTCGGCGAACATCGTGTTGATCACCCAGGTATTGAAGGTCTCGTCGATCGCGGCATTGGAGTTGCCGGGATAGCCGACGTTGGTCGCCCAATCGAGCACGTCCGAAAGCACCGCGTACTTGTCCGGCGGCACCGCCTTGGAATCCTTGGCGATGAGCTGGGTCAGGTCGGGGACAGTGTTCGAGAAGCAGGGGAAGTTGTAAAATTCGCTGGCCATGAAGCCCTGTTTGAAGTTGTCGATGTAATCGACCAGGAAAGTCTTTGCGCCGTCGATGTTTTCGGAAAACTTCCAGGTCACATAGCAGTTCATCACGTGCTCGAGACCGATCTGCCGAACCGGGCCTTTCGGCGGCTTGGCGAGCGCGATCTTTTCGTGGATCGGCATCTTGTCGTTTTCGCCCGCGCGCGTGATCGAAATCGCGTTGAGCACGAGGGACGACCTGCCAGCGAGCATCTGCCGGTTGTTCGACGATGGATCCCAGGCGAACACCTCTGGCGTCTCAGTCTCCTGGAACAGAGCTTTGACGAATTTGAGCGCTTCGAGGGTTTCTTTGGAATTGATAGCGAGAGTGCCGACGGCGTCCTGCTCGTGCGCGCCGAACGAATACATGATCGCACGCATGGCCATCGCGGTGTCGAGTTCGGCGGAGAGGCCGATACCGACCGGAATGCCGGTCTTGTCTTTGATCTTCTTGCCGCCGACGCGGACGTTATCCCAGGTGTCTGGCTTCATGCCGATGTCGCCCCAGAGATCCGATCGATAGTTGACGGGATCGGGGACGAAGCTGTCGGAGAAAGCGAAGTATTTCTGGGTCTTCGGATTATAGGTACTCTTGACCGCCAGATCGATCGGCTTGCCGAGCTGCTTCTCGCATGCGGCATAGACGTCGCTCATGTCCACAACCTGTTCCTCGTAGACCGATGGCGGCGCAAGGAACATCACCAGGTCATGGCCCTTCTGCGCCGAGACTTCCGCGGCTGCGCGCGAAGGGATCAGGCCGAGGTTGATGTTGTCGACGATGACCTCGGTGCCGTTCTTGGCGCCCCATTCCTTGGTGTAGGTGTTGTTGAACCACTTGTCGTAGCCGGGGACGAAGTGACTCCATTGCAGTATCTTCAGTGTCTTGGCGGCGCGAGCCGGCGAAACGTGGAAGAATGGTCCGGCGGCTGCGGCTGCACCCACAGCTGTCTTGATGACGTCGCGGCGCGACAGGCCGTAGCGACGAGATGCACGGGATGACATCTTTCCCTCCCATTGCTTGATCGTTCAGCGGGAGGTTATGTGCCGGTCAACCGCAGAGACGAGCTCCCGCTGACATTAGCTGGCAATAATTATCCCACAGGCAGGAAATGTTGACAACGCAGCAACGGTGCTCTCATCCAAGAAGAACTCTGTTGCCGGACTGCAGGCCCGGCTAGTCGCACATGATCCTCGGACCGTGGTGGCGCGCTTGATGTTCGCGCCGGCGCCCGGGTCCGTGCCGCGTCGCAATCTTGCCAAAGGATGGATATCGTCAGAAGCGAACCTAATCCTGCGCAACCGAATCCTAGAATTGTTTAGATATTTCAACATCATATAGCTGGAAATTCCTGTTCGGAGCGCCGTTCCAGACGCGGCTTCAAGGGCGCCTCTGGCCGGACCAGTCGAGGGCTTCCGCGGGGAGACGGTGGATCGCCTCCAACCCAACGCGGGCGCCGCCGGCGACAGATCGGCCCGCGCGGGCTCTACCAGCCTTTAGCTGCGCATGGCGGCGCGGAAGCCGACGAAGCTCAACGCGCCCGCCACGGTGACGGCAATCCAGCTCGCCCAGAACGGCACATCGACGCCATTCAAGGTGACGGATCACCCCATCACAATCCGGATCAACTGCAGAAGCGCGATCAGGGCAAAGATGGCGGCGGCAAGCGTGCAAAAGGTTCTTATGGTCATTGCCCGTCTCCGATGGCACACGAGGACGTGCTCGTCCCCAGCGCAGCCAAAATGGGGAGGGGCCGGCGCGGCGGCCACTCCCCTTGTGCAAGGAAGCGGCTTAACAGAGCCATTCTCGATGTGTTGCACAATCGCCGTTTCGCGACGCCGCGAGTCGGGATCACTTCCGCCTTTGTGCAGAGGCTGGAGACATGCCGGCTCATCTGCTCATCAGGGATCAACGGAAGTGGCCGGCCTGGGCTCAAAACGGCGCATTTGATCCCTCTCGGACATCCAGTGGCTGAGTGCGGGCGGATGTCGCGCTGAACCGTCAGCCGTTGAAACGGATTAACCGAGCAGCCTCCTTCACCCGCAATTCGACAACATCTTTTGGAGTATCGCCTCGACCGACTGCGGCGAAATCCCAAGTTCAGCAAATCCAGGCAACTCCGGCGATGACACGGTGTCGATTTGCATCAGTTCCACTTGATTGCGCGTGAGGAGCGGGCTTGGGAACATTTCGGAGACCCACGCAAGTGCATTCCAGGCGGCAAACGGGATTGGAACCAGTCGGGGCACAAGTCCAGCCTGGCGCGCAACGGCTCCAAGAAACTCCTCGTAAGAGTAGACGCGCGGGCCACCGAACTCGAAGATTGTTGAAGGCATCTCCGCTTGCCGCATGACCCGGCCAATTGCCTCCGCAACATCCTCCACATGGGCCGGCTGCAATCTGGTCAGGCCGCGGCCGAACATCGGATAGATCGGAAGTCGGAGGAGGAGCCCAAGGATGGTCGTGAGGAACGCATCGTCTGGTCCGAACATTACTGCCGGGCGGACGAAAAGTGCATCGCCGAAGGCGGACCGGACCGCCAGTTCACCCTCGCCGCGCTTTCGGATGTAGCGCGATCGTGAGCCGGCATCGGCGCCAATTCCTGAAATGTGAATGAGCCGATCGACACCGGCACGACGAGCTTGAGCCGCGACCCGTTGCGCAGCCTCGACGTGAACGGAATGAAAAGTCTCCTGTCCGCGCTCGGCGTAAAGGCTAACCGCGTTTACAACGCCACAGGCGGCGGCAAGCGCATCCGCGACTGACCGCTCGTCGTGAACGTTGGCCCACACTGATTGAAGCTGCGGATCATCGGGACCAAACAGTCTGTGCGCCCGGTCCGGATGCCTTGACGCGGCCCGAACAGGAAATCCGTGAGAGCGCAGATGCCGAACGATGCGGCAGCCGAGAAAACCGGTTCCGCCGAACACGGTGACGGTGCGATCGTTCGTTGCCACCATGATTCAAATTCGCCAATTCATGCGAACGGCCGTCCGGATGCTTTGGGCGGCCCGCCGTCAACTATTGTTTCTTTTCCGGTCCGCCCGGAAGCACGGCTGCCACACCTTCCGGATTGATGTTGAAGGCCAAAAATACCAACGGCTCGTTGCCCGGGTTTCCCCATCGGTGCACGAGCGCGTACGGTTCATAGATCAGGGAACCTGGTCCCCTTGCTTCCGTCTTGCCGTCGATCGTGTTCGCTCCGGTGCCGGATATAATATAGTACAGAGCCGCTCCTGAGCGATGGTGCGGCGGGTTGGAGGGCATCTGCGCCGGAAATGTAACTCGCGTGAGATTGAGATCATACCCCCCTGGCTGCAGGTCGGGGATTGGAGTCGCGGTCCGATATAGCTCTGTCACGGCAGCAGGTGCCGTCTCGACAGGCCGACCCAAGTCCACAGCGGGAGCAAGGAAAAAATGGAGGAAAGTAGATGGCTCTCCGCCGCCCGCCGTCAGCGCCGCGGTTTTTCCACCAGCGATGAATAGCCCCTCGCCGGCGTTGAGCGTTTTAGCCTCGCCATCGAGCGCGACCTCGGTCGATCCTGATAGCTGGTAGAGGATGCCGTCGGCCGCCGAGACGCCGCACTTCTCGTCCGCTTGAAGGGTGATGCTCACCGCTTTGAAATGCAGCGGCACGTCCGTGACGGTCGGCAGTTTGGTTGCAGCGACCACGGTTCGTGTAATTGCCGGTGGAGCGGGCGCGGTTTGTGCGGTCCCGGAGACGGGAAGCGCCATCGCGCCGAGCAACAGTAGTCCGGTTGTCCTGAACTGCATGACTGCCTCCAGGTTCAGCGGGTAATCGGAGCACCATACGCTCTCGCAGTACCTCTTGGAATGGCTGGCCGCTTCGAGCGGCTACCGCGCCATTCCAGCCGGCGATCCTCGTATCGGCTCTAGAGAGGTTCTCCGAGTCTAGGATAGCTGCCCGGCCTCCTGAGTGCCATGACCTGGTTGGCGACCTGCAACGCGCTCACCTCGCATAGGTCAGGCAGCAAGTTGACGCCTGGAGCGTCGGGCGTCGCAGCCCACCCGAACGGGATGCCGCTCGATGTCGATCCGAACGAGAAGATCAGAAGCCTTGCTTTGGCAAGGTTCAGCACTGCGGGTGCGCGCGCTTCGTGATCGTTGCGTCCTGCGCCCGTCGCTTTGACGTTGAGTTTCTGCAGAACGGTCAGCGTCTCCAGCAGGCCGGCGCGGCCCCAATCGAGCACATGGTTGTGGGCCAATACACAGCAGTCGATCCCGGCAGCCACGAGACATTCTGCATTCTCGGGGCTCACGCGGTAATTGATGCCCTTGTTCGCCCGGTCATTGCTGCGGGTCACAGCCGTTTCGAGATTGATGATCCGCGCGTCCGGCTGCATGCGCTCCAATTGGTCCAGTGCGGCGCCCCAAACGTAGGACGCCCCGTTGCGCCGCGAAATGGGCCCGTTCGCCTGCTCGGCGAGCAGCACGTAAGTCTCCGCCGTTCGCACGTGGCGTTCGTAGATCTCGGAGCTGCAGGGATGCGCCAGCACCTGGTCGATGCCGCGGCCGCACATGACATCTCCACATGGAAAGAGCCGCACCGATTTCCGATGCCCAGCCGTCAGATGTCGTTCCTCGGCCATCAATTACCGCCTGGTGCGATGGATTTGACATTCGCTACCTTGGCTCAGCGAGCAGTCATGGCGAACGTCAAATCCAAACCGCACTAGAAGTGATATTGGACACTAGTCTTCGCGTCAGGCGTGAGATCCTCTGAACGCCGTCATCACCTCGGCCAGCATCCGCACCTCGTCTCCCGCATAGCGCGGAGAGAAGTGAAACGGCTCGACGCGGCGCACATTGGCTTGCCGCGCAATTTCTCCTGCAGCCATGGTTGTAAGATGGGCCCGGTTCCTCGCCAATGCGACGTCGGCCTCCGCAAATGCCGCCTCGATGAAGAGAATGTCCGCATTCTGAACGAGCGCTGTGATGGCGGCACGATTGGCCGGCGTGTCGGCAACATCGGTAACATAGGCAATTTTCTGGCCGGCAGTGACCGTCAAGAGATCACGCAGGCTGCCAAGCGGGACAAGACGATCGTCCGAGGTCGCCGATCCGTCGATACGGATCAAATGATCGTCCGCGCGACGCTCGACAACGGCCTGCTTGAGCGAGCGCAACCACGGACCAACGGGAAGCCCATGCTCCGACAATCGGTTCTTCCAGATGTTCACATGCGCCGCCTCGCGCAGCGCAAAAGCAAGGCAGGGCGTGCCGTGTTCGAGGATCGCGGCTGACACGGTTCGTCGCTGAGGACGCCGGCAAGGGTTTGGCGTGAGACTAACGGCTCCGCGGCAAAGGCCCGCCTCAGCCGGAACCGCGTGGTAGACATGGAATTCTGCGTTTCGAGTTCGCTCACAGCGAAAACGAGATCGCAAGGATAGTTTTCGACCAGATTCCACCGATAGGCCTGAAGTTTGTGAAAGACGCGCTCGGCGAAGCCGGCCGGGCCGTAAAGCTGTACTGTTTTCTCGTGTCCCACGAGCAAACGGAGCAGATGATCAAAGCCAACGAAATGGTCGATATGCGCATGCGAGACGAAGAGTTGGTCGACGCGTTGTATCTTCCGCGCTGACAGTGAGGCGATTTCTCCGACATCGAACAGCAGACTGTGCTTTTCGAACAGCGTCTCCACATAGACCGTCGGGTCTCCGCAGCGACCGTTGACAAGGCTCGGATTGAAGATGGGGCGCATAGCAGTCTATTCTGCAGCGGGTTTTTGCGCATTTCGGGCGTCACTCTGCCTCCACTGCCCAAGGATACCCTTTTACACCGGGTTGAGTTTGGGCATGCCCGACGAACTTCCGATTTGAGCAGACATTACTGATTCCGCACTGGGCAAAATCGAGCTATACCGCCGCGATCCGCTCGCGGGCGATGTCGTCTGCGAACCTCATCCTCAGCGCAGCCGATCTAGTGAGGTCGAGCCCGTCTCTGAGGAACTCGTCAAGCCCGAGCCAATGTCTCCTGCAGCCCGATGGAGAGAGCCATGAAGCTCGTTTCAAGCGCGCTCGCTGACGGAGCAGCAGTTCCACGGCGCTTCACCTGCGATGGAGAAAACCTCTCGCCACCTTTGCAATGGTCGGACGCGCCGGGGGGAACGCGGAGTTTTGTCCTGCTCTGCGACGATCCCGATGCACCTGCCGGCACATGGCACCACTGGGCGGCCTACGATCTTCCGCCAACAGTCACGGAACTTGCTGTCGGTGCCGCGCAGAACAAGAACATCAAGCAGGCGGTCAACGATTTTCGCAAAATGGGGTATGGCGGCCCGTGTCCGCCCCATGGCCATGGACCTCACCACTACCACTTCCGGCTGCTCGCGCTCTCGACCGACCATCTTTCGGCAAAGACCAATGCGTCCTGCCCTGAGGTCGAGCGAGAGGCACGCAAGTACGCCATCGCGGAGGCGACCCTCGTTGGTAGGTATGAGAGATAGTACCGGGAGAAGTGCCGCTCACCCGTGCGTGAAGTCACCGGGTTTCAATCCGAGCGCTTTGACAGCGGCTGCGGGAAGCGTCCCCAACGCTTCGACGCTCTCATTCGGGGCCATGATTGCTGCGACAATTGCTTCGGCCTTGGCAGGATCTCCCTCGGCCACGAAATAGACCGAGCGAAGGGCTGTGCCGCCACCTCGCGGTTCAGTTGTTACCAGGACAACCTGACCATTCGCCATGGTTTGATGTACCACCGTGGCAGTGCCGCTTCCATGTCGCATGGAGCCCCATAACCGCAATGCGGCAGTGCCCCCTGCGCGCCGAAGCGACTCGCCACGGTATTGCAACGTCGCGGCACCAGCACCAAGTGAGCTGTGGGGGGGGCGAAATCGCTCCCGGAGCGAGACCGTGGCCAGCAAAAGGGTGGCAAACGAAGGGCTCCCGGTGATCGCGCACTTCGAGGTGCGCCGCCGCAATTACCTTGCGTCAGACGGCTCTATAGACCGGCCGCTCCCTGCGTTCGCCACCGATGCCAAGCTGCTCGTCGGGCTTTATCGGGCCATGGTGCTCCTGCGGCTTTTTGACAGAAAGGCTGTCGCATTGCAGCGTACCGGCCGGCTCGGGACCTATGCGGTTTCGCTCGGGCAGGAGGCGGTGTCGGTCGGCATCGCCAGTGCAATGCGGGAAGAAGACGTGCTGTTGCCCTCCTATCGCGACAATGGCGCGCTTATCTGGCGTGGCGTCAAACTGGAGGAGATATTGCTGTTTTGGGGCGGGGACGAACGGGGCAATCGCTTCTCCGGACCGGTCCACGATTTCCCGTTCTGCATTCCCGTCGGATCACAGGCACCGCATGCTGCAGGCGTCGCCTATGCGTTCAAGCTGCGGAGGGAACCGCGTGTCGCCGTTTGTATGTTCGGCGACGGCGCCACCTCGAAAGGCGATGTTTACGAAGCGATGAATTTTGCCGGTGTGCACAAATTGCCGGTCGTGTTCGTCGCCACCAACAACCAGTGGGCTATTTCGGTGCCGTTGCGACTGCAGACTGGTTGCGAAACGCTGGCGCAGAAGGCCATCGCCGCCGGGTTCGCTGGCGAGCAGATCGATGGGTGTGACGCGGTGGCGGTGCGTGCCGCGGCTGAGGAGGCCATTACCGCAGCCCGCGACGGCAAAGGCCCCCGCTTCATCGAGGCGGTCACCTATCGGCTCGGCGATCATACAACTTCCGATGATGCATCACGCTATCGCTCGGCCGACGAAGTACGAGCTCATTGGAAGGAAGAACCGATAGCGCGCTTGAGGACCCATCTTGTTGGCCAAAAAATGTGGACCAAAGCGGACGAGGAGCAGCTTGCCGCCGAGTGCTATGAGCGCATCGAAGCGGCGGTCGAACGCTATCTGACAATTGAGCCGCGTCGACCCGAAACCATCTTCGATCACCTGTATGCCGATCTGCCCGAGGCCTATGCCGTGCAACGCCGGGAACTCGCGGGAGAGAACGATGCCTGAGGTAACCTTGGTCGAAGCCGTCAATCTGGCGCTTGCCCGCGCGATGGAGGATGATCCGGGTGTGCTCGTTCTTGGCGAAGATGTCGGCGTCGATGGAGGCGTTTTCCGCGCGACCGTGGGCTTGCAAAAGCGCTTTGGATCGGAGCGCGTCCTCGATACGCCGCTTGCCGAACTCCTCATCAGCGGGCTCTGCGTCGGCATGGCGGTGCAGGGGCTAAAACCAATCGGCGAGATCCAGTTCATGGGATTTCTTTATCCCTGCTTCGACCAACTCGTGAACCACGCATCCCGCATGCGCAATCGCACCCAGGGACGGCTCACCTGTCCCATGGTCCTGCGCACTCCGCATGGGGCCGGCATTCGCGCGCCCGAGCATCATTCGGAAAGCACGGAGGCGATGCTCGCCCATATTCCTGGCTTGCGCGTCGTGATGCCTTCCTCGCCGGAACGTGCCTACGGACTTCTGCTCGCAGCGATCCGGAATCCCGATCCAGTGGTGTTTCTGGAGCCAACCCGCCTTTACCGCGCGGCGAAAGGCGAGGTGGAAGACAATGGCGAAGCCTTGCCGCTGGATCTCGCCTTTGTCCTGCGGGAGGGGCGCGACATCACGCTGATCAGTTGGGGCGCCACGCTGAGGGAAACCATGGCGGCTGCCGATGCACTCTCGGCCGAGGGCATCGCCGCCGAGGTCATCGATCTCGCCACGCTCAAGCCCTATGATGAAGATACCCTGCTTGGTTCGGTCGCAAAGACCGGGCGTTGCGTCATCGTGCACGAGGCGGCACGCACCGGGGGATTCGGAGCCGAGATCGCAGCACTTATCGCGGAGCGCGGCCTGTCCTTTCTGCTTGCGCCCGTGACCCGCGTCACCGGCTACGATACGGTCGTCCCAATGGCACGCCTCGAGCAACACTACATGCCTTCGGTCGAACGTATCGTGACCGCCGCCCGCAAGGTTTGCCAGTTCAGCTAGATTCCAACGGACTTTGTCCCATGCGCCAGCTCACGTTGCCGGATCTTGGGGAAGGTCTTGAAGAGGCGGAGATCGTCAGTTGGTATGTCAGCGAAGGCGATCACGTCGTCACCGATCAGCTGCTCCTATCCGTCGAGACCGACAAGGCGGTCGTTGAGATACCGTCGCCGTCGAACGGACGCGTCGCGCACCTGTTTGGCACCAAGGGCGATATCGTGAAGGTCGGCATGCCGCTCGTCGAATTTGCCGAGGGCGCCGAACCGGACACCGGCACCGTTGTCGGCGAACTCGGCGGCGGCGAAGCTGCGCAGGCGGTAGGAATCCCTTCTGCGCGCCCCACCGGGCAGGAGCTCAGGGTGTTTCCGGCAGTGCGCGCGCTCGCGAGCAAACTCGGCGTTGCCCTTGACCTCGTCGATGGCACAGGATCCGGCGGCACCATCACGCGGGCCGATGTCGAACGGGCTGCCAAGAGCATGTCCCACAGCGGTCCAGCCGAGCCCCTGCGCGGTATGCGGCGCGTGATGGCGCAACGCATGGCGGCATCTCATGCCGAAATCGCCCCCGCCACTGTCACCGATGACGCCGACATTGACGATTGGCGGCAAGGCGAGGACGTGACGATCCGGCTGGCGCGGGCCATCGCCGCCGCCTGCAAGGCTGAGCCCGCGCTCAATGCCTGGTATAATTCCGCGTCCGGCGAACGGCGTCTGATCGAGCGCGTTGATCTCGGCATCGCCGTCGACACCGAGGGCGGCCTCATCGTTCCCGTGTTGCGCAACGTCGCTGAGCGGAGCGTACCGGATTTGCGGGCAGGACTCGACCGCCTGCGGGCTGACGCGATCGCGCGCTCGATACCCCCGGAGGAGCTACGCGGCGCCACGATTACGCTGTCGAATTTCGGGATGATCGGGGGGCGGTTTGCGAATCTGATCATCGTGCCGCCGCAAACGGCAATCGTAGGCGCTGGCCGGATCTCCCAACGGGTGGTCGCGCATCGGGGCCAGCCTGCGGTGAGGCGCACCCTGCCGTTGTCGCTCACCTTCGACCATCGCGTCGTGACGGGCGGCGAAGCCGCACGCTTCTTGGTCGCGCTCAAGTCAGATCTTGAGCGGATTTCGTGAACCAGCAGTTCGACGCGAATCGTGGACCGATTGGAGCACGATCATGAGGACCTTGTTGCAGCTCGTGCTTTCCATTGTTGCCGTCGCGCAGGAAGCGACCGCGCAGGACGTAGAATGTGTCCGCGAGCGCGCCGCCATGGTCGAAACCATCCGGGTTCTCGATGCCATCGACGCCCGCTTCGCCGCCGACCAAACCAAGCGAGCATAAGAGCGGGAGTAGACTCGGGGACACTGGCCAAACGCCGGTGACCAAGACGCGTGGGGCGGCGGAAGCACAACGCGAATTGCGCGTGGACAGTACCCACAGCCGGGTGCTGTTCATATCTAGCCCTTAGTCGAACCAGGCGAAAAGCTGGAAGCCGCAGTGAACAAGCCCCCGTCGTGGTGACGACCCTAGCACGGCAACGGTAATGGCGTGCGTGGCAGTGCCGGTGTTCGGCGATGTAAGCCGGAGCGAACCGTCTATCCTAAGTTCGGTGCCGTCTCCGAGTAGTGGCCTGATTTGATCTAGCTCAATGAACCATTCCCTGCCCTCCGGGACCTTGTGGCATGACGAAGCCCGAGGAACAGAGCGAGGCAAAGGAGCCCAAGCCCTCCCGGTTGGAGGAGGCGCGGCGGATCATTGAAGAGTACGCCAACGACCTGCGGGAGATCATCCGGAAGCTACGTCGCAAGATGAATTAAGGCAGACTCAGTTGGCGGCTCCAATGTCACACTGTTAGCCTCAGTTTGCGGCCTCTCTCATTTTACGATGTCGCTTTCTGGCCGGCCCTTCGGCGAAGTGGCGGCACGACTCGTTGAAGTCCGTTCAATGGGGCATAGCGGACTGGATTTGCTCACGTTAAGTTCTTCGCATTTTGACCCTCAGCGGACCTTTCGCCGTCGTTGGCGCGTGCGTTGAGCGCTCTGCCGGAAACACATAGCGCCGGATACAACCTCGGATTATATTCTCTCGAACTGCCCTAGCCGCATATAGGGAGGTCACCCATGCCCACACGTCGCGATACCCTTTCGCTCCTTCCTGCGGGTCTTCTGATGGCGGGAGGTCTGGCCAGCGCAAGCGTAGGCGTCACCGGAGTTGCCTCAGCGAGCGAACGACCGGCCGACATCAAGAGAACGCGAATTGGCGACCTGCGGTATGAAGCGGGATTTCCGACTGCCGAGACGGTCAAGAAGCTGTACGACGAGCTCGACTTCCAACGCGCTGTGCTGGCCTACCAGTACGTGGACCCACTCGTCGCAATGAACGAGTTGAACACGGGGTTGCAGCAGGTCGGCGGGCGCGAGGGGGACTGGTATCTCCTTCAACATTTCCTCGACCACGCATGGTATCGCCCTGACCGGCAACAGCACGACAATCTACGCGATGGGCTTCCTTGATCTCAGGAAAAACGGTCCCATGGTCGTGGAGGTTGCGCCCGGTTCGTATGGCGCCTTTTTTGATTTGTGGCAGCAGACCATCGCTGGCGTCGGCGCGATTGGTGAGGATAAGGGCAAAGGCGGTAAGTTTCTTGTTCTTCCCGTCGGTTTCAACGAAGCGGTCCCCGAGGGCTACTACAGGGTCACTTCGCCGACGTCACTGGCCGCGTATTTTGCCCGTGGTATCGTCCGTAATGGCGATGTTGCAGGAGCAGCAGAGAGCTTGGAGACCACGCGCATCTACCCGCTGTCAGAGCGAAATGACCCGCCGAAAACGACCGTCGTGCTGACCTCGGGCAAGGACTGGAACTCAATTGCACCAGAAGGCTTCAAGTATTGGGAGCGCGTCGCAGAGGTCGCCAACTATGTGAGCGAGAGCGAAGATGGCGCTTTCCTGCTGGCCTTGCTCAAACCGCTCGGCATTGAACCTAGCAAACCCTTCGATCCCGATCCACGGATGAGGCAAATCCTCACTGAGGCCAGTGACGTCGCTTGGGCGATCGACCAAGCAATCAGCATGGCCCCGCGTCTCAAGGACGTCGTCTATTACCCCGGCACGCAATGGGAGTTCGTGCTCATGCTGAACCCCGGCTTGCGAGACAGGTACTGGAGCGACCTTGAGGCGCGGATCAATTACTATTTTCAGGCGACAATGGCATCGCCTGCCATGAAGGAGAAGCACCTCGGTGAGGGTTCGCAATATTTGCGCTCCGCACGTGACAGTAAGGGTGATTGGCTGAACGGCTCCAATCAATATCGGCTGCGCGTCCCCGCCAACATGCCGGTGAAGGAGTTCTGGTCGGTGACGGTGTACGACTTCGAGACGAGGTCGATGGTCCAAATCGACACCGACGTGGCAGCCAAGTCCACCTACGACAAGCTCGCGACCAATG
Source organism: Bradyrhizobium sp. LA6.1 (assembly GCF_040547805.1). NCBI lineage: Bacteria > Pseudomonadati > Pseudomonadota > Alphaproteobacteria > Hyphomicrobiales > Nitrobacteraceae > Bradyrhizobium > Bradyrhizobium sp. LA6.1. The sequence continues at coordinate 111,260 of NZ_JBEPQK010000016.1, read as the reverse complement.
CCGAGGGTTCGATCGATCTGTACTTCGGACCGACGGCGCCCTCAGGCAAGGAAAGCAACTGGATCAAGACACTGCCGGGACGTGGTTGGTGGGTGTGGTTCCGCTTCTATGGCCCGACCGAAGCGTTCTTCGACAAGTCGTGGAGGTTGCCGGATTTCGAGAAGGTCTGACGAAGTAAGCGCACTGAGGATTCGACCTACGGCGAATGAGTGGGAGCAACAACATGAAAAGCACCATCTTGAATACGTTGCACTCCGCCGCCGTCGTGATGACGCTGTGCACGGCGGCCACCATCGCCCCGCAGGCGTCGGCGCAAAACCCGCAGCCGCCAAGCCGTCAAGACTCCGCCGATCAACTTCTTTACCGCCGCGCGTTCGAGGTTGCCTTGTGGGCCATGCCCGCGGCGGACAGCTTTGCCGCCCGGGAAGCAGTGAAGCGAGATTTGCACGGCAAGCCGAATGATGTGGCGATCAACACCAAGCCGCTGAACTCGGATATCCACCTGGTCGCTCTGCAGACCCAGACTCCGTATCTGCAAGGCGCCTTCGATTTGAAGGATGGGCCCATCGTGGTCGAAATCCCCGCTGCTACCAGCGAGTCCCATCTATACGGAACGATCTGTGACGCTTGGCAGCGCCCGCTTGACGGGATTGATGTTGGTAAGGATGGCTGGGACGAGGGAAAGGGCGCCAAATATCTTCTGTTGCCACCCGACTACAAGGAAGATGTGCCCGCCGGATACAAGACCATGCGGAGCCGCACCTACCTGCAGAATGTCCTCATCCGCTCGATCTCGACGGCCGGCTGGGATGCCGCCGTGGAATACGCATACACGATGAAGGTCTATCCCTTGGCGCAGGCGACAAGCCCGGACAAGACGACCTTCCTCGATATGTCGGGCACCGTGTATCGCGCCGCTCCGGTATTCGATGCTGGATACTTCAACCTGGTCGACATGCTCGTGCAGGAAGAGTCTGCGAATGACTACGACAAGACCATGTTTGGGATGGCCGCATATGTCGGCATCGAGAAAGGCAAGCCCTTCAAGCCCGATGCTCACACCGTGCAGATCCTCGAACGCGCGGCGAAGGATGCGCAAGCATACCTGATCCAGATATCGAACGGCGTTGCATTGGTCCCTGCTGAGGGGCAACCCGGCTGGACCCGTTTCAACCTGCACAAGGAGGATATCGCGAAAGGCCGCCTCTACGTCTACGAAAATGCGGATGGGACGATCGACTATCAACGGCGCGCAGCGATTGATTACTGGGCCTATGTCATGCCCGCCGTTCTCGGAAGCGGAACCATGTACAACGCCGCGTTCGTCGACGCGGAGGGCCGTCCAATAGACTCGACCAAGAATTACCGGCTCCGGATGCCGAACGGCTTTCCTGCCCGGAATTTCTGGTCCGTGTTCGCCTATGACGGCCGCACCCGCACCTTCATTCTTCATCGCCAACAGCAAGAAAGGCCGCCAGCTTTCATCCCTCGACAAGCTGGTGAAGAACCCCGACGGGTCCACAGACATTTATATCGGTCCCGCCGCTCCCAAGGGTCTGGAATCGAACTGGATTGAAACCATCCCTGGAATTGATCTTTTCATGGGCCTGCGGACCTATGGTCCTGAGAAGGCCGTATTGGATGGAGCGTACAAAATTCCACGCTTCGAGCTGATGAAATAGGTCGGGGTGACGACCTAAGGTCCGCACATGGCCCCTTTGAGACATGCCAGGGCGGTCTGACGATGTCCGTTGATCGGGGTAGAGCAGAAGTCTCGTTTCGGGGCAGTCAGGACCGTTGTTGACCCGAAGGCGACGTTCGGCCGGCTTGGCTAGGAGCCGACGTCTCGGAGCGTCGCCATCAGAATTACTGCGGCGACGAGGAACTCGAAATGATCGCTTGTTTCAGCCCCTTACGCCCATAGACAAGGAAAGTCGCAACAAGGATCGCTAGGCCGGCGACCGCAATGATAGCCTTCGTGAGGATCAAGGCCATGACTTCCCACAGCCGGGACAATCGTCAGAGCTCGACTGTTTCCTCGACCACATGTTTCAGCGGCGTCCCCTCAGCGGACAGGGTCATTCGCAGTTTGAGCTTGTCACCCTTCACCTCCCCGCTACGCACTAGGTTCTCAATTTCACGCTGCGATGTAACTCCGACATGCTTCAGAAATTTACGGATAGCCATATTGAAGCGGTCTTCATCGAACTCGGCGGTCATGGCTGTTCTCCCTGATCGGGCAGGCAAAGTCTAACACGAGGCGAGCAAAGACGAAACATCGAGGCCCCGCTCGCGTCGCCGCCGACTTCCTCGTCAACCTGATTGCCTGGACCTCGGCCCGAAGCTGAAGACTACACCTGACGCTGCGATGTCGGCCGTCTGAGGTAGACCGGACACGGCTGGCGCTGTCCTCGATCGCCGCTTGTGACCCTGAGCGGAAGTCGAGACCGCCACCATCTCGGGCCGCCGGACACCTGATGTTCGAGCAACGCAAGCTCCCGCCAATTTCATCAGCTGTCAGTGTGCCTTATTGTGCGAGTACGCCGCGTTGCTCCCATGGTCCCGGATTGAGAACCGCGCCGTTGACTTTGCCGGCTGCGTCTCTGACGAAGGCGATCCGCGTGTGATCGCCACTCTCGACCTGGAATTCATCCTTTGAGCGAACCGCCACCGATGTCGGCTGGCCCTTGTCGAAATCAAGGATCGACCAGCCGCCTATTGCTGTAACGACGAGCTTGCCGTCCGCGACACGGATCCGAAGCTGGATGCTGCGAAAGGGGACCGCCTCCCGGGCAAAGGCAACAACAAGCGGATCGTGCTGCCCCTGCCGGGTGATTTTGAACTTGATCGTGGCGTTGACCGGGCCTGAAATCCGGCCAAGTACAGCTTCCAGGGTCAGGCCATCGATCGATGCGTCGTCGATGGAAGTGATGAGGTCTCCCGCCATCACGCCGGCCCTCGCGGCGGGACCTCCGTCGGCCGGCGCATCCCTTCCGCGCGACGTTTTCCGAGAAGACGGAATAAGCACCCGATCAAGCCTGCCCGAACTGCGCGACCACGCCCGACCATAGTCGCCAGATTTCGGGGGACTTTTCATCGACGGCGGTTTGCACCATGACCAGCTTCGAGGGCGGATCAACAAGGATACGCTGCCCGAGATGGCCCAACATTGCGAATTGCCGTCTGCTTCCGGGAAACAGGTAGAACTGATAGCCGTAGCCGAACCCTCCCTCGGCCTTTGCCAGATAGCCGTCGGAAGCGCGCACCGTGGTTGCATCGACCATCCATTGCGCCGGGATGATCTGTTTGCCGTCCCATGCTCCGTCGTGGGCGAGCAGGCGGGCGAGCCGGGCATAGTCGCGCAACACGGCGTTGAAGAAGCCGTGCGCCACTTCATAGCCTTCCGCGTCGATCAGCCATTTGGCATCGGCTTCCGTGCCGATCGGCTGCCACACCTGTTCCTGGAGATAGTCGGAGAGTGATTTGCCCGTTGCGTAACGCAGCACCAGACCAAGCACATCCGTTTCGATGCTGGCGTAGCGGAATTGCGTACCCGGCGGCGCGATCCGCCGATTGAATTGCGCGATGCTGGCAACGGTGCCCTTGTTGGAAAACCAGTGCTTGCGCACCATGTCGCCCCACAAGCGATCGAGGTCGCGGCCGCTGCCTTTGCCTTCGTCGGCCTGCTCGCCGCACTCCACGCCCGACGACATGTGGAGCAGCGCGCGGAGCGGCGTCGCGCCATATTCGGTGCCTTTCAAGCCAGGCACATACGTTTCCGCGGTATCGTCGATAGATTTGATCGCGCCTTCCGAGATCGCGATACCGACCAGCATGCCGGTGATCGATTTTGCCATCGACTGCGATATCAGCCGGTCGCGATCGGTACGGCCGTATTGATACTGCTCGACTAGGATCCGGTCATCCTTGGCGATCAGCAGACCCGTCACTGGATTGCGCGACAGATAATCCGCAAGCGAAGAGCGGCTTCCCTTGTACTGGTAGCTGACATCCGCCTGCGTTCGCTTGAACGGCCAGGCCGTGGCTGCGCGACTGACCAAGCGCGTTGGAAAAATCTCGTCGTAATGACTGAATGCCCCGACGCGGTATTTTGGCGAAGCCGGATTGCCGGGCTGGTAAACGCGCCAGCGATCCTTCACCGGATAGTTCTCGGTGGCACCGTAAAGCTCTGCATCCGGACCAGCAGCGGAAAAAACCGGGCCACCGCCGCTCTCGGCGGCCCAACTCCACTTGACCGACGCAGCAACACAACTCGCCGCAAGTCCGGTCAGAGCCGATCGACGCGAGGGTGCTTTCTCGCCACCGCCGAAAGACATTACGCCGCCGCCTTCTTGGCAAGCCCGAACGCGTCCGCAAGCCCCCACCCGGTCCCATAAGCCGGACCCGCTTCATGGCCAGCGAGGTGGATGTCGGGCGGCAGCGAATTTGTCATCATCAGCCGGGCCGTTTCCGGTTTCAGAATGCGCGCACCGTCAAGCTCGCCGCCGTTGAGCAGCATCTGGCAGAAGCGCAGGAAGTCGGGGACCGTCGAAACGATGCCCCCGCCGCCTGAAAAGAACGTTTGCGGCGTCGCGACGTCGCCATCTGAAAGAGGTGGCGGCTGCGCGCCCGGCACGGCGACGAGACGGGCGAGTTTTTCCTCCGGCACATGGAAGCCGGTGTCAACCATCCCAAGCGGCGCGAACAGGCGGTTTTGCAGGAACTGGTCGAACGGCTGGCCCGAGACGACTTCGATAACGCGCCCGAGCACATCGTAACCGATCGAATATTCCCAGACTTCACCCGGCTGGTGCAGCAGCGGGAGTGTGCCGAGGCTGGCCACGAACGAAGCGATCGGCTGTCGCGCCGGAACAGCGCCCGCGCGCCGTAAAGCAGGTGTACCGCCGCATTGCCAAATCCGGGGTCGGCGTAGTCCCCCATGCCACAAACCAGACCGGAAGTATTGCGCAGAAGGTCCCGGATGGTCATCGCGCGCCTCGCCGGTTCAAAAACCTTCTGCGCAAGATCCAGGAGGATCGGATCACCTGTGGCCAGATCCTTCTTGACGACCTGCATATCCTTTAGCCCCGGCAGATACTGCGCCACGGGAGCATCGAGGTCGAGCTTGCCTTCATCGACCAGCATCATGGTGGCGACGCTGGTGATCTGCTTGGACATCGATCCGATGCGAAAGATCGAATCCGGCCGCATCGGAATTTTCTTGTCGTGATCCTCAAAACCGGTGGGCTGCAAGTAGGCCAGTTTTCCGCCTCGGGCGATCCCAACGACAAAACCGGAGGGATCACCCGTTTTAGTGTGCGTCTCAAACCAAGACGTGATGCGCGCCAGCCGTTTCGCCGAAAAGCCGAGAGTGTCCGGATCGCCGACGATCTGCAAATCGTCGGCAAGCGCCGAATCCACCAGCAGCGTAAGCGCCGCCAGCGCAGTCAATAAAATGGTAAACCGCTGATATAGCATAAGGAGGCCCGTTGTCGCAGCTCATTGCGGGGAAGGATCTCCGCGACGGGCGCCGCGAGCCTCTCTCGCAGCCTGTAACCCGTCACGGCAAAACCCGGCCGGCACTCTCACTCTCAGCCTCTTCTGGCGGGATCGGCGCCGCCGTGACCAAGCGGCCAGCTAGCTCGGCATGCGAGAGTGCCGCACGCAGACAAATGACAGAATGCGAAATCTGCGAGGCGCTCCGCCCTGCGTTCCATTCTTCGGGACTTAGCCTTGAGGTGATTTAGGGCCGCTGGCCCGATCAGGCGTGCGCCAAGGGCGCATCGCCTCAACGCAAAATGGCACCCGCAGGAGCGTGAGCATAGCGACGCCGAAGGCGGCACGCGGGACCGAGTGCAGCGACGAGACCGGTTAAGAGGGCACCCGGGAACGGGGCAGTGATAGCGACGCCGGCATACTTCATGACGGCGGGCCCCTTTCCCGAGTGCCCCCGGCGAGGAGCTCCGCAGCCCTTGCGCGAGCTGGGGTAATCCGATCCCGGCCACTCGCTAATCTTGTGCCGGGGTTGATTCGGCTCAGCAAAGGAGACAAGCGATGACCCTGTATGTCGGACTGGATGTTTCACTAAGAATGACATCAATCTGCGTCGTCGAGGCAGATGGCTCGTCGGTATGGGAAGGCAAAGCCGAAAGCGAGCCAGTTCCGTTGGTAAAGGTGCTTTCGCCTTGGCGCGACAAAATCGCTCTCATCGGGATCGAGGCTTGTCCGCTTTCCGAATGGCTTTACGGCGCATTGGTTGAGAGTGGGTTTCAGATCGTTTGCATTGAGACCCGGCATGCACAGCGCTTCTTGTCCTCTCGTCCCAACAAGACCGACCGCAGCGATGCGCGCGGCATCGCTGAGATGATGCGCCTCGGACAATATCGATCGGTGCACGTGAAGAGCAAAGCGTCACTCGCGCAAGAAGTTCGTCGATCACATGCTGGCGATCGAAGACACAATCCGGGGATTGATGAAGGTGCATGGGTTAAAGCTTGGTGCAGTGCACCGAAGCCGTCTTGCGGTGAGGGTCGAAACTCTGCTCGCGGATGCGCCTGACTTGCGGATGGCCATCGAGCCACTGCTCGAAGCGCGCAACATGATGCGTAAGCACAAAGCCCTCATGGATCGGCAGCTTTCGCAAATGGCTCGCAAGGATGATGTTTGCAAGCGGTTGATGACCGTATCCGGCGTTGGACCGCTCGTGAGCTTATCGTTCAAGGCGACGATTGACGATCCAGGGCGGTTCAAGGATTCCAGGGCCGTGGCGGCGCATCTGGGATTGACCCCTCGCGTTTATCAGTCAGGCGAGATTGATCGATCAGGCAATATCAGCAAATGCGGTGACAAGCTGATGCGGCATGCGCTCTATGAAGCCGCGAACTCGCACATGCGGATTTCCAAAAAGTGGTCGACACTTCGGGCCTGGGGCGTCAAGCTCGCCAAACGTATCGGGTCCAGAAAAGCGTGCGTGGCAGTTGCCCGCAAACTCGCGATTATCATGCATCGGATGTGGGTCGAGGAAACGGACTTCCGCTTCGGAAAGCCGCCTTTGACCCAACCCACATAAGGATCGTCCCGGCGTAACGATCTGCTCTGCCGAGGACGTGGGGAGGGTCAGTCCGTTTCGATCCCTGTGCTGTGCTCAAGCACGCGCTGTGAGCTTGGACGACCCAACTCGCCGGACCCCATCATGGAGCATGCCGCAGGGCTGACTCCGGACAGAAGCGCGGGCCAGGCAGCGGTGGATCGCGGAACGATAGCCGCATGATGCGGCAACGATCGTTACCCGAATGGGCGGAGACACCGGCAAGCGGTGGCTCCGGTCGCGGATCTATGCCCGAGACTAGAGCGTGACCGCCCGAAGGGCTGGCCGCCCAAAAATCATTTCTCAGTTTGCCCCAATAGCAGACATTTGGAGGACTAAAGCGGAGGTCCGAAAAGGGCCGATATTGTTGCAAAAGTCGGAAATCGAACAACCCTAAAACTCTCGCAAAAGCTGATCGTTGGACTTCTCTGGATCGTGTCCCCTAGCGTGGTGTAGCTGGCGGCGGGTCACCGCGTTCGCCGGCGAGGGCCGGGTCGGTCAGCTGGCGATAGCCGTGATGCTGACGCTCGGATCATCGCTCAACGGCGCGATGGTTTCCAGTGTCATGTAGCGGGCGCGCTGGACCGCCCACTCATCGTTCTGTTCGAGCAGGATCGCTCCGATGAGGCGGACGATGGCATCCTCGTTGGGGAAGATGCCGACCACCTCGGTCCGCCGCTTGATCTCGCCGTTGAGGCGTTCAATCGGATTGGTGGAGTGCAGCTTGGTCCGATGCTGCGGCGGGAACGTCATGTAGGCGAGCACGTCGGTCTCGGCCTCGTCGAGGAAGCAGGCCAACTTCGGCAGCTTGGGCCGGAGCTGATCCGCAACCTTGCGCCATTGCGTACGCGCGGCCTCGGCATCGTCCTGGGCGAAGGCGGTGGCGATGAAGGCGGAGACCACGCGACGGCCGCTCTTGCCGGCATGCGCCAGCGCATTACGCATGAAGTGAACGCGGCAGCGCTGCCAACTGGCGTTGAGCACCTTGGCCACGGTGGCCTTGATGCCCTCGTGGGCGTCGGACACGACCAGCTTGACGCCGCGCAGGCCGCGGCGGGCGAGCTTGCGCAGGAACGCCGTCCAGAACGTCTCGGCCTCTGACGGGCCGATATCCATGCCGAGAACTTCGCGGCGACCGTCGCTGTTGACGCCGACCGCGACGATCACCGCGACCGACACGATGCGGCCATTCTGGCGCACCTTCACATAGGTGGCGTCGATCCACAGATAGGGCCAGTCGCCCTCGATCGGACGGCCAAGGAACGCCTTCACCTTGTCGTCGATCTCGCCGCACAGCCGGCTGACCTGGCTCTTGGAGATGCCGGTCATGCCCATCGCCTGCACCAGATCGTCCACCGAACGGGTCGAGACGCCCTGCACGTAGGCTTCCTGCACCACGGCGGTGAGCGCCTTCTCGGCCATCCGGCGCGGCTCCAGGAAACCCGGGAAGTAAGAGCCCTTGCGCAGCTTGGGAATGCGCAGTTCCACCGCGCCGGCGCGGGTCTCCCAGATCCGGTCGCGGTAACCGTTGCGCTGGGCCAAGCGCTCGGGGCTCTTCTCGCCATAGGCGGCCCCGGTCTGGCTTTCGACTTCCAGCTCCATCAGGCGCTGGGCAGCAAAGCCGATCATCTCGCGCAGCAGATCGGCATCAGGGGTCTTCTCTACGAGCGTGCGCAGGTTCATCATGTCGTCGGTCATCGGCGGGTCCTCGGTTGCGTTGGCGCGTGTCGCAACCCGATCCTACCGGAGAACTGCCGGTGACCACCGCAAAGCCGCCCGCCCGCTACGGCGCTACTGGGGGCGCGCGTCCGGGCGGCTTTGCTCTACCGAGCTACACCACCTCCGGGGACACGACCCTTCTCTGCTGCCGCGTCGCCTTTCAACGCCATTACGGAGGTCCGTGATCAATTTGGGATGAAACGATATGGTCCCTCACGTCGCCTCGCGTAAAACGCATCGGCGGCTCTAAGAATTTTCGTTCGCCCCCTCAAAAAGACTTTTGCAACAATATCGGCCAATAGGCGACATCGGGCTTGCATTTCTTGCGACGAGGAGAGCGCCACTGAGATGGCTATAAGCAAAAGCCCCGGACAATGCCGGGGCTTTGAAGATTTCGATTTTTCTGTTGTCGATGAGGCGACTGCGACAAACGGGTTGTTCTCCTTCGTTCGAGGATAGTGGCGTACTCAATGCCCGCGAAAGCTCTTCACTCCTTGAATAGGTCGGCGCTGATGAGGATGACCGGCTCGGACGAGGCAGGCATCGCAATCGAAAAACGACGCGCGTGTCTATTATATTCCATGGATTTGCTACATCTCGTTACGGCAGCTGTGGCCTTCTTAGGCACGATCATAAGGAGATGGCATCACAAACAGATGGCGCACGTTTTATGGCAGCCGCGCTGTCTTGAAGTCGCCTCGCGACGGCACCATGTTGGGGGCGTCGATGAGACGCGTAGGACTTATCGACATCACGGTAGGTAACGCGACGCGCCTCGGCGCATCGCACGTTCCACCACACGACGCTGCGCGTCGCAACCCATCGCTACGCAACGCTTGAGCCGCTGGGGAAGCCCGGCGGCTTGCGTGCGTTTAGCCCGGACGGTCCCCCTCAATCGCCTGGGGCTCCGAGACGCCTACCGCAGCGAGCCGGAGGCTGAGACCGAGGAGATCTGACAACCAGGGCGCGAGTTAGTCCCACGCCGCCTGACCCGCCAGTTCACGCCGGCGGGCCTTACTTCGGTGGGTGCAAATCGCCTAGAAGCCAGCGGCCAAGGCCCTTGGACTTCATGGGGTCTTCAAACGCGGCAAAGGTCGTAAGTACCTGATTGCAAACAGCGCAAGTCGACGCCCCGGGCGCGTGCTATGGCTCGATGCTAACGAGCATCATCCGGGCCTTGCACTTCGGGCAGGCGGGACGCTCAATTGCAGCGAATGGAATGACGGACGAGAGGCGTTGAGATTGGGGCATGATGCTTCCCTCGAACAGGGGGAGCGCACTCTCTGTCACCGGTAGTAATGCCTAGGAGGCGGAGCGGTGGTTGTCTAAGTATGCGCCTGAGGGATCTCAAACGCGAACCAAGGCTGGCAAACTGCGAAGGTGAATGTTGCGGCGCGGGCGCTGTCCGCCTCAATCACCCGCGCCGGGATTTGGCGAGAAGTATTGGAGTTTGTCCGGCTTCCCCTCCCATTCCTTAGAGTCGGGCGGGGGCGCTTTTTTGACCATAATATTTGGCCAGATTTTCGCGTATTCCGCATTCAGCGACAGCCATTTCTCTAGCCCCGGCTCGGTGTCAGGCTTGATCGCGTCGACCGGGCATTCCGGCACGCAGACCCCGCAGTCGATGCATTCGTCCGGGTGGATGACGAGCATGTTCTCGCCCTCGTAGAAGCAGTCCACGGGGCACACTTCGACGCAGTCCATGATTTTGCAGCGAATACAGCTCTCGTTGACGACGAAGGTCAATTAAGCGTCCTTTCAGCAGATCGCAGCAGTGAACTCATTCATGGTATCCGTCCTCGCGGTGCTCGTTCATGGGTTGAAAATGGACGCACAGAAGACCTACATCCTCTGGCTGAATCGGAACACCGAGGAGCAGGCATTCAACGGCCGAGGGGCCCGTTGTGTGTACCGAAAACTTAAGCTCGGGCGTAGTGGTGATGAAGTCCGCCTAGGACGGCAAGTGACCTGACCACACCGGTTCGCTGAACCGGGCGAGAAACCGGCGCATCCTTATCCAAGGCCAAGTGCGTCCGCGTCTCATTATAGTAGCGAGCGTAAGATTTCAGAATCCGGCGCAGATGTGCCTCGCCCAGGACAATGATGTGGTCCACACATTCACGCCGGATCGACCCGATCAGCCGTTCGGCAAAGCCATTCTGCCAGGGTGAGGCCGGTGCAATAGGCTTGTCCCGGATGCCCATGGCACGCAGTCGGCGTGTGACGACCGCACCGTAGATGCGATCACGGTCCCGGATCATGTAACCGGGAGCCCCGTCCCAGGGAAATGCCTCCGTTATCTGATGCGCAACCCATTCTGCGGTCGGATTTGCTGTGACGTTGGTCCAGACGATATCTCTACGGTCGAGCCGGACGATGACGAACGCATAGAGCAGGTCGAAACCGATAGTTGGAACAACGAACAGATCCATGGCGGCAATGTCCGGCGCGTGGTTGCGCAAGAAGGTTCGCCATCCCTGGCTGGGTGGCCCCCGTCGTTTGACCATGTACTTGGCGACGCTCGACTGCGCGACTTCAAACCCGAGCTTGAGCAGTTCGCCGTGGATGCGCGGCGCGCCCCAAAGCGGATTTTCGACGCTCATCCGCCGGATCAAGGCGCGCAGTTCCGTGTCGATCTGCGGTCGCCCTCCCTGTGGGCGCGACTTCCAACGCCAGTAGCAGCGAAAGCCGGCCCTGTGCCAACGCACGAGCGTCTCGGGCCGGATGATTGTGAGAACCTTCAGGATTGATGGAAACCAGCGATACAGCTGGATCAAGAACCAGCGATCATGGTTCGTGAGCCGGACGCGACCACGAGGCCTGCGCCTCAAGACAATCAACTGATGTCGAAGCACCGCGTTCTCGGCTTCAAGCCGCAACTTCGACTTGAAGGGCGAGGCCAGGACGGCCAGAACGAAACAGAGCAGCCCAATCATTCCGCCAGCTTAGGTGATTCCATCAGGTCATCAACTCGGATTAGGTTTTCGGTACACACAATGGGCCTCACCTATCATGCGCATGTGAACGCCGCCAGAATCGGACGCACGCCCGCCGATGGTCAGCAGGGAAGCCCGCTGACTCAGCGCGAGCGGCAGTGTCTCGCGTGGATCTCTGATGGCAAGACGATGCAGGACATTGCCGACCTTCTAGGGGTTTCGTCGCGTGGGGTGAAGTATCATCTGGACAATGCCAGGCGAAATCTTGCTGCACTGACCCTTCCACACGCTGTGGCTCTCGCGTTTCGGCAAGGATTGCTCCCATAGTCGGGCGACCGCCGTCCAGTGCGGCCAACTTGCCATGCACTCGTGGTTTGGCCAGGATGAGCTTGCCAGGAGAGTGCAAGCGGTCGCGTCGAACGAAGTCAACGCTACATCATTTGCGGCATTCAGCCAGAAATGGATGGTTGCTCGCAATTCGTCATAGCCATGTCTTTGCGGAACCTTCGGCTGGGCAATTGGCCGTCGCCCTGCGGCCGGGCTGTTGGCCCGCTGAAGCCCCGCAAGCGGGTCTCCCCAGCCTGGCGCGGAAACCGCTGCCGCAGTGATGAAAGTTGCCGTGTGGTGCATCGCGAGATGACCGATTGCCTTTCGCTGCCTATCCGAGCAAGGGGGCATAGCCACACATGGCGCCCGATCGAGAAGCCAACCTCGCTCGCTCGGCTGAAGTATTTCTCTCCGAAGGCAAAGGTCACACGTTCGAATCGTGTCGGGTGCGCCAGCTTTCCTTTGTTTTACAACGCGATATGCAGACCCAGCCTCGGACTTCAGTTCTGGTTCATTCGCGCGAGTAAGCAGTTGGGAGTAACACGCGCCTAATTTAGCGCTCGCAATGCAGGTCGGTCCAGTTCACCGAGAGGAAGTTGTTCGGGCTAGGTCAGGATAGCGGGAGCTAGCGAGACATCCACAACGACCGCTTCGCGCCGATACTGTTGAAAAACGAAACCCGAACGACATCGAAACCGCGCGAATGTCCACTCTTGGCCGTCTCTAACGCTAAAGCGCTCTTCAGCGCTGGTACGAAGGCTGGTGGCCGTCTTGGTGTGAAACGATGTGGGCCCAGGTCCCTGGATGCGAAATGCATCGGCGGCCCTGAGAAATTTCGTTTGTCGCCAAATAGACTTTTTCAACAATATCCGCCAGAAGCGCTCCTTCGCGGACTCACCTTATTAGCTTCCGGCGGCTGCGTTGGTCGACATTGACCGGGCCTTCAGGAGAAGCGCGAAAAGCATAAAATGTACACACAGAAGAAGGGGCACATATACGGTCGGAATGTAAAACGTGGCGCCCAGTGCCGAGGGGTGAAAGTCTTCATCAAAGAGGCCTTGGTAGAATGCAAATAGAAGATCGCCCGCTCCCCACAGGTTGAAGAGCCAGAGCGCGGCGTATCCGGCCGGTCTCCGCAGGAGCATTAGGGCCACCCCAGCGAGTACAACTGCAAACAAGTCGCCGAAAGCACCGGGCGCCGCGAAGGCTCTGGGCAATGAGCCCGCGACACCAGGAACAAAGAAAGACGCCCCAACGAAGCGAAATACGTTGAGATAAAGCAGCGGCGTGGCCGCGTCGGGCAATGAGCGGGATCGGACAAATGGCCAAATGTAGCGGGAGCAAACCGCTCCCCAAGCTACAAAGCTGAACGCGACGCTGATTCCGAAAATCATAAGGTCGGTCATGAGATTCATCCAATGAATGACTTCAATGTGACTAGAAAGCAACCCTGGTCCGCATCGCAAACGCGTTGAACTTCTAACCTGCATCTCCAAAGTTCGTCGCACTTAGGGGCCATACATCGACCGCCAACTTAAGCGCGACGTGATAAGGCTCATTCGTGATGAACGGCCTGGTAGAATTAGAGGCGCGAGCGTGATGGCCGCGATTCGCCTTGGCCCCGCAACCACGCTCCTTAGCGAAGCCGGACCCCTGTCTACGATGCCGTGCTTATTCAGCCGCGCTCGAAGGCGCGACCGGTGCGAACGCATGTGCGTTCTTCTGCACGAATTCCCGAACGCTCATCGGACGTATGCCGGTCAGCCTTTCGACATCATTGCTGAACCGATCGTACCGGTTGTCCTGATGTAGTTCCGCCATGGTCGCCACGTGCGCAACGACATGAAGCGGCATTCCGAAGGTGGCGAGTTGCCCCTTCATGACCTCAAGTGGAACGTTGACGTACGAGATCGTGCGACCAAGCGCGACCGAGAACTCGCGTGCAACCGCGTCCATGTCCTGCGAAACCGGGCCGGTCAGATGGTAGGCCTGGCCGATATGCTCGGCGGGCTCACTCAAGATCTCGGCGATCACCCGAGCGACATCGGCTGCAGCGATGGCTGAGTTCTTGCCCCTACCAAAGGGCGCCATGATTTTGTCCTGCATGGAGACGGTTTTCGCGGTTTGAAGCAGTAGCCCTTCCATGAAGGCCGTTGGTCGTACTTCCACCACTGGCAGCCCGGACCAGGATAATATCTGCTCCGCCAACCAATGCTGCTTTTGCTGTGGGCTAGGGGTCGTATTGAAAATGTCCATCTCGTTGACGGTCATCTGGGAGAGATTGACGAACGCCTTTACGCCGCGGTGCTTCGCGACGACGGCGACGTTGACAGCCGCTTCGAGATAGGTCGGCGCGACCGACATTGCGAAGCAGAGACGTTCGCACCCTTCGATCGCCCGATGTACCGCCATAAGATCAAGCAGATCGCCAACCACGACTTCTGCACCGAGCGCGCGCAACCTTGTGGCCCGCTCGTCGTCCACACGAACCTGCGCTCGTACCCGGAACCCACGGGCGAGAAGCAGCTCCGTCACGCAGCGGCCCACCGAGCCGATCCGTCCAGCCGCCCCGGTCACCAGAATCGGAAGTTCGTGTTGTGCCTTGCTCATCTTTCGCCTCACTCAGAATGAATATGCTTTGCCGCGCGACGTATCCGCTTTTGCCGCCGGTCGATCGGCAGGAGGATTTCGTCCCCGTCATCCTTTGAGGAAGGCCAGCAGGTCTGCGTTCACTTGATCGGCGTGGGTGACGCACATGCCATGTGGAGCACCGGCATATTCCTTCAGGCTCGCGTTTGGCAGGATCTTCACCGAACGCCGGGACGCGATGTCGATAGGAACGATCTGATCGTCATTACCCTGCAGCAGCAGGGTTGGGATCGTCATCTTCTTGAGATCATCCGTAAAATCGGTCTCGGAGAAGGCCTTGATGCAGTCATGCTCGCCTTGGAGGCTCCCCATCATGCCCTGAAGCCAGAAAGAGTCTATCTGGCCTTGCGAAACCTTTGCATTGGGACGGTTATAGCCAAAGAACGGCATTGCCAGTTCTTTGAAGAACCCCGCCCGATCGGCAAGCAGGCTCGCGCGCAGACCGTCGAAGACGCTCATCGGCGCGCTGTTAGGGTTGGTGGGCGTCTGCGCCATATGGGGAGGTACCGCGGAAATCAGGACTGCTTTCGATACACGCGATGTGCCATGGCGGCCGATATAGCGCGCCACCTCGCCTCCACCGGTCGAATGGCCGATCATCGTCGCACCCTTGACGTCGAGCGTCTCGAGTAGTGTGGCGAGATCGTCGGCATAGGTATCCATGTAGTTGCCGGTCCAGGTCTGATCCGATCGACCATGGCTGCGTCGATCATGAGCAATAACGCGGTAGCCGTGGTTCGCCAGGAACAGCATCTGGGCGTCCCAGGCGTCTGCGGTGAGCGGCCAGCCATGGGAGAAGGTTACGACCGGACCGGCACCCCAGTCCTTGAAGTAGATCTTCGCGCCGTCTTTCATTGTCGCGGTCGTCATGAGCTTTGATCCTTTGTGAGCAGGTTGGTGGGCTGGCGGCCTGGCGACCTTCGTCGCGTCCGCGAGCGCCGCTTTCGGGAGGCCGAGCGCGGCGACGAGACCGCCGCCAGTGAGAAGAAGATGCCGGCGTGAAGTCATGAGGTAGCTGCCACTACCAGACGCGAGTCGACTTCTTCCAGCCGATCGGCCGGGTCTAGGGATTTCAGCGCTGGATGCGCGTTGCGCTCATGCACATGGGACTTCGGCGTACGGTCGATCAGGAGGCTGAGCAGTTCCGGGCGGCTGTAGTGACCGCGCGAGTCCATCAGGCGCTTGCGCTTGTCGATAGCCCAGAAATCGAGATCGGCGATGACCTCGCCTTCGCCCGATCGCAGCGGCGCGCCCATCAATGCGCCCTCTGGAGAGACGATCGCGGTGAAGCAGCCGCTAGAGATCGGCTCGATGCTGCAGCCGGTATCCTTCATGATCTGAGCTTGCTGCTCAGCGTTCAGCCAGGCGGTCGCACAGACCACGAAACACCCGGCCTCCAGTGCGTGCTGGCGAATATTGACTGAAATCTGCTCGGAGAAACCGTCGCCGGCGAACGAGCCAGGATACATAGCGGAGTGAATCTGCTCGCCGTCGGCCATCAAGGCGTAGCCGGCCAGCGGGTTGTAATGCTCCCAGCAGGCCAGTTGACCGATGCGCCCTATGGCGCTGTCGACACAGCGCAGCCCGGAGCCATCGCCCTGACCCCAGACCATGCGTTCATGATAGGTCGGAGAAATCTTGCGACGGTGCTGGATGAGTGTGCCGTCGGCATCGAACAGGAGTTGCGCGTTATAGATCGTGCCGCCATCGCGCTCGTTGACGCCGACGGAGACGACCATGCCGGCTTGCTTTGCGGCCTCACCGATAGCCCTGGTGGCGTCAGACGGCACGGTCACAGCCTGATCGAGCAACTTGTAGTGCTCCGCGCCCATAAGGTAGGGCGCTTCGACGAAGGAAAAATAGGGGTAGTAAGGAATGACCGTTTCCGGGAAGGTCGCGAACTGGACGCCTTGGCGCCCAAGCTCGATGATTTTCTTGACCACTTTGCCAACAGTGCCTTCCCGGCTGTAGAGAACGGGACTGATCTGCACGGCCGCGGCTTTGACAACAGGCATCGTGGCGGGTCCTTTTTGGCGGGTTGTTGATGTAATCTTTGGTCCCCGACATGGCTTCACCATACCCCGGTCGACCTCAATCGGTTGGCGATGGAACCTGGAGCGCCACCAAGCTCACAACGAAACCCGCGGATCGCTTTGCGAACCCGGAGGTTCGGCGATGAGCATGGCGAGCGGCGCAAGCGGCCCGAGAGCGATCAACTCGAATTCCATCATTCCGGCGACGCCGAGTGGAAGCTTCTCCAGGAGTTCGTGCGCCTCTGCCGTGCTGGTGGCGTTCACGATGAAGACGACGCCGCGGCCCTCTGTCTGGGAGAACCACTGCTCGATTTTTCCAGCGAGATGATTGCGAACCGTGGCGCGAACCTCATGGGGGCGGACCGAGGCGATCGCCTCGGGTGTGCCCTTCGCCGTGACCGAGCCGATCGCCAGGATCTTGGTTGTCGGAGCGACAACGGCGGCGAGCGCGGGCAATATCTCGGCATGGACGCGCGGATTCTTGACGTCAGGCATTTTACTGCTTGCTCTCGGCATATCGGTAGGGGGACCACGAACGACTTCGCAGTATCCGTAAAAAGCATCCGAAGCGGAGCGATCGGGTAGTCACGAAGCTACGAATGCGGTCTGACGGAGTCTGGGGCGCTACCAAGTTCCCAACGCGGTTTGCGGATCGCATCACGAACGCGGAGGCTCACCGATGAGCATGGCGAGCGGCGCAAGCGGGCCGAGAGCGATCAGCTCGAATTCCATCATGCCGGCCACACCAAGAGGAAGCTTCTCTAGGAGTTCGTGCGCTTCCGCAGTGCTGGTCGCGTTCACGATGAAGACGACGCCGTAGCCCTCCGTCTGGAAGAACCACTGCTCGATCTTTCCAGCGAGATGATTGCGGACCGTCGCACGAACCTCATGGGGCAGAACCGGTGCGATTGCCGCGGGCGTGCCCTTGGCCGTGACCGACCCGATCGCCAGGATCTTGGTCGTCGGAACGACGACGGCGGCAAGCGCGGGCAGTATCTCGGCATGAACGCGCGGATTCTTGTTGTCGGGCATTTTGCTAATTCCTTTTGATAGATTGGTCCGGAGCGCCGCGAACTACTTCGCAGGCTCGGTCAAAAGCACGCGAAGCGGCGCGATCGGGCCGAGCGGGATGATCTGGAATTCCATCATCCCCGCCTGGCCGAAAGGAAACCTGCCCAGCAGTTCCAGAGCCTCCTTCGGATCGGTGACGTTCATCATGAACACGACACCGCTCTGGTCCTGCTTGAGGTACCATTGGTCGATTCTCCCAGCGAGATAGAGCCGTACGGTGTCGCGCACTTCAGAAGGAAGGAGCGGCTTCCACTGGTCCGGCGTCCCTTTGGCTGTGAAGGTCCGATCGCCAGCAGCTTGGTGGTCGGTACGTCAAGGCCCGAAGATGGTGCCGACTGAGCGGACGAAGTGGCCGGGCTGATCGCTACGAACATCGCGACGAGGGCGCCGAAGCAGGCGAGCCTGGTCATGCGGGTCGCGTTCACAGCGAGCTTGTCGAGGACGCGGCTCATGACAGCATCGCCTTCGCCACTTGCGCGGGCTCGTCGGCCTGCAGCCAATGACCTGCCGGTATGACGGTGAGGGACGCATTCTTGAGCTGAGACTGGCGCCGCTCGGCCATGGCGGCGGGGAAGTAAGGATCGTACCGTCCCCAGATCAGCTTGACTGGAATATCCAGCGTCTTGAGCGCCGTCAGATGCTTTGCGTTTCGGGCATGTTCATCGAAGAATTCCGCCGCCAACTGGACGAAGGCAGGACCGGCGCCAGGTTGGACGATAAAGTTGTCGCTGATCAGCGGACCGATGAACGCGCTGAAATGGGACTTTTGCGCCTCGGGCAAAGAATCCAGGAATTTCTTCTGCTGCCATCTCAGCAGCCAGCCAAACTGTTCGGGGCTCTGGGCGATCGCCATGGCCAGGGGCTGCATGCTCCGGGTCGCGAACAGCGTGATCATCTCGGGCCAAAGAACCGTGGAGTCCTCGCTATAGGCCGAGTTGAGCATGATCGCGGAATCGACACCGTCCGAATGGGTGAGCGCGTAGTTGAGCGCCGCCATCCCCGAGGAATCGTGAGCGACCGGGACGATCGTCCCCAGACCCAGACCCTCGACCACCGCTTCAAGGTCGCCAAGTTGCTGCTTAAAGCTATAGACGGTGCCGGCGGGCTTGTCGGAGGCGCCAAAGCCCAAAAAATCGAACGTCACCACGCGCCGCCCGCTGGCGACCAAGTGCGGAATCAGGTCGTCCCAGATGTGCAGATTGTCGGGGAAGCCGTGCATGAGTACGAAGGCCGGGCCAGAACCCGCATAATCTCGAGCGTAGACTTTTCCTTCGCCCCTAGAAATGCGATGCTCGACGAAGGCGGCGTGATCGGAAGACATGCATCATCCTTTCTTCCTCACGGAAGCGCTGACATGGGTGTCGCTTAGCGGCGAGGAGCCAGTGCGAGATTTGTTGCTCGGACTCTAGCGATTACGGCGGGGCTGACGTAGGTCGTTCTTGCCACCATTCGTGCCACAGGAGCGAAAATGCATCGGGTCGGTTTCATCGTGCCGCAACGGTTTCAGCTGATGAGCCTTGCGGCTCTGACGGCATTCGAAATCGTCAATCTGCCTCCCGCCGACCAGCGCTACGACATCCATTTGTTGTCAGAGCATGGCGGTCCGGTTCGGTCTTCGTCAGGAATGACGCTGCAAACCGAGGCGTTCGGAGATCCCGCCTTCGACACAGTTATCGTGGGTTCGATCACCGAGATGGACATGCCTTCGTCCGATGCGACCATGATCGCGTTCGTGCAGGAGGCAGCCAAAGCATCCAGGCGGATCGCCTCGATCTGCAGCGGCGCGTTTGTGCTGGCTGAAGCGGGCCTTCTGAATGGTCGACGCGCGACGATGCATTGGGCTCATGCAGATAGTTTCAGGGCTCGGTTCCCGGATGTCAGGGCGGAGGAGGACCGCATCTACATCAATGACGGACCGGTCTGGACTTCGGCGGGAATGACCGCGGGGATCGACCTCGTTCTGGCGTTGATCGATAATGATCTCGGTCCCGAAGCCGCGAAAATGGTCGCTAGGCTTCTGGTCATGAACCAGCGTCGGATGGGTGGACAAAAACAGCATTCCGCACTCCTTGATATGACGCCGAAGTCCGATCGCATCGAATTGGTCCTGGCGCACATCCGCCAAAATTTGCAGAACCCATTGACGATCGAAGAGCTTGCGGCGGTCGCCAACCTGAGCCCCCGCCAGTTCAGCCGCGCCTTTCTGGCTGAGACCGGCCAGTCACCAGCAAAAGCCGTGGAGCGGCTCCGGCTGGAGGCCGCTAGGTTCATGATCGAAGAGGGACGGCACACGGTTAACGTCGTGGCGCGGGAAACGGGCTTTGTGGACCGAGAACGCATGCGGCGCGCGTTCCTCCGGACCTTCGGC
Organism: Bradyrhizobium sp. LA6.1; assembly: GCF_040547805.1. Lineage (NCBI taxonomy): Bacteria > Pseudomonadati > Pseudomonadota > Alphaproteobacteria > Hyphomicrobiales > Nitrobacteraceae > Bradyrhizobium > Bradyrhizobium sp. LA6.1. The sequence continues at coordinate 91,070 of NZ_JBEPQK010000016.1, read as the reverse complement.
GTGCCACCGGAGATATTGCGCAGGAACGCTCGACGGGAGGCGGTGGCGGCTGCCTGACTTGGGCTATAAAAAATGTAGGCTTGAGTCTGGCTCTCAATGCGGGGCCGAACGGCGCTCTCGGCCATCCGGCCCGTGCGTGAGCATCCGGGTTCGACAGCAGAGCATGCCTCCTGGATGATACCCGTCTGGACTATCATCCACATTTCGGACAGTAGGAGCAGCCATGCATCGGGTAGGTCTCATTGTCCCGCACGACTTCCAGCTCTTGAGTCTTGCGCCCATGACGGCATTCGAAATGACGGGATTCGGGCTTGCGAAGCCGCCTCCGGCCGATACCCACTATGACCTCCATCTGTTGTCAGAGCACGGCGGTCCCGTTCGATCTTCCTGTGGTTTGACCGTTGACACCGAAGCATTCGGCGATCCGGCTTTTGATACAATTATTGTCGGCGCGATCACCGCGTTCGAAATGGCCCCATCGAGCGCAAACTTGATTGCCTTCGTGCAAGAAGCTGCGAGGGCGTCGAGGCGCACCGCTTCATTTTGCAACGGGGCGTTTGTTCTCGCTGAAGCCGGACTTCTTGATGGTCGCCGTGCGACAACGCATTGGATTCAAGCGGCAAGTTTCAAGGCTCGGTTTCCGGATGTCAGGATGGAGGAGGACCGGATCGACATCAATGACGGTCCGATCTGGACGTCGGCTGGAATGACCGCAGGAATCGACCTTGTCCTAGCGATGATCGATAAGGACCTGGGTCCCGAAGTTGCGAAGGTCGCTGCCAAGCTTATGGTCATTAATCAACGTCGGATGGGCGGACAAACACAGCATTCCGCTCTCCTCGACATGACGCCGAAATCCGATCGCATAGAATTGGTCGTGGCGTACATCCGTCAAAATCTGCGGAATCCGCTCACAATCGAGGAGCTTGCGGCCGTCGCCAACCTCAGCCCTCGTCAGTTCAGCCGCTCTTTTCTGGCCGAGACGGGTCAGCCCCCGGCGAAGGCTGTCGAGCGACTTCGGCTGGAAGCTGCCAGGTTCATGATGGAGGAAGGGCGGCACACGGTTAACGTCGTAGCGCAGGAAGCGGGTTTTGCTGACCGCGAACGCATGCGGCGGGCGTTTCTCCGGGCCTTCGGTGTGCCCCCGGAGGTGTTGCGCAGGATTGCTCGACGGGAGGCGGTGGCGACTGCCTGACTTTGGGTCTGGCCGAGGTTTTCTGTCAGGATTGGCATCTACGGAGCGCATTCTCTTTGGGGATAAGTCGCCTGCAACCCCACTAAGCGCCGATTATACCTAGGCGGCCAAGCGGCGATCCTCTTCGCCGTCTTCGTGGTCGCCGTTGGATGCCTTCTTTAAGAAGCGGGCCAGCGCGGCTTTTCGTGAATCGCGGTCCAACGCGTAGGCGGTTTGCTTGAATTCGATGCCGTCAAGGAGCCCCTGAATATAGCCCGAGATGGTGTCCGCAGCCATGATGAGCGCGGTGTCAAGCGTATGGATGTACTTGCTCGTCACCGAACCTTTGGCATGACCGACCAGAGCCGCGATGGTCACCTCGGTAAAGCCGAGATCGTTGGCCATGCTCGCGAAGCTGTGACGGAGGACGTGCGGCGTCACATCGGATAGCGGGGAGTCCTTGAAGATATGCTTCCAATGGCTCGGGAAACTGCCGAACGCGTTGTCCTCGCCCTGCCCCGGGAAAACAAATGTGCCGACATGGTCGGTGCGACGCTGCTCGAGATATTCGACGACAGGCAATCCTACGGGGCGGATCGATTCACCTTCCTTACTGTCCTCCAGTCGCAAACAACTCGCCTCGGTATCAGCCTCCGTCCATTTCAAGCCGATCATTTCGCTTCGCCGGGAGCCGGTCAGCGCAATCTGACGGACAATGTCCCCGATCGTGGTGTATTTCTGCTGCTTGGCGGCGTCGCGGAGCATCCGACCGAGTATTCGATACTCCGCCTCCGATAGTCGACGCTTTCGCACATTGTCCTTTGGCTTGCGGATACCATGGGCCGGGTTGCTCTCGATGATCCCTGCTTCGACGGCGTAGGTAAGGATGCCGCCGAGAAGGCCCACGGTACGCGTGGCCGTTCCAGCGCCGCCCCGGACGATGGCCTTGCCGCGCAGCTTCTTAGTCTTGACCGACACCCGGGTCTTTCCGGCCATGATGTCCTTGAGGACCTTGTTGATGTCGGTCTTGGTGAGATCCTTGACCCGCCTGGTTCCTAGGAGCGGAATGATGTGCCGCTCAATGCGGCCCGTGTCTGTGGTGATCGTTGAGGCCTTCTTCGGTCGCCCGCCTTTCCCAAGGATGAGGCCGGCCTGCAGATCCGCGAGATAGCGGGTGCACAGCTCCCTCACAGTGATCGCCTTGTGATCGAGTTGGCGATCTTCGACGGGATCATCACCCCCAGCGACCCGGCCGAGTTGCACCCTTGCCTCTCGGCGTGCCGTCTCTGGTGCCCAGGCTCCGTGAAGCCCAATTGTGTATCGACGAGACCGACCTCTCGATCGATACTGGATGACGTAGCTGCGCTTTCCGGAGCTAAAAACCCGGAGTCCAAAGCCCGGTAGCTCGTCGTCCCAGATGAGGTAGTCCTTCTCTCGGGCATCCGCCGCCTCGACAACCCTCTTCGTGATCTTGACCATGACGTTCCTTCGTTCCAGGCGCGATCTCCCAAGTAAGCAACGCGTAAGCAGGCGGGAGAAAATCGGTGCGGGGTTTCGGATAGGAACGTCGCTGTTGTTGTTGAGAATACCCAGTTGCTTCAGGTGGATAGCGTAGCATAGCGTGCCCTATCGCATTTTTCGGATGGGTACGTTATCTTGCTCCGAAGGCAGAGGTCACACGTTCGAACCGTGTCGGGCGCACGATGACCTGACGCCCTTTCCACCGGGAATGGGCAAAGCGGAGAAGCGAGTATTTACGCGATGGCTATTTCCGGCCCGATGCACCGCGGCCGGGCCGAACTCTTCGATCACGCCATCGGATGACGCGCGTTGTTGGTCAGCAAGAAATCAGATGGTCCGGTTGTATGTGCTGCCGGACATTACAGACGGCCAAAGCCCGCCTGAAACGTCATCCAGCGAGCTGTCGCCGAGCGCATCCTTATGCGAGTTTGACGAGATCTTTTGCTCGCTCACTTGCTGCCCAGTCGGAGCGCTGTTCGCTTGTTGATGCAACTTGTCGTCCGTCATCAAATGCTCCTTTGCTTGGTGCGCTTGAGGGGGAAAGGTACCGTTGGATTCGTTTGCGAGCGATACGGCAGATGTCGTACTTCGTCGTCGGTAAGCGGGAAATTCCGAAAGGCCCTGCCTCGACCTCAGGATTTGGCACCCTTCATCGCGACCTGCTCGACAAACTTGAGCAGACGGTCAAATCGCTCGCCTGCCACCGACACCTGATCGAGGACGCCAGGATCAAGCTCATCCTTCAGGCGTATCGCTTCGTCACCCAGTCCATGGTCCTGCTCGCCGTAGGCCATCCTGCGCTCGGTGGCCCGCAGGCGATCCGACAGCAGGATTGCGAGAGCGCGATAAAATCGGCTGGCGAACGCGTGGTCTCCCGCGAGCTTCCGGAGCAGGATTTTCTTGTCGAGAAAAAGGGCGACGGAATCGATCTTCGCAGCAACCGTGGCCGAGGGCGGCACCGAATCGACCAGCGACATCTCGCCAATGAAGTCACCGGCCTCGAGCTGGGCGATCTCACCGGCGCCGGACACGCTCACGCCCATCCTTCCCTGCAACAGCAGGACCATCGCGTCGATCGGCACGCCCTCCCGGATCAAGACTTCCTGTCGTCCAATTCCGCGGCGGAAGCCGGTACGCGCCATCCAGTCGATGTCGGAATCATTCAGCACGCCAAATATGAAGAGGACCTTGCGCATATCGGCTCCCTAAGCCAGTTGACGTTCTGCGAAATCCGTAAACAGGCCCGGCTGCGCCATCAGCTCGGCAAAGGTGCCGGTCTGTACGATCCTCCCACCACCCAGGACGACAATCCGGTCCGCCGACTGAACGGTGCTGAGCCGGTGTGCGATGACGATGCGAGTCAGATTGAGCCGCGATATCGAATCGCTGACAACGGCCTGGGTCGGATTGTCGAGCGCGCTGGTCGCCTCATCCATCAGCAGGAGCTTCGGTCCGTGGGCAAGCGCCCGCGCGATCAGCAGTCGCTGGCGTTGACCGCCCGAAAGCGGGCTGATGCCTTCGGCAATGATCGTTTGCATGCCCATGGGCATGGTTTCGATGTCGGCATCGAGTCCCGCCAGCCGTGCAATCTCCCAGGCGCGGTCAATCGACAGTTGGGCTCCGCCGCAGATGTTGTCATAGATGCTGCCGGATGCGAGCCTGGAATTCTGCAGCACGACACCGGCCTTCCGACGCAGCAGTCCAATGTCGATAGTCTCGAGTGACTTACCGTCGACAAAAATTACGCCCGCTTGAGGCTTCTCGAAGCCGAGCAGCAGACGGAAAAGTGTCGATTTCCCGCTTCCCGACGGGCCGACAATGGCGAGGTACTCGCCTGCGCCGATGCTGAGGCTGATGTCGTCGAGAATCGGCGGCCCGTCGCCACCATAGCGGAACGACACATTGGCGAACTCGATCGCGCCGCTGATGTCGCCGACCGATTTCCGGTCGTCGCTGATTTCAGTCGCCGTCGAGATGATCGGCCGGAGCCGCTCGATCCTCGGGATGGCGACCAGCAGTTCGCCGACGGCCTGCGCCCACTCGCCGACCGCAGCGAGCGACAGGCCGAATGCCGCATAGAACGCGAGGAAGGTGCCGAGGTCGTGCTTGAGGCCAGACACATTCTCAGCCACCGCAAAGATCAGCAGCGTCGCCAATGGCGGAAATGCCGCTTCGAGGCTCTTCTGCAGATTTCGCGCGCGCTGCGACGTGACGAAATTGCGCTTCTGTTCGGCGAAGCGCTCGACCCAGATGGCCAGCGCGTGCATGGTCGCATTGGCGATCCGCAGTTTTCCGACGCCGGTGATAAACTGCAGAACCAATCCCTCCAGCAGTCCCTGCAGATGAAGGCTCTCGCGTTCATGCGACAGCCGGGCCAGACTGATCGCCACCACGATTGCGACGCGCAGCACGGCGAGTGCAGCAGCCAACATGCCAAGCCTGACATCGAGGTACAGCATCACGGCAAAACTGAAGAAGCAGGGTACCAGGGCCAAGCATCCGCGAATGACGCGGCCGGTGACGATCGTGCGCACGGCTTCGATCCCAAGCGCGCGGTCGCCGAGATCGCCGACGGAAAAGTCGCGGAAGAACGCGACCGGCATCCGCAGCAGACGGTCGACGACCGCCGCCTGAAACGCCCAATCCAGCCGGCTCTCGAGCCGGAGCATGGCGATCCCCTGCATCATCTGAAATCCGCCGGCGACCAAAGTCACGACAATGAGCGCGATGGTGCAGATCAGGAGCTGGTCGGCTTCCGCGCGCGGCAGCACGGAATCGATCAGAAGCTTGGTGACCAGGGGCGGCGCCAGCGCGAGAAGGCCGAGGGACAAGGCCGCCCGCATGATGCGCAGGAGATCGGCCCGAACCATCGCGGCGCCGAATGTGAAGAGATCGCGAACCATCAGGGCCCGCGACGGCAGCGGCCGATAGAACGTCACGGCTTCGGGAGCCAGCTCGGATGCGGTCGCCCGCGTCAGGTCGCGGCGCGTGCCGGCACCGGGATCGACGATGATGTGGCGACCGCTTGGCCCCGGCAGGACCGCGACAGCCCGTCGGTCTTCGCCGAGAAACGCAACGAACGGACCGGCGCTGTTTGTCCACCACTCCGCTCGCAGCAACAGGCGCCGGCTCCGCACCCGCGACGCCCTTGCGATGATCGTTGCGTTCGCGAGATCGTCGCTTCCGGACAGCATGCTGGCCGGAGCTTCGAGCGATATGCCCATGGCATCTCCGACCTTCCGGCAGGCGGCAAGCAGATGGCTGGCGCCAACCGTGCCGGACTGCGATCCGGCTTCGGCGGCGATGATCCCGGCAAGACGACCAACAACGCTTCTGGTCCGCATCCGGTTGAGATTCGAACGCTGGCGCAGGCGCTCGGCCTCCGCGACGGCGTCCTCGTCGATCCTGCGACGCAGGCTCTCCATCACGCGTACATGGAATCGATCGAGGCCGGCCCATATCTCGGCAAGCGGAAACGCCCCGCTCTCCCGAACCGTCAGGGTGGCCTCCTCACGGGCGACGATCCACGTTCCCGGCGGCATCGGCACGGGGACGTCTGAGGCATCGCTCTCCGGCATCGCCATCACGCCGATGGTCCCGCGCTCGATCCCAATCCAGCCGACCCGCCGGCCGGACAACCGGAGAAACTCCGTCGACGCCAGGGTGTATTGCGATCCGATCGCGGCCTGCTGCACGAGTGCTCCTGCAGGGGAGGCTGCGATGAGTCCTGCGACCTGCGCAGTCCATGCGTCGATCCTGTCCCGATCCGCAAAACGGCCGCGACGACCGATCACGATCTCCGTCTCGAGACCGCCAACCGCAATAGCGGCAAGCGAATTGCTGCTCGCATCGCAGATACCGGGCAGGCCGAAAACGACGCCGCCCTGCTCGACCCGAAACAGATGATGCCGCCGGCTCGGCTCGCCCGCGGCAGTCTCCCTCACCGCAAAAATGTCGACATAGCCACGCACGACGTGAAGGACGCGATCGACGTCATCGATCGGTAGCGGTCGATGGCTCTCGAGCGCCACCGGGGCGGACGAGGCGACTTCGCTCAAGGGCGGGATTTCGAGATGTGGAGGCTGATACGCACTGTTCATTCGGCCGATACCAGCTGGACATATTCGCCGCCCTCGGCAAGCAGCTCCTGATGCGTCCCCCGCTGCACGACCCGCCCGTTGTTCATCACCAGGATCTCGTCACAGTCGCGAATCGTGCTGAGCCGGTGGGCGACGATGATGCAGGTACAGCCCCTGCGCCGGAGATTATCGTCGATTGCCTTTTCGACGATCGGATCCAGCGCTGAAGTCGCCTCGTCGAGCACGATCACGGAAGGATTGCCCACCAGCGCCCGCGCGATTTCAAGCCGTTGTCGCTGGCCGCCGCTGAAATTCCTGCCGTCCTCGGCAATCTGGCAATCGTAATTGCCGGCGCGGACAGCGACTTCCTCATGGATCACCGCATCTTTCAGCGCGCGCGACACGCTGGCTTCGGGCACGGTGTCGTCCCAGAGCGTGAGGTTATCGCGGGCGGTCGCTTCGAACAGCAGGATCTCCTGATCGACATAGGCGACCGAGTTGGTGAAGATCTCCTGGGGAATCTCCGCAAGTGGCCAGCCGTCGATGCAGATGTCGCCGGACCACGGCCGGTAGAGCCCGCTGATCAACCGTCCGATCGTGGATTTGCCGCTGCCAGATGACCCGATCAGGGCCACCCGGCGGCCGGGCTCGACGACCAGCGAGAAATCCTCAATCAGCGGCGGCTCGAGCGCGGAATAGCCGAACGAAATATCCTTGAGCTCGACCCGGCCCGAGAGCTTCGGCGGCATGCCTGCCGGCGCGTGCTCAATCGGCACCAAGGGACGGGCGGGATAGTTGAAGACGTCCTCGATCCGGAACAAATTGCCCTTGATGGTAAGGAACGCAGTGGTCTGCTGTACGAGCGCGTTGACCGGCTCGACCAGGCTCGCAAGCAGCGCCTGCAGCGCGACGAGGCCGCCGATGGTCAATGCGCCATCGACTATCCGTAAGCCGCCCACGCCCAGCACGACCGCGATGGTCAATCCAGTCAGGAAGATCGGGCAGGCGTCCAGGAAAGTCGAGTAGACGCCGAGATCGCGCTCGGCGTTCAGGACTTTTGCCTGAAATCCCGCCCAGCGCGCGAAGGCGTCATCCTCCAGACCGCCGGCCTTGATGGTTTCGATCGTGCGGATGATCTCGATGGTGCTTCCGTTCAGCTTGGCCCGTTCGATGACGAGCTTGCGGTTGAGGTTCTCGCGCTGGCGCGCAACCAGCCTGAGAACGACGACATTGAGCAGAGCCATGGCGACGCTGATCGCGGCCAGAAGGCCGTCGTAGAACGCCATCGTGATGGCGATGAAGATGACCGAGACCAGATTCAGCGCATTGGCGGCCACCCCGTTCGAAAGGAGCTGGGCGATCTGTTCGCTGGCAGCGACGCGGTTGGCGAGATCGCCCGAACGCCGTTGAGTGAAGAACTCCATCGGAAGGGTCAGGACGTGCCAGATCAACCGGCTGACCATCGTCACCGTGAGCTTGGTCTGGATGCGCAGGAGCAACGATTGTTGAAACGCGGTCATCAGCGCCCGCGCCAGCGCGGTGATCCCCATGCCGATCAATAAAGGCGTGAACCAGCCCTCGGCGCGCTTGATCAACACGTCATCGACAAAGATCTTCGCGAATGCCGGGACCAGTATGGCAGGCACCACGAGCGCCATGCTGAGTGCAACCAGCAGCACCACCGCCCCGAATGAATTCGACAGTTGCCGCAGCAGCAGCGGAAAGAAATCGGGCTCGCGGCCGCCTGCCTTGAACCCGGGACCCGGCTCCATCGCCAGGACCACGCCGGTGAAGGCTGCGTCAAATTCCTCGTGGCCGACCTTGCGACGCCCGACGGAAGGGTCGTTGACATAGGCGCAATCCGAATCCAGCTTTTCCAGTACCACGAAATGATTGAAGTTCCAGTGGATGATCGAGGGCATCGGCAGCTCATGGAGCGTCGCCGGCTCCTTCCTGAAACCTTTTGCGGTCAATCCGAACTGTCGCGCAGCCTTCAGCACATTGCTGGCCTTGCTGCCGTCCCGCGAAACGCCACAGGCTTCGCGCAGCTTTTCCAGCGGCACCCAAAGACCGTGATAGGCCAGAATCATCGCGAGCGAGGCTGCGCCGCATTCCAGTGCTTCCATCTGGAACACCGTGGGGGTGACCCGGCGCCGTCGCATGCGGCCGATCTTGTTGCCGAGGCGATCGAGCAAACCCGGCCGATTGTCAGCTTGATGCGATAACCCGGTCATGCACTGGTATTCCTAGCCACCAATGCCACTAAGCCGCTTCATCAGCGGGATCACCAGATCGATCGGCGGTTGCTCGCGCGTCGTGACTTCGGCGCGGGTCAACGTGCCGCTCGAGAGCAGGATCGGCGGCCCCTTGCCGGAGGTCCAGCGATACCCGCTGGCGGTAGAAGGATCGCGCTCCAGGGTCACCTTCGCCGCATAGGGCGCGCCGTCCTGCGAAAAGCGCTTCACCAGCGCGTCGTTGTGCAGGTCCGCCAACATGCCCTGCGGCGTCACAGGGAAATCCGAGACCGTCACCACCCTGCCGACAATCGCGCCGTATTCTTCCCGCTTGACGGTGGTCGGCTCGACACGAACCTCCATACCCGGCCTGATGTTCTTGCCGCGGTCCGGCGGCATATAGACGGTCGCCTCCAGAACCTGGCCCGCGGTCTCGATTTCCACGATCGGCATCCCCGTTGTCAGCACGGCGCCGCCGGATACCTTGACCTCGACGACGCGGCCATCAGCGGGGCTGACGATCCGCGACCCCCGCTCCAGGTCGGCTGCAATCTGCTCGACCGTCCGCCTTGCATCGTTCACCTTGAATTCCGACTGCAGCCGATCGCGCTCACGCTGGCTCTGCAGATCCAGCCGCTGCGCGTTGAGCTTGAGGATGTCGTTCTTCGCGTCGGTGATGCGCTCCCGCGCATTGTTGAGCTCGACCCGGCGGTCCTCGAGATATCTGCGCGTGACGGTTCCGTTTGCCGCGGCAGGCTCGAGCTTGGCCACCTCGTCTGTGAGATAGGCGGTGCGCCGCTCGGCGGCCGCAATCACGTTGGCAAGGCCGGCTTCCTGAGCCGCATAATTCGCAAGCTTGGCATCGATCTCGCGCGAGATCGCCCCGGTGAGCTCGGCATGCTCGCGCTCGCGCTCGCGCAGGACGTCCCTCGCCTGCTGAAGCCGCTGCTCGGTCTCGGTCTGCGCGACCCGGGCAATCACCTGATCACGGCGGACCTCGTCGCCGATACCGACGTCGAGCGAGGCTAGCCTTCCACTGACCGCGGACACGGCGTCGACCAGGCGACCACCGCTGCTCAACAAAATGCCATCGCCGGACACGCGGGTCGGAATGCGGCCCAGCACGCTCCAGGCGAGCAGCACGGCAAGACCCAGCGCCAGCGCCGCTGCGGCCATCCAGTCGAACGGGCGCGTGACGCCGACGACATGATCGAGCTGTTCGGGATTCGAAAGCCGCTCGATGGCCGCGTCCCGAAAGATTCGCTCCGTCCCCCGCTTCACACAGGCTCCCGCAAATGCCGAACCCACTTCGGCTGGGCTCAAGTTGAGCCGGAATGCTTTCATCTTTTCAAGCAGGATATCGCCTGCCCGCGCTGGCAAATTCTTTGACCGCGCGCTTTTTGAAACCCAAACCTTCAGCTCGCAGCCTGGCATTCGTGCAGCCACGCCGAACTCGCTCATATCGGGCCACGCGAACAGCTTTTCGACATCGTCCGCTCGCTTTGGCCGCAGCCCGCCGCGTCATACGAAGCACAATGCCTGATTGGCAGGCATGGCTGTCTCGAGGCGGTCAAATGCCGCCGCCGCAATGGCGCACCAAAGGCAAAATGACCGACGCCCCGCGCGCGGGACCATCGGTCATCGCAAAGGCTCGGCAATATCCAAGCCGGTCACGCTATGAACCCTGAGGTCAGATAGTCGGAGGGACGACCGTGGTTTTAGTGGTGCTGCTCGGCCAAGCGCCCCCTGCTACATCGTCTAGGGAGCCCTCGCCGAGTGCATCCTTGTCAGACGTCGACGAGATCGTGTTCGCGGCGCCGTCCTTGGGCCTCTCACCAGGCTGGGCCTGCCCTGTCGGATTCGTGTCCTGCCCGTTGGTCATATTCAATCTCCATGTTTCATCCATGCTGATCGGGGCCCGACATTGCAACCCGCGCTCACTGCATGTTCGCTCTTCCAGGAATGGGTAGAGCGGACATGCCTATATCGAGATGGACCATTTCCGGACCGATGGGCGGCGGCAGAGGTGACCTCTTCGAGCCGTCGTCGGCTCAGGTGCCTTCTAGCCCCCCTTGCCAGTGGTAGTGAATGGCCGCCCAGAGCTGCCGCCTGAAACATCGTCCAGGGACTTATCGCCGAGCTCATCCTTTTCAGACGTCAACAACGTCTGGGAACTTCTGTCCTGAGCGGCGTCCGCGAGGCCCTCAGCTTCCCCTTGTTTATTCGCATCTTGCGCAACGGTCATATTCCATCTCCGGTTTCATCAATGCCAAGCGTCTCATGCGAATGCTCGAGACGACATTCGTCCCCATGACCGAGCTTCATATCTTTATCTCCGTCGCTGGGCGATACGGCAAATGCCGTATTTCGTCGTCGGTCAGGAGGCTAATGTCGAGACGCCCTGCGCCGCCGCAGGTGGCGGCGAAGTGTGAGATGTCCTGCCAGAAGCCACTCACACCTTTCCACAAAGCCCCCCTGCTAGATCACAAGGCAAAGTCCCGAAAACAGCAGCGAGCCCAGGATAATACGTTTGAAGGCTGATTCGTTGATCCGTCCGAACAGGACGATACCCACAGCCGTTCCAGCAGCTAAGGCGGGCAGAGAAATGCCAAAGTCGATCAAGACCTTTAACGAGAGGCTGTGGTGCGAAAGCATGAGAGCGAGGGCGAACAGTTGCATCACCCATATAAAGGGCTGAACCAGGCCGCGCTGCTGATTTTTGGGGAGACCATGGATGTCGCACCAGATCGCAGGAAGTGTGCCGGGCATCGCGGTCAACCCGCCGACCAGTCCCCCACCAAACCCTACCAGCACGTTCCGGCTCCGGCTCTCCATCCGACGCGAGAAGGCAGGCGTCGGCCGCAAGAAGGCATATGTCGCGTAAAGGGATAAGAGAGTTCCAAAACCCAGTCTGAAGATCCCGGTATCCACCTTCTGCAGGAGATAGACCGCGATCGGAATTCCTAATAGTCCACCAGCGATGAAAACGAGGCTGGTTTTCCATTGCATGCTCTTGCGTAGCGCAATCAGCGTGGCCGCTTGCACGGTGATGCTGCAAGCCATCATCAATGGCACAGCTTCCATGGGCGGAAAAACGTGTAGCAGGATGGCGCCGGCGACCGCCGAGAACGCAAACCCGGAAAGGCCGGACACGAACGCGCCCGCGAAAACCGCCCCACTCAGTACCAAATAGGCCGCTATGTCTGACATAGTACCGCTTCCTCAAAAATGGTGATCGTCGTCAAATGGCAGGACAACATGAGGTCGCCTGAACTCACTCGAGCGACAACGACCAATCCAACTAATCGCCGTGGATCGCCGTTGCTGCCATTTCGATGGGCCGAATACTCGACGCGTGATGCAGCACGTATCCCCCGACGACGTGTAAAATGCCGAAGCCAGCCAGGACGGCGATTGTCCACGCCTTGAGAGGTGGCGATGGTCGCCGGGTGTGGGAGCTATCGGTAATTGCCATGTCCAAATTTCCTTTTTGTAGGCGGCCCGTTGCGCGGTCCCCGGATGCCCACAAACGATACGCAGATGGTCACCATTGGTATCGCGCGACAACTTTTCCGGCGTAGGAGCGCGTGACGTTGGAGAACTCTCCCTCGAATGTCGTCGCTGTCGACCAGCCACTCAGCCATTTCATCTCGACGGCGCCGGTGGCAAGCGCAGAGTCGGACGCTTGCGCCGCGCCGCTGACGACGAAGCTCGCGCCGGGCAACGTCTGGAAGGTGGCCGCGATCGAACGGTCCGCGTTGAAATCGTGCGCCCACGCCGTGCGCCCGCGCAGCGTCAAGATGCCGGCCTGCATCGCAAAGGATTTGTCAGCGCGCAGGCCGAGTTCGCTGCGGCTATCGGTGACGCTCTTCGAATTGTAGGTCAGCGCAAAGATGTTGCTACCGACGATGGCCGCTTCGGCGTAAGCTGGCAGGTCGACGGTCGTAAACTGTCCAGCGGCATAAGGCGTGAGCCCAAAACCTAGCGCCACGAAGCGGTAACCGCCTTCGAGCCGGCCTGACCAGGCATTGGCCCTGAACTCGGCGCGCAGCCGGTCAACGCCGGCAACTGTCACCGTGCGATCCGTGGTGATGTCCTGCCAGCCATAGGCAAGCGCACCGGTCAGATAAGCCGCACCCATATTGTGCCGAATGAACGCACCGGCCTGGAACAGGTCGGAGCGACCGCCGCCGAGATTATTTGCAACCGAGAAATTGGTGCCGCCGCCGGCGAGCGCAAAACCGACGAGCGTATCCGGCGAGAAACGGTAGTCGGCGCCGACCGCCGTGCCATAGATGCTGCTTGTGGTGTTGTTCGAGCCGAGAGCCACATTGCCGTCGGTGGTCTGCGACCCGCCAAAGCCCGCCGCCCACACGCTCCAGCGCTGTTCGAACGTAGGCGCGCGCGGCGGCGCCTTGGTGTAGATCGCAGCCAAGGCGTCACTTGGCTTGCGGGTTTGCGCATACGCCAAGGCTCCCTGATCGGCGTAACCGACAGCCGTCCCGCCGACCGGGACGCCGTCGCCGCGTCCAGCGACGAACGGATCGGTCATCACGCCCATAAACTGGTTCATCGCATTGAAGGTGGTCTGCTGCGGCGCGGTGCCGGCTTCGCCGGAAAGCTGCGTCAGCCCTGCCGGCGTCAGCGCCCCGAACACGATCGGAATGCCGCCAGTGCTGTTGAAAGAATTGACGAGGGCATTGCCGACATTCTGCTGGTTGGCGTTCAGCCCCGTACCCGGCGGCGGAATGAAGGCGAGCACGAGGTTGAGATACACGTTATGGGCATCATGGGCATCGTAGCTGAGGCTTGAAGTAAAGCCCGACGGCAGATCGGTGTTGACCAGCGACGAAAATGTGCCGTTCACGCCGCCTGCCGCATTGAGGATCGTGTATTGCTTGGCGACGTAAGTGCCCGGCGCAAAGCTCGCGTTCACCGTCGCGCCGCCAAGCGTCGCCGCACCCGTGACGTTGGTGCGGTCGGCGCTGACGGGCGAAACCTCCACCATGTAGCTCGCAGCCGCGGTGAAGACGAGGTTGCCTTGCACGGTGAGCAAGCCGATCGAATTGCCCGGCGCCAACGCGCCGCCGTTAATGGTGGTGTTGCCGACAGTGCCGTTGCCGCCGAGCGTTCCGCCGGCATTGACGGTCACGTCGCTGACGATCGACCCGTTGACCGACAACAAGCCGCTATTCACGGTGGTGGGACCGGTATAGGCATTGGGGCCGGTGACGGTGGTGGTGCCGCCATTCGTCGTCAGGCTCATGCCGCCGCGGAGGCCGTCGAGCGTGCCTCCGGTCGAGGTCACCGCGCCGTTCAACAAGCCACTCTTGAGCGTTCCACCCGCCAGCTCCACCGCGTTGATCGTCTGCGCGGTGCCGCCGAGATTGACGGTGCCGCCGGTGTTGATCGTCATCGTGCTGGCGGTGCTGAACGCATTGTCGACAACGCTGAACAGGGTGGCACCGTCGTTGACCGTGGTGGCCCCGGTATAGGCGTTGCCGACCAGGAAGATGGTGGTGCCGCCATTCGCGGTCAGGTTCATGCTGCCCCCAACGCTGGCGATGGTGCCACCGGTCGAGGTTACCGCGCCGGTCAGCGCGCCGTTGCCCAGCCGGCCGCCCGCCAGCACCACCGTATTGATCGTCTGCAAAAAGCCGTTGAGGTTGACGACGCCGCCGATGGCGATCGTCGTCGTACTGACGGCGCTGAAGGCGTTGATACCGGAGCCCGTCAGGGTCGCGCCGTTGTTGACCGTGGTGGCGCCGGTATAGGTGTTGGTGCCGCCAAGGGTGGTGGTGCCGCTGTTCGTCGTCAGGCTCATGCCGCCGCCGACATCGACCAGATCGCCGTCGATCGAGATCACCGCGCCGGTCAAGGAGCCGTTGCTTAGTCGGCCGCCTGCCAGCGCCACATTGTTGATGGTCTGCGCAAAACCGCCGAGATCAACCGTGCCGCCGGTGTTGATCGTCGTCACGCTGGCGGCGCTGAACGCATCGGGGCTGGCGCCAAGCAAGGTTGCGCCGTTGTTCACCGTGGTCGCGCCGGTATACGTGTTGAGGGTGATGATATTGGTGACACCCCCGTTCGCCGTCAGGCTCATGCTGCCGCCGACGTGGCTCAGCGTGCCGCCGGTCGAGGTCACCGCGCCGGTCAACGCGCCGTTGCTCAACACGCCGCCCGCCAGCGCCACATTGTTGATGGTCTGCGCAGTCCCGCCGAGATCGACGATGCCGCCATTGATCGTCATCGCGCTGGTGGCGCTGAACGCGCCGGCATTGCCGGCCAGCAGCGTCCCGGCACTGACGAGGGTCGTGCCGCTAAAGGCGCTCGTGCCGGTCAGCGTCCAGGTGCTGGTGCCGGCTTTCGCGAAAATGCCGAAGCCGCGATACTGTGCTGCCGCGCCCATCGTAGACACGTCAAACGTCGCATTCGTGCTGCCGCCGAGCCGCAACGTGTCGGCACTGCTGAACGCCACCGCATTGCCGGTGATGGTCGATCCCGCCCGCAGCTCCAGCGTATTGGTGCCGCCGGTGAAGGTGATGGCGTTGGCCCGCGTCACGCTGTCGCCGGCAAGTCCGCCCGCGATGGTTCCGGTGTTGGTGATCGTCAGGTCGGAGCCGATGATGCCTGCGCCACCGGCACCGTTGGTCGAGCCCGCACCGCCATTGCCGCCGGTAATCGTGCCACCGAAATTGTTGATGGTTGTGGAACCGGCCCAAATGCCGGCTCCACCGGCGCCTCCAGCGCCTGTCCCCGTGCCGCCAACACCGCCCGCGCCACCTGCGCCGCCGCCGACAAGGGAAGCCGCGGCCAGCGCCACGGTGCTGGTCGACAGGATAAAGCCTGCACCGCCAGAGCCGCCCGAACCGCCCAGCCCCGCCGCACTTGCGCCACCCGCGCCACCCGCGCCTCCCAGGCTCTGAGAGAAGGCAGAGACACTTATCGAGCCCGAGCCGGATATAATGAAGACAGCACCGCCGGCGCCTCCTCCGCCGCCGCCGCCAGAGCCGTTTCCGTCGCCGCCCTTGCCACCCGCGCTCGCAGTAAAATTACCAATCGTACTGCCGCTTCCGGTGACGAGCGCATTCCCTGCGCCGCCGCCACCGCCACCGCCGCCGCCATCGCCGGCCGCCACGCCGGCGCTGCCATCGCTGCCCGCTGTCGTATCGCTGCCCGCGGCGCCACCCGCGGCGCCATTGTCGCCTGTTCCGCCAACGCCGCCACCAGTGCCGGCGCCGAAAAGTCCGGGCCCCCTGCCGGCGCCGCCGCCGCCACCGCCCTGTCCCGCCGCCACCCCCGGTGCACCGTTGCCACCCGCGGTCGTCGTGCTGTCTGCGCCACCCGATCCGGCATTGCCGCCGCCATCGCCACCCGCGGCGAAGGTGGAGACGACGCCAACAACGAGGGAGGTGGAGACGATCGCGCCGACAAGTGCGGTGCTTGCGAGCAAGCCGCGCCGGCGCACTTTCGGGTCGGAAGTGGTTCTTGTTGGCAATTCTTTTCCAGCCCGCAGACCCAACTGCGCTTCCAAACAGAGATGTGAGCGCGCCAATCGGAGGCCGCGCCGGTCAAGCTGACCAACCGGCTGCTGTCCAAGCGCGTCCAGTCGGGGCGAAAGATATCGCCGGGTCGATTCACGAGCGATACGGCAGATGTCGTATTTCGTCGCCGGCAGGCAGGCCAATGTCGAAGGGCCCGCCCAGCAGATGGTGGCGTGGAGATCAGCGCCGAGACACAATCGCAGCCGTGGCGGGACGATCGCCAAGCTCGGGGCAGTCACACATCCTTCTAGCGACCACTATCGATCGATTCCTTGCCGCCGACGCAGGCGGCAACGATCGCTTCGTGCAATTCCTCGCCGGTGACCGGCTTGTGCAGAATGCGATGACCGCCGGCGGTGGCTTCCCGGATGCGCGACGGCGAGGTATCTCCGGTCACGATGACGGCGGGGACCGCGCGGCCGAGATGGGCGCAGAGAGCCTCGATCGCATCCAGCCCCGTAGCACCGTCTCCGAGGCGATAGTCGGCGATGATCAGATCGACCGGCGCATCGCCGGCCACCATCGCCGCTGCATGAATCTGTTGCACCTCGGCGGCAGATCGGCCGCCATACACGCGATGCCCCTGGAGCGTGAGCAACTGCACCATGGTATCGAGGACATCCCCTTCGTCTTCCACAACCATGATGCTGACGGCGATGCCTGCGGGCGATGCCTTGTTATCGGGCAAAGGAGTTGCCACCGCACTGGCTTGCGGAACCGTCACCGAAAACATCGAACCGCGCCCGGTGACGGAGACGAGCTTCAGGGGATGTTGAAGCAGCAAGGCGGTGCGGCGAACGATGGCGAGGCCGAGGCCAAGGCCTAGCGTGCGATCCCTCGCCGGGTTCTGCAATTGCACGAACTCCTCGAAGACCATTGCTTGCTGATCTGCGGGGATGCCGGGTCCGGTATCCCATATCTGGATTTCCACCGCAGCGCCGCGCCTGCGGCAGCCGAGCAGAACGCCGCCGGATCCCGTGTATCGAAAGGCGTTCGACAGCAGATTGCCCAGGACCCGCTTCAGCATCATGGGATCGCTGTCCACCTTCAGACTGCTTTCAACAACGCGCCAATCAAGGCCGCGATCCTTCGCCACTGAAGCGAATTCGTTGCTGAGATGGTCGAACAGTTGGGACAGATTCACCGTCTCCCTCGCAACAGTGACGACGCCGGCATCAAGCCGGGAGATGTCGAGCAACCCATTCAGAAGGGCGCTGAGGTTGCCGACAATGGATTTTGCCTTGCCGGCCAGATCGCGTGCATCGCCGGATTGGACAGCGCCGCGGTGACCCAGCGCCGCGAGCGTGGCGATCAGCAGACTCAAGGCATGGATCGGCTGGCGCAGGTCATGACTGGCGGCCGCAAGGAAACGCGTTTTGGCACGATCAGCGGCTTGTGCGCGGTCGCGTTCTTCCTCAAGGTGACCGACGAGCTCGACATTTTCCAGGCGCAACCTGATGGACTCGCGCAGCATGCGGTACGTTGTGCGGCAGTAATAGAAATTGATGGTCACAAGCCCGGCAAGCAAAGAGAGATATGCGCCGGAGATGTCACCTCCATTGGTGATCGAGCGCACCGTGATCGGCAGCACCGTAGCGATGATCGAGCCGACGAGAGCAGGCGGAAACGCCGAGAGCGACGGCACCGTGCCGCAGATCAGACCGGTCAAGACAATGACGGTGAATGAAAAAAGAACAGGCTCCTGGGGAAGGAACCCAACCCAGCCGAGCATTCCCCACAGCAGGCCTGACACGCAGGAAAACGCAGCCGCAAGCCAGGCCCATCGCAACACGGACCCAGGCTCTCGATCTCGGCTGAAGAACCGGCGCGCGGCCAGGACGCGTGTGGCGGTGAGCAGATACACTGCACTGAGCCATCCGATCAACCAGCTCGCCGATACCGTGCTCCTCAGGACGTACGCCGCCGCCAGGGAGATGAGGATGTTGGCGACCACCACCCCATAGGAATTGCGATACAAAAGCTCGACGAGCGCCGCGCGTATCTTGTCTTCTTGCATCGAAACCTCTCCGCGCGCCGGCAGATGCGGCGGCTTCGTTTGCGAGTTGCCGTTGCGCTAGCCCGCTGGAAGGCCGAGACGAACCGCGTAGGCAGTCAATTCGGCGCCGCTGTGCAGATCGAGCTTCCGCATGAGATTCTCGCGATGTTTCCGGGCGGTCAGCGGGCTGATGCCGAGACGGCTGGCGATGTCGCGGTTGGTTGCGCCGTGAGGGATCATCCCCAGGATTTGCCGCTCGCGCCTTGTCAGCGCGACCGGAGACATTATCGCAGCCGTGGGCTCCGGGGTTTCATTCGGGCCGTCATGCTGGTCCACCGCAAAGCGAACCTCCTCCGCCACATAGGCATTGCCTCTTTTGATGGCATCGATGGCAGAGATGAGTTCGGAAGGATCGCCGCTCTTGGTCAAATAGCCATTCGCGCCTGCGGAGAAAGCGGCCCGGACGGAACGTGGTTCAACATTGGCGGTGAGGACCAGAACGCGCAGCTCCGGCCATTCGGCTTTCAGGTTGGCGATGAACTGAAATCCGCTCACACCGGGCATGCCGAGATCGAGTATGAGAAGATCGGCGGAGCTTTCGTTCAGCAACCGGTGAACGGCTTCACCGTCCGCCGCCTCTCCACTGACTGCAAGCCCGTCCACGGTCGACAGAAGCTGCTTCAGGCCTTCCCGAACGACGGCGTGATCGTCAGCAATGATCGTCCTCACCAGTCCACCCATGTATCGCACCCGCCCATAACGGCCTTAAGATCTCAATCAACGCCAAGCCAGGATCTGGATCCACAAATCTATTTGCCAGATCACTTTAATGCGAAATACGCCACCTGCCGTATTTTTTGCACGTGGTCGCTTCGGTAATCTCGCTGCGGTTTCTCACCTTAAGATTGCCGCGTCGGGTTTAACCGATCAGCTTTGATGAAAGTGGAGATTGAATATGACCAATAGGCAGGACACAAATTCGAAAGCGCCGGCCGAATCGACCGAAAGCCTCAAGGATGCCGCTCAGAACAAGGCACCCCAAATCTCGACGTCTGAAAAGGATGCACTCAACGACAGCTCGCTGGACGATGTGTCCGGCGGTCGCGTGCCTCCCACCCACGGGGCATGGTGACGTTCCGGGCATGATGGCCTGGTTTGGCATGTCCGCTTCGCTCCATTCCTGGGAAGCGGACATGATTGGTTTTTGAGCACACAGCTCAGAGACCGCGGTCCCTTCGGACCGCCATATCCCCGAAATTCACCGAGCGCAGGGTTCCGACGTCGGGTTTGACTGATCAACATAGATCAAAGTGGAGATTGAAGATGACCAATGGGCAGGATGCGAATTCAACGGCGACGGCGGAGCCTCTCGGGAGCAGCAAGGACGCCGCTCAGAACAACGCATCCCAGATCTCGACGACGGCAGATGGGCTGAGCGATAGCTCCCTGGACGATGTGTCAGGCGGCTCTTGGCCGTTCAGTTCAGCAGCGCGAGCCTCCTACTCGGTCAACGGCCCAGGGGGTTAGCGAGCAGCTACAACGTCGAATACAACACTTGCATTGATGAATTTGGAGATTGAGATGACCGACACGCAGGATACGAATTCAAAAGGTGAAGCCGAAGCTCTCAAGGACACGGCTCAGAACAATGCATCCCAGATCTCGACGGCGCCTGACAAGGATGCGCTCGTCGACAGCTCCCTGGACAAAGTGTCGGGCGGTGGCTGGCCGTACGCAACGATGAGTTCTGCTCAGGTCAGTCCGACCATCTGACTTTGAGCAACGGCGGGATCGGTTTGGATCTTGCCGGGCCTTTACAGTGACCGATGCTCCTGCGGGCAGAGCATTGGTCATTTCGTTCTTGTTGGCTGCTGCACTTGGCGCAAACCGGACTCTGTAGAACGTCAAACTGCCGTGGATGAACGTTCCGACGGAGCTGACGCCAGTCCACGCGACCGCGCTCTTCGGATGAATGCGGGGTGGCCACGGAGGACGCAATCATGCGCGCAGTGTTCGGGCACGCAATCGAAAGACCCGGAAAAACAGCACCCAAAGCAATCGGTGTGGGCTTCAAGGCGCCCAACGAGCTTGCGTTGCCCACCTCATCGAAGCCCGACCCACGCCTTGTCGCCTTGGTCAGGATACTCGCGCGGCAGGCCGCGCGAGACTTCTATTCACGCCCCATGGGCCGGCCGGGACTGTGCGGCCTCGCCTCCCTCACACTGTTCGACGACAAGGATGATCGGATTGCGCGTCAACGATCCGTCCTCCTCCCCAACATCAAGGAATACGCAATCGTCGCTGTTTGCCCGACGCGCTTATGCATTCCGCAACTGGTTGCGGGTGATTTGAACCTACGAAAGCAAGTCATTGATTTTGCTAGGGCAACGGTTCGATCTTAAAAACAAAAACCCAGCAATCCATTGAGGTTGCTGGGTTTTCAGTATCAATCTTGGTTGCGGGGATAGAATCTGAACCTATGACCTTCAGGTTATGAGCCTGACGATAGCCTAAATTCTTATTCAACACGCTGGCCCGCGCGCCAGCCCATCTCCCAGAAGTCTGCCTCGAGTCGGGCGGCTTCCTTGAAGATCGCAATCAGTTCTGCCTCGCGGGCCGGCGTGGCGTAGAGATCGGCGAGACGCTCCAGGTGCGCCCGCGCCTTCGCCGCGCCCTCCTGGTATGGCTCGCCGGCATACTCGGCGATCCAAACGCGATAGATTCATCTCGACATCAAGGATGGCCGAGAGGCCGGCCGCCGCTTCACGCATGTCGGCAAGCTTGGGCGACTTGTAGACCGAGAGCGCGTAAGCGCGAGCAAACTCGATGAGGAACAGGTAGTCCTGAGCAAGGTAGTAACGAAACGCCGCTTCGGCGAGCGAGCCGTCTGCCAACCCGTTCGTGAAGGGATGCTCGGTGTAGGCCCGCCACTCGGCGGATGCTTCTGTCTTTAGACGCTCGAAGAAACTCACGATCTTTTTCGCCTGGCTTGCTTTCCCATGAACGTCTTTGGCTCGCTACCGATAGCGCGTTGCGAACCGGGTTGAGGCTGACCTTGACAGGCCGCCGCGATCAGCCGGCACCATGGCGCACGAAATTCGCTTGCCGTCGGTCGCCGGGACTGTCTTGCGTTCTCACGTTATCACCAACAGCATATGCCCTAAATCCAAGTTTCAACTGCGGACGAACCGCACCAGTTTCGCACCAGAAACAACCCGCACGAAGCGCAACGAACGTGGCCGAATTCCACGTAAAGCGCAGGAAAATCAACGGCGGCGGCCATTATCCCGCCGCTCATAACGGCGTGGTTGCTGGTTCGAGTCCTGCCGCACATATATCGGGAAATTGCCCGCGCTAGATTTTTGACTAGGCTCCTTCGCCCTGCGGCTCTGAAGGCGCCATTACTTCGTACGCTTGAACGCCGCGTGATAGCTCGCCACTAGGCGTACTTCTTTTCTGCTCAGCCTGCTAAGGTGCTCTTCTAGTCAACCGCAACTGCGGCTGCCCAGCTAAAGTCATAGTGAGCGCCCAACAACTTCATTGCGACAACAGCGACAAGAACGCAGATGATTTGCAACAACGTTCTCGTCGAGAACACTCTATTGAAGAGCGTCATGATGCCGCCTTCTAGCGCTGGTGACCGAGCCGGATTCCAAGCTTGAGCGCCTTTTGGCGGAGTGAGCCTTCGGAGCGCTTTGTGAGCTTCGCAATTTTTGCAACCGGAGTCTTCGCTTTCGAATGAGCGCGCAGCTCCTTCACGTCAGCCTTTGTGTATTCGCGACGCACTGGTTTCTTCTTCGTAGCCGTCTTCTTTGCCTTCTTCGTCACTTTTAGCTCCTCGATTCGAGAGTGGGCGTACTAGCACAGCCGCATTGAGGCGCAACTCTCCATCAGTTGACTCTATAGGCTGGTCCGTGAACTCGCTCATGATGTCAGTTTTGCCGGCGATTTGATGCCGGAGAGATTCGGTCCCTGCCCGAGGTTCAAGCACGCATTGATGCGCTGCTGGCGGCGGGTATGACCACCAGTGCTGCCAAATTCATCCACGACGAGCGCGGCATCCAGACGCTTGGAAAGGCCCCGGGCCGGGCGCTGGCGCGCCTTCACGCCGACTTTCGTCTTTTCTTTGCACACGGGGCGAAGTGAGCACGGGGACGGCGTGTTACGAACTTGCCAACAGCGCATACGGTCTGTCCCATTTCTACGCTACAGCGCGCAGGAGTTAGTCGCGGCATCAGAGAGCCCTTTGTTTGGCACCGCAGGCGACATAGATCGACGCATTCGGGCAATTGGGCTACGCGCAGATGGCGTCGAAACAAGTCAGCATGAACCTCATCAGCTACCACAAAAGCAGTGCCTTCCTGGTAACCCCGCATCGACACCAAGGTCGCGCCATGGAAGTGCCTATGCCGATCTCGCTCAGCGGGACTTGATCCGATTGTGGCGGAAAATCATCGAAGCACACGCAGGAACCGTGGTTGACAATCATGACAACAAGCGGCGCCGGCTCGTCGAGTTCAAGGATGGTTGCCGCTATGGCAAATTCGGAAAGGCAAAGGCTTATGAGCTGCTGATCGCCCACGAGAGGATCAGGGCCTACAAGATGGGAGGTAAGACCATGATCGACCTCGACAGCGTGGATGAATATCATGCTTCGCTGCCGAGGGTCGAAGCGAGAGCAAGCTAGACCGCCGATCTGCGCAGCGGGACGGCGGGCGCACCGTCGCGCAGGCTGTCGAGGCGATCAGTCCAACGCTGCATTAAACGCATGCGTCCGGCCCAATAGGCAGCACAGTTATAGATCCGCGGATCTTGTTCTTGTCGGCCCCTGCCAAGCCGGCGCCGCACAACCTCGTCGCGCCACCAGCGCTTCTCTCTCAGAGTCGTGGGCGAGTTGGACTTCCACTACAACGCCGTCGAACGCGACCTCCTCGTTGAGCGGGGCCGACGCGGTCGAGTGGAAACCGTGCGCGCAATGGTCACCGCCGGGGCAGTATCGCAGCCCATGTCCGCAGAGCCGCGTTCGGTGTGTTGTCGGACATTGGCACGCCATCGTCATTGGACGTCCAGCAGATCGCGGATCAGCGGCGCACGATCAGCGCATTTGGCGTCGGTCTCGCGTCCAGGCAACAGAGTCGCCCCCGAAATCGTCCCAGCCTCCGGCATTTCGAGTCAGAGCCAGGTTCGATTCCGGTCGGGACATTGTGGAGACCGGAACGGCATGGTGCCTGCCCTGCTGCC
Source organism: Bradyrhizobium sp. LA6.1 (assembly GCF_040547805.1). Classification (NCBI taxonomy): domain Bacteria; kingdom Pseudomonadati; phylum Pseudomonadota; class Alphaproteobacteria; order Hyphomicrobiales; family Nitrobacteraceae; genus Bradyrhizobium; species Bradyrhizobium sp. LA6.1. The sequence goes on along the minus strand of NZ_JBEPQK010000016.1, from coordinate 67,281 downwards.
GGGGAGCCTGCTGTTTTATTTTTGCCACCTAATACGGCACGTCTGCTTGTTGGTATTTCTGTTGGTATCGGCAACAATCGACGACAGAAACTTGCGTGAATTCAGGTAGTCATTCAGCACTGCCGCAAGATCTCCCCAACCTATCATGAACGCATGGTCTGGGGTCAGGGCGATGGCTCCGGGCTGCGCTGTGTCGACAGCGCCGTGGGGCGCATCGGTCAACTGGCCTGCTGGGAGCACTACAACCCGCTGGCCCGCTATGCCCTGATGGCCGATGGCGAGCAGATCCACTCGGCCATGTATCCCGGCTCGTTCGCCGGCGACGGCTTCTCCGAGCAGATAGCCATCAATATCCGCCAACACGCGCTGAAGGCCGGGTGTTTCGTTGTCTGTGCGACAGCGTGGCTGAATGCCGAGCAGCAAGCCCGGATTATGAAGGACACCGGTAGCAGAATCGAGCCGATTTCCAGCGGCTGCTTCACCGCGATCGTCTCTCCAGAGCGTAAACTCATGGGCGCACCGCTGCGATCGGGCGAAGGCGAGGTTATTGCCGATCTCGATTTCTGGGCCATCGACAAGCGCAAGCGCGAACGCAAACCGCACCCGGCGATCGCTTCCGTCGATGACGTCGCGGATATCGATGATCGGCGACGCGTCGTAAATGCGCAGTGACCAAGAGCCTTGGCGGTGGCGCGAGGCGTTCGCGACGCCGGTGCGGTGGCTGGAGATTTCTCAGAAGACATTCGGGGCGGTGCTTGCCGCCTAGGCAACGCAGCGAGGTATTTGGCATGCTTTCTTACTCCAGATGGATCGCGGTCGCCGCCATGGCCTCAACCTCGGCAACTGGCCTGGCAGCAGAAACGACATTCAAAGCCATGGGAGAAGCTTGCGGCTTTCGAATACTCCCTAATGCTTTGCGATTCCGTGATCTCGTAAACGAAAACAACTATGCGGCAGCATCGAAGCTGTTTCTCGATAATCAGTCGATCGGCGTTGCCCGAATTTTGACGAGGAACGACGTTGTCAGCTTAGAAGATCAATCTGCAGGCATGTCGTGTGTGAGGCGAACGGGAGAGCCCGTTTTGCTACTGGATGAGCACGGAGGACTTCAACGTGCTGGTTGGCCACCCTCAGCAGAGTCCTTAACCGGGGAGTCGACATGACGACCAGTGCACCCATCAATTCCGCGACCTCACGACGCCATCTGCTCCTCGCTGGTGGCGGTGTTGTGGCGGCTCTCGGCCTCCCGAAGGTGACGCTCGCCAAGACGGCGAGCGATGCCAAACCAGCCGCCCACCACGCTTCTCACAAAGGATCTGATCACATGTCGACGGTAACGATGAAAGACGGCACGACGATTTACTACAAGGACTGGAGCGCCGGTCCGGTCATGACCTTCTCCCATGGCTGGCCGCTCACCGCCGATGCCTGGGACGCCCAGATGCTGTTCCTGCAGAACAACGGCTATCGCGTCATCGCCCATGACCGCCGCAGCCATGGCCGATCGGACCAGACATGGACCGGCAACGATATGGATACCTACGCCGATGATCTCGCGGCCTCCTTGAAACACTTGACATCAAGGGCGCGACGATGGTCGGTCATTCGACCGGCGGTGGCGAGGTCGCCCGTTATGTCGGCCGTCACGGCACGTCGCGTCTGTCGAAAGCGGTTCTGATCTCCGCGGTGCCTCCGCACATGGTGCAGACACCCGCGACAGCGCCTATGAGTGTCTTCGACGGCCTCCGCGCGAGCCTGGTAGCCGATCGGGCTGGGTTTTTCAAAGAACTGGCGATTCCGTTCTTTGGCTATAACCGCCCCAACGCGAAGATTTCGCAGGGCCAGATCGATTCTTCTTGGCTTCAGGGCATGATGGGAAGCCTCCAGGGCGAGTACGACTGCATCAAGGCCTTCTCCGAGACCGATTTTACGGATGATCTCAAGAAGATGACCATCCCAACCCTGCTCCTGCAGGGCGATGACGATCAGATCGTTCCTATCGACATTGCCCCCGGCGCTCGGTGAAAATTCTGCCAAACGCAAGCTTGAAGGAATATGCTGGCGCTCCGCATGGCATGTGCGTCACCCACGCGGACCAAGTGAACGCAGATCTGTTGGCTTTCCTCAAAGGATGACGGGGCGACGTCATATTCCCGATCGACCCGCGGCTTTGAGGCTTCGTGGTGCGGCAATGCATGTGCATTCCAATGCGAGGCGAAGATGAACGCGACACAGCAAGAACTTCCGATCCTCGTGACCGGGGGCGGCGGGGCGGATCGGCTCGGTGGGCCGTATGGTGACAGAGCTGCTTCTCGCTCACGGAGTCCGGGTACGGGCACAGGTTCGGGTTGACGACGAGCGGGCCGCCACACTGCGGGATCTAGGCGCCGAGGTCGTGGTCGGCGATCTGCTCGATCTTACGGCAGCACATCGGGCGATCGAGGGGTGCGAACGTCTTCTTCGGGATGTCGGTCTCGCCGAGCTATCTCGAAGCCGCTGCCAACGTCGCTGGCGTTGCAAAGCACCATGGCGCGAAGGCATTCGTCAATCTCTCCCAGATGACCGTCAACGAGATGGACATCTTCAACACGTCCGCCAGCCCCAACAAAAGCAGCATTGGTTGGCGGAGCAGATATTGTCCTGGTCCGGGCTTCCAGTAGTGGAGGTAAGACCAACTGCGTTCATGGAAGGACTTTTCCTTCAAAGCGTCACGGGCGTTACCATGCAGAATAAGATTATGGCGCCCTTGGGAAAGGGAAAGAACTCAGCGATTGCCGCCTTCGATGTCGCTCGAGTGATCGCTGAAATTTTGAGCGATCCCACAGAGCATATCGGCAAGACCTATCACCTGACCGGCCATGTTTCGCAGGACTTGGACGCGGTCGCACGCGAGTTCTCGGCCGCGCTTGGCCGTACGATTTCGTATGTTGACGTTCCGCCCGAGATGATGAAGGACCAACTTGCCGCCTTCGAGATACCACCTCATGTTATCTCGCACGTCGTGACAATGGCCCAACTCCATCGGGACAACAGGTACGATCGGTTCAGCAAGGATGTCGAAGGGCTGACCGGCATACCCCCGATGAGCGTTCGAGAGTTCGTGCAGAAGAACGCGTATGCGTTCGCACCGGTCGCGCCTTCGAGCGCGGCTGAATAATCACGACGCCGTAACCGGAGTACGTCGTCGCATTGGAGCGTGGTTGCGGGGAGGCCAACCACCGATACCGACATTCGCTCCAGGTTGCGATTTGCGTCTAAGGCGTCTTGTGCCCTGGCTCGGGAACGTTGGGAAACGTTTCTCGCGATAGGCAGCAGCGTATGGAAGTGTCGAGTGGCTTGGTCAGTTCGGCGAATGTAGCCTCTACACCGAAAGCAGATTTGGAAGGTTCGAATCTGACCGCCACCGCCACGACGCGCAAGTACTATTTTGACTTCAACACCGCAATCGGTTGCCAGTCTTTGGGTGCATCCCTCCGTTGCAACTGCCTACAGCGTTCTAGCAGCACCTCGGCAGGTTGATCTTGCTGTCGGTCCCGCAGTACAGCCTCGAATTCAACTATCGCGCCAGTCAGGTCCCGATCTCGATATTTCGCGAGCCCTCGCTCATAGTGTGCTATCCAGGATGCGCGGCGGCTCGCTTCGCGTTCCTCTGAAAGATCAACCAGTTCGTAAACGGCTAGCCCCTCTTCCCGTCCATAGACCGCGATGCTGTCGATTTCGCGGGTGATGATCGCGCCGCGCGCCAGGCGTTCGGTCTCTTCGCCGATCAGGATTTGCGTACCGTAGCTCTTGTTGGCGCTCTCGAGCCGGCTCGCGACATTCACGGCATCGCCGATGACGGTGTAGTTCAGGCGCAGCTCTGAGCCGATATTGCCGACCAGCATGCGGCCGGAATTGATACCGATCCGGATCTGGAGCGGCTTGCCCTGGTCATCGACCAAGCCGGAGTCCTCGATCGCCTGGCGGCAGGCCAGCGCCCCGCTACAGCACAGTAGCGCGTGATCGGGCTGCGGCTGCGGCGCGCCCCAGAACGCCATCACGGCATCGCCGATGAACTTGTCGATGGTGCCGCCATTAGCGACGATGGCCTCCGAGGCGAGATCGAGATAGCGGGACAACAGCGGCACGACGCGATCGCCCATGCGTTCGGACAGGCCGGTAAAGCCGGCGATGTCGATGAACATCACGCTCAGCTCCTGAATGGCGCCGCCGGGCTTTGCCTCGACGCCCTGGCGCAACAGCCCGCGGACGAGATCGGCCGGGATGAATTTGCGGAAGGCGGACAGCCCCGCAGCCATCTCAGCAATGGCCCCGGACAGGCTCGCGATCTCCTTGAGCCGCGAGGGATGCCGGCGGACCAGCTCCAGCGCAAAGGTCTCGACGTGGCGGATCTCGCCAACGACGCGGGACAGGGGTGCTGCAATCACCGTACGTGCCAGCACCGCCGAAGCCAACGCCGCGAATACCGCGCCCACGGCAAGGCCGATGATCAATCGTCGCAGCGTCGTCTCGACTGGTCCGAGAAACTCGGCCTCTGGAATGACGGTTGCAAGCCGCCAGCCGGGAAACGGCAACGGCGTGAGCGCGACTTCATAGGCTGCGCCGCCTGAGGTAAGCCGGCTTCGCCAGGCCTCCTTGCGGCCCTCGGCGCCGGCTTTTGCCAGCGCCATCTGTGCCAGCGGCAGCAGCTTCTGCTCGCCACGCGTGGGATGCAATTCGTCGGCGTCCTTGTCCGGCGCCGCCACGAGCTCGCCGGCGCCATCGAAGATGAATGCGGTTCCGGTATGGCCGACCTCGAGCTGCGACAGAAAACGCGCGAGCCTCGTGTATTCGATGATGACTGCAAGCACACCCTGACGCTCCTGGTAGACGTCGATCGGCCCGGCATACGCAATCGACGGCCGCTCTCCGATCGGGTGATCGGCGACTTTGAACCACTCCGGCTCCTCCGCCTTGAGACCGGTCTTGAACCAGGTCCGTTCGGCGACGCGAAAATCGGTCGGCTCGAAACGGCGGTTGGCGAATTCGATATCGCCCGGTACCACGTCATATTCGTCGATCCGGCGCTGGCCGGGATGATCGGTCAGCGAGATCTCCATCATTTCCATGCGGCGGTCGCCGAGCTTGTGAGCGGCGAAGAACGCGCCGTCGGGCCAGCCGAAGGCGACCCAGGAGATCGTCGCTTGCGACTGCAATTGCGACAGGAACACGAATTCGCGCTTGTCCGCCTCGCGGGTGTCGAGCACGTTTTGCAGGAACAGCGTGCGAATGGCGGTGTGGGCGGCACGCGCCTCGTCGACGATCGCGGAGACCTCCTTGCGGACGGCGGCCACGATCTGCGCGTTGATGGTCGAGGCCAACTGCCGGCTGGTCGCCTCCGCGGTCCGCCACCACAACAGGCTGGACAGTGCCGCGGTCAGCAGGATCGCGGTCAAGACCAGCGCCGAGACCGCAAGTCGGATGCTGACCGTGAGCCGCTTGGCGACCGGTTGAAGCGGGTTGGGGCCATATCGTCGTCCGGGACTGGCCATCATTGTTGTTTCCACTCCGCAAGCTGGGGCGATGGCGACGCCAACTGGTATGGCTATACGCGGTGCGCGCCCGTTCGTTACATCTCGCAAATGCCCGAAGCCCCCTCCAATGCCCGCTGGCTAACGTCTCGATAGGGATAAGGCATTGGCCTTGTCCGGCCGCTTCCCCGCTAATCCGCCCCAAGCGCACCCTGTCGTGCGCGGCGCGCAACGGTCTCACAGACTCGTGAGCGGCTGACCCGGTAACGAAGGCTGCAGCGGGAACGAATGAGGCCATGCGCCTTCGCCTGTCGAGGCGAAGCAACCCCGAGAGGAGAATTCTCATGTCTGCCAAAACCACCATCAGTTCGCTCGTCCTCGCCGGCGCCGTCTCCACCGCGCTCGCGACACTGGCCTCCGCCGCCCCCCTGACCAAGGCGGAGGCCGATGCGGCCGTCGCCGCCAAGAAGGAGAAGTGCTTTGGCGTCGCGCTGAAAGGCCAGAATGACTGCGCGGCGGGACCGGGCACGACCTGTCAGGGCACCTCGACGGTCGATTTCCAGGGCAACGCGTGGAAATTCGTCCAGGGCGGCACCTGCACTAGTATCGAACTGCCGGGCGGCAAGAAGGGTTCGCTGAAGCCGGTTTGACACGGCAATTCAACACATCACCACAACAGCGGAGGGAGCGACATGAACGCGGCGATCAAGGCTCGGGCGTCTGCGACTATTCCCCTCCGCTTTTCCTTGCCCCTCGGCGGCGTCGCCGGGACGAGCTTCAAGCACGAGCATCTCGGCGCAATTATCGGCGAGGGTCCGCAGCGCGGCTTCTTCGAAGTCCATGCCGAGAACTATATGGGCGCGGGCGGTCCGCCGCATCGAACGCTGGAACGCCTGCGCCGCGATCATCCAGTCTCGGTGCACGGCGTCTGCATGTCGATCGGAGGGCCAGAGCCGCTCGACCGCGCGCATCTGGCGCGCTTCCGCGGTCTTGTCGCACGCTATCAGCCGGCGCTGGTGTCCGAACATCTGGCGTGGTCGACGCATGAGACCAGCTATTTCAACGATCTTCTGCCCCTACCTTACACACAAGCGACGCTCGATCGCGTCTGCGATCATATCGACGAGGTGCAGGAGGTGATCCGGCGACCGATCCTGCTGGAGAACCCGTCGACTTATGTCGCGTTTCGCGCTTCGACCATGAGCGAGACCGATTTCATCCGCAGCGTCGCACAGCGCACCGGGTGCGGCCTTTTGCTCGATATCAACAACGTCTTCGTCTCCGCGACCAATCACGGCTTTTCGGCCTTGCAATATCTCGCCGACTTCCCGCTTGCGCGCGTCGGCGAGATTCATCTCGCCGGCCATGCCGAGCAGAGCGACGACGAAGGCGACGTGCTGCTGATCGACAGCCATGACGGTCCGGTTGCGGACGCCGTATGGAAGCTGTTCGAAATCGTCATCGCGCGCTGCGGCCCCATTCCGACGCTGATCGAGTGGGACAGCAAGATCCCGGACTGGCCGATCTTGAAAGCCGAGGCGGAGGCAGCCCAGGCAATCCTCGATTGCTGCGATACCGTGGGGGATCGCCATGCCGCTTGAGCAGCACGCCTCTTATGCGGCCGCCTTCGCGCCGGCGCTGCTCGATCCTGCGCACGAGGTGCCATCCGTCGTCACCGGGCCGAACGGCAAGGCGGCGGCCAAGCGCTACAACGTCTACCGCAACAATGTCACGGTCAGCCTGATCGACGCGCTCGCCGCGACCTATCCGGCGGTGCAGCGCATCACCGGGGCCGATTTCTTCCGCGCCATGGCGCGCTTCCACATCCGCGAGACACCGCCGACATCACCGCTTCTGTTCGAATACGGTCGTGATTTTCCGGCCTTCATCGAACGCTACGAATACGCGCAATCGTTGCCCTGGCTCGCCGACGTCGCCCGGATCGAACGGGCCTGGCTCGATGCCTATCACGCCGCCGACGCCGCGGCGTTTTCCCCGATCCCTTTGTCCAAAGTCGCGCCGGACCAATTGGCCGATCTCGTCTTCACGACGCACCCGGCGACGCGGATCATACGCTCGTCTTCCGCAGCGGTGACGATCTTTTCCGCCAACCGCGGGACGGAACCCGCAGGCACCATCGACGCCGCGACGCCGGAAGACGCGTTGATCACGCGACCGGACTTCGACGTCACGGTGCGACGGTTTCCGCCTGGCGGCGCGATCTTCCTGGCCTGCCTGACGTCGGGACGCCCTCTCGGCGAAGCTGCCGCGGCGGCGCTGGAGGATTTCCCGGCTTTCGACCTTGCCACCAACATCGCCGGCCTGATCGAGGCCGGCGCCTTCACCTCGGTGACTTCCGGAGACGCAAGATGACGGAACAACGCATCGCGGCGGGCAGCGGCCAGCCATCGCTCGGGCACTTCGCCGAGAAGGCCAGTCACCTGGTCCAGACGATCGCCGCCCCGTCGATCGTCCAGCTCGTGCTGCGCGTGGCGCTGGCGGTGCCGTTCTGGCGCTCCGGCATTCTCAAATGGGACGGCTTCCTCAAGCTGAGCAATACCGCCGTGACTTTGTTCAGCGACGAGTTCATGCTGCATCTTCCGGGCGGCCCCTATCATTACCCGACGCCGACGGTGATGGCGTTCGTGTCGGGATGTGGCGAAATCCTGTTTCCGATCCTGCTGGTCCTCGGCCTCGGCACGCGGTTCGCGGCGCTCGGACTGCTGCTCATGACCGTCATCGTCGAGCTCACCGTGCCCGACGGCTGGCCAGTTCACATCACCTGGGCGGCCATGGCGCTCGCCATCATGGCTTACGGACCGGGGCGCGTCTCGCTCGATCACTTGGTGGGCAAACTTATGGTCTTGCCGGATAAATCGCGCGCTTAAAAATTGAATCCGTAGGTGCGCGGGCCAAGGTCGGATCTGCGCATCGGTCTCGCAGTGGAATAGCGGCGACCCAGTTTCACTTAGCTCGCAGGCTCGTCCCGCGTCAGAGCGAGCGATAGCGACCTTATTGCGGGCGCGGCGAGCAGAACCACCGGCGACATCGCTGCCCACGAAATCAGCCACGAGGCGAACCAATTCCAAAGGAAATGACCGGTTGCAATCGATGGATTGCTCGCGATCCCTGCGGCAATGAAGCAAGTCAAGCCAGACTGGATGGCTCCAAAAACGAAATGGCTATAGCGCCGCGGAATAGCAAACATAGGTGGCCCAGACCTGATGCGGTGGGAGGCTATGCTACTTTTCTCTCTTGCAATTTCAATAGGTTCAACCAGCCTCCGACTTCGAACAGCTGAACCGGCTGTGCGATCACTCCGCCGCCATCGGCATCTCTTCCATGTGCTCATGCAACACCACGCCTGACAGGGGGTCGAATTCGCCGACCCACGGCTTGCGTTTGAGCACAGACCTGGTGTGAGCATAGCCGGCGTCCCAGCGCCGCATGATGCCGGACGGGCTGAAGTCGATGTCCTTGGTGTGGGTCTCGTGATCGAGCTGCGGCGCGAGAAGCCGCACTACATGCATGCGGGTCGGGCAACCGTAGCTCATCAACTCGCGCACTGCCGGGTTGCTGCGCTCGCTTTCGGGAAGTCGCGCGGCCAACTGATTGATGACGTGGCGCAGGCGATGCGCCTGCTGCTGGCGCGCGATCTGGCTCGCAATCCGGCTGGAATATTGCACGTCCTTGTGCCGGTTCAGCACCTCCGCCATCGTGGTCGGCTCGGCGCCGACGGGATTCCACAAGTGCACCGCGAAGATCAGCGAGTTCTGGCGCGGGTTGTCGTCGAACACGGCCTCCGTCGGCGTGTTCGAGAGAATGCCGCCGTCCCAGTAGAACTCGCCGTCGATCCGCACCGCCGGGAAAGCCGGCGGCAACGCGCCGGACGCCATCACATGCTTCACCGTCAGTTCGCCATCACGGCTGTCGAAATAGCGCATCTGGCTGGTGCGCACATGCGCGGCGCCGACGGTGAGCCGCGGCGTGCAGCGATTGACCAGGCTGAAGTCGACGAGCTCGCGCAGCGTCTTCTCCAGCGGAGCGGTCGAATAGAAGCCCGCGTGATCGGCGCCGAGCGGATAGGAATCGCCGGCATGCGCCAGCGGGTTGGGCCGGAAGAAGCCAGGAATGCCGTTGGTGACGGTCGACCAGTAGGCGAGCTTCTCGTTGAAGCCCGGAAAGGCGGTGCGCAGATTCCAGATCGGATTCTGCTCCATCCGCTTCCAGAATTCTTTGAGCCGTGCGAGCCGGGCCTGTGGCTCATTGCCGGCGATCAGACTGGCGTTGATCGCGCCGATCGAGGTGCCGATGATCCAGTCCGGCTCGATTAGGGCTTCGTGCAGCGCTTGGTAGACGCCGGCCTGGTAAGAGCCGAGCGCGCCGCCGCCTTGCAGCACCAGCACGACCTGGCCCGGCAGGTCCGTTGACCTGATGCTCTGCGTATTGCCTTGCATGCCGTTCATGTTCTGCTCCCGGTGAGCTTGCAGCTGTCGAATATTCGCAAATCGCTGCGATTTGTTACGCGTGCCCATCAATGCGCGGTCCAGCCGCCGTCGACCGGCAGCGCGGTTCCGGTGATTGAGGCCGCAGCCTCGGTCGATAGGAACACGGTGAGCGCGCCGAGCTCTTCCACCGTGGCAAAGCGCTTGTTGGGTTGCTGCGTGAGCAGCACGTCGCGGATCACCTGATCGCGGGAAATGCCGTGCGCCTTGGCCTGGCCGTCGATCTGCGCTTCCACCAGCGGTGTGTAGACATAGCCAGGGCAGATCGCGTTGCAGGTGATGCCTTCTTCGGCCGTCTCCAGCGCCGTGACCTTGGTGAGGCCGACGATGCCGTGCTTAGCCGCAACATAGGCCGCCTTGAAGGGCGAACCGACGAGGCCGTGAGCTGAGCCGATGTTGATGATCCGCCCAAAACGGTTCTGGCGCATTGCCGGTAGCGCCAGCCGCGTGGTGTGGAAGGCCGACGACAGGTTGATCGCGAGGATCTGGTCCCATTTCTCGACAGGGAATTGCTCGAGCGGCGCGACGTGCTGGATGCCTGCATTATTGACGAGAATATCGAGCCGGCCGGATTGTGCGACGGTGGCGGCGATCATCTCGGCGATCGAGTTCGGCCTGGCCATATCCGCCGGCGAAAAGCTCGCCTTGACGCCGAACTCGGCGGCGATCTGCTCGCGTACCTTCCCGATTTCGGCGAGAACGCCAAGGCCGTTCAGCACGACGTCGGCGCCGGCCGCGGCCAGCGCCCGCGCGATACCGAGCCCGATGCCGCTGGTCGAGCCCGTAACCAGAGCGACCCTGCCGGCAAGTGCCCGTAAGGACTGAGACGTCTGCGGTTTGAGGGGAATGTCCATGGCCGAAACCCTCCGTTGGCGATGGCCGGCCTGATGACCGACCTCTGACTTTCGCAAACTCTGAGGGATCGCCTGCTCAAACGGAAATGCCGGTTGGCTTCCGAAACCATACGTGGACGCTATTGCGGTTGGGATGTCATTCGCGGCCCCTATCGGGTAGATTCCGGGTCGATCTTGCCGGGAGCCAATCCATGGAAATGCACCAGGTCCGCTATTTCCTCGCGGTGGCGCAACTCTTGAATTTCACCCGCGCCGCCGAGGAGTGCAATGTGACGCAGCCCTCGCTGACGCGCGCCATCAAGCAGCTCGAGGCGGAGCTCGGCGGCGACCTGTTCCGCCGGGAGCGGCCGGCGGCGCAGCTGACCGAGCTCGGCCAACGCATGCATCCGCTCCTGAAGCAATGCTACGAGGCCGCGGCCGGTGCCCGGTCGCTGGCCTCCTCGTTCAAAAGCGGCGAAATCGGCGCGCTGCGCGTCGCGCTGACGCATTCGATCGATCTGGCGCTGCTCATTCCCCATCTCAACCAGATCAAGCGCCAGTTCAACCGGCTCGAATTCCGCTTCCTGCGTGGCTCGGGCCGCGAGGTCGCTGAATACTTGAAGAAGGGCGAGGCCGAGCTCGGCATCGCCGCCGAGATCGATGAGGCCTGGGAGCGGCTCGATGTCTGGCCGCTGTTCACCGAGGATTTTGAGCTCGTCGTCAGCAAGGGCCATCGGCTGGCAGCACACAGCAATATCGAATTCGACGATCTGCGCTCGGAGCAGTTGCTCAGCCGGAATTATTGCGAGCATGCCAAGCGCATCTCGGCGAGCCTGCGCGAGCACGGCATCGACGTCGATCACAGCCACGAGATTTCCTCGGAGCGCGATCTAATCGAGCTGGTCGAGGCCGACATCGGCGTCGCTATGGTACCGCACACCTCGCCGGTGCCGGCGAGCCTGAAGCGGGCTGCGGTTGCAGGACTGGACGCCCGCCGCACCGTCAATCTCTACGGCGTCGCCGGCCGCCAGCGCACCGCCGTCGCATCAGCCGTGATGCGCATGCTGCGCGGCGCGGACTGGCGCGAGATTGCGGGATAGCGCTTACCGACTCCTCTCCCCGCAAGCGGGGCGAGGTGAAGATCAATGCTCCCTGCTCGCCTGCTCCAGCGCCTTGAGTAGATCATCGATCTCCATACGCTTGCGGAAGTCGGGATCGACGAAGCGTGCTTTCACGAGGCCGTCGCGACCGACGACGAACACCGCCGGGATCGGCAACATCCAGCCATCATTGCCGTGAAAGCGCGCCATGTCCTGATAGGACAACAGCCGCTGGATCTCGGTTCCCAGCCAGATTGCAAGGTTAAGGGACAGTGCATAGCCGTTGTCGAGATCGGTCAGCACCGGGAACGGCGCGCCGGAATCCGCCTTGAAAGTTCCGGTGAATTCCTGCGTCTCCGGCATGATGGCAACGATGTGCGCGCCCATCGCCCTGATGCGGTCTTGCGCCTGGATCACCGCGCGCACGTTCAGCCGGCAAAAAGGGCACCAATGGCCGCGAAAGAACATGACCGCCACCGGGCCGCGCGCGAGCAGCGACGGCAGCGTGACCAGCCGCCCCTTGTGGTCGGGCAACATGAAGGGCGGCATCACCTCGCCCGGACGCGGCGCATCCTCGCCGCCGCCGTTCTCGGTAAGTCTTGCCACTAGGCGATCGACCGCCTCGCCATAGGCCGGAAAGATCTCGCGCCCGGCATCGGCATAGGCTCGAAGCTGCTCGTTCAGCGTTCCCTCCATGTCACGGCAGCGCTGGAAGGCAAGCTTGAGCCGTTCGGCATCGACTGGTGAAAGGGACGTCATCTTCCGCTCCGGCACAGGAGTTGGACCTATTATTTCGCATTTCGGCCGCCCCGCAAGGGGCGACCATCGCGCGAGGCGCTATAGTCAGTTCACGTAAAAATTGCCGGTCGGATCGAGCCTGCCGGAGGTGTAGTAAAGCGAGCCGTTGTCCATGAAGAACACCGTATTCTCGGGCACCTTCTTCGCGTGCTTCATCATGGACTCGTGGTTCTTCTCAGTTGAGGCCAAGGCCATGGCCGACATTTTGCCCGGCCCATCATAGAGATAGGCCATACCGGACTTGAACTCCCACGGCGTCTGCGCGAATGCGGCTGTGGCGATCACAAATGCGCCGGCGGCGATGAGGCTCTTGGGCAGCTTCGTCATTGGATGTTCCTCCTGACATGAACGCCCGCTGATCGGGCGCTCTGCCATCGAATGCCCGTTCACAGAGGAACGGAAATGCCGATGCCCAATCGGTTTGATAGCCGCTGCCTATCGCGCACGCGATAGCGTGGGGCTATCGCCTCAAGAGCCAGACGGCATTTCACCTCCTTGAAGTCGGCGCCCATCCTGCACGCAATCCCGAGCGGCCCATTTAGAGGAGGAAACGCCATGAATCGTCTCATCACCTCACGTCTTACAAATTTCGCGACCTCGCTTCTGCTGTTGTTCCTCTTGTTTTCGGCAGCGACATCCGTCGCGCGGGCCGACAGCGATGATGGCATCGTCCGCCTGAAGAGCGCGGTACCAATGTCGGAAGCGATCAACCGCATCAAGTCGGACATTGCCGCCAAGGGCATCAAGTTCTTCCTGGAGGTCGATCAGTCGAAACTTGCCGCTGACGCCGGCATCAAGCTCCGGCCTTCCACCCTGCTCATCTTCGGCAATCCGCCGCTCGGTACTCAATTCATCACCGCTAACCCCAACGCGGGGCTGGACTGGCCGGTTCGCCTGCTGCTCACGCAAGACGACAATGGCGACGTCTGGGCCGTATGGACCGATTTCGATTGGATCGCCAAGCGGCACAACATCGGGAATCGCGAAGCGCAGTTCAAGATGGCGACCATGGTGGTCAAGTCCATCACCTCCACCATCACAACCAAGTAGCACGCAGCGAAGAATGCCCCGGCGTCGGACCGCATCGAAAGCGCGGCCCGGTCGCCCAAGCGACGCTCTCATCCGGCATTGGAGACCCGTCCTATGACCAGCGAGACATTCGACGTGGTGATCCTGGGCGGCGGCAACGCCGGCCTTTCGGTCGCGATGATTGAGCCTCGCGATCTTGGCGGCACTCGCCCTAACCGTGGCTGCACACCCAAGAAGATTCTGAACGCGGCAGGTCAGGCCCTGCACGACATCGAACGCGCGTCCGCTCATGACATCACGGTCGGTAAACCCTGGCTTGATTGGGCCGCGCTGATCGACCGTGAGAAGGCGATGATCAAGGATATTCCTACGAACCTCGCCCGCGCGATGGCGCGCCGGAACGTCGACGTGATCGGGGGCCATGGCGCCGTCGTCGCCTCCAACGCAATCCGCGTCGGGCGATCGCGTGCTCGAGGCCCGGCATGTCGTGATCGTCACCGGATCCAAGCCGCGATCGCTGCCAATTCCTGGCGCCGAGCACATGATCACCTCGGACGAGATGCTGAGCGATCACGAGCTGCCGGTATCCGTGGTCTTCATCGGCGGTGCGTGATCTCGTTGGAATTCGGTCATGTCTTTGCACGCGCCGGTGCCGCGGCGGTTCTCGAGGCGCTGCCGCAGCTCCCCCCGGCGATGGACCTTGATGCGGTCGCGCAACTGCAGGCGGAGAGTGAGCGGATCGGCATCAAGATCAGGACCGGCGTCGCCGTCCAGCGGATCGAGGCGGCCGGCGGTCGGCTTCGGGTGGTCTTCACCCATGGTGGTATCGAACAGTCATTCGAAGCCGATCGTGTTGTCAACGGCGCCGGCCGGATCGCCAATGTCGACTCACTCGATCTGGCGAGAGGTCAGGTCGAGCACGTAAACGGCCGGATCGCCATCGATCGACACCTGCGCTCGACCTCGAACCCTCGAGTCCACGTCTGCGGCGATGCCATGCCGATCTCGCCGCAACTGTCGCCGATTGCAACCTATGAAGGCGACATAGTCGGCCGCAAAATCGTCGACGGACCGAAACACACGCCCGACTACGCGGGCATGGCGACGTCGGTCTACACCGTGCCGGCGCCGCCGCCGTCGGCCTCACCGAGGAAGCGGCGCGGCAGACTGGCTATGCAGTCGACGTTCACGTCAACGACATGCGCGACTGGTTCTCGTCGCGATCATATGCCGAGACCATCGCCTGGTCGAAAGTGATCGTCGATCGCGCCACAGATCGCATCCTCGGCGCGCATTTCGTCGGCCATGCCGGCCAGGAGCTGATCAACGTCTTCACTCTCGCCATCAAGGTCGGCATCACCGCAAAGCAACTGCGCGACAACGTCTACGCCTATCCGACGTTTTCGGCCGACATCAAGCACATGCCGGGCACGCATAGCGGCTCGCTATCGTTTCGAAAGACACACGGCATTTCAAGGAACGCTCAACTTCGGCGAAGCTGATCTCATAGCCGGCGACCAGTGAGGTTACGGCCAACAGAGGAGACCTCCCTATGTTCAAGAACTTCGAATTAGCGCGCGTTGTCTGGCCTGGCCTTGCCCTCATCGGCGCGCTCACGCTCACCATGCAGCCCGTGCTCGCGGGCGAGTGCCCGGCCGGCAAGGTCAAGCCGAACGCGCAGCCGATGGTCGACTACAAGCCGGTCGGCGTCACCGACGTCACGCTCGGCTCGATAGACCTTGGCAAGCAGCCTGCGCACATCGAGGGCCGCGAGCTGCGCTTCCGCAAGCTGACCATCGAGCCTGGCGGCATCGTGCCCTGGCACAGCCATGACGATCGCCCGGCTTTGATCTTCGTGCAGCAGGGCGAGATCGTCGAATACGCCTCCAACTGCATCGACCCGATCGTGCACAAGGCCGGCGATCTCCGCCCTGAGGTCTTCGGCACCTCGCACTGGTGGAAGAACCTCGGCAAGGAGACCGTCATTCTCTATGTCGGCGACGTCCGCAAGGATCCGCGCGACCACAACATGTAACGAGCGCTCCCAGCCCCAGCCTCGTTACCGGATGTGATGACCCGGGATCCCCCGTGCCGCCCCGCACGCCGGGCGTCACATCCTCCTTTGAAGCCCTATGAGAGGTCGCGCAATGACCGAAATGTCCGCCCGCATGAAGTCGGTTGCGATCAAGATGCAGGAGCATTCGTCAGGCCTCGTGGTTCGCTACCTCGTGATCGGACTGACCGCATTCCTGACCGTCGTCGATCTGTTCGCAACGCAAGCGATCCTCCCTTCCCTGACGCGCCACTACGGCGTGACCCCGGCGGAAATGGGATTTGCAGTCAATGCCAGCACATTCGGAATGGCAATCGCAGGTCTCGTCGTCGGCTTCTTCAGCCCGCACATTGACCGAAGACTCGGCATCCTTCTCAGCCTGACGCTACTCGCGATCCCCACAAGCCTGCTTGCGATCGCGCCTAATATCACCGTCTTCACGATACTGCGCGTAGCGCAGGGTCTGTGCATGGCTTCCGCATTTACCTTGACGTTTGCGTACCTTGGTGAGCAGTGCAGTGCTATGGACGCCGGCGGCGCGTTTGCCGCCTACATCACCGGCAACGTTGCCAGCAATCTCATTGGCCGGCTGGTCTCCGCCGCAGTTGCCGACAGTCTGGGCCTGGCCTGGAACTTCTATTTCTTCGCGACCCTGAATCTCGCCGGCGCTGCCTTGGTCTACTTCTCCATACATCGCGTGCAGCCAATGCAGGCGATGACGGCAATCGACTCGCCACTTGGCGCCATGCTCGCGCATTGGCGAAATCCTCGGCTACGCGCAGCCTACGGTCTCGGCTTTTGCATCCTGTTTGCTTTCATCGGTACTTTCACATTCGTGAACTTCGTTTTGGTACGGCCACCACTATCGGTCGGCATGATGGACCTGGGCCTTGTTTACTTCGTGTTTCTGCCGTCGATTTTCACCACGCTGCTCGCAGGAAAGGCCGTCGCGTGGCTCGGGACTCGCCCAACGATCTGGACCGCCCTCGGCGTTGCCGTGATTGGCCTCCCTCTGATGCTGACGTCGCATCTGCCTCAAGTTCTGACTGGAATGGTACTGGTCGGCGTCGGAACGTTCTTTGCGCAGGCCGCAGCGACCGGATTCGTCGGCCAGGCCGCCAGCGAGAGCCGGGGAATTGCCAGCGGCACTTATCTCGCCTGCTACTTCCTTGGGGGGCTTGTCGGTACCGCGGTTCTAGGCCGGCTCTTTGACTCACTGGGATGGACCGCTTGCGTGATCGGCGTTGGAGCGTCTCTTGCTCTAGCCGCTGTGCTCACGCTGGCGTTGAAACCGAAATTGCGCTGACACGGGCTTGGGCGATTTAGAGCGGCAAGTTGCGGCAGCCCAGCGAGCCCGACGTTCGGCATTCTCATACAGCGCCGATATATTCGCCGCGCGCCGGATAGTCGTTCTTGATGATGAAGTCGAACGCCTGAACCATCTCGCCGAAGTTCGGCCGCGGGTCGGATCAGGAAGACGCCGGGTTCGGAGAAGAGCGCCGGCTCGTCGATACCAATTGAGGTCTTGCCGCACGAGGCGGAAATGTAGAGGCCCCATTCGCGTGCCCTGGCAAGGCTAAGTCCATACCCGAAGCGAAGCTTCGAGGCACTCACCTTCTCGGCCATTGCCCGCGCCCGCTCCTCGTTGTCGGAGCTGATCGCAATCGTGCTCACGCCGCGCTCAGCGAAGGCTGGAGAATGGCGTTCCAGCTCCTTGAGATAGTTGGCGCAGATCGGACAGTGCAGGCCGCGGTAGAAGCAGACGAGCGTGAAGCGCTGTGGCGCCTCGTTGGCGAGATCGAAGAGGCCACCGTCGAGCGTTTCGACGGAAAGTTCGGGAGCCTTCTGGCGGGGGATCAGCATAAGAGGTCCTTTTTGCGAGGGGGCCATCTCCTGGCCTCTTGCGACAACGAGCTCTTTCTGCCAGATTTTAAGATATGAAATATCCAGAAAACATGATTGAAAGTCCAATTGCCGCGAAACGCGACCGGCTCGCCGCTTTCTTCGAGACCTTCGACCTGTCGGTGGTCGTGGTTTCGACCGAAGCACCGGGCGCGACAGCCAACCTTGTCGTGGCCGGCGAGGCTGGCGTGGCGGAGCGGGTGCTCTTCCATTCGCGAGGCGACACCCTCGCCGATCCCGACCTGCTCGTCGCCGCGGCGGTCGACTTCGGAGGAACAACGAACCCTCTGGTGAATGCCCTGCCTGAAACGGTCGATGTCGACCTCGACGGGCGCCCAGCCTTGCAGGCCTTGGTCGAGGCCTTCGTTACCGAGGGACAGGGCAATCGCTGCGGGCGGCGGGTCGCCCTGAAGCGGCTCTGCGAATTGATCGTGCTCTTGGTGCTGCGGGAAGCGATCGACACGGCCGCGACGAACCCGGGTCTCCTTGCCGGCCTTTCGCATCCCTCCCTGCACAAGGCAATCGTCGCGATACACGACGAGCCGGCGAAACCTTGGAGCGTCGAGCAGTTGGCCGAAATCGCCGGCATGTCGCGCAGCCGGTTCATGGAGCTCTTTCCTAAAGTCCTAGGCACGACGCCCGCCGCCTATCTGAACGCCTGGCGCCTCACGCTCGGCCAGCGGCAACTTATGCGCGGCGGGCACGTGAAATCGGTGGCTCGTCGTGTGGGTTTTGGGAGTGCCGCCGCCTTCTCGCGGGCCTATTCCAGGATGTTTGGCCATTCTCCGATGTCTACGCGAGGTGCGCAGCAGGACATCGGCAGTGCCGGCCCAAGTGCGGAAGGGTGGTCGATTGGCGCCAGATCGGTGAGTCTACGTCGGCCCGATTCGAGCGCGCCAGGCGCAGAAGGACCTTGATCGGCGTGGAAGAGCCCGCGAGCTTCTCCCAGCCGGCGGTCCATCTTATCCGGCCGGATAGCACGCTCTACTTCGGTAGCGCGAATGCCCAGCGCACTGGAGAGGTAAATTCGCTAACGTTCCCATTGGCCCCAACATACCTCGTCCACAACGCCGCAGGGATTCTCACGGCGCCCGTTCTTGCGGCACCGTCCCCCGCGGCGGTTCGGGGGACGGAAAGCCTCATCGAAATGATACGATGAGTGATGCAGGAAACAATAGGTTCCATTGCGGCGCAAGAGAGCGAAAAATACCAAGCTCCTAGTAGCGCATCATCTTTCCTGATCCCGGAAATCGAGCGGGTGGCGGCTGCGTCGTTTGGCGCCCAGTGCATCCGCCGTGATGCCGCGCTCACGCGCCCATATGATCGCAGCGCTGCGACGGTTGACGCCAATCTTCCGATAGAGCGATGCGACGTGATTTCGTACGGTATTTTCCGACAGTTTCAGATGTTCGCTCATGTCGATATCGCTCTTTCCCTGACATATCAGGGCAAGGACCTCGCGCTCCCGCTCGCTGAGAAAGTCCAGGTCTTGAGATGTATGGTTCTTTGAGCCGTCTGGCGGAGACCTCTGAGCTTGTCGATGACATTGCGAGTAAACGATGAGGTATCGGCCAAAACCGCTTCGAACGCCGCCAACAGGTCACGGTTGGCCTCCTTGGTTTCCTGAATCACGCAGACGACGGACGGCTCGCCATTAATCGTCAAACTGGCAGCCTCCACGAAGCAGTCGATCGCTATCGAATCAGACTTTTGGAGCGGCAGGACCAGATTCCTGCAGTTCGCCGTTCACACGGCGGCGTGTTTTCTCGTCCATCCAAACGATCTGTCCATCGGCATCGGCAAGAATAACGCCGCCGCTCAATGCTGAAGCAATTTGTTCCCGTCGCTCATTATCGCGCGCATCATCGCTCACCACCTGGTCCATGGCTGTCCCCTGCGTTGCTTGATGTCTCTGTATGGTTGGGTCGCAGTACTAACGTCGACAAAGAAACCTAGTTCCTTTCCACTAAGTCCCTGGTAGTTATGCGCCAATAGCAGTCCCTCGCGATCGAGGGATGTCGAAAAACGGCGCAGCGTCCTATTTCCGACGATCCAATCCGCGGCTGATAACCACAAGCGAGATGCGCGAACCATCCGGCCGCGGCCGGATCATGCTCCGGCGCGACGGACGCATGCTTTGTGTGAATCGGCGCCGAAGGAGGCCCCGCAACGCCAAGCGGATCGAAGCGATTGTTGTGCCGATCAGCGTCGGCAGCCACGTCGATTGACAATCAAATGAAATTTGGGCGAAGGCGTTAAGGCGCCCTAAGTGGTGGACGTGCCGGCGTTGAGAAGCTGGGACACGGCGGTGACAAGCTGCGCCGGCGCGAAGGGCTTGGTCAGGAGAATGCTGTTGGGGACGCCGTTGGCGGCCCAGTCGTCCGCGCTATCGCCGGTCATGTAGACGACCGGAAATGCCGGATCGATTTCTCTGGCGTGCTTGGCGATTTCCCAACCCTCGATCTTCCCATTCAATTTGATGTCAGTAACCAGGGCGCGGTATTTGGGCTTGCTCGCATCGAGCAAACTCACCGCCTGCTCGCCGGAAGAAGCGATCGCAACTTCGAAGCCGCCTTCGATGAGAGCGTCTTTGACGATGTCTTGGACCATATGGTCGTCTTCGACCACCAGAATGGGAAGGGGTTGATCCAAGCTCCAACTCCTGGGCTTCATTGCCTGCGGGATGACGCAAAACACAAGGATCGGTTCCCTTAGAAAAGTCCAAAAGTGAACACAAGACCCCACCCGCGGTTCCCATGCTCGGCCCTCGCCCCTCGATCGCGGTAGGCCCCCCTGCGCCGAGGTGCTGGCGGCACCGATCCTTGCCTTCGGCCTTAATCGCCCCGAGAAATCCGTCCGCCTAAGGTGTTTAATTCAGACGGTCGCTTCAGGACCGTCTGGATGGTAGGATCCGACCAGACGGTAGACTGCTTCAATTGGGTCGGAGCTTTGATGCGATCTCTTCGGTCCCGGCTGCTTGCCCTTTGGATCATGTTGGTCGTTTCGGGCGCGACAACCGCCTACCTTTTGTTCGAGTCGTTCCGACAGACCTCCGATGCACGGGTTGCCCGGTCGGAGGAATTGGTGGCGCGCGCTTGCCGCGACATCGCCGACCGCTACCAGTTCTTCGTCTCGGGCTGGTCCGGCGGGCCGATCGACGACCGGTTGAAACAGGAGTTCGTCACCTTGGTCCGCACAGCCCTGGTTAATGCCGTGGGTGTCGAGGGCGGAGTCTGGCAGGCCGATACAGGGTCGCTCGCTTATGCATTCCCCACCTATGAAGGCACCGGCCCAAAGACCGACCTTCCGGCAGCGGAATCGGACACCATCCGCGAGGTGAACGCAGAAGCCTTGCGGTCGGCCGCCCCGCCATCATTCGCCAAACCGGTCGGTCACAAGTACTGCTGGTGCAGGCGTGCCCGCTGCGAGGGCCCCTCCAAGGTGTTACGGCCTGGACCATGACTCGAACGTTTACAGCCGAAGGGCCCGCCTACAAGCAGTTGCTCACGGGTCTGGCCGTGCTGGTCCTGACGATCTTCGGTTCCGCGCTATGGCTCGCGCGCGTGCTGCTCTCTTGGTCGCGCAAGATCGCGCTGATTGAGGACACGCTCGGCAAAGGCAAGAGCGGTTTGGTCGATCTTCCGACGCTACCGCGGACGGGCGAACAAGAACTCGACCGGCTGGTGGACGCATTGAACAACACGGGCGAGAGGCTTGCGCACGAGCGACAGCGCGCCACCGGTGCCGAGCGCCTTGCCGCCGTCGGGCGGCTTTCTGCCGGGCTTGCCCATGAAATCCGCAACCCAATTGCGGCGATGCGGCTGAAAGCCGAGAATGCGCTCGCCGCCAGCGATGACGCCCGAAAAGCGAATGCGCTCGAAGCAATCCTGCACCAGGTGGGCCGGCTTGACCGTCTGTTACACGATCTTCTTGCAATGACCCAGGCCAGCGAGCCGAAACTTGCGGATGTCGAACTTTCGTCCTTCCTGAAGAGCACCCTGGAGAGCCACCGGGAGTTGGCAACTGCCAAGGGGCTGTCCTTGAAGGCTGGAACCGAGGACCAATATAGTCCGTTACCTCAGCTTGATCCGTTTCAGATGCAGCGGGCTCTCGACAATCTGATCCTCAATGCCATCCAGAATACGCCCGGCGGCGGACGGGTCTGCGTGGATGCTCTTCGTCAAGGAGACAAGCTATTGTTGCGCGTGAGCGATACCGGCCCGGGCGTGAACGAGGAGGTTCGCGACCGCCTGTTCGAGCCGTTCGTAACGGCCAGGCCAGACGGGACGGGGCTCGGGCTTGCTATTGTCCGTGAAATCGCCCGCGCCCACCATGGAGATGCCCGGCTTGCCCGCAGTCACAGCGGCGCCACCTTTGAGATCGAAGTGCCATGGCGACCGTCCTGATCATCGATGACGACGCAGCCCTGCGGGATGGGCTATCGGAGACGCTGACCGATCTCGGCCACACGCCCCGGACGGCATCCTCCGGCCGAGAAGGACTGGCTGCCCTCTCGGGGGCAATCGATGCCGTGCTCCTTGATCTTAGGATGCCGGGCGGGCTCGATGGGATCGACGTTCTCCGCCGCATACGTTCGCAGGCCGCTGCGCCGCCGGTCGTGGTGCTAACCGCATTTGCGAGCGCCGAGAACACGATCGAAGCCATGCGGCTCGGCGCCTTCGACCATCTCACCAAGCCGATCGGACGAGACGAACTGAGAACCCTGCTCGATCGCCTGCCTTCGCGCACGCGTTCGGCGCTCAGCACGAGGCAAAGCAGCCCAGACGCGCTCGTCGGGCTGAGTGACGGCATGCGGCGTGTGCAGAAAGCGATCGGCCTTGCCGCCGACAGCCAGGCCACGGTTCTCATCCGTGGCGAGACGGGTACGGGGAAGGAACTGGTGGCTCGCGCTCTGCACGTTCATAGCCAGCGCAAGGATCATCCGTTCGTTGCGGTCAACTGCGCTGCGATCCCCGCGGACCTGCTTGAAAGCGAGTTGTTCGGCCATGTGAAAGGATTGTTCACCGGCGCGACCAGCGACCGCGCCGGCGCCTTCCGCGATGCTGAGAACGGAACACTGTTTCTCGACGAGATCGGCGACATGCCTCTTGCCATGCAGGCGAAAATTCTTCGTGCCCTGCAAGAGCGGATCATCACACCCGTCGGCGGCAAGCCGGTCCCGATCTTCGCACGCGTGATCGCGGCAACCCACCGGGACCTGTCAAAGCTCGTGGCAGCCGGACAATTCCGCGAGGATCTCTACTATCGCCTTAATGTCGTGCCGATCGCGATTCCGCCGTTGCGCGAGCGGCCCTCCGATATCATGCCGCTGGCCGAGCATTTTCTTCTCGCCGCTTCGTTCGGATCTTCGGGCAAGCAGCTAACCCCTGCAGCAATCGAGACGCTCTCGCGATACGATTGGCCCGGCAATGTTCGGGAGCTTCGCAACGTCATCGAACGCGCTTGCGTGCTGACGAGGAGCGACATCATCGATGCCTTGGATATCGACACCGGCGCGGGGGGAGGACAATCCCCGACGGCCACCTCTCAGCTCGAGGCCGACTTGCCTGCAGCCGTGGCAAAGCTGGAAGAGATCATGATCCGAACAGCGCTCCAAGCCTGCGGCGGCAATCGGACGGAAGCCGCGCGCCGTCTCAACATCAACCGCCAGCTGCTTTACACCAAGATGCAGCGCTATGGTCTCGCTGACGGCGAGCCGTCAGGAAAGGCGACACCCCCCGTCGGGAAAGACGACAGCTAAAGTCGCCGCGCTCAAGAAAACTCCTTCAAAATCAACGATGTCATCGCTTGGCACGGCGGTTGCTGAACCCTAGGCATCGGCGACTTCGTCGCAAACTTGAGGGAGTTTTCAGATGAACAAAACACGTATGCTGCGGTATGCGCTTCTCGCCACGACCGCGGTGGGTGCGAGCCCCTGCGCTTAGACCGTGGGAACAGTGTGGGATTCCTCGCAGCTTCCGGAAACACGAGGCACGGTCAGACAGTACACGCTTACCCCGCGCGGCGACGTCGACGGCCTGATTCTGATCGACGGTACGGAAGTCAAGCTGCCGCCGCATCTCACTGGGCAGATCGTCTTCGCTATCCGGCCGGGCGACGCGGTTTCGATCAGGGGGCTGCGCGCACGCGCCATTCCGCTGATCGATGCAACGGCGATCACGAATGTCGCGACCGGCAAGAGCGTCGTCGACAACGGACCGCCGGGCGGCGGCCGCGATCGCGGCGGGGACACACAAGCCGTCAGCGGCAGGATTGCCTCGACCTTGCACGGCAAGCGGGGTGAAGTGAATGGGGCGCTGCTCGAGGACGGCACCGTGCTCCGCCTTTCCCCACCCGAGGCAGAGCGCTTCGAAGGGTGGCTGCGGCCGGGACAAATGGTTTCCGTCCGCGGCGACATGCTCGATACCGCACTTGGCAGGGTGATCGACGTGCGCGCACTCGGTAGCTCGCCGGATCAGATGACCGAACTCGCCGGGCCTCGTCCGCCACGAGGCCCCAAGGACGGCCCCGACCGGCCCGGTCCGCCTCCCCCGCCGCCCGGCTTTGGGCCGCCTGCCCCGCCGCGGGGCTGATCACACCGGCAAGTCGCACTCAACAGACCAAACAGGAGACACTGATGCACTGGATTGACCCCGAGAGCCTGCCGGAAGTCGCCGGCACTGTCGAACGCTTCATCCTCAATTCTCATGGCGAGGTCGATGGCTTTGTCATGCAGGACTACAAACACGCGCCCATCCTCGTTCACACGCCCCCGCACCTGGAAGACGAGCTCACCCGCCATGTGAAGATCGGCGGAAAGGTCGGCGTGCGCGGCGTGCGGCCGCGCAGCGCGAAGCTCATTGCGGCAGTGGCCGTTAGTGCCGAGAACGGAGCGCAGATCATTGATAAGGGTCCGCCTCACGACCGCAAATCCCGCAAGCCGGACCATCGAAAAATGAAGGTCGAAGGAATCGTGCGGCTCTCGCTGTTCGGTCCGAAGGGCGACCTTCGCGGCGCGCTTCTGACCGACGGCGACATTCTGTGCATCGGTCCGAAGGAGGCCGAGCGGATTGCCGTACTGCTCGCGCCGGGCGCAAGAGTTGCCGCGAGCGGCGATGGCGTTGAGACCGGGCACGGTCGCGTCATCGCGGTGGGAGCGATCGGCATCGCAATGGATGAGCTTCGGCCGGTCGAGAGGCCGAAGCCCAAGCATCCTAAGCACGATCACGCGGCACACGGCTAAAGCCGGCATGCCCGTCGGGAGAAGATGCCGGAATCACCTCGAGGTTTGCCAAATGGCGCAAAGAGCCAATCAGAACCGACAAGCAAACCACGCGCTTGATGCCGCCAACTTCTTCCTCGCCGACGTTCGCGATGGGCTGGGGCCCTATCTCGCGATCTATCTCTTGACCGAGCAAAAATGGGATGAAGCCCGGATCGGCATGGTGATGTCAATCGCTGGCCTTGCTGGTGTCGTCGCGCAGACACCGGCGGGCGCGCTAATCGACACAACGAAAGCCAAGCGCCTCGTTATGGTGACTGCCGCCCTGGTCGTAACGTTGGCGTCGCTGTTGTTGCCGATGTTTCCGAGCTTTTGGGCGGTCGCGATCTCGCAAGGCGCTGCGCACGCGGCGGGCGTGATCTTCCCGCCAGCGATTGCCGCCGTGTCGCTGGGTGTCGTCGGCCATCGTGCCTTTACCGCGCGGATCGGCCGCAATGAGACTTTCAATCACGCCGGCAATGCTACGGCCGCCGCGATCGCAGGTCTTTCGGCCTACCTGTTCGGTCCGACCGTCGTTTTCTACCTTCTGGCCATGATGTCGCTCGCTAGCATCGTAAGCGTATGGGCGATACCGGAAAGCGCCATCGACCATGACCTCGCGCGCGGGCTGCACGACGTCGGGCCTGGGACCGCGCAGGTGCAAGACCAACCAGCCGGGCTAAACGTCCTCCTGACTTGCCGGCCGCTGCTGATCTTCGCAGTCTGCGTAACGCTTTTCCACCTGTCGAATGCAGCGATGCTGCCCCTCGTGGGCCAGAAGCTTGCGCTTCAGGACAAGAATCTCGGCACCAGCCTGATGTCGGCCTGCATCATTGCGGCTCAGATCATGATGGTGCCGATGGCGATGTTGGTCGGTGCGAAAGCCGATGACTGGGGTCACAGGCGGCTTTTCCTCGCCGCGCTCCTGATCTTGCCCATCCGTGGCGCGCTTTACACCCTGTCGGACAATCCCGCTTGGCTCGTCGGGGTGCAACTTCTCGACGGCGTCGGAGCTGGAATTTTCGGCGCTATCTTTCCGGTCATCGTCGCCGATCTCATGCGCAACACCGGGCGGTTCAACGTCGCGCAAGGCGCGGTCATCACGGCACAGAGCATAGGCGCGGCGCTCTCGACATCGCTTTCGGGACTGGTCGTCGTCGGGGCGGGCTATAGCGCAGCTTTCCTCACGCTCGGCGCGGTGGCGGCCATTGGAGCGGCGATTTGCTTCCTGACCTTGCCGGAAACTCGCAATTTTAGTCGAAGGTCGCGTCGTTGGCAGCGGGTGGCGGGATCGACCACCGGCGTCGCGGCGGAGTAGTCACCACATCCATCGAGGTCTCCTTTGCTAGTCGCTGCGTACCAAACAACCATCGCCTCGAGCATCATCATCCTGGCTACCGCGGGGGTCGTCGTCAGGCCGTTTCGCCTGCCAGAAGCCATCTGGTCGTTGGCCGGCGCCGTTGCGCTGGTGCTCTTTGGGCTTCTGCCCTGGGACGGCGCGCTCGATGGAATCCGCAAGGGTCTCGACGTTTATCTATTCCTAACCGGCATGATGCTGATCGCGGAACTCGCCCGGCAAGAGGGCCTGTTCGACTACCTTGCGGGGCTCGCGGTCGAATACGCGCGGGGCTCGCCGCAGCGGCTCTTCCTGCTGGTTTACCTGGTTGGCACGATCGTCACGGTCCTGCTGTCAAACGACGCCACAGCCATCGTGCTGACGCCCGCGGTATATGCGGCAACCCGTGCCGCAGGGGCTTCGCCACTGCCCTATCTGTTCGTCTGCGCCTTCATCGCCAATGCGGCGAGCTTCGTGCTGCCGATCTCGAACCCCGCCAATCTGGTGGTGTTCGGCGAACGCATGCCGCATCTGGCAGAATGGTTGCGCCAGTTCGCGCTGCCTTCCGTGGCGTCGATCGCGGTCACCTATGTCGTGCTGCGGCTGACTCAGCACCGCGCGCTGAAAGCCGAAAACATTGAACGCCGGGTGACGCACGCCCGGCTCAGCCGGGGCGGTCGGCTGACCGCCTGCGGTATCGCCACCATCGGCATCGTGCTCATCGGGGCCTCCGCGCTCGACGTTCGATCGGGATTGCCGACGTTCATCTGCGGGGTGGCCACGACTGTCGCCGTGCTCTTGCTGAGCCGTCAATCACCGTGGCCCGTGTTGAAGGGTGTTTCCTGGAGTGTTCTGCCGCTGGTGGCCGGCCTGTTCGTGATGGTGGAAGCCCTGACGCGCATCGGTGCGATCTCGCATCTAAGTGAGATGCTTCGCGGCTCGGTCGACCATTCCGTAGCAAAGTCGGCATGGGCAGTGGGCATCGCCACTAGCATCGCCGACAATATCGCGAATAATCTGCCGGTCGGCCTGGTCGCAGGATCGGTAGCGACCAACGATCACCTTCCTGCATCCGTGATGAGCGCAATGCTGATCGGCGTTGATCTCGGACCCAACCTGTCGGTCACGGGTTCACTCGCCACCATCCTCTGGCTGGTGGCCCTGCGCCGGGAGAAGATGGATGTCAGCGCCTGGCGCTTCCTGCGGCTCGGTCTGTTGGTGGCGCCGCCAGCGCTGCTCGCCGCTTTGGCCGCCGCGATCTGGTGAGTGGTCAAGTGCTCGCCAAACCAACCGCGCCTTCGCACCAAAAACCGACAACTACCGGAAAAACCGTGCTCGCCGAGGAAAGGGTGCCATCGATTGTTCAACCATGGTCTGACACCCTTCGAGCCCAGTCGGATGCTATCCCCAGCTATCATCACTCAACATCTTCGCCACTAGGACAGCAACTCTGTCATCGGAACAGAACAGTCGTTCGAGGAACGGTCTGATGGTAGCGGGACGATATGCCGAATCCCGTGCAGCGCGTTCCCCGCACACATTAATGCCCCGGCTAAAACAGTTCGATCGGATTGCCCGACGGATCGTCGAGCAGAAGTTGCGAACCGCCTACCCCTTTCAGTATTTCGTTACGAAAGCCCAGCCCGCTTGTGCGCAGTCGATTTGCTTCCGCCTCGATATCGCTAACCGTAAGCAGGATCCGGTTCCAGCCACCGGGGACCGGACGCCGGCCATCCGGCATGGGGCGCGCTCCGGAGCTACCTTGACCGCTCAGCAACAATCGAAGGCCTTCGCGGATAACGGAGGCAAAGGCCGGCCGAGCATCCTGCTCTAACGTGAAGCCGAGATGCGTGACGTAGAATTCAATCGACGCGGCGACGTCATCCACAATGTAGCGGACGCTTACGTTTTTCATTTTGGCCTCCTTTCAGGCGCAGACATATTGCCCCATCATCCCGGCATCCTCGTGCTCAAGAATGTGACAGTGATACATGAAAGGATGCTCCCGCGTCGCGGGGTGATTGAAGGCAACCAAAAGTTCGGCCTTGTCCTCGACGAGAACCACATCCTTCCACCCCGCTAGATGAGCAGGAGGTGGCGCGCCCGCCAGCGACAGAATCCGAAATGACGCGCCGTGCACATGAAACGGATGAGCCATGCCGACCGAGACGATTTCCCAGGCTTCAAGTGTGCCAAGCTGGGTCTCGGCGTCAATACGGGCCAGATCATGGGTCTTGCCGTTGATGCACATGCCGGGCAGCATGCCCATTTCCGTCGGTCGTTGACCTCCGCATATCCCGCTGTCCAGCACGAACTGGCGGCGGCGAACGGCCTTGGCTGAATCGGCTGCAGCAGGCTCAACTAGATGCGTCGGAAAATCTCTTACTGTTGCCGCCGCCGCCGTCGGTTCAAAGCGCAGGATCGAGACAAACGCGGCGCTCCCGTCCGGCGACACCGCGCCAAAGATACCCATGAGTGTGTCAGGGCCGGTCTCAAGCATGACTGGTTTGCGGTCGGCGAAATCGACTAGGATTTCGAATCGTTCCGCGGGAGAAATTCTGAGCTGCTTCACCGCGACCGGCGCTGAAAGGAATCCGGCGTCTGACGCTATGACACGAAACTCGCGACCGTCGCTGAACCGCAGGTCGAAATTTTGCGCGTTGGCTGCATTGAGAATTCGTAGCCGCACCAAACTGCATGGGACCTGGGCGACGGGACGAACCACGCCATTGACGATGATGGTGCTGCCCCGGCTGCCATACTGGATCGTTTGAGGATCGGGATCGCGATCGTACAAAAGCGACCCGTCGGTATCGAACGATCGATCCTGAATGATTATGGATAAATCGTCCAACCCGTATGTGTGCGGCAGACCGAGGCTGATGTCCGAGCCGTCGTCGACAATGATCAGTCCGGTGAGACCCATATAGATTTGCCGGGCCGTGTCATGGTGCAGATGGGGATGAAACCATGCAGTTGAAGCTGGCTGTTCAATCCTGAGTCTCGGGCGCCACATACTGCCCGACTTGATGATCTGATGCGGTCCGCCATCAACATTCCCGGGCACCAGAAGCCCGTGCCAATGGACTGTCGTATCAACGTCAAGCGCATTCTCGATCGTCATCTCCACCTCATCGCCACGGCGCAGGCGGATGACCGGTCCGAGGACGGGTCCCGAATAGCCATAGGAGCGTGTCGGCTTGCCCTGGAGGTAGGAATGCCGTCCGGACGCGACCTTCAGTTTTACTGCGTTGCCTTGCTTGGCCGCATCGATCAGCAGAGGAATGGGCAAGCGCGTGTTGAAGCGCACCGACTCGCTTTGCGCGACGTGAGCGCCGATGACTCCGCCGACGAGACCGCCCGATACGATTGCGGCAGATCCATTTGTAAATTGGCGTCGGGTCAGCATCGATTGCAGAACTCGCCTCTATTCCATTCGAACCAACGTGACGATGAGATGGTACCACATAAGGGGCCATCAGCATTTTGGGCGCACTATTGGGGAGCGGCCAGTAAACGTCTCGTGCTTTGACTGACGGTATCGGAAACCGATAATGATGGCAGATGTTTCTTCGCCTGACGAGGGAGAAAGCAGGATGACATCCTCCGCCGACCGGCTGCCCCAGCACTCAGTCGATCACCGTTTTTTGCGGGAAACGCGCTTCAGTCGTCGAGCACTGTTGCTGGGAGCCGGTACTGCGGGTTTGGCAGCGGTCGCGAACCGGTCTTGCTGCGCACAAGCTGCGCAGAGCTCTGCCGATCATACCATCCGGATTGCCCCTATCTCTCTGGAAATAGGGCCGAGCAGGGTCATCCAGACCACAGGCTACAACAATACGGTTCCGGGACCGCCGCTCCGACTAAAAGAGGGCATGCCAGTAACCATCAATGTCATCAACGATTCCGGCTATCCCAACCTGATCCACTGGCACGGGCTGTTCGTCCCGCCGCTTCAGGACGGCGCCATCGAAGAGGGGTCGCCGATCATCGCGCCCGGGGAGTCGCTGCTCTACAGCTTCGCACCCAAACCCTCGGGCACGCGATGGTACCACAGCCACGCCATGGCGATGACGGACCTCAATCGCAGCACGTATTCCGGCGAGTTCGGCTTCCTCATTATCGATCCAGCGGCGGGCGATCGCGGTCGATACGACCGCGAGGTCATGCTCGCCGCCCATCATTGGGAAGGCTCCTGGGTGAGTATGCAGGACATGCACAAGGGGCCGCCACCCGATAACGGGTTGGAGGCTATGTATCGTTCGGCTACTCTCGGCGATCGGATGCTGGGGCACGGTGAGCCAATCCGTGTGCGCCAGGGCGAGCGGGTGCTGTTCCGAATGCTGAACGCCAGCGGCAGCATGGGCATTTCACTGGCGCTGTCGGGACATCGGTTCACCGTTATCGCACTGGACGGCAATCCCGTGCCCGCGCCAACAACCGTGGATGTGTTGAAGATGGACGTGGCCGAGCGTGCGGACGTCATCGTTGAAATGAACAATCCCGGCGTTTGGGTTTTTGGATCGACAGACGATGATGACCGCAACATGGGTATGGGCGTTGTCGTCGAGTACGAAAATCGAAGCGGAGGCCCGGTCTGGTCTCCTCTCTCCAAAGCGGCATGGGACTACACCGCCTTTGGTCGGAGCAATCCGGCCGCGGCGCCGGACGAGACCATCAATCTGAAGTTCGAGAAAATCCCGGGAGGCCGTGGCGGCTACAACCGCTGGACCATTAACGGCAAATCCTGGCCCAATACCAATCCGTTATTCAAAGTGCAGCGCGGCAAGCGCTATCGCCTGGTTATGAACAATAACAGCGGCGATGAGCATCCCGTTCACCTGCATCGACATAGTTTCGAGGTCACCAAGGTTGGTGACAAGACCACATCGGGGCTAATGAAGGACACGATCAGCATGCCGCGCTACTCCACCGCGGAGATCGACTTCGTGGCCAATGATCGCGGCGACACACTGTTCCATTGCCATCATCAAGACCACATGGACGAGGGTTTTGCTGGACTGATCACCTATGCGACAACCTGAGCGCCTTAGCGCGACGATGGCTCCTGTCGGTTAGCGATTGCAAACAGAGGCAGGGAGATGAGCTGGGTGGCTACTGCGAACGCGACAAGTGCCCCCCGCGATTGGTCATACAGCAGCCCTGTCGCGACGCTGCCGATCAGCCACCCCACTCCATACCCTGTATAAAACAGACCGAACGCCAGATTGCGTTTGCCTTCGGGCAGCACGCCGGCCACCAGTGCCTTGAGCAACGTGTCCTGCGCTGCGTATCCAATACCCCAGAACACCATTCCGACCAGAACCGCCGAGAACGAGACTGGCGATCACGCCGCATGCCGTCGAAAACGCTAGAAAGACCGGTATCCAGTTTTCGGTGACGATCTTGGCCGTGACCAGGTGATAAGCGACCAGTTCGTAGCTCATCAGCCCGGCCGCGAAGCAGGCTGCCGCTACCATATACAGCCAATAGGATCGACTTAACCCGCCCGCTCGTGCCGTTCTTCCCTCTTCCAGACGCGAAGGAACGGGAAAGTTGATGCGCGCAACGGTCAACGCACCGAGCGTGAACACGCTCGAAACCAAAAGCAGCGCGTAGCCGGTCCGATAATCGCCGTGCAACAAAAGCACCAGCGCCATGATCAGGGGGCCAAGCGTGGCACCCGTCTCATCGAGCGCTGTGTTCACGCCGTACACCCATCCTTTGCCGTGCTTGCCCGTTGTATAGGAGAGCATGGCTTCGACCGTAGGCTTGCGAATGGCACGGCCGATGCGTTCAGCAAGGATGAGAAGGGCAGCGACCTGCCAGTTTCCGGCGAGCGCCATTGCAGGAACGGCGAGCAGGTTGATGGTATAGCCGACAAACGTGACAAGCCAGTAGCGCCCGGTCCTGTCTGCGATATAGCCGGAGACGGAGCGTATGGCGTAGCCCAGAAATTCTCCAAGCCCCGCGGTGATGCTGACGACGGCAGCGCTGGCGCCGAGCGTCGCCATGAACTGGCCGTTGATGGCCCCACCGCCCTCATAGGTCATGTCGCCGAACAGGTTCACGACCCCCATTGTCAGCACGAAGTTGAAGGCGGACGACGAACTGAGGCCCGATCTGACCATGGCGCGCTATTCCTTCCTCAGCCAATCGACCGACCACGGCCCGGCACCGACAATGGCTAGGTAGATGCAGCCGAGCAACATTGTGAGATCGGCGCGCGCTTCGTGCATCATGCTCCAGAAACCGGTGCGCTTGATGTCGCTGGCGATGTGAAACATCCCGACATCATGTCCGAGCAGGATCGGAAGCTTGGTCGAGATCAGGGCCACGATCATGATGATGATCAGCGGAATTGCCGCGAGACGGGTGAAGAACCCAATGATGATGAGCAAGCCGCATACGGTCTCGACGACGCCGACAAAAGGCCCCATCAAATCGGGGAAGGGAATCCCGATCTTGGCAAAGCGTCCCGTTCCCAGAAGATCCGGGAATGCCAGCTTCTGAATCCCTTCCGGCAGGAAGACAATGCCGACCAGAAGCCGCACCAGGATGGTCCAGCCGGAAACGTTGGTGCTGGAAAGGTCAGCCGACCTGATCGTCATTTTCAGTGCCGCCAACGCGGTGTGAATAGGGCGAGATCGTTTATGCGGTCTTGCGCCAGGCCGCTTCGTTCTTCTTTTCGTAATCGCCGAAAGCCTTGATCAGGCCGCCGAGCACCTCGGCTGAGGTCTCAAACATTGCCTTGAGCTGCGGTTCGTCGACCTTCTGGATGTCTTCCCGCAAATGGGTGACGGTCTCCTGCAGGCGGGTTTTCATCTTCTGGGTGTGATGTTGTGGGTTTCGGTCGGGCGCTGAAGCCATTATCGTTCTCCTTGCGTTACGCTGATGGCGGAAACGCTTGGCGACAGTATCGGTTCCCGATATCGTTGGACGATATTGGGGCCGAATCACATGAATTTGAGCAATGAAATTCGACGATCTCCTCACCGGCTTCATTCGGTTGCATATTCTGCATCACGCCGCGGAACACGAAATCTACGGGCAGTGGATGATCGACGAGTTGGCGCACCACGGCTACCGTCTCAGCCCTGGCACCCTTTACCCGATGCTGCATGCGATGGAACGCAAGGGGTATCTGACGTCGCGCGTGCAGCGCGAGGGACGTATCGCCAGAAAGCTCTACAAGGCAACCAAGCTGGGCAAACAGGGACTGGCGCTCGCCAAAGTCCGGGTTCGCGAGTTCACCGGCGAGGCCATGAAGCACTGACGTTCGTTGCCGGAGCTGCCCGATGAGCCGCGAATCTGCGAAGGGCTCGGTTGCGGAGGTGTTTGCGGCTTTCCTGAAGCTGGGCTTGACATCTTTCGGCGGCCCGATTGCGCACCTCGGCTATTTCCGCCACGAGTTCGTCGAACGCCGCAAATGGCTGGACGAGACGTCCTATGCTGATCTGGTCGCGCTTTGCCAGTTCCTACCGGGCCCGGCCTCCAGCCAGGTCGGCTTTACCCTCGGCATTCAGCGCGGCAACGGACTTTTGGGCGGGCTTGCGGCCTGGTTCGCCTTCACCATGCCTTCGGCGCTGATCCTGTTCGCTTTTGCGATGGGCGCCGCCGTGTTTACGGGGCCGGTTGCTGAAGGTTTTCTGCACGGGCTCAAGCTGGTCGCGGTCGCAGTGGTCGCGCAGGCCATTTGGGGCATGTCGCGAACCCTCACCCCCGATCGCACCCGCGCCGGCATCGCGCTCGCCGCGATTGGGATCGTTGTCATTTTCGCTGGATCGTTCGGGCAGATCGCGGCCATCGCGCTCGGCGCTTGCGCGGGCCTTTGGCTCTGCCGCGGTGAAGCCGCGCCGGTGTTCGGACATCTGAATTTTCCGGTGACCCGGCGCGCAGGCATTATTGCGCTGGTTCTATTCGCCGCACTTTTCTTGATTCCTCCGATCGTCGTGCGCGTGACCGGCGCGCAGGCGCTCGCGCTGTTCGACGCGTTCTACCGATCGGGTGCGCTGGTCTTTGGCGGCGGCCATGTCGTGCTGCCTCTGCTTCAGGCCGAGGTCGTCACGCCGGGATGGGTCAGCAACGAGACGTTTCTGGCAGGTTACGGGCTGGCTCAGGCCGTGCCGGGACCACTCTTCACCTTCGCCGCCTATCTTGGCGCAGTGACCGGTCCTCCGCCGAACGGTTTTGCCGGTGCAGCAATTGCCCTCGTCGCACTGCTCCTTCCAGGCATGCTGCTCGTATATGGCATGTTGCCGTTCTGGGATGCGATGCGCACACGGCCCGCCGCTCAGGCCGCCATGCGCGGCACCAATGCAGCCGTGGTCGGCATTCTCGGTGCGGCGCTCTACAACCCGGTCTGGACCAGTGCGGTTTTGACGCCGCGCGATTTTGCCCTCGCGCTCGCGGGCTTCCTGCTCCTCACAGTTTGGAAGTGGCCGCCCTGGGTCGTGGTGGTGCTTTTGGCGTTTGCCGGTCCCTTGTCACGAATGATCTGAACGTCATGCTCTGTGGAGACTCCATGCCCAGTGACCCCGTAATTGAACCCGCTGCACTTTCCGGTCTCGGCAAGATTCGCCTCCTCGACGTGCGGGACATAACGAGTTTCGAAGCGGGGCATCGGTCAGATGCCGCCCGCGTACCGATCGAAGTCTGGGAAGCTGCGGCGAAATCTGGTGAGGCCTCCTTCGAGAACACTGGCTATTGGAAAACAGCGATAGGTGCTCTGGAGTGGACGGCTCGGTGCCGGCTATCGTCTATGATGATGGGCGCATGACCGAGGCGGCGCGGGTCTGGTTCATTCTGCAATATTTCGGCGCCACGGCGCTCATCCTCAACGGCGGATGGCCGGCGATTCAGAACCGCGAAGGCCTGCGCGGGTTCGTTTCGGAAGCCGCCTGTGACCCAGATGCGGCAACGATCGTTACCCGAATGTGCGGAGACGCTAGCCAACGGTGGCTCCGGTCGCGGGTCTATGCCCGAGACTAGAGCATGACCGGCCGAAGGGCTGGCCGCGCAGACATCATTTCTCAGTCTACCCTGATAGCAGACATCCGGGGGACTAAGGAAAGGGTCCGAAATGGGCCAAGGCGATCCTGTCTTGAGCAAAATTGAACAGGCGGGATTGTCGATGCGGTTCAGTGTGAGGGATGGCCCGGAAAACAGACGCCCTAACCGCTGAAGAGTTCGCTTCGCTGCTTGTGGTTGGCAATGTGCCCCCAAACGGCCGCGCGCCCATAATCCCCGCCGCACACAGTGATCGGCTCATTGCTTTGGGCTACATGGTCTTTCTAGCGGGTAGACTGCGAATGACCACAAACGGCCGCGTTCGGATATACGCGGGGCAACTCGCGGCTGCCTGGGGCCTACTATTTTGGTGGCTGTAGCCCGGGCGATCTCAGCCATCGCTTATGTGAGAGCCGGTTTCGGCTTGGCGGGCCTCGCGGAGAGCGGCTTCACGTACAGGTCCGTGGTGCAGGAGTTCGGCTTCTTCGCGGAGGCGTTTGGCTTCTGCGGCAACGCGTTCTTCAAGGGAAACGGTTTGCTTAAATCGTCGGCGCGTCTGCATGGGCACTACCTCGGGTCATAACCGTGTGGTTTGAATTCCGATTCCTAATATGCCGATGAGCGGCCTTCAGTTCCGAAGTGAACATTTCAAATCAGGCCACCGTGATTTTCAAACTAGGCCACTGAGGTCGGAAACAGGCCAGCGCCCGCCCTGTGTATGGGAACATAGCGTCGGCACGTTTCAAGAACAGACTAAGAAAGTCAGCTCTGGGTCTTGAGCGGCGGTTTGGCGCTCGGCCGCAAACTTCCGGTCTGCCCTTATGAACCGACATGTAGCTGCATCGAGTCAACGGAAGCGATGAGCACAACAGCCGACATCTCCAAACATCGCAACAAGGGAACCACAAGGTCCATTCTCAACCGAAAATGAAATAGAGAACGTAGAGCGAGTAGCCGATCACAAGGAGGCCCATGACTACTGAAAGCAAGAATATGAGTTCATCATGTTTCATTGATGATCTACTGGCGGATCAAACCTTTGACGAGATAGCGAAGCCTATAGAGCCAATGCCTGACGAACAGCGGTAGCAGACAGTCAGATCTCCCCGCTTTGAGTCGAAACAAGCCGAATAGCGGCAGGACCTTCTATGTTGGCGCTAACATATTGCTGCGCGGCCGAAATGAGAGCTTCCACGGCGGAATTATTGTATGAGGAATGCTTCGGATTTAGGTGCAAGCCAGTTTCTATGATCATCACTTGGGTAACCCCAGAGGGCAGAATCTCGACGGCAAACGATACAAACGATACGCGGGGAGCTTTGAAAGACATTTGAGCTGCTTTCACTGACGTCGAACGTAGGTCGCGCCCCAGCCAAGGCCGAGTGTGGCGGCGACAAGCGAACCGAAGAGTACGCCCAGTTTCGCCGCCCTCAATAATCCTTGATCGGAGAAGGCGAGCATCGAGATGAAGATCGACATGGTAAAACCGATACCAGCCAGCAGGCCGACCAGACAGACGCCACCCCACGTAACTCCAGGAGCCAGGCGACACCAGCCCAGTCGTACCGCGATCCAAGTCGCGCCGACAACGCCAAGCGGTTTCCCAGCAACCAGAGCAAGCGCAGTGCCAATCATCACCAGATGGCCCCCTGCGGAGAGATCAGCGCCCGTTAAGCTGACGCCGGCATTCGCGAGAGCGAAGATCGGCATGACACCGTAAGCCACCCACGGATGCATTGCCATCTGCACCCGTGACACCGGCGGCAATAACTCGCGGTGAGCTACGCGAAGGTCTCGCAGCGGTTGCTCCAACAGGTGCGGATCCCTTGCCTTCACCGCATCGCTGCTTCGCAACTGTTTCAGCACTCGCGACACGACTTCCAGCGGCGGCTCCCGCATAGGTATGGCGCGTGCCGGAGTGATTAGCCCGAGCACGACACCTGCAAGGGTTGGATGGATCCCAGCTATCATGAACCCAATCCAAACCAAAGAGCCGGGCAGTATGTAAAACGGCGCGGAACCGATGCCGATCCGCTGAAATCCTAAAGCCGCGAGAACGCCAATTGACGCGATGATGAAACCGCCAGGCTGAAGACTGGCGGTGTAGAAGAGGGCAATGATCAGTACGGCAATGATGTCGTCGATGATTGCCAGAGCAAGTAGGAAGACCCGCACATTGACCGGGATCGTTCGTCCAAGCAGCGCGAGCACCCCGACGGCAAAGGCGATGTCTGTCGCGGTTGGCACGGCCCAGCCTTGCCCTCTAGCCGGATCGCTGTTGAGACTCAGATAGATGAGCGCCGGAACGATGACGCCACCAGTCGCGGCGACCAGCGGCAGAATGGCTTGGTCGAGTCTGCTCAGTGCGCCTTCATAGACCTCGCGCCGAATCTCCATGCCCACGACGAGGAAGAAGACTGTCATCAGCGCGTCGTTGACCCAGAAATGCAGCGACCGGGAAAAAACGTACTCGCCGACACCGATTGTGAGCGGAAGGTCCCAAAACGCGTAATAGCTATGAGCGAACGGAGAATTGGCCCAGATTAGTGCAGCGGCGGCGGCAACGAGAAGCGCGGCACCGCTGACGGCCTCGACATGCAGGAACCGATGAAGGGTGCTGAGGGCCTGTTCCGCGAGCCGCTGGGGTTTCGGCAGATCGTCAAATGAAGGGCTATCATTCATGGGGCGCACGCCTTCCGCGTGGCGGCCCGACCATCGCTCAGCCTGTCGCTGCTCCATGCAGCGAGCACCCGAACGCCGTTATACATGGCGATGGCGACAATTCAACCTCGCAGGAGTGATCGGTCAGCAATGTCTGTTCTGGGTGTGCGCCGTGACAAGGCGGCGCTTTCCAGTGGGTGCGAACCCCACCCGGCAACCGCTCCAGCCGGAAGCAATCGGAGCAGTCATGGAGGTAACGAAGTGGCTGAAGCCTTCGATTAGCGTGTCACGAATTGGTGATAGCGCGAGTGTGCAGGCCGTAACGCGAGTGAACGCTGAGCAATCCTCGAAAAGGACGATGCGCAGGCCGACCCGACAACCCTTTCGGGGAAGGCTGATACGGCTGGGTGAAGCAGAGCGAAGAGTACGCCCAGCCGCTGCGCCGGGGTAGTGGCGACAGCATGTACACAAGGAAAGCGTACGCAACACGGGAAGCCCCATGGCGTGGTCAGCAATGACCAACCGGAAGCCCGCGAGGGACAGACTGGGCGCCTTTGGTTCGAATCTTTGACGCGCAGACACCCAGTCCCTGAACTTAGTCTCCCTGGCTTTTCGTTTGAGCGCGTGCGGCAAGTGCCGCACCGGGCTCCCGTGTTGGGGTGGACGGCCCCCTTCCGCCACAGTGCGTGGCAAGATGAGGTCGTCCCTGACCCCAAACGAAGGAGCCGCCCGTGGAAACGATTGTTCGCATCGGTTTGGATACGTCAAAGAGTGTATTTCAGCTGCATGGCGTTGACGGGACGGAGCAGCCGGTTTTACCGCGTAAGTTGAGGCGCGGACAGGTTTTGGAGTTCTTCAGTCGTTTGCCGCCCGTGCTTGTCGCACTGGAGGCTTGCGGGGCGTCGCACTATTGGGCGCGGGAGCTGCAATCGCTCGGGCATGAGGTGGCGATGATTCCGCCGCAATATGTCAAACCGTATGTGCAGCGCGGAAAATCCGACGCTGCGGACGCCGAGGCGATTTGCGAGGTGGCAAGCCGGCCGAAACTGCGCAAGAACTTTGTGCCTGTCAAAAGCCCCGAGCAGCAAGGTGCACAGATGCTGGCGCGCGTGCGCAACCAGTTCATCGGCAGGCGAACCCAACTCGCCAACTCGATCCGCGGCTACGCTGCGGAGTTCGGCTTTACAGCGCCCAAGGGGCTTTCGTGGCTCCAACAATTGCTGATCGACATTCGGGCTGACGCGACAGTCCCCGAGTTGACGAAGGAGTTGGTGGACGCTTTGGCAACAGAACTGGCGCGCGTCGATGACCCGATCGCCAAGCTCGACAAGAAGCTCATGCAATTACACCGGAGTAACGAGATGAGCCGACGGCTGGCGGCTATCCCGGGCGTTGGTCCGATCGGCGCGACGCTGCTGTCGATCAAGGTCGTGGATGCACGCGGGTTCAAGTCGGCAAGAAATTTTGCTGTGAATCGGCGTCGAACTGAGCCCCTTGAACTAACGCCGATAATCCTTTGTGGCGAATAGGGGAATCTATGTTGGGGTGGGGGTCCCGATCGGCGCCGACGGTGACCCCATCTCGACCGGCGTTTGTTAATTGCCTTCAAAACGTTACTGCCGATACCTGCAACGGCCTGACCCCTGCGCCGAATCACACCCACAACGGATGGTCGCGTTGCGCTTGCGCAACGATCGTGGAAGGACAGCCTGGAAAAGCCAACAGAGGAGCAGAGATACGCCCGCGCGCCCACGAGCTTTGGGAGGCTGCCGGCAAACCGAGGGGCAACAGAACCAGTTCTGGTTTGAAGCTGAGCGTGAGCTCAGACAGCCGGATCCCGCGCTCAACCTTGATGAGAAATCCGGCACCTTCACCGAATGACGAGAGCGCCGCTTAGCGCAATTCGCGCCGCAGGCGCCACATTAAGACGGCGACTGCGAACCAGATCAGCGAAGCAGCGGCGAGGCAGAGGGCGGGCCGTGAGTCGGACGCCCGCCACCAGATCACGAGCGCGAAACAAGCAAGGCCCAGGCTTCCCCAGCCGGCCCCGGCGGCATCAAGCGCCGCCGCACTCCTGCCGCGCTCTTCGCCACGCAGGCCCT
Organism: Bradyrhizobium sp. LA6.1; assembly: GCF_040547805.1. Classification (NCBI taxonomy): domain Bacteria; kingdom Pseudomonadati; phylum Pseudomonadota; class Alphaproteobacteria; order Hyphomicrobiales; family Nitrobacteraceae; genus Bradyrhizobium; species Bradyrhizobium sp. LA6.1. Next base: position 27,185 of record NZ_JBEPQK010000016.1, on the reverse strand, counting down.
TTTGTTGCTTGCGCTCGCGCTCATGCTTTTCGATCAAGGTGGCACTCGCGCAGAAGATCGCTGGAAAGGCTAACATTAGCCCGCCGGCCACCGGCCCGGCCCAATCGGCCACAAGGCCCGCCACGACGGTCGCCAGTCCGCCCAATACAAAACGCACGACATATTCGTAAGGCCGTCCCTGCCTTAGCGCAGATAACTTGAAATGGACCACCATGACCATCACCCAATCAGAACTTGCTTGAGGCCTGCCGCCACCGCAAGCCAGATCGCGAGAGCGACGAGGGTGGCCTTCGGCGCGGACCAGTTGGCCCGCATCAGCAACTGACAGACAACAAGACTGTAAGCTGTGAGCGCGAAAGCGCCGAGGACCATCGAGCGACCTTCGATTGCAACGTATTCGCCGCCATGTTTCCAGAATGCAAGGCCCAGCGTCGCGAGCGCAACGGAAGGCGCGGCGCCAAACAATCCCGCAAAGCTCTTGGGGCGCAGTACGTCGCCTATCGCTGCAAACAGCGAGACGACCAAACCGCCAATCAGAAAGCGCAGCGCGTAGTCCACCATTCCCCCGTGCTCTTCGATTCGATGAGCGGCATCTAGCACGATCCTGGCATCAGCATGCTGATCGCCATGCCAACGCCATTGCCGCGGTTGATGCCCAGCCGAGCCAGTACAGCCAGCCTTCGACAACAAGCTTTCCCATCACGTCACGCCTCCTGACCAGCAACATCAGCATGGTCATCACGAGCCAGCACCCCGTTGATAACCGCGCTCCAGTAAAGCGCGACCAATGCGGCCCGAAATCTCTTGGATTGCCGCGCCATCAAGGGATAGCTCAGGAGCATCGTCCGCCGATGCCAAAGCCAAGCTGCGCGCCGGCCTGGCTGTAGATACCAATACCTGACGGTTCGTCGTCCAATGCGCCCGTGATCAGCCCGGGACCAAGCCGCTTCAGAAGGCTGCTCTGCGCCTTCATCTCTTTCGCGTCGGATCTTGCCATGTGCTCCTCGGGATTGGGGCAGCCCCAGGAGGGTCCCGTTGGCCACGCCGAGAAGCAGTGAGGGGTTCACCGGTTCGGACTCAACGCTCGATGCAGGACTAGAAATCCCGCGCAGCCTAAGCTCTGGATGCGCTGGTCATATCTGCGCCGGCCCATCCAGCTCGATGGTCCTCGTGTGGTTACTAACTCTAATGGTGCCAGAAGATCGCGAGCAACAGAATGATCGGCAGCGGTACGCCCAACAACCACAACAATGCGCCTCGTCCAAAGCCCATGGCACTCTCCTCAATTGATTTCCTTCGCTTCCAACGCATCCCTCCTGCGCACGGTTCCTGTCAGGGAACGGTTTTCGAGGCTGCTGATTGAAAGACTGAGGGCTCTACCTTTCCGATCGTTTTTTCGGTAATTGCTGCAGGGCGGTAATGTGAGTGTGTGAAGGGAGGCAGAGACAGTCGATGACTGTAAGAGTGCGTCCACTACCCGCCGATATCGAACTCGCGCGCGCGATAGCGCGAAACACCCGTCCGCTGCCGGAACGGATCTCGGCCGCCCTGACGTGGGGAGCAGACGAACATGTTCTGACAGCGCTCGCCCTGGGATGGTGGCTCTGGTCTCGCGCCAAACCGCTCCCACAGCGTCACGCAAGCAATCATGTGCTGCTGACGACGTTCACTACGGTTCTGCTGCCTCACCTTTTGAAAGCGCACTTCGATCAGGTGCGGCCGGACCGGCGCACCGTGCGCGGCCACCTGCATGGTATCCCGCTTTCCGGCCGCGCTCTCGATGCGTTCCCATCGGGCCACGCCGTGCATGTTGGAGCGCTCGCTTCCGCCGCCACGGTCCTGCCGCGCACTACGCGCAATTTTGTGTGGGCCATCGGGGCGGTTCTGGTGTCGACATGCGTGCTCCTGCTGGCCCACTGGGCAAGCGACGTGCTTGCGGGTCTGGCGATGGGGGCCGCGCTCGAGCGCATGCTGCGGCGGTTGATGGGATTTGGCCATCAGGGAAGATCGGGCTAGTCATGGGCCAACTGATCGCATCTCCCGGTCCGCACGCCATTCATCTCTGCATCGACATGCAGGGACTGTTCGCCCCGGGTGCCCCATGGGCAACGCCCTGGATGGAACGTGCGTTACCGCAAGCGCTCAAGCTGACTGCGCATGCCCCGCAGCGCACCGTTTTCACGCGCTTCATTCCGGTCCGCAACAAGGCCGAGGCGCGGGGCGTCTGGAAAGCCTATTACGAGAAATGGGAATGCGTGACACGCGACCAGGTCGATCCGAGGCTGCTTGAGCTCGTGCCTCCTTTGGCGCGCTTCGTGCCGCCTGCCACGGTAATCGATCGCCAAGCCTACTGCGCTTTTTCCAATAGCCGGCTGCAAGCCTTCCTCGATCAGCACCATGTCGAGACATTGATCGTCTCTGGCGGTGAAACCGATGTCTGTGTGCTCGCGACGGTGCTGGCCGCCGTCGATACCGGCTACCGCGTCATCCTGGCGGAGGATGCGCTCTGCAGCTCGTCCGATGAAAGCCACGACGCGCTGATCAATCTCTATACCCGGCGTTTCAGCTTGCAGATCGAGGTGGCACCAGTTGTCAGTATCATTGCGAGCTGGATCGTCGACGACTGACCACGGTTCCCGACGAGAAGTCGACGGGATTTCATCACGAACCGATCGTGATCCAGTATTGCCCATTAGGTATTTGAGAAGCGTGACAGCGCGCAGCTCCGACCGCCGACTGGGTCCTCTCGGGGTACCAAGGGCAACCGTCGGCCTTATCGACGCTTAATTCTGCGTGGCCGGCCGCAGCGGCGCGGCAGTTGCCGTGCAAAGCACGCCGCGTTCCGCTTCATCCGCGATGCGATTGAGGATAGCTGCCTTGGCGCGATCCTGCTCTGCCATGGCAAGCTTTCGGTAACCTAACGCGCGGCTGTGGTCGTTGGATGAACCGTTGGCTGAAAACATGAGATTTACGCACGTAAATAGACCGATCCCACCAAGCTGACAGAAGGCGAAACGTTCCTTCCGAGACCTGAAACAAGTCGCCGGCCTGCATGTTAAGCAGAAATGCCGGACGAACGTACCCGTTTGCTTGAGGAGGCTTCGCGATGTCGGCGTTTGGCTGCATCCATCAATGATCGAGATGCGGCTGCGAAGATCGAGGCGCTGGCTGAGGACTATGAGAGGCGCGCTGCGACGCTCAGCGCTTTCACAGAAGCGAACCACGCAAAGGGTTCGGACGAACCCCGATTGCGGTAAGCATCAGACTGTGTTCAGCAAGCCTACGCCTCTAGCGGGCCAGGCGCCGGATGGCTTTGGCCGCCCGGCCTGGACCATGCCATCCGAGAAATTTCAGCTCCTTGCCCTCAAGCGCATTCGTCGCCCGAAAGAACTGTTCAAGATCGTCGCGCGCATGGGTAGGAAGTTTGCGGATATCCTTGAGATCCGCTTCGAGCGGCGATCGGTCGGGCACCGCAAACACCCGATCGTTTCGCTCTTTCTTGCCTTTGCCTTTTTGTTCGACTTCGAGAATGCCGACCGGGCGACAGCGGAGCACGACACCCGGATAGGTCTGCGCGTCATGCAAGATCAGCACATCCAGCGGATCGCCATCCTCGGCTTTGGTCGAGGGAATGAAGCCCCAATCGTAAGGATAAGTCAGACCTGCCATCAGCGGTTTCGCCGGGGCAAAAACACCAAGCTTGGGATCGAAATCGAGCTTGCACGAGCTGCCCCGTGGCGTTTCGACCACGGCGAAGATGCTGTTGTCGTCGGCCCAACTCGGTAGTTTCGTCAGATCTGTCATGGCAACAGTCGATTACGCCTTTCGCATCGACAATGAGGGCGGGCCTGGCGAAATCGCTTCCGCGAGGCTCTTTGCATCACGCGGCGGTGGACGCTTTCTTGTTCACGCCCTTGCGCAGTGCGACGGTATTGAGCTTGGTGTTCGCCGCCTTCTCTTCGTTCAGATTCGTGGTCAGAAAGCGCACGACATCGTCGTGGCCGAGTTCTTCCGCCCAGGCAATCAGCGTGCCGTAGCGGCATATCTCGTAATGCTCGACGGCTTGCGCGTTCGCGACGATCGCCGCATCAAGCACCGTCTTATCTTCGATCTCGCCGGCTGTCTCGTTCGCTTCCTTGATCAGACCGTCGATCGCCGGACATTGCGTGCCGCTCGGCGCGTTGCCGAGCTTCTCAAAAGCCTTTTCGAGACGCTCGATCTGCTTGTTGGTTTCCTCCAGATGGATATTGAGGCCTGTCACCAGATCGCGGTTGGTCGCCTTCTCGATCATTTTCGGCAGCGCCTTGGTGATCTGTTGCTCGGCGTAATAGATGTCCTGCAAGCCGTGCAGGAGCAGGTCATCCATTGTCTTGATGTCTTTTGTGAAAAATCCCATGGCTTCGCTCCTCGTTCTTAAAGCGAGGGAACGCGCGCGTGCGAACCTTGTTCCTCTGAGCCAATGCTATCACCGGCGGCGCAAGGACTGTCCCTCGCGCGGCTTCCAGATTGGCTAATTTCCCGCCGCAAGAACGAATTAGCGACGGCCTGCCGCGCGGGCAGAAAGGAACCCCCACATGAAGCCGGCGTTTGCCTTTTTGTGGAGTTTTGCATGGTCAGCACCTCGCTATGGATGGATGCCGAGATATTGCCGGAGGCGAATGCGCTCAAAGGCAATGTGCATTGTGATGTGGCCGTTGTCGGCTCCGGGGTTGCCGGCATGTCGACCGCCTATGAACTCTTCAAGCGTGGTCAGTCGGTGATCGTCATCGACCGCAAGGGCATCGCGAGCGGCATGACGGCCCGTACCTCGGCGCGTCTTGCGCCGCTTTGCGATGATCTGATGAGCGAATTCAGGAAGCTGCGTGGTGCGGAAATCGCCAAGCTGTTCTACCAAAGTCAGGCGGCGGCCGTCGATCGTATCGAGGAAATCCAGGCGGGCGAAAAGATCGCCTGTGACTTTCGACGTCTGGAAGGGTATCTCTTTCAGGGCCACGGCATGCCGGCCGATGTTCTCGATGAGGAGCTGGAAGCGGTGCGCGAGGTCGGCGCGCCCGTCCACCGCCTAGTCGGCGTTCCACTCGAGGGATGCGAGAATCGCCACGTGCTGCGGTATCCGCGCCAGGCGACCTTCCACCCTCTCAAATATCTCGCCGGCATGGCCGCGGTTTGCGCGACCAGCGGCGTCCGTTTTTTCGCTAACAGCCCGGTCGAAGAGGTTGCCGAACGGGATGGCGCCGTCACGCTCCGAACCGCACAAGGGCAGATCACGGCCGGACACGCCGTGGTCGCGACCAATGCCTCAATTGCCGACCGCTTTCAACTGCATTCCAAGGTCGCTCCTTACCACACTTACGTGCTAGCTTTCGCGATTGCACGGGGCGAACTCCCCGACGCGCTCTATTGGGACACTGAGGATCCTTTATCACTACGTGCGGCTGCAGCCAGGTCCTGACGATCATGATCTCGTCCTTATGGGCGGCGAAGACCGCAAGAGCGGCGAGGCAAATGACGCCGACCAGCGCTTTGCCCGGCTGGAAAGCTGGGCCCGCGAATTGATCCGGGGCCTTGGCAGGGTCACACACCGCTGGTCAGGTCAGGTTCTCGATACCATTGATTATGTGATTATGCCGGCTTCATCGGCCTCGAGCCTGGCAGCCAGCGCATCTACCTCGCGATGGGCGACTCGGGTCAAGGGCTGACGCATGGTGTGATGGGGGCGATGCTGAACACCTCCCTTATTCTCGGCGAGGACAGCCCCTGGAGGTCTGTTTATGCGCCGGATCGTACGCCGCTTGCGGCCGCCAGGAATTTCCTACGCGAGAACCTGACCGTCCCACAAAATCTCGCGGAGTATGTGGCACCCGGTGAAATCACCTCCCTTCGGGAGATCGAGCCGGGTGAGGGTGCAATCTTGCGTCGGGGTTTCGAAAAGATCGCCGCCTACAGGGACAAGGCCGGCGAACTGCACCTTCATTCGGCAAGCTGCACGCATATCGGTTGTCATCTGCACTGGAACAGCTTCGAGTCCTGCTGGGATCGCCATTTAGATTTTGTCGTCAATGATTTCAATGATTTGCGGGCAGTTTTGCCTAACTTCTCTGATGGGTTAGGCAATCTGATATCGAAACCGGCTTGCAGCTTCGCCATCGCCGCAACTGCCAAACCCCTGCGCAGCGGCGCGGCAATAGCGCTCGATTTCGCGGATATCTGTGTGGCCGGTAATGCTCATGATTTCGAGCGCTGTGCTTCCGGATTCAGCCAAGCGATGGCACGCAGCCTTGCGCACACCTTGCGGAGAGGAGCGTGGAGGCAGGCCAGCGTCCGCCGCAGCCTCGCTAATCCAAGCCGAGAATGCTTTCTCGCTGTGCGCTCGGCCGTGAATGGTTGCAATGAAGGCCGGGCCATCCTTCGGGCAGTCGGCAATGTAGCGGGCCAAGTCGGTGTGCACCGGAATGCATAACTCCACATGACCTTGGCTCTTTTTGGTGGTGATGACGAAGCCGTCCTTCGTCAGGTGCTCCCAGCCAAGCCGCACGGCATCGGAGCGGCGCAGGCCGGTATGCAATAGCACCTCGAAGGCAAGCCGTAGCGGTGTGCCGACTTTATAGCGCCCGCGAAACGCGGTGATGTCCTTTTCCGTCCAGGTGCGATGGCCGGTGGTTTTGAGTTTCACGCGCTTGGCGACAACAACCGGGTTATCGCTGCGCATCTCAGCCGATACCGCATAGTCCATCACGGCCTTAAGGCGTTTTCTGAAATTGCTTGCGGCGCTCGGCGTGTCTGCCATCGCGTCAATCAGGTTGTTGACGTGCTTGGCCAGCAATCGGGCCGTCGCCGTGCTTGTCCACGAAACGGTTCAGGACGTTGCGATAAGTGGTTTGCGTGCTCTCGGCCAGCGCCTTGAATTCGGCGCTGCCGTAGTACCCCTTATCCTTGTCGCCGTACCCTTTGACAGCGGCAGCAATCGTGCCGGCCTTGATACGCCGCACCTCCGGCGTTGGCGCGTCGGTGCTCATCGCGGCGCGGTACGCCGTCCAGAATTCGGGCGAATACAACAGCGCGGGCAATGCGAGTTGAGGCTTGCCCGGCCGGCGCAGGTAGACACGGGGTTGCCCATGTCTATCCACCTATTCATTCACATACTTGGGTTTTCGCTGCCGCACGCCTTGTCCCAATAGTCAGATGCGTTGTCATTGGCGGCCGCCGGCTGGGCGCCGCCGAAAATAGAATCCAATTCCCGCCTGTCATACAATACTACACCTAGAATTTGGCGAGGGGCCGGGATTGCACCGGCCTTGCGCTGGGTGTCGAAATGGCTGGGAGAGATTCCGAGGTACCGCGCAGCCTCTGCACGGCGCAGGCCGCGCGGCTGAACGCGGTTGTTATCGTTGGCGGGAATGGGCAAAATCGCGCCCCTGAGTAGTTGCTCTGTAAACCTCGCCGGCTGGAGCCGACGCACTTGCTGGGTTTATACACGGTCGCCTCGAACAAATGCGGCACAAACCGACATTGTAATCGATTTATAACAATTCGTTACTTGCACTCCAAAAAAGTAGAAGGCCCGCGCCGGCTAAGACGCGGGCCGCTGCGGCGTGGCGGGACTGGGGTCAGGCCGCAGCCGGCAAATAGCCCAAACTGAATTTAGGAACCGGTGCCCCGGCGTCGGCATATTAGGAATCGAGAATTCAAACCCCAACGGTTAGGACCCGTAAAGACGAGGGTGTGCCATGCAGCAACGTCGTCGTTTCAAGCAAACCATCTCTCTTGAAGCTCGCCTTGCTAAAGAAGCGAAGCGCCTCCGCGAAGAAGCCAAAGCGCTTCCGCCAGGTCTCGAACGGGATCTCATTCTGAGAAAGGCCAGACAGGCCGAAACCGGCTCGCACCTGAGCGAATGGTTGACCTCGCCGGGATTGCGGCCTCCTGATTGAGATCAGGAAAGCAGGCACGCCTGTTAGCCGGTCATGGCAGAATCATTTGGCAACGCATTTACTGTCGTTGAAGTGACTGCAGACGACACAGAAACCCAGATTTGGATTGCGCTGGCCAAGCCAGGCCAGGCGCTCACATTGGTCCTCGCCGCCGCCTCAGAAGGTTCGACTGCGGAAGTGTTGAATGTTGCCCTGACGCCGAAGCAGCAGAAAATGTTCGAGGAACTCAACCTTCAGCCAGGCGACGTTTACAAGCTGGATGGATGAGGCCCCGAGCCGCCGCTGGAGCGGGCATCCGCGGCCTGCCTCTGATCGCCAAACTTTCTGTGAACCTTCCCTCGCCCCGGTAAGACCCACCTTCTGCCAGGATTTTGCATCGCCTTCCTGGGGCTAAGGCCAGCGCCGTCTGCAATCTTTTCAAGCAGGCGGCGTGGTATTGTTAGGTGTTCAGGTCCTTCGGAACTGATCGCGCCATTCTGCGTTTCGCAGATCGAAGAGATTTGCGAGGGAGCGCAAATGAAGGCCGAGCGACTGTTTCAAATCGCCATCTTTGGTCTGTTCATGTTTTCGGCCATCCTTGCGTCGATGCTGATCTTGAGTCCGTGACGAACTTGGAGGCGGCCGTGATAGTTTTGGTCGTATCGAACCCCGCCGCGTTCTCGGGGCAAGGCAGCATCATCCTGCTCGAATACATAGATGAGAATGCCGCGATGAAAGCGGCTAGAAAGATCGCTCAAGAAACCGGGCGCTCTGTCACGGTGCGCAACGAGGACATGCGCGTGATTGGTACAATACCGGCAGCCTCGACCCGTTGAAGTGCGGCGCTGTCTTGCTGGGACAGTAATAGCCCGCCCCAACGAGTGAGGCGGGCTTCGGCGGTCGTGCGGATATTGCTACTGTCGGGCGCCGAGCAGGATGTCGTCATCCGAAGTCCGCTTCGCCCACACCGAGCGGGCGTACTCTATGCGCATGACGCCAGCTGGGTCGTGGCGTGCAGCCCACTTGCCGAGGTTGTCCACCGAGGACTCCCTGAGGAGGAGGACGTGAAGAGCGCCGTTGCGGATAATCGGATTGCAGCCCCCGGCGCGCAGGCCAGACCGTGCGCAAAAAGGCGTGGAGAGTTCGATGGTCGCGCTAGCATTCGCGTGATGCGAGATCCCGGGCGGAAGGCTAGCGTTCCATAAAACGTTCGCCCTCGGAATTCACCAGGTAGCCGCCTTCGCCGCGCGCGCCTTCTGTGATGAGGCAGCCCGCCCCATAGATGCCAGTCGGATGAAACTGCATGAATTCCATGTCTTGCAACGGCAGGCCGGCACGCAAGGCTAAGCCGCCTCCATCGCCGGTGCAGGTATGCGCCGACGTGCAGGAAAAGTAGATCCTGCCGTAACCGCCGGTCGCCCGGATGACGGTCTGCGCTCGGAAGCGATGCAGCGTTCCATCCATCATTGACCATGCGTCGTTGGCGCGGGAGAAGGGCATCCCCGCATGCTCCAGTTCGATGACGGTGGGGACGGCTTGCCGGCACATATATTCGATGGCGTCCTGGTCGCCGAGCCAATCGGCTCCTTTGACCGTGTCATACATATGCCATTGCCAACTGTCTTCGCCGAGGTTGCCGAGACTGGCAGCAATGCCACCCTGGGCCGCGACCGTATGGCTGCGTGTCGGAAACACCTTTTGTGATGCAGGCGGTCGTTAAGCCAGCCTCGACAGCGCCCTGGGTGGCCCGCAAACCGGCTCCCCCGGCACCGACGACGACCACATCAAATGTATGGTCGATAAATTCGTAAGCGGTTGTCGAACTCATGCTGTCCCTCGACGCACCAGGATTGGGTGCCGGCAATTCGCGGAACGTTTAGATTAGATGTTTTAGATATCACTAATTGACAATATAACATGACTAGTTAGGATGCAAGGATGACGCTTGGTCGTCGTCGAAAACGGGGTGATGGGGCAATCCGGTGATCACAGCGGCTCAACTGCGGGCGGCCAGGGTGCTCCTCGGTATCGATCAGCGCCGGCTCGCAGAAATGTCCGGGCTATCGGTGCCGACCATCCAACGTATGGAGGCTAGTGAGGCGATGGTTCGGGGCAATGTCGATTCGCTGGTGAAGCTGATTACAGCCCTCGACGCCGCCGGCATTGAGTTGATCGACGAGGGGGCGGTCAGTAACGCCGAGGGACGCGGGGTGCGGCTGAAACTCAACTCCGGATCGGAAAAATCTATTTGAACAATCGGACAGAAAACAAAGCGTCAAGCGGAAGGAAGGCGCGCACATAATGTCGGCTGTCGTTGTCCAAATGCTGTGTGTTGCCGGATTGCTTGGATCGGCAGTTCTGGCGATTGTTCTGAGCCGCTCAAAGACGGCCACGGCCATCATCTATAGCGCGACGTTGACCGCGTCTGCGATCGCGTTGACTGGGTCCATCCACTGGTTGCTTGGCGCCACGGCGAGCGCCTCCGATCTGACCCTCCCAATCGGATTGCCATGGCTTGGCTCCCATTTCCGCCTCGACCCGCTGGCCTCGTTTTTCCTTATCGTTGTCAATCTCGGAGGAGCCGCGGCAAGTGTTTATGGCCTCGGCTACGGCCACCACGAGCCGACGCCGCAGCGCGTGCTTCCCTTTTTTCCGGCCTTTCTAGCCGGCATGAATCTTGTGGTGCTGGCGGGTGATGCGTTTTCTTATCTGCTTTGTTGGGAATTCATGTCGCTCGCGTCCTGGGCGCTCGTAATGGCGCACCATCGTGAACCGGGCAACGCGAAAGCCGGTTACGTCTATCTCGTCATGGCGAGCTTCGGCACGCTCACATTGCTGCTGGCCTTCGGCCTTTTGGCGGGGCCGGCGGGGGACTACGAATTTGTCGCCATTCGCACGGCTCAACATACGCCCTACGTGGCCACGTTGGTGTTGATCCTGATGTTGCTCGGCGCCGGTTCAAAGGCCGGCCTGGTGCCGCTGCACGTCTGGCTGCCACTCGCTCATCCCGCGGCTCCGAGCCACGTTTCGGCACTGATGAGCGGCGTCATGACCAAGGTCGCGATCTACGGCTTTATTCGCGTGGTATTCGATCTACTGGGGCAGCCGAGCTGGTGGGCGAGCGTGATCGTGCTTTCTCTTGGCGGCATCACCGCCGTAATGGGGATCTTGTATGCGATGATGGAAAAGGACCTCAAACGTCTGCTCGCCTACAGTACGATCGAAAATGTCGGCGTCATCTTCGCAAGCCTCGGCCTTGCATTGGCCTTCCAGGCCAACGGCCTGAAACTACTGGCCGCGCTCGCGTTTGCGGCGGCTCTGTTTCACGTTCTCAATCACTCCTTCTTCAAGAGTCTGCTTTTCTTCGGCGCCGGCGCCGTCCTGACAGTGACCGGCGAGCGGGACATGGACAAGCTGGGTGGCCTCATTCATCGCATGCCGTACACAAGCTTCGCCGTTCTCGTCGGCTGTGTCTCGATCTCAGCGCTTCCGCCGTTCAACGGTTTCGTCTCGGAATGGCTCATGTTCCAGGCCGTGCTGCAGAGCCCGGAGTTGCCGCAATGGGCGCTGAAGATCACCGTGCCTGCGGTCGGAGCTCTATTGGCCTTGGCTGCTGCGTTGGCGGCGGCGTGTTTCGTCAAGGCCTACGGCGTGACCTTTCTCGGGCGTCCGCGCGACGTGGCGGCGGAAACCGCGGAGGAAGTCGACCGCTACTCGCTTTCGGCAATGTTCATCCTCGCCGCACTTTGCTTGCTGGCCGGAATTCTGCCGGGGCCGGTGATCGACGCGCTTTCGCCGATCACGCTACAAATCCTCGGGGGCCGCATGCCGATCCAGGCCAACGAACCCTGGCTTTCGATCGCGCCGATTGCGGAGAGTCGCAGTTCATACAACGGGCTGCTTGTTATGGTGTTCATCGCGATATCCGCCTCGGCGGCCGTCGTCTTTATTCATCGCTTTGCCTCTCGTGCGTTAAGGCGGGGGCCGGCCTGGGGCTGTGGCTTTTCCGATCCGACACCCGCGGCCCAATATTCGGCCGGAAGCTTCGCTCAGCCTATTCGCCGCGTTTTCGGTACGCTCGTGTTCCACGCTCGCGATCATGTCGAGATGCCGCCCCCCGGGGATATCAGGCCCGCGCGCCTGCGAATCGAATTGCACGATCTGATCTGGGAGCGAATGTATGAGCCGATAGCAGACGTGGTTGGCTTCTCTGCCGATAAACTCAATCGCCTGCAGTTCCTGACCATCCGGCGGTATCTCAGTCTGGTTTTTGCGACCCTCGTCACACTCCTTCTGGTCCTCGCGATATGGTCGTGATGTCGGACATTCTTGTGCAAGGCATGCAGATGCTTCTGGTGCTGCTGCTGGCGCCGCTGCTGACCGGCTTTGTGCGCAAGATGAAGGCCCGCCTGCTGCGTCGACAGGGAGCGTCGGTCTTTCAACCGTATCGGGACCTCCTGCGATTGCTCCGCAAGGAAGTGGTGCTGGCGGACAACGCCTCCTGGCTGTTCCGCGTGACGCCCTACGTGACCTTTGCTGCGATCTGGGTTGCTGCCGCCCTGGTGCCGACGTTCGCCACCGGCCTCCTCTTCAACTGGACGGCGGACCTGATTGCCATCGTGGCGCTGCTGGGAAGTGCACGCTTCTTTCTTGCGCTCGCCGGGATGGACGTCGGCACCAGTTTTGGCGGCATCGGCTCCAGCCGCGAAGTCATGATTGCGGCGCTTGCGGAGCCGGCAATGCTGCTGTTTGTATTTTGCACGGCCCTGGTTGCCGGCTCGACCCAACTTTCGACGGTCGCGAATTTCATGGCCTCGTCCTATGTCGGCTTACGAGTATCGCTGGGAATGGCGCTGATCGCGCTCATCATGGTGGCACTCGCGGAGAACGCGCGAATTCCGGTCGACAATCCGGCGACGCACCTGGAGCTCACCATGGTGCACGAAGCGATGGTTCTCGAATATTCCGGTCGCCATCTGGCAATGATCGAATTCGGCGCCTTCCTCAAACTATTGCTCTATATCTCGCTAATCGCGTGCGTGTTCCTACCCTGGAAGATAGCAGTCTTCGGTACCGGTCCGTTGTCCTATGCCATCGGCGCCGCCGCCTACCTCATCAAGCTCGCGGCTGCCGGCTTTTTCCTCGCACTGTTCGAGACCGCCACGGCAAAAATGCGGGTCTTTCGCGTTCCGCAATTTCTCGGTGCGGCCCTCATGCTGGGCCTGCTCGGCACCCTCCTCCTGTTCGTGTCAAAGAGCTTCTGATGCAGATGCACAGCCTCTCCTTCGACGTCTCGCACACGCTGGCTGGCGGGCTCGTCCTGATCAGCTTCATGATGCTGTACCAGGACAGGCTTTATTCGCTTCTCAACGTTTTTGCGCTTCACGCCCTGGTGCTCGCGCTTTCCGTCGCTTGGCAGGCCTTTGTCCAGAGCGCTCCTCATCTTTACATCACGGCTGCAATCGCCCTCGTCTTCAAGGCGATCGTCATTCCGGTGGCGTTGCATCGCATCGTCAAGCAGCTTGGGATTCATCGCGACATCGAGGCGGCCGTGGGGATCGGCCCGACCATGCTGGCCGGGATGGCACTGGTTGCCCTCTCCATGGTGCTGATGCTGCGGGTGACCGCGGAGGCCGATCCATTGGCGCGCGAGGATCTCGCTTTTGCCTTGTCGGTCGTACTGCTCGGACTTCTGGTCATGGTGACCCGTCGCAACGCCGTCAGCCAGGTCGTCGGATTCATGTCGCTCGAGAATGGGCTGGTGCTGGCGGCAACCGGCGCCAAGGGCATGCCGCTGGTGGTCGAGATCAGCGTCGCCTTCTCGATCCTGATCGCCTTCATCGTCATCGGCATCTTCCTATTCCGGATCCGCGAACGTTTCGATTCCGTTGATGTCTCTGCGCTCGACGACTACCGGGGCGAACGGCGATGAACGTACCTTCCTTCGATCCGGTGGCGGCTATCCTGATAATTCCGATCGGCTCGGCAGCGTTGCTGGCCATACTGCCGGGTTACCGGCTGACGGCGAGGTTGAACGTCGTGGCGAGCTTGGCGACATTTCTTTCGGCCCTCTCGTTGTTCGTCATCGAACGTCCGCCGCCGGGGCCGTACGTGCTCGTCGACGATCTGAACATCGTCTTCATCGTACTCAACACCTTCGTGGGGTTCACGACCAGCATCTTCAGCGCCAGCTACATCGCGCATGAACTGGAGACTGGTCGGTTGACACCGGTTTATCTGCGTTTCTACCACGCCATGTATCAGACCATGATGTTCGGCATGAACCTAGCTTTCGTGTCGAACAATATCGGCCTGATGTGGGTCGCGGTGGAAATTGCGACGCTCACCACAGTGCTGATGGTCGGCATCTATCGCACCCACGCCGCTCTGGAAGCGGCATGGAAATATTTCATTCTGGGGAGCGTCGGAATAGCGTTCGCCCTGTTCGGCACGATCTTGATCTACATGGCAGCGCGTCCGGTCATGGGCGAGGGTCAGGACGGCATGGTCTGGACACTTCTGATCCAACATGCCGCGAATTTCGATCCTGCGCTTCTCAACGTCGCTTTCATATTCCTGCTGCTCGGCTACGGCACCAAGGTCGGTCTGGCGCCGCTGCACGCATGGCTGCCCGACGCCCACGCCGAAGGTCCGACGCCGATATCGGCGGTACTGTCGGGGCTACTGCTGAATGTCGCGCTCTACGCGCTATTGCGCTTCAAGATATTGCTGGCCGCCCATCCGGCAGCGATCGCTCCTGGTCCCCTTATGGTGACGATGGGCCTAGTTTCGCTCGTCTTCGCGGCTTTCATGCTCTACCGCCGACGCGACATCAAACGGCTGTTCGCCTATTCCTCGATCGAACACATGGGCATCATCGTGTTCGCGTTCGGCATGGGCGGCCCGCTCGCCAATTTCGCAGGGCTGTTGCACATGGTGATGCACAGCCTAACCAAGTCCGCGATCTTCTACGCCGTCGGACATATATCGCAGATCAAGGGCACGCAGCGAATCTCCAGGATCCGGGGCTTGACCGTGACCCATCCGGCGCTCGGCTGGGGTCTGGTAACGGGCGTCGTCGCGATCGCGGGCTTGCCGCCGCTCGGCATCTTCATGAGCGAATTCCTGGTCGTAAGCTCGACCTTCGCACGCCAGCCGCTGCTCGCGATTGTACTGGTGTTCGGGCTGTTGTTGGCGTTCGGCGCTTTGACGTTACGCCTGACAAGCGTCGCATTTGGAGAACCTCGCGGCAGCACCAAGTCAGCCGAGGCTTCCTATGTGCCGATGTTTGCCCATCTCTCGCTGGTTCTGATCGCGGGAATCTATCTTCCAGCGCCGCTCGTCACCTGGTTCCAACACGTGGCTCGCCTTCTTGGATAGTTTGGAGATCAACAGGATATGCCATCGCTGATCGATCTCATGCTGGAGGGCCGCCCGGTCCAACAACACAGCCCGTGGCCGCGAGCTACAGTCGATGCTTCCGTTTGGACATTTGCGGCAAGCGAGCTGGCACATGGACGCTGGAGCCTACTCGGCCTTTGGGGAGAACCCTCAACGGTGCACATGGCGATTATGGATGGACATACGGCAGAAGTCGCCACCGTCAGCCTGGATTGCCCCGACCGCGCTTATCCTTCAGTCGGCAAACACCACCCTCCGGCGCTTCGATTGGAGCACACCATCAACGATCTGTTTGGATTGTCAGCGGAAGGCTTGCCTGACACTCGTCCGTGGCTTGATCACGGTTGTTGGGCCGTTCACTTCCCCTTGGGAAACCGCATCAACGCATTGTCGAAGGCGTCGCCCTATCATTTCCTGCCGGCGGAAGGCGGCGGCCTGCATCAGGTCGCGGTCGGTCCGGTGCACGCGGGAATTATCGAACCCGGGCATTTTCGGTTTACGGCAAGCGGTGAGACCGTGGTCCGGCTGGAACAACGGCTGGGATACACCCACAAGGGTATCGAGGGCCTCATGACTGGAGCCAATCTTGAACGGGCTGTCCAGCTCGCCGGACGCGTATCAGGCGACAGCACAGTCGCCTACGCCTTTGCGTTTTCGCGAGCGGCCGAAGCAGCCTTACAGCTTGTCGTACCCGATCGCGCGGTTTGGCTGCGAGCGCTGCTCGCTGAACTTGAACGGCTTGCCAATCATCTCGGCGACATCGGCGCAATCTGCAACGACGCGTCCTTCGCACTGATGCACGCTCTGTGCAGCGTGTTGCGAGAGAGCATTCTGCGCGCATCCCATACCGCATTCGGTCATCGGCTGATGCGGGATATTATCGTGCCCGGTGGCGTGACCCGCGACCTTAACGATGAAGGGAGAGAGACCATCCAGGCGGCGCTGGATAACATCCGCCGGCGGTTTCCTGCTTTGGTCGAACTCTACGACAATACGGCATCGCTGCAGGATCGCACGGTCGATACGGGCGTGCTTAAGCCCGCATTGGCCAAGCAGTATGCCGCTGGAGGCTACATAGGCCGCGCATCCGGTCGGTCCTTCGACGCGCGAAGCACACTTAAGTATCCACCGTATGACGCGCTGCGCTTCGAAGTCCCGGTCCTGAACGAGGGGGATGTCAACGCGCGCGTCTGGATCCGCGTGCGCGAGGTTGAACAGAGCCTTCTGCTGATCGACCAAATATTGGACCAGCTTCCCGATGGCCCGCTGGGAACGCATGCGGGGCACCGGCGGGAAGTCCGGGAAGGCATGGCGATCGTCGAGGGATTTCGCGGCGACGTCCTGGTTTGGCTCCGCTTGCGGGATGGCCGGGTCGAACGATGCCATCTGCGCGACCCGTCGTGGTTTCAATGGCCGCTTCTAGAGGCCGCAATCGAGGGCAACATCATCGCCGACTTCCCGCTCTGCAACAAATCCTTCAATTGCTCCTATTCGGGCCACGATCTCTGAGGAACGGCACCAGATGCGCAAGCTGCTTTTTGAGAGCCTGTTTCGCCGGCCGTTCACCGAGCAAGCACCGTCACCGGACGACGCCGCGGTGACCGAGCTCGCCACTGCCGTCGGTCGCGCGGCGCGACGGCGTCTCGGCCGAAGCCTCTCGATACGCGAGGTCGATGCTGGATCTTGCAACGGATGCGAACTTGAAATCCACGCATTGAACAATGCCTACTACGACGTCGAGCGCTTCGGTCTCCGGTTCGTTGCGTCGCCGCGTCATGCCGACGTGTTGATGGTAACCGGACCGGTGACGAAGAACATGCGCGACGCGTTGGAGCGCACCTACGATGCGACCCCCAACCCGAAGTGGGTCGTTGCCGTGGGAGATTGCGCCCGGGATGGCGGCTGCTTTGCCGGCAGCTATGCAGTGGTAGGAGGGGTCTCGCAAGTGGTTCCCGTCGATCTTCATATTCCCGGTTGTCCTCCGCCGCCCACCATGATCTTGCAGGGCCTTCTCGCCCTGCTCGATCGAGCGGCCAAAAGCGCCGCTTCCACTTGAGGCTCTGGGGACGCCTTCGACTATTCCAAGCCGGCTTGATCGCAGGGTGCGTTCAAACCGGAATAGTCCTTGCGATGACGCCGTTGATATTCCTTTTCGCACAATATCGGGATGATGGTTCCAGCACGTCTAGTCGCGCCCCGATGTTGTCAGTGGTCTCGTTGCTGCCATTGATCTACGTGGTGCTCGCTGCGGGGGTCGCTCTGACGAAGCACCGCTACGTTACGTTGACGAGCACGCGAATCCACCACGCATCGCGCCTGATGTCGACCTCCGAGCCTGATCGAACAGCCAGTACGCTCGCCATCTGTCTCTTTTTTGCGTCCATCGGGTGCGCATCGCTTGCCCTGCAGCCGCCTCCGGGCATCCTGGTCTCGATGACCTGGCATCTCGGCCCCCACGCGGCTGCGCCCATATTGTGGTCGGCGCTATTGAGCGTCTGCGTGGCCAGTTTCGGAGCTAACGCGCATGCCGCCGTCGACGCCACGCACTGATCTAGAAGGTGACGCTGAATCTCGGGACTAACGGTTCGTCGCATCGGAGAGGCGACTAGACGAAAATATGATCGTTATGTATACATCTATGGGCGATCGCTACTGATGTACAACACATCACATTTGACGAGAGTAGCCTTGAAGATCATCGGCAAATACAAAGGCAAGCTGGGTGAGATCGCGATCTGGGAAAGCGAACAGACGGGCGACCGCTTCTATCGCGAAGGCGAAATTTTCCAGAGCCAAAGCTCGACGTCCGGGGAGAGTAGATTCCCCTACGTAAAGATAATGGAAGCGTTTTTCAGCGACGCCAACAGTGTCCTGCTTCTCGGATGTGGTGGAGGTAACCTCGCGACGATGCTGGCACGCCAAGGAAAGAGCGTGACCGTGGTCGACCACAACCCAGTCAGCTTCGACATCGCCAAGCGCTTCTTCGGATTGCCGAAGGAAATTCCCTGCGTCGTCGCGGATTTTAGGGAGTATCTCTTAGCTGAGACGCGTATTTTTGACGGCATAGCGATCGACGTCGGCGGACCCGGATTTTGCTTCGAGGAGCAGTTCGATCCGGCAACCTGTCATTCGATCACGGCTCGGCTGAAACCCAGCGGACGCGCAATCCTGAACATGCTTGTCGCGACCGATTTTGACGCTGCGCCTGACATGATCAGCAGCGATCTGTCCGAAGGTCACATGACTTCATGGATATTCGACCATCCGGGTCGTCTAAACCGAAATGTCCTCATCGCCTGCCTGCCGAGGCGGCGCCGGGCCGCCAATCGGCGCTACATAGCGAAGCTTTCCAAAACCGTCGGCTGTGGTTGGACGTTGCGGCGCCCGCGTCAGCCCTGGCATGACAATAGGCCCGTCGTCGTCGACACTTGCACGTCCTAACCCGCGCCCAGGGAGAAACGAAATGTTAGAACAAGGCACACGCAACCCGGAATTCGGGGCAGACAAATTCGGGTTCAGAGATCTCAAAGGGGTGAACTGGAATTTCCTTGAACCCGAACTGTACGAATGCGCCCTCAAGGACGGTGAAGCGCAGCTCACCTCCGGCGGTGCGCTCTGCGCCGAAACCGGCGTGCACACCGGCCGCAGCCCAAAAGACAAGTATATTGTCTGTGACGACCAGACGGAGCAGACCATCTGGTGGGAAAACAACGGCAAGATGACCCCCGCGCAATTTGCGCGACTGTACCAGGACTTCATTGCTCACTCCGCCGGCAAGACGTTGTATGCTCAGGATCTACGCGCCGGCGCCGATCCGGAATTTGGAATGCCTACGCGCGTTTTCACGGAGCTTGCCTGGCACTCGCTTTTCATCCGCACTCTGTTGCTCAGACCCAACCGCGGCGAACTCTCGACATTCGTGCCGGAGCTCGCGATCTACTGCTGCCCGACCTTCAAGGCTGATCCCAAGCGCCATGGCGTTCGCAGCGATACAGTGATCGCGATCGATTTTTCACGAAAGATCGTCTTGATAGGGGGAAGTTCGTACGCCGGCGAGATCAAGAAGGCCGTGTTTACGACGTTGAACTACTTTCTTCCCGCTCACAATGTCATGCCGATGCATTGTTCCGCAAATGTCGGCCCGCAGGATGATGCGGCCATCTTCTTCGGTTTGTCTGGAACCGGAAAAACAACTCTATCCGCTGATCCGGGACGCACACTGATCGGTGATGACGAGCACGGTTGGGGCTCCAAGGGCATCTTCAATTTCGAGGGCGGTTGCTACGCGAAGGCAATCAAGCTGAGTGCTGAAGCCGAGCCGGCCATATATGCGACCACTCAGCGCTTCGGAACGGTCCTGGAGAACGTCGCCTTCGATCCGATCACGCGCGTCTGCGATTTCGACGATGGCTCGAAGACGGAGAACACGCGTGCCGCGTATCCGATGCACTTCATTCCCAACGCTTCAAAAACCGGGCGCGCCGGGCATCCGAAGAATCTCGTCATGCTGACTGCGGACGCCTTCGGCGTGATGCCCCCCATTGCCAAGCTGACCGCGGCGGAAGCCATGTTTCACTTCCTGTCGGGGTACACCGCCAAGGTCGCTGGAACGGAAAAGGGCGTGGTCGAACCTGAAGCCACCTTTTCGACCTGCTTCGGTGCCCCGTTCATGCCCCGGCAGCCCTCGGTCTACGGCGATCTGTTGCGCTCGCTCATTGCCAAGCACAACGTAAACTGCTGGCTGGTGAACACCGGTTGGACCGGGGGGAAATACGGGGTGGGACAACGGATGCCCATCAAGGTGACCCGTGCTCTGCTGACGGCCGCACTCGACGGCACACTCAACGACGGCGAATTCTACACCGACAAGCACTTTGGCTTTCAGGTACCAGCATCGGTCAAGGGTATCGACAGCCGTATCTTGAAGCCCCGGGAGACATGGGACGACAAGGAGGCGTACGACGCCGCTGCGGCTAAGCTTGTCCAGATGTTCCAGGACAATTTTGCGAAGTTCAAAAGCGTCGTTCAAGCGGACGTCATGGTGGTCGCGGTGTCAGCGTAGGTTCTAACGGAAGGAAAAGCACCTCAGCCGATCAGTGCTCGGGTTCCCTGCCCGATCGCCCTCAAGCCGGGGTAACTTAACTCGGATGTCCGCGAGCGGTTCACATTTGCCTGTGCGCATCTGGCCGACGGTCGCTCGGGCAGTGGCCGGAAAGTGTCCCGCGTGCGGTCAGGGGAGGCTCTTCCGGAGTTATCTGCATCAGGTGGAAAACTGCACCTCCTGCGGCGAGCACTACGGCAAGACCTCACGCCGACGACGGACCGGCTTGGCTGACAATCCTCGTCGTCGGCCATTTGGTCGTACCGTCGGCGTTATATGCCGAGACCACGTTTCGCTGGCCTCTTCGGGTGAGCATAACAGTCTGGCCGCTGACTGCGGCGGCGCTAACATTGACTATTCTGCCGCGTGCGAAAACCATCTTCATCGCGGCAATCTGGGCGATGAACGCTCCGGGTTTCGAATGACGCGACTGGAAGCACAAAATTCGTCGCTTCTTCGTTTGGGGGAGCGAAATATCGAGAAGCGAGTTCGATTCTTCTACATTACCAATCTCCTCACATCTCGCTCGAGCTTTGACTTGGTAGTATCGTCCCGCGTCGCGGCGTAAACAGGCAAGCTTAAGGTCCGCCCGAAATCGCTGGAAACAAAGACGTGAAGCAAGGCCTTGAGTTCTTTTCCGCTTCTGGTTGCGGCCAACCTTTATTTTTCCGCCTCGAATTGATATTGGCCATCGAAGCTCGATCGGCGTCGCTGTTTTCGGACAGCATCGCCTTTCTCGAAGCAACGAGCGTGAGCGTCTTGATGTCGTCCGGATACAACCGGAGCATGCCGGGCCGGGAGACATTTGCCCGATTCTCCAGAACGATCATTCTCATTCCGACCGGTTTTTGCTTTGGATGATCGCGGCGAACTGTTGCGGCGCCGCGATCCCGTCCGCGACGCCGTTGGCCGCAACCGCCTCGGCGTTCCTGCTGACCAACATCGCCTATCTTGTCCAAGCACGGCCTGTTCGCGCATTTGGCCGGTTCGTTCTCCGACATTCGCAATCATGCGGTCATGAACATCGTCATCGTTCTAGCCGTCCTCTTGACCTGGGCATCAGGGACGATGTGGCCGGATGTGCTTACCGCCCTTGGAATTCTATGTGTGAATGTCAGTGGGGCCGAGCATATATGGCTTGTGGCGCGGGAGGCGCCGCCGGTCGATGCATGATCCGCTAAGGCAGCTATTCTTCGGCTCGCGGAACGAGCTTTCCCTGCGACGCCTTGTGATGATACTGCAACGCGATCAAAAGACTTTTCAGGCCTCGTAAGGGCCATAGCGTGACTATCAGGATCAACGGGATCCACAGTACCGCGTGGACCCAGTACGGCGGTTGATACTTGACCTCGGTGACCAAAGCGGCTCCCACGACAATGGCGCCGGCGATCATGATGACGAATATGGCAGGCCCATCACCGGCGTCGGCAAAGCTGAAATCGAGGCCGCACACGTCGCACTTTGATTTCAGGGTCAGGAACCCCTCAAACAACTTTCCCTTGCCGCAACGCGGACATCGACACAGAAGGCCAGCGGTATATGGCGATGGCGTTTTTTCCGAGATCTTTTCGGCCGAGAGGTCCATCGTCAGCTTTCTGCGTTTCGATTGGGTGGTGACTGAGCAAGCCAACTCGAAACGCTAGTGCGAGCCAATTTCCGCCAACCGTACCGAACTCGCAGCTCCCGGCACGTCGACCGTCGCTATCTCGACGCGGGCCGCCTGCTGACGGTTGGGATAGTCGTAAAGATTGGGATAGTCGTTAAGATTGGCGGCTACCGTCAGACAGAAAAGCGTCCGGCCGTCTTGTCCGCCCAACTGACATGCGACCGCATGCCGGCCCGGTACGTGAACGCGATGTGTGATCCGCCCGCCCGGTTGCACACGGACAAAAAGCGACTGTCGGGCGGCAGCCGCCCAGACGGCGCCTTCAGCGTCCCCGCAGATGCCGAGTGGGCTCATCCCCTCGAAGTCGGCGAAAACTTTTCGATGCAGCAATCCTCCGTCGCTGCCGATCTTGAACTCGAGAAGCCGATTTCCGAGCGTCTCCGCAACCAGTAGGTTATGCGAACTTGTGATTGCCAATCCGTTCGGATGTGCGATGTTGTCGGCAACCGATCGGATATTGCCGTCCGGCATTGTCAGAAGGACCCGAGCCGACGCGAAGCCGTCGGGTCCTGTTGCATCCGCGTCGAAAGACGTCACATAGGCGTTTCCATCGCGAGCGACGGCTAGGTCCCGTAGATACCCAGATGCGACATCGGCCATGTCGGCATGGATCACGGGCTTCTCAGCACCGAGTTTCAGGATCAGCCGCCGGGTCATCGAGGCGACCAATAAGCTACCGTCGGGCAAAAAGCCCAGCCCGAAGGGGCGATCTGGTACGTCGGCGACGATCGTAACCTTGCCGTCCAGATCGATGCGGAAGATCTTTCCGGCGCGTACGTCGGACACCCATAAGGCGCCCAGATGCCATCTAGGTGCCTTAAGGCGCGAGAATCCGCTTGCGAGTACACTTGTCTTCAGCGTTTTCATCATCCTCGATCGAGAAACCCATCATTCGGATGGCTCGGGGGGTCATCGCGCCCGTTCCAAAGTCCGCGGCGAAGAAGGCTTGGGCTGCTTCGTGTTCTTCACTTTCGGCTTCGTGACGTGCTCCCTGAGACGGACGCCTCGACCACCGGCCGAACTCTGCCCTCCCGGATTGATCAATTCGATCCCGGCATTCTCCAATGCAGAAACCAATTTCATCAAAGAATCGACGTTCCCGCGGATAACTCCGTCACTTGCTTCCATGCGTTGAATGGTGGGGACTGAAAGATCAGCGAGTTCGGCCGTCTGCCGCTGGTCAATATTCAGAAGCGCGCGGGCGGCCCTAAGTTGGTTGGCCGTGATCATGAAATGGCGAGCTCCGGTAAGTTTCTCATGGAGAGATCTACACCATCCAAATTACTGTCTCAAGCATCAATCTAGATAAAGAATATATCATTGCCGAATTCTCAATGGCGTGAACTGGATTGCGGCCGGAGACTTGTATCGAATTTCTATCGGAGAATGCGGAAACATTACCAGCAGGACCCGAAATCGTTGGTGCCCCGCAAATTACATGATAAGAGATGTTTAATGCATGTATTCTGATACTCTAATCTTAGGATAGTTGCCTGCCGTGAAACTGCTGGGGCGTTATCAAGGAAAGAACGGACAGATCGATATCGTCGAATGTTCTTGGGACGGTACGCGCGTGTACTTCGAAGAAGGCGTAAGGCAAAGTCAGGCAACGCCCGACGGCGAAAGCGTCTTCACCTATGTCAAGCTCATGGACGAACTCCTATCCCGCTCCGAACAAGTCCTCGTCCTGGGCTGTGGCGGCGGAAATCTTGCGACACGGCTGTGGCGTCTCGGCAAGAGATTGACCATCGTCGACATCAACCCGATCAGTTTCGTGCTCGCGCACAGGTATTTCGATCTTCCGGACGAATTGCCATGCATCGTCTCCGACTTTCGAAAATTCGTGTTCGATGACCGCGCATATTACGACGGCATTGCGATCGACGTCGGTGGACCGGGCTTCCGTTTCACGGAAGAGTTTGATGCGGAGACCTGCGACGCCATCCGCGCCCGCCTGGCACCGGGCGGCCGGATCGTGATGAACGTAATGGTCGCCCACGACATTGATCCGACACCCGACCGGATCGCAGCAAGGCTCGCCGGTGAAGAACTGCGGACATGGATTGTCGACGAGCAATTCATCGAGGATCGCAACGCCGTCATCGCCTGCATCCCCGAGAAGACCTTGGGTTCACGGGCGGCGCTCGATCGCGTGATGCGCCATAGCCATGAACGCTGGGCAATCCGCCGCGGAAGATTGCGAAGCCGCGATCTTGCCTGTGGATTGCGCTAATGTCGCAGCTTTCGGCAGACCGACACGAGACGTGGATAACAGGCGTCGGGCTCGTCTCCTCCCTGGGGGAACGCAGCTATCCAATCTGCTCGCCGGCAACATATCGATCGTCCACGGTGTGTCCGGATCGTCGCGGACCTTTATGGGCGAGGCAGCCGCCGGCGTGGACGCCGTCCGGATTGCGTGGGCGAAGATCGCCTCCGGACAGAGCGAGGTTGCCTTGGTCGGCGCCGCGCACAACGGCGAGCGCAAGGAAATGCTGATGCTCTACGAATGCGGCGGCTTCAATCTCAAGAAGGACTTCGCATCGGTCTGGTCGCGGACCGGCGGTGGCTTTGCTTTGGGATCGGGTGGCGTATTTCTGGTGCTTGAGTCGAGACCTCATGCGGAGCGCCGAGGCGCCAAGCCGTTTGCACGGCTCGTCAACGTCGTCTCCGGTCATTCCTCTCGATCTGCCGCGGGCGGAGTCGAAGGCGTTCTGGAAGGCCTCTGGGCGTCCCTGAGGATCACCGAAGATTCAACCGCGATCTACACGGCAGCGACCGGCGCTGCCATTGCCACCGAGGAAGAAGCAGCCTTCCTGTCGGCACACGGGGATGTCCCCGTCCGCGCGATCGGCACGTCCTTCGGACATCTCAGCGAAGCGCAATTCCCGTTAGCATTGGCGCTTGCTTCGTTGAGCGTGTCCCGCGGCGCGTTGGTCCCTCCAAACGACACATCCGGCCGAGGGACCGAGATCGGCGTGATGCCGGCCCAGATAGTGGCCATCGGCGTCGGTCATTGGCGCGGAGAGGGAATGGCGCTCATAGAGGCCGTCGCATGACGGCACTCCTTGAAACCGGCTTGGCATCCACAAAGCTGCGGAGCGCGAAGACGAAGACGCGTGACGGCCACAATCGTCCCATCGTCGTCGTTACCGGTATGGGCGTGATCACGTCGCTTGGCGAAGGCAAGGCTGAGAATTGGGCGAAAATTACCGCCGGAGAGTCTGGAATAAGCACCATCCGGCGGTTCTCCACCCATGGTTTGAAGACGCGTATCGCCGGCACTATCGACTTCGTCGAGGTGAAGCCGTTCTCGTCGACAAAGCTGGCCGAGCGTCTGGCGGATATCGTCATCGAAGAGGCTGTCGGCCAATCGGGAATTGGACGAAAGGGTGATTTTCCAGGCCCGTTGTTTCTCGGTCTGGCGCCGGTCGAAGTCGAGTGGCCGCAACGCGAAGAAATCGCGCGAGCCTCCAGCGAATCAGGCTCCATAGACTACGACATCCTGCTCCAGACCAGCGGCGGCGGGCGTTTCACGCACGTCCACGCTCGCTATCTGTTCGGCTCGGTTGCTGACCACCTCTGTGAGACCTTCGGCACAAAAGGATCGCCCATCTCGGTCTCAACGGCCTGCGCGTCGGGGGCAACAGCGATCCAGCTTGGCGTCGAGGCCATTCGGCGCGGAGAAACCGACGCCGCGCTTTGCGTCGCAACCGATGGTTCCATCAATGCCGAGGCAATGGTGCGATTTTCCCTCCTGTCGGCGCTATCCACTCAGAACGATGACCCCGCGCAGCGCATCGAAGCCCTTTTCGAAGAACCGGCAAGGATTCGTGATGGCTGAAGGTGCCGGCGCGCTCGTGCTGGAGAGCCTGGACGCCGCGCGAAAATCTTGGGCGTGATCGCCGGCTGCGGTGAATTGGCGGACACTTTCCATCGTACCCGTCCCAAACCGGACGGAGTTCCGATCGCCGATTGCATCCGCAACGCTCTCGCCGATGCAAGCATGACCTTCGATCAGATCGACTACATCAACGCTCACGGAACCAGTACGCCAGAGAACGACAAGATGGAATATCTCGGCGCCGCCGCCGTCTTTGGCGATCATGCCCGCAAGATCCCCGTCTCGTCCAACAAGTCGATGATCGGACACACACTCTCTGCCGCCGGTATCATAGAAACGGTGTTCACCCTGTTGACGCTGGAACACCAGCGCATTCCACCCACCATCAACTACGATGTTCCGGATCCGGCAATTCCGTTTGACGTCGTGCCCAACAAGGCAAGAGACGCGCGGGTCGCTACGGCAATGTCGAACTCGTTCGGATTCGGCGGCCAAAATGTATCGCTCATCATGCGACGTGAGCCGGGGTAGACATCCGGGAGACTCGGCAAATATTGAGCGTCCGATCATCTTACACATTCGGAGGTGGGGGCTCGAAGAATGCTGATGAAGTTCGAGAAGCTTGACAGCGTATGGCGCGGACTACCGCAAGATCGAGCGAGGTCATCCATGTCAATTCCGACAATTGAAAAACGCGAGGAATACGTCGGCTACGCCGAGCATTGCGTGAAGTTAGCGAGACAAACAAATGATCGGGAATCGCGTAAGATTCTGCGCGAGATGGCAGCGGAATGGCTAAGATTGGTAGACGCGGCCGACCACTAAGCCCAAGCGAACTGTCCAACGATCGCCATAACGCCGGCGAGTTTGGGCGGGCGAACCAATCGGACCACCATGGCCTCTAGCTCCAACACCAGTATCGCCAAGAAAGCGCGCACGAAGGACGAGGCGGATTTCGCCACTTGGCTCATGCCCTGCTGCTAGGGAGCGCGCGAATTATTTTTGCTAGCTAAGACAGCGCGTCAGTTTGTTGGTATTCCTGTTGGTATCGCCCGAACACGAAGACAAAAATTGCTTTATATTCAATCGGTTATGGTATTAAGCGATTGACGGCCAGGGGCGCCAACTAGGCTGTTCAAGCCCGTTCCAAAGCGTCCGCAGCCGTCCGCGCGCAGGGTCGTGTCCCCGGCGGTGGTGTAGCTCGGTAGAGCAAAGCCGCCCGGACGCGCGCCTCAACTAGCGCCGTAGCGGGCGGGCGGCTTTGCGGTG
>NZ_JBEPQK010000015.1:0-219233 GCF_040547805.1 Bradyrhizobium sp. LA6.1 | reverse complement strand
ACATCACCTATTGCGAGGACGCCTATTCCTGCGCGCAAGGCGCCGATGCGCTCGTCATCGTCACCGAATGGGTGCAGTTCCGCGCGCTCGATCTCGGCCGGCTGAAGGCGGCCATGACCCAGCCCGTCGTGGTCGATCTCCGCAACATCTACCCGCCCGAAGAGATGCGAGCCGCCGGCTTCACCTACGAGAGCATCGGGCGATCGTCCCAGGCTTAAGCCAGTCGTTTGAAGTTCGGCTTCGCCCGCCTCATCCTGGGGCGGGCGAAATCGTTTCTGATGCGATATGATCCGGTCGCATCAGGTCGCCGCGTTTGGCCTCGTTGCCGCGATGGAGATTGTCATGACCGACGACACGCACACGATCCGAAGTGGCGGGCTCACCGCGACCATCAAGGCACACGGCGCCGAGCTGTGCTCGTTGAAGGACGGCAGCGGTGTCGAATTTGTCTGGCAGGCGGGGCCGGCCTGGCCACGCCACGCGCCGCTGCTGTTTCCGATCGTCGGGCGTCTCGCCAATGACGAAATGCGGCACCGGGGCAAGACCTACCGGATGACCCAGCACGGTTTTGCGCGCGACAGCCGGTTCGCGTGGGTAGAGCGCGGCGAGAACCGTTGCACGCTGGCGCTCGAAGACAGCGAGACAACGCGCGCGCTCTATCCGTTCGCATTTCGCCTGACGGCCACCTACGCGATCGACGACGCTGGTCTCGATCTCTCGCTCACGGTCGTGAACACCGGCAAGGAGACATTGCCGGTGTCGCTCGGTGGCCATCCCGCCTTCAACTGGCCGCTTCAGCCTGGAATGTCGAAGGAGAGCTACGCGCTGACGTTCACGAACGAGGAGCCGTCTCCGGTTCGCCGTGTCGAGGGCGGACTCCTGCTCGCGGCAACGGATCCGAGCCCCGTCAGAGGCACCGTGCTTCCTTTGTCGGAATCCCTGTTCACCAATGACGCCGTCATCCTCGACCCCGTCAACAGCCATGCGGTCCGCTATGCGGCCGGGCAGGGGGCCGGGCCCTGGCTCAAAATGTCATGGCGCGGCTTTCGCGAACTCGGCGTCTGGTCGAAACCGACAGGCGCGCCGTTTCTCTGCATCGAGCCCTGGCGCGGCTATGCCAGTCCCGTCGGTTTCGAAGGCGAGTTCAGCGACAAGCCGGGTCTGATGCACATTGCGGCCGGCGCGAACGAAGAACTGTCGTACCGGATCGAGGTCGGGTCGTCCTGAGGCAGGCCTTCGCGTGCCTGTGGCTCTCAGACCTCGATCCGCGTGAGGTCCTCGCCGAGCACGACGGGACCTGCGTAGTCTCGGCGGACGTCCGCGAGCAACGCGTTCAGCATGGAATCGTCAGTGCGCGGCCGGTGATGGGTCAGCGCGAGCTTCTTGACGCCGGCCTTGGCGGCAACCTTGCCGACCGTATCGCCGCAGGCGAGCGTATATTTCGCGAGCCGGCGGAAGTGGTCGTTGGTGATCTCAGGCGTCGCGAGAAAGCAGCACTGGACCAGCAGGTCGGCTCCCTGTGCCAGCCGCTCGAGACCGGGGCAGGGGACCGTGTCGCCGGAGATCGCTATGACCTTGCCCTCGGCTTCGAAGCGGAAGCCGAGACACATCCAGCGCGCGAGAAACGCCGGCGACATGTCGAGACCGTCGCCATGTGAAACGAGCTCGGCGCTGATCTTCCAGCGACCGGTGTCGAGGACGGGGCCGGGAATGATGTCCGTCGCGACGACCGGCTTCCATCCCCCAAAGGTCGGCTCGCCCTGATCCCGCCAGGCGATGTCCTTGTCGTAGACCTGTGTGATCAGCGTGTTGACGAGCCGTTCGGTATCGGGCGGACCGTAGATGCGCAGATCGTCCTTGCGCCCATGCATCCACGAATTCAACATCACATCGTAGAGGTCGCCGATGTGGTCGAAGTGGTGATGGGTGAGAAAGACCGTGTTGATGGCGCCGAGCGGCGCGCCGGCCTTGTGGAGCTGCACCATGACGCCGCGGCCCGCGTCGAACAGGATATTCTCCTCGCCAAGCCTGATCAGCGTGGTCGTCGCCATGCGGCGCGGGTCCGGGCGTGGGCCGCCGGTGCCGAGCAGTATGACTTCCATGGCGCCTACTCCAGCGTGAAGCCGGTCGACCTGATCACGCCGCCCCGGCGTGTCTGAAGATCTTTCGTGGCGTACTGTAGATTCGAAGGCGTCAGCTAGACAAGTCGCGCGTCAGTGCAGACCGGCCACAGTGGCAGCAATGGTTGGCCGGATCGTCGAGCGGCCCGATCCCGTGGACGTCAGGCGATGCGCAAAATCCTGCGCGCGCCGTTCGACCAGATGCCAGGTCGCGCGTGCGACGAGATAGCTGAGCGCGGCGATGACGGCATAGGCGATCAGCAGCGAGACCAGTCCGTCCGTAAGCGGCCAGATCTGGCGCAGGCCGTAGATCACCGCGAAGTGCGACAGGTACATCGAATAGGAGTTGCGGCCGAGCGCCTCGATCGGCCGGCAGCGGATCGCGAGGCGGATGCAACCTGCAACCAGCGCGCCGAGCACGAGGTTGATCATCAAATAGTTGAATTCATGCGAGTCGGTGGCGCGATCGGCGATGAAGGACAGCGCGATGAAGGCGGCGAAGATCGCGGCGTCCGACTTCGCAAAGCCGTCGCGCAGCGAGAAGAACAGCGCGCAGCCCACGAGGAAGACCGGCAACTGGTTCAGGAAGCTGATGTGCAGCGCATTCCAGACGAAGGCCTCGTGGCCGGGCCCGTAATGGGCCGAGAACAGTGCGAACGCCCAAGGCTTGAACAGGCAGACATTGACGAGATGCAGCGCGATCGCGAGCGCGAGATAGAGGTGGCGGCGAGATCCGAAGGCCGTGATCACGAAGGGGAAGACGAGATAGAACGTCATTTCCGCCGCAATCGACCAGTCGCCCGGCACGACGCTGTTGACGCTGTCCGGCCAGAAGCCGTGCAGGAACGTCGCGGTCAGGATCACCTGGAGCGGTCCGATGCCGTTGGGCGCGTTGTAGCTGGGACCCGTGCCGTTGACGGCGAGGTAAACCGGGATCGCGAGCCAGAACAGCGGCGCGATGCGCAGGAAGCGCCGGATGTAGAATTTGCGCGTCGGGTCGGTTTCGGTGCGCTGCGTCCACATCAGGCACATCGTCATGGCGCTGACGAAGTAGAACACGTTGACGCCGGTCCAGCCGCACATGAAGGCGAAGTCGACGGCGTGGATCTTTGAAGGAAAGGATTGTGAAACGTGGATCGCCATCACGCCGACGATGGCGAGGCCGCGCAGGACGTCGAGCGTGTGAGAACGGCCGAAAGGCGTTGCACCTTGCTCGGTTCGTTCGGCGGCCAACCGGGCCTGCCCCTGCATCACGCCTGCTCCGTGGTTTCGCATCTGCAAGCGGAGACCATAGAGGCGCGGCCGGCTGTTTCGAAGCCGAAGCCTTTCTTTACGTTAACCAGCGGTTGAGTCCGATGCCGAATGTACGGGATCGGCGGTGTCGAGGGCCCCGGTCGGCGCTCGCACGCGCCACGCCGGCATGATGATGCGCGCGATGAGAATTGTGGGGCAATTCATACTTAATACGCCAATACCATGACCAATATTGTTCGGGCAGCACAACACGCCTAGTATTCCAGCAGGCAAATTTCGGGGGCTCGAATAAGTCGTGAATGTTCGTTCACAGGACAGTGCGCTGCGCGACGACTTGAACTTTCAAGCCGCGCCACAAGCACACAGGACATCCAACAACGTGGTTGATTCCGCACGTCAGGAATTGAGGCCTGCCGGCCGCGAGCGGCTGATCGTCGTCGAAGACGATCCCGTGACGCGGACGATGCTGGTCGGCTATTTCAGCGAGAACAATTTCGACGTGGTCGGCGCCGGCTCCTGCGCGGAATGCCGCCAGGCGCTGCGCTCGCGCACGGATCTCGTCTTCCTCGACGTGCAGTTGCCTGACGGCGACGGCTTCGAGCTCGCCAAGGAGATCCAGGCGACCAGCAACGCGGGCATCATCTTCGTGACGCGCCGCGACACCGACGTCGATCGCATCCTCGGGCTCGAGATCGCCGGCGACCATTACGTCACCAAGCCGATCAATCTGCGCGACCTGCTCGCGCGCGCGCGCAGCGTGCTGCGGCGGCGCTCGATCGACCGCAAGGCGGCGCGCAACCACAATTCGATCGCCTTCGGCGACTGGATCATCGACCTGACCCGGCGCGAGCTGCTCGGCAGCGACGGCAAGCCGGTGGCGTTGACGCGCGCCGAGTTCGACCTGCTCGCGGCGCTGGTCGGCGCCGACGGCCGGCCGCTCAGCCGCGACTATCTGATCGAGGTCGTCAGCAACCGCCAGGCCGAGGTCGACATCCGCACGGTGGATGCGCTGGTGGCGCGGCTGCGGCGCAAGCTCGTCGGCAGCGGCACGCCCGTGATCGCGACCGTCACCGGCGTCGGCTACAAACTCGCGCTCAGCGAGCGGCTCTAGCCTCAACCGTCGAAAGATCCGATCACCCTCGCGCCTATCGCGCGCGGGCGCTCTGATCCGTCGATGTCCTTTGCGCCGCCCCGGCCAGCTGGTCATCGACCGCATACAGCGTGCAGGTCGGCGACCATTTCATGCAGGCGCTAAGCGAATCGCGCCGGGCGTCGTCGGCGGTGGTGCGGCCCGAACGCCAGCCGTAACCGCCGTTCGGCGACACCGCAAAAGCCTTGTGCGGCATGGTGCTGGCGAGATAGCGGGAGAATTCGGCGCGCGCGGCCTCGTTGAGCTGGCCCGGCGGCGGCAGCGGATCGGGAAGGCTCAGGATGTCATGGCCGAGCCCGCGCTCGCGCAGGAAGGCGTCGAGATAGGGCGTCCATTGCGGGCGGCCCACCACCGAATAGAGATAGTGGCCGTCATCGCCGTAAGGCGGCGCCGCAATGAATTTCGCGTGACCGCCATTGCCGCGAAATCCGTCATAGAGGCGGCGCGCGAGATCGGGACCGAAGAACGAATCGTTGGCCGCATAGACCCACAGCATCGGCACGCGCGAGGTTTTGCCGAACGTGGCGAAGGCCTGCACCAGCCCGTCCTCGTTGCAGACGTCGTCGTCATCGCGCGAGCCGCGGCCGCCGGCAAAGCTGATCGCGGCGACGAGACCACTCGGTGCCTGCGCGGTCAGCGCGACGGTGGCGAGCCCGCCGGCGGAATGGCCGGCCGCGATCATGCCCGATGTCGTGACGTCGGCCCTGCGACCCATCGCGTCGATCGCCGCGCGCAAATCCGCGACCGCAACCGCCGCCGCCGGCAGATAGGCGGCATTGGCGCAGCCGCCGACGCTGTCGACGCGTCCGCCGGGCGAGGTGCCGTAGCCGCGCCGCATCACGATCAGCGCGGCAAAGCCGCGCCGGGCATATTCGAGCGCGATCCCGTAATATTTGTGCGCCGACATGGTCGCGCGGTCGTCGAAACTGCGCGGCGAGCCGTGGTTGAGCAGCGCGAGCGGATAGCGCTTCGTTCCGGCCGGCCGGACCAGAAAGGCCTCCAGCCCCTGCGGCCCGGCCCCCGCCATCGGAATGCGCAGGTCTTCCGTGTAGAACTCCGCGGCCGTCGCATTGGTCACGATGCCAGCGGTCGCAAGCCAGGCCATCAGCACAACCAAGAGCCTGTGAAACAGCGTCATGCCCCGACTCGAAAAAGCCCCGATTTGAAAGACCATAGCATGATCTCGGGAACGGCCAGCCCGCCGCGCGTGTTGTGCCCTTGGCGGGGGTCCGGCCGATGCTATGGTACTCCACAAACTCTGCACGACAGGACGAGGATATTTCAGTGGCTGATGTTCATCCCGCGGCGGGCAAGCTGGTCTCGCCGGACGCGCTCACCAACGTTCCGCGGCTGGTGACGGCCTATTTCGCCGGCAAGCCCGATGTCGGCGATCCCGCGCAGCGGGTGGCGTTCGGAACCTCCGGCCATCGCGGCACGTCGTTCAAGAACAGCTTCAACGAGGGCCACATCCTCGCGACCACGCAGGCGATTTGTGACTACAGAACAGAAAAGGGCCTGACCGGCCCGCTCTTCATCGGCATCGACACCCATGCGCTGGCCGAGCCCGCGCTGGTCAGCGCCGTCGAGGTGTTCGCCGCCAACGGCGTCGACATCATGATCGACAAGGACGGCGGCTACAGCCCGACGCCTGTCATCTCGCACGCGATCCTGACCTACAACAAGGGCCGAACTAGCGGCCTTGCCGACGGCGTCGTCGTCACGCCCTCGCACAATCCCCCCGAGGACGGCGGCTACAAATACAATCCGCCGCATGGCGGCCCGGCCGACACCGACGCGACCTCCGTCGTCGAGAAGCGCGCCAACGCCTATCTCGCCGACGGCCTCAAGGGCGTGAAGCGTATCGACTACGCCAAGGCGCGCAAATCCGCGAACGTGCACGCCTACGACTTCATCACGCCCTACGTTGCCGATCTCGGCAATGTCGTCGATCTCGATCTCGTCAAATCCGCCGGCATCAATATCGGCATCGATCCGCTCGGCGGCGCCGCCGTGCATTACTGGCATCCGATCATCGAGCGCTACGGCCTGAAGGCCACCGTCGTGAACGAGGCGATCGATCCGACCTTCCGCTTCATGACCGTCGACTGGGACGGCAAGATCCGCATGGATTGCTCCTCGCCCTACGCGATGGCGAGCCTGATCGCGATGCGCGACCGCTTCGACGTCGCCTTTGCCAACGACACCGATGCCGACCGCCACGGCATCGTGACGCGCACCGGCGGCCTGATGAATCCGAACCATTATCTGGCGACCGCGATCTCCTATCTGTTCGCGAACCGCCCGAACTGGGGCAAGGATGCCGCGATCGGCAAGACCGTGGTGTCGAGCTCGATCATCGACCGCGTCGCCAAGAAGCTCGGCCGCAGGCTGGTCGAGACGCCGGTCGGCTTCAAATGGTTCGTCGACGGCCTCCTCACGGGCGGCTTCGGCTTCGGCGGCGAGGAGAGTGCAGGGGCCTCGTTCCTGCGCCGCGACGGCGGGGTGTGGACCACCGACAAGGACGGCATCATCCTCGGCCTGCTCGCAGCCGAGATCATGGCGAAGACCGGCCGCGACCCCAGCCAGCTCTTCAACGACCTCACCGCGGAGCTCGGCGTGCCGCACTATGCGCGCATCGACGTCGCCGCCACCGCGCCCCAGAAGAACATCCTCAAGTCCGTCACGCCCGAGCAGCTCGGCCTCAAGGACCTCGCCGGCGATCCTGTCCGCGCCACGCTGAGCAAGGCGCCGGGCAACGGCCAGCCGTTCGGCGGCATCAAGGTCGAGACCGATTTCGGCTGGTTCGCCGCAAGGCCGTCGGGGACCGAGGACGTCTACAAGATCTACGCGGAAAGTTTCCGCAGCGCCGAGCACCTGAAGCGGATTCAGGAAGAGGCCCAGGCAGGGCTGAAGAAGGTGTTCGGGGCGTAGGGCACTGAGCCCAGTACGACTCTTCGGTTGCTGCTCCGAGGAAGTGTTTGCCGCATTCTCCGCTGTCATCACCAGCGAAAGCGGGTGATCCAGTACGCCGCCGCCGTGCCGTGATGCGGAGAAGCCGCGGCGTACTGGATTCCCCGCCTTCGGGGAATGACATGTGGGTAGAATTGTATACACCATCTGGATAATAGGTATCAAAATACGCCATATTTAGCCTTGAACGATTCTATCCCTCCGCTATTGTATACATAAAGCATACACAAGCCTTGGGAGAGCGACCCGTGACAAAACCCTTCCCGATGAACGCGTGGTACGCCGCGGCCTGGGACGCTGACGTCAAGCCGGCGCTGTTGCCGCGGACGATCTGCGGCAAGCATGTCGTGATGTACCGCAAGGCCGATGGCTCGGTGGCCGCGCTGGAGGATGCCTGCTGGCACCGTCTGGTGCCGCTGTCCAAGGGCCGGCTGGAAGGCGACACCGTCGTCTGCGGCTATCACGGCCTGAAATACAATGCGCAGGGGCGCTGCACCTTCATGCCCTCGCAGGAGACCATCAATCCGTCGGCCTGCGTCCGCGCTTATCCCGTGGTCGAGCGTCATCGTTACATCTGGCTCTGGATGGGCGATCCCGCGCTGGCCGATCCCGCGCTGGTGCCGGACATGCACTGGAATCACGATCCGGCCTGGGCCGGCGATGGCAAGACCATCCGCGTCAATTGCGACTACCGCCT
This sequence comes from Bradyrhizobium sp. LA6.1, assembly GCF_040547805.1. Taxonomy (NCBI): domain Bacteria; kingdom Pseudomonadati; phylum Pseudomonadota; class Alphaproteobacteria; order Hyphomicrobiales; family Nitrobacteraceae; genus Bradyrhizobium; species Bradyrhizobium sp. LA6.1. The sequence goes on along the minus strand of NZ_JBEPQK010000015.1, from coordinate 211,042 downwards.
CGTGCTCGACAATCTCATGGACCTCACCCACGAGACCTTTGTGCACGGCTCCTCGATCGGCAATGATGCGGTGGCCGAAGCGCCGTTCGACGTCACCCATGGCGAGAAGACGGTGACGGTGACGCGCTGGATGCGCGGCATCGAGGCGCCGCCGTTCTGGGCCAAGCAGCTCTGCAAGCCCGGCCTCGTCGACCGCTGGCAGATCATCCGCTTCGAAGCCCCGTGCACGATCGCGATCGATGTCGGCGTGGCGCCGACAGGCACGGGCGCGCCGGAAGGCGACCGCTCGCAGGGCGTCAACGGTTTCGTGCTCAACACCATCACGCCGGAGACCGAGAAGACCTGCCACTATTTCTGGGCGTTCGTCCGCAACTATCAGATCGGCGAGCAGCGCATCACCACCGAGATCCGCGAGGGTGTCTCCGGGATCTTCCACGAGGACGAGCTGATCCTCGAGGCGCAGCAGCGCGCCATGGACGAGAACCCCGATCGGATCTTCTACAACCTCAACATCGACGCCGGTGCGATGTGGACGCGCAAGCTGATCGATAGGATGGTGGCGAAGGAAAGCGCGCCGCAGCAGCTCCAGGCCGCGGAGTAGGCCAGGTGAAGCCAGCGCCCGAGCGAGAGGTCGACCGCTCCGTCTCGCAGACCGTGAAGGCGCAGCTCGCGCTGCGCGACCAGATCCTGTCGGGTCGCTTACGGCCCGGCGAGCGCATCTCCGAGCTGCAGGCGGTGGAGACGACTGGCGCTTCGCGCACGCCGGTGCGCATGGCGCTGGTGCGGCTCGAGGAGGAAGGCCTGCTGGAGGCGATTCCCTCCGGCGGCTTCATGGTGAAGGCGTTTTCCGAGCGCGACATCTCCGATTCCATCGAGCTGCGCGGCACGCTCGAAGGACTCGCCGCGCGCTTCGCAGCCGAGCGCGGCGTTTCCGCGCGCGAGCTCGAGCCACTGAAGGAGTGCCTTGCCGCAATTGACGAATTGCTGCGCCAGGTGCCGATCTCGGTCGATGCCTTCTCGTCCTATGTCACGCTGAACGCGCGCTTCCACGCACTGCTCACGGAATTGTCGCGCAGCCCGCCGCTGATCCGGCAGATCGACCGCGCTTCGGCGCTGCCGTTCGCCTCGCCCAGCGGTTTCGTGATGGCGCAATCGGCGCTGCCCGAGGCGCAGCAGATTCTGATCATCGGGCAGGAGCACCATCGCGTCGTGATCGACGCCATCGAGAACCGCGAAGGCGCCCGCGCCGAAGCCGTGATGCGCGAGCACGCGCGGCTGGCGGTGCGAAACTTGCGGCTTGCGCTGCGCAACCGCACCCATCTCGACCTCTTGCCGGCGCTCGCGCTGATCAGGACCGCAACCGACTAGGGCAATCGCCATGCGCTTCATCGAAACCTGGATTCCGGCAACGCTGGTCGCGACGCGCGATCTTGCGCCGGGCATCCGCGAATTCCTGATCCTGCCGGATCAGTTCGACGGCACGGCCTATCCGGTCGGCAGCCACATCAATATCAGCGTGACCATCGACGGCCTGCCGGAGACGCGATCCTATTCGCTGGTCGGCGAGGCGTCCTCGCGCGGTTTCAGGATCGCGGTGCGCCGTGCCGAGGATTCCCGCGGCGGCTCGCGCTATATGTGGCAGCTCGCACCAGGCGCCCGGCTCGACATCACGCGGCCGGCTTCGCTGCTCGCGGTCGACTGGGCCCGCGAAAACTATTGCCTGATCGCCGGCGGCATCGGCATCACGCCGATCCTTGGCGCCGCGCAGGCGCTGGCGCGTCGCGGCGCTGATGTCACGCTGCATTATGCCGTGCGCTCGCGCACCGATGCCGCCTATCTCGACGATCTCGCCAAAATGCTCGGTGAGCGCCTGGTCGTTCACGCGAGCGAGGAGGGCCGGCGGCTCAACCTCGATGCGCTGTTCGGATCATTGCCGCAAGGTGCGCTGGCGCTGTTCTGTGGCCCGATGCGGATGCTGGATGCCGCGCGCCACGCCTGGATCGGCGCCGGCCATCCGCTTCCCGATCTCCGCTACGAGACCTTCGGCTCCAGCGGCACGCTGCCGACCGAGACGTTTCGCGTGCGCCTGAAGGGGACCGATGTCGAGCTCGAAATCCCGCGCGAGCGCTCGATGCTTGATGTGCTCAATGCCAGCGGCCACGACGTGATGTACGATTGCAAGCGCGGCGAATGCGGCCTGTGCGCCATCGACGTGGTCGAGGTCGACGGCGAGATCGACCATCGCGACGTCTTCTTCAGCGATCACCAGAAGCAAAGCAATCAGAAGATCTGCGCCTGCGTCTCCCGCGCCCGCGGCACCATCACCGTGGACACGCTGCTGCGGGCGGACGCGATCTGACCGGGGTTGGAAGGCGTACTCGGAAAACGCGATCAGCCTGAGGCATGCGCATCCGCTCTCCTCTCGGGAGCAGATGGGTGCAATTCGTCCTGGCGAGGCAGCTAAGGGCGGTGACGAAGCGGGCTTCGCTTGCTGCGTCAATGGGCCGGTAAGAGCGCTTCGTGCGGTCCGCCAATCATGATAGGCTTGCTCTCGGCAATAAAAGTGTTCAGCCGGTCTTGGACAGCAAGGGTGGAGATTCTGCCATGAAATCCAATTCTGTCTCGCTGGCAGTCGATGCGTTCGCCACAGGGCGAGCTGACGCGCTGATTTTGATCGGCCGCATTCTCCTCGCGTGGGTATTCGTCGGAAGCGCGTATGGAGCAATATCCAACTTCAGCGGCTCTGTGGGTTATTTCAGGTCCCTGAACCTTCCAGCACCCGAGCTGTTCACGATGACGAACATCGTACTGGAAGTATTGATATCCGTTGGTTTGATATTGGGCGTCGGTACGCGCTACTGCGCAATTCTGACGTTTGTGTTCGTATTGGCGGCAACGGCTATTGCGCACCGCTACTGGGAGTATCCCGCGGGTGCGCAGCAGATCGGTCAATACAACCACTTCCTGAAGAATGTCTCGATCATGGGAGGCGCGATGTTGATCTTCGTCACCGGGGCGGGCCGGTTCAGTTTCGATCGGGCATCGTAGCCGAGATCACTTCAAGTCGGGCTTGAAAGCTTCCTCTATCGCGCGGCGGATGCTCTTTGAGAGCTGCTTCAGGGTCTTGCTCACGAGGGCGAAGAGAAGCATCAACCATGTCGCAAGCGCGGCACACCACAGCACGACTTCAAATATCTCAGGCATGATGATGCCCCTCAAAAATAATTACTTTGAAATGAGGCAAGTGTTGCTTAATGGGGCCGACACGGCAAGCCGTCTTGAGAGTGGTAGCGCGCCGAAACACTCGGAAACGGTCTCAAAACAGCGGACAGCCTTAGGTCAGGGATGCAGACCAACCCTATGACCGCGAAGACTGGCGCGGGATGCAGAACTGCCTGGCAGTGGTTCATTTGCAAAGGGCGGCTTGAAGAAATTCTGCCCTGCGCGAGTCTGCTTCACCCCTGGAAGCGGACCGCCTCACATTTGCGAATATTTCCCTACGCCGCGTAAGTCGCCCGCAGCTTTTTCGTGTTCAATAGCGCCAGAACGCCATCGGCCGACACCGGCCGGCTGATCAGATAGCCCTGCGCTTCGTCGCAACCGAACTGGCGCAGAAACTCGAGCTGGTCGGCGGTCTCGACGCCTTCCGCAACCACACCGATGCGCAGGTCGCGCGCCAGCGAGATCACCGACTTCACGATCGCGGCGCAGTCGGGCTGCACCAGCATGTCGCGGATGAAGGACTGGTCGATCTTGATACGGCTGAACGGCAGCTTGCGCAGATAGGTGAGGGAGGAGAAGCCGGTGCCGAAATCGTCTAGCGCCACCGTGATGCCGAGCTCGAGCAGCGCGTTCAGAATTGACGCCGCGGAGCCGTATTTCGACAGCAGCATCGATTCCGTGATCTCGATCTCGAGCCGGTGCGGGGCGACCTTCGCGTCCGCGAGCGCCTGCACGATGGTCTGGAGGATGCCGGTGCTGTGAAACTGCGCGGCAGAGAAGTTCACGGCGACCCTGATGTCCTCCGGCCAGTCCGAAAGCGTCGCGCAGGCACGCCGGATCACCCATTCACCGATCTCGTGGATCAGCCCGGTCTCCTCGGCGATCGGGATGAATTCGCTCGGCGGCACGAGTCCGCGCCGGGGATGCTGCCAGCGCAGCAGCGCCTCGAAGCCGGTGATGCGGTTCTCGCCGAGATCGAGGAACGGCTGGAACACCAGGAACAGCTCGTCCCTGGCGATGGCGCCTTCGAGGTCCGCTTGCAGCGCCTTGCGATCGCGTGACACCCTGTCGTCGGCTTCCTCGAAGAAGCAGACCGTGCCGGGACCAGCCTTCTTGGCGCGATACAAAGCGGCGTCGGCATTCTTCATGATGTCGAGTTGCGTGGTGCCGTCGCGCGGCGCCAGCACGATGCCGACGCTGGTCGCGCCGGCGATCTGGCGGCCCTCGATCTGGAACGGTTCGTCGAAGGCCGCGACGAAGCGTTCGGCGATCTCGAGTGCATCCTCGGGCCGCGCCAGATTGGCCATCACCAGCGCGAACTCGTCGCCGCCAATTCGCGCGACGTGCTCGGCCGCGCGCGTGCAGCGTTGCAGCCGGCCTGCGACCTGGATCAGGAATTCGTCGCCGGCGGGGTGGCCGAACTTGTCGTTGACCTCCTTGAAGCGGTCGAGGTCGAGCAGGAGCACCGCGAATTCCTCGCCGGACAGGGCCATCCGCCGGAGCGCGGCTTCGAGCGTCTCGTTGAAGGCGAAGCGGTTGGGCAACAGCGTGAGGGGATCCTGCCGGACCGTGCGCTCGGCCTCGATCTGCCGGATCACGCGCCGCGCGAACGCGAATGAATTGACGAACACCGCGCGCAGCAGCACGCTGCCGTAAACCACCACCAGGATGGCCATTAGCACATAGGCGGGATCGCCGTCGCGGCCGAGGCAGATGGCGATGCCGACGAAGATGGGGCTGGTGAAGGCGATGGCCGCAATCGGGATCGTGGCGAAGGCCAGCGCGCCGCCGGCCAGCATTCCCGAGCAAAGGCAGGTGATCACGAGCTGGCCGCCGGTCGCGGCATTCGCGAAGAAGGCGACCGGGACGATGCCCCAGGCGACACCGAGCACGAAGGCGTTGCGCACCAGCCGATGCATGGCCCGGCGCGAAACGAATTGCGGTTTTGTGATCCGGCGCGAGGCGTGGGATTGCAGGCCGAATGCAATCGCGGCGCCGGCCACGATCGCGGCCCAGGCCAACGCAAACTTCCAGTCCGGCGAATGCCAGAGCGCGATGGCGAGCACGGCTGCGTTGCAGGCATTGGCAAGCATGATGCCGACGGAGTAGCCGAGCACCAGTGACATCTGGTCGGCGCGGATATGTCCGGCGACGGCTTCGTCGGTTGCAGGACAGCCAAAGGCCGACAGATCGCCGGCGAACAGCCGCGCGAAATAGCTGGTCGTTTGAGTCCGCATTCCAGGGCCTAGCAGCATGGGCCGTTTGTCCGGCTCGATCAGGAGGATTCGCTGCAAACCTTTGACGAAATATGAATTATCCCCGCTGGCCACGATCGCCGCGGCCACTTCTGCGTGTTCAAGCGAGGGTATCGATAACAAATCGATACAAATGCGGCGCCCCGCGTTACGGTTGTAACAGTGGGCCGATCGCAGAACGCGCTCGGCCTTCATGGTTCGAGACGCGCCGCAAGGCGGCGCTCCTCACCATGAGGGTCTAAGATGTTGCCGCGGAGCAGACCTCATCCTGAGGAGCCCGCTGAAGGCGGGCGTCTCGAAGGATGGCCGCGAGGAGGCTGCCAGCCCGCTCTGTTGCCAAATGTGCCGAACGTCACCGCCCGAGCTGCTTCGGATCATAGTAGAACCGTTCTTCGATCAGCTGATCGCCCCGCCAGGTCTGCCACGCGATCTCATCCAGCGTTCGGACGACGCCTTCGGCATTCGTGAAGCTGAAGCTCCAGCGGGTCGCGACGTGGTCGCCCTCGATCAGGCTCGGCCCGATGCGGACGGCCTTCACCTCCCTGGAGGCCGCGAGCACGCCGCGCTCCTTGGCGACGAGCTTGTCGCGGCCGACAGTCGGGGCGGCGTTGTTCTCATAGGTCGCGGCATCGGACGTGTAGTACTGCTCGATCGCTTCGACAAACTCCCCATCCTCCAACCGCTTCGCAAAAGCTTCGACGACGTCACGGCTCGGCATGGCGCACCTCACGATTAAAACCGACTGATAGTCGGTAAATACCGACCGGTAGTCGAAAAGTCAACTGGCCGGGTGCGACGAATTGGACTAGACGGGAGCCATGGCAAAGCAGGCGGAGCGGCGGGCGGCGACGTCGGAGGCGATCCTGACGGCGGCGCGCCGCCTGTTTGGGACGCAGGGCTTTGCCGCGACCACCATGGACGACATCGCGGAGGCCGCGGGCGTCGCCAAGGGCGCGGTCTATCATCACTTCAAGACCAAGGAGGCGGTGTTCGAAGCGGTGTTCGATTCTGTCTCGCGCGATCTCGTCGCCGAGATCGACCGCACCGCGCGCGCCGAGAAGGACGTGCTCGCCGCGATGGTCGCCGGCACCCAGCATTACTTTGCGGCGACCGCCAAGGGCCCGACAGGCCAGATAATCCTGCGCGACGGCCCGGCCGTGCTCGGCTGGGAGCGCTGGCGCGAGATCGACGCGCAGCATTTTGGCGGTAAGATGCCGCGCGCGCTGTCGGTGGCGATGGAGGCCGGCCTCATCGCAAAGCAGCCGGTCGAGCCGCTGGCGCGGCTGCTGCTCGGCGCGGTGACGGAAGCGGCGGTCGCCTGCGCCGGGCGCACGGATATCGCAAGGGCAGGGGCGGAATATGCCCGTGCGTTCAGGTCACTGGTCGAGGCGCTGCGTCTGCGCGCATGATTGTGCTAGTGACGAACCGGAAACGCCCACCAACAAGAAGAACAGTAGCGCATGAACGCAAATTCCTCCCTCGCGCCGTCCGATCCTGAGTTCGACTACATCATCGTCGGCGCCGGCTCTGCCGGCTGCGTGCTCGCCAACAGGCTCTCGGCGAACGGCAAGCACAGCGTGCTGCTGCTCGAGGCGGGACCTAAGGATTCCAACATCTGGATCCACGTGCCGCTCGGCTACGGAAAACTGTTCAAGGAGAAGACCGTCAACTGGATGTACCAGACCGAGCCGGAGCCCGAATTGAAGGGGCGCCAGGTGTTCCAGCCGCGCGGCAAGACGCTGGGCGGATCGAGCTCGATCAACGGCCTGCTTTATGTCCGCGGCCAGCACGAGGATTACGATCGCTGGCGCCAGCACGGCAATGCCGGCTGGGGCTATGACGACGTGCTGCCCTATTTCAAGAAGGCCGAGAACCAGGCGCGCGGCGCCGATCAATATCACGGCAGCGGCGGCCCGCTGCCGGTGTCCAACATGGTCGTGACCGATCCGCTGTCGAAGGCCTTCATGGAAGCCGCGGTCGAGACCGGTCTGCCCTACAATCCCGATTTCAACGGCGCCACGCAGGAGGGCGTCGGCCTGTTCCAGACCACGACGCGCAACGGCCGCCGTGCCTCGACGGCGGTGGCCTATCTTGGTCCCGCGAAGGCACGCAGCAATCTCAAGGTCGAGACCGAGGCGCTCGGCCAGCGCGTGCTGTTCGAGGGACGCCGCGCGGTCGGCGTCGAATACCGGCAAGGCGCAACCGTGCGTCGTGCCCGCGCGCGCAAGGAGGTCGTGCTGTCGAGCGGCGCCTACAACTCGCCGCAGCTTCTTCAGCTCTCCGGCGTCGGCCCTGCCGATCTCTTGCGCAAGCACGGCATCGATGTCGTGCTGGACGCGCCGGGCGTCGGCCACGATCTCCAGGACCACATGCAGGTCCGCATCGTGATGCGCTGTTCGCAGAACATCACGCTCAACGACACCGTCAACAATCCGTTCCGGCGCACGCTGGCCGGTGCGCGCTATGCGCTGTTCCGGAAGGGCTGGCTGACCATCGCGGCCGGCACCGCGGGCGCGTTCTTCAAGACCAATCCTCGCCTCGCTTCGCCCGACATCCAGGTGCACTTTCTGCCGTTCTCGACCGACAAGATGGGGGAGAAGCTGCATGATTTTTCCGGGTTCACGGCGTCGGTGTGCCAGCTCCGGCCCGAAAGCCGCGGGACCTTGCGCATCAAAAGCGCGGACCCGACCGTGCCGCCGGAGATCCGCATCAACTACATGTCCACCGAGACCGACCGCACCACCAATGTCGAAGGCCTGAAGATCCTGCGCAAGATCCTGAATGCGTCGGCGCTGAAGCCGTTCGTGGTCAGCGAGTACGATCCCGGCGCGAAGGTATCCACGGATGGAGAGCTGCTCGATTATTGCCGCGAGCGCGGCAGCACCATCTACCATCCGACCTCGACCTGTCGTATGGGCAATGACGCGCTGGCGGTGGTGGACCAGCGGCTGAAGGTGAGGGGGCTCGAAGGCCTTCGCATCGTCGACGGTTCGATCATGCCGGACCTCGTGTCGGGGAATACCAACGCTCCGATCATCATGATCGCCGAAAAGGCCTCCGACATGATATTGGAGGATGCGCGATAAATTCGCGCGTTGAAAGGAATAGGACTTGGCTACGCGATTCAAGATCGGCACACGCAAGAGCGCGATGGCGCTGGCACAGACGGAAGAGATTGCGCGCCGTCTGACCGCCGCCATGCCCGATCTCGATGTCGAGATCGTCAAGTTCGACACCACGGGCGATCTCGACCAGACCAGCAAGCTGCTGCCGCATGGCGGCAAGGGCGGCGCGTTCGTGGCGCAGATCCGCGCTGCCGTGCTCTCCGGCGAATTGCAGGCCGCGATGCATTCGCTGAAGGACATGCCCGGCAACGAGGACACGCCCGGCCTCGTCATCGGCGCTACGCTATCGCGCGATCCCCCGAGTGACGCACTGGTGCTGCGCGATGGCGTGACGCTGGAAGCGCTGCGCCAGTCCCGCGGCAAAGGTTTCAAGATCGGCACCAACGCCGTGCGTCGCGCCGCCTATGCGCGGCGGCTGTTTCCTGATGTCGAAGTGATCCACTTCCGCGGCGCCGCCGACACCCGCGTGCGAAAACTCGACAATGGCGAGAAGCAGAAGTTGCCGGATGGCGGCGCGGTGGGGCCGGCGGATGCGCTGATCATGGCGCGTTCCGGTCTTGACCGCGTCGGCCTCTCGCACCGTATCGCCTATGAATTCTCCGCGGCGGAGATGCTGCCCGCGGCAGGGCAGGGCATCGTCGCGGTGGAATGCGCCGCTCAGGACTGGCAGACGCGGCAGATCCTGGCATCGATCGACGATCCCTCTGCGCACGCTTCTGCCGATGCCGAGCGCGAGGTGCTGTGGGTGCTCAACGGCCATTGCAATTCGCCGGTGGCGGGTTTTTCGACCATCGCAGGCGATCAGATGTCGCTGACGGCGTCCGTGCTCGACCTCTCCGGCAACACCATCATCGAAGCCTCGCACACGGGCCCCGCCAACCGCCCGCGCGAGCTCGGCCGTGCGGTGGGACTGGATCTGCTGACGAAGGGCGCCGCCGAGATCATCGAGCGCAGCCGGCCGCGCTAGCTGGCCTGCGAAATCGCAATCGGCGGGATGATGCCATCCTGCTCCTGTTTTGCCCGACGTGTCAAACGTCGGCGCAGTCTAGTGCGATGACTGCGCATCTGATTTCAGTGCCCTCTAAGTCATTGATCGGGCGTGGTCTCTCTACTGTGCATGGGGTTGTTTTCGCGGTTTTGTTTCCGCTCCCCTTCGGGGACGCAACAAATTACCCCCGCACGCGCTTCAGCATCTGCTCGACATGGGCGATCGGCGTTTCCGGCTGGATGCCGTGGCCGAGATTGAAGATGAAACGCCCTTGCGCAAAGTTCGCCAGCACGTTGTCCACCGCACGGTCGAGCGCGGCGCCGCCCGTGATCAGCACCAGCGGGTCGAGATTGCCCTGCACGGCGACGCGGCTCTGCACGCGCTCGCGGATGAAGGCCGGCTCGGCGGTCCAGTCGATGCTGACGCCGTTGACGCCGGTTGCTTCGACATAACCCGGCAGTTGCGCGCCGGCGCCGCGCGGAAAACCGATGATCTTTGCATCGGGCACTTTTGCGCGCACGCCTTCGACGATGCGCCGGGTCGGCTCGACCGACCAGCGCGCGAACTCGGCCGACGGCAGCACGCCGGCCCAGGTATCGAAGATCTGCAACGCATCGGCGCCGGCCGCGAGTTGCGTCAGCAGATATGCGATCGAGTTCTCCACGAGCACGTCGATGATTGTCGCAAACGCCTCCGGATGCCGGTAGGCCATCATCCGCGCCGGCGCCTGGTCGGGCGTGCCCTGGCCGGCGACCATGTAGGTCGCCACCGTCCACGGCGCCCCGCAGAAGCCGATCAGTGCGGTCTTGGGATCGAGCGCACCACGCACGATTCTGAGCGCCTCGAACACCGGCTTGAGCTTGCCGAAGTCGGCGTGCGCGGCGAGTGTCGCGACTTTTGCGGGATCATCCAACGGCTCCAGCCGCGGACCCTCGCCAACCTCGAACCGCACGGAACGGCCGAGCGCGTAGGGGATCACCAGGATGTCGGAGAAGATGATCGCCGCATCGAAGCCGAACCTGCGGATCGGCTGCAGCGTGACTTCGGCGGCAAGCTCCGGGTTGAAGCAGAGATCGAGGAAGCCGCCGGCCTTGGCCCGCACCTCGCGATATTCCGGCAGATAGCGCCCGGCCTGCCGCATCATCCACATGGGCGGGGTAGCCTGGCGCTGGCCGGAGAGCACGTCGATGAAGGGCTTTGTCGCAGACTGGGGCACGGACGGTCCTATCTAGATTGAGGTTCCTGATACACTGCCGGAAGCCGGAGCGGAACAGTGGAACCAGCGCAAATGCGCCGCGTTGACCTCCCAATCGAGGAGGACTCCATGGCTGAGACATTCAATCCCGCGCCGCACGACAAGCACGCTGATGATCTTGGCAAGGCGCTGGCCGCCGATCGCCATACCAGGCTTGAAGCCGGGCTGGAGGACAGTTTCCCTGCGTCCGATCCCGTCAGCGCTGCGCAGCCGACACCATCGAAGGCCGATGCGGACGCCGACAGTCCCTCGCTCTGGGACAAGGTTAAGTCGATCTTCAGCTAAGGCCGACGTTCAGCGAGCGCCGGGGCGCTCGGTTTCCGATAGGGTCGCTAACGCATTGTTAGCGATCCAGCGACGCTCCAGTCCGTAGGAGTACGGGAAAACCCGCATAACGCTGCGAATGTCCTCAAGCGTTTCAGGGTTCAATAACAGAAGCGGTGGAAGTTCCGGCGATCGGAGATTTCTGCCGCATGACCGTCGCCTCACAAAGAGCCGGATGGAGCCGCCTGCCGTTGCGCGCGGCGGCGTTCGTCGTGCTCACTTGCGCGACTATCCTCGGCGTCAGCGGCTGGCGCGAATGGGCCGCGCGCGATGCCGTGCTCAAGGGCGCCGAGACCGAGATGGCGAATGTTGCGCGCTCGCTGACGCAGCATGCGGAGGACAGCCTCGACCTGCTGGATTCCGGCGTCGTCGGCGTCGTCAGTCGGCTGGAGATGGACGGCGCCGAACCCGCCACGATCGCCAAGCTCAGGAATTTGCTAGAGGCACGCAAGAAGGCGATCGCGCGCATTCACAGCCTCGCCATCATCGACGACCAGGGCAACTGGCTGACCTCGCCGGGCACGATCGGCTCGACGCTCAGCGACGACGCTTTCTTCCGTCATCACCAGCTGTCCTCGAAACGGGAGCCTCATGTCGGCCATCCGGTTCGGAGCCAGCTCGATGGCGAATGGGTCGTCACCCTGTCGCGCCGCTTCAACAAGCAGGACGGCAGCTTCGGCGGCGTCGTGCTTGCGACCATCAGCGCCAACTATCTCGCGCATTTCTACGAGCAGTTCGAGCTCGGCCGCAACAGCTCCGTGGCGCTCGTGCATGGCGACGGCATGATCATCGCGCGCAATCCAAGCAACGACAGGTTCGTCGGCCGCAGCGTCGCCGACACCCCGCTATTCCGCGACGCGAGCCTGCAGCAGCCGGGCGGCGCATACCATTTCAGGTCGCCGCTGGACGGCGCCGAGCGCGTCAGCTTCTTCAAGCGCTCTGGCCGTTATCCGCTCGTCCTGCTTGCCATGGTCGACAAGGCCGAGCTGCTGGCGCCCTGGCGCGCCGCGGCGATCTCCCGCATGCTCTACGTGCTCGCGCTGGTCGTGCTGATCGCGGTTATCGGCGCGGTGCTGGTGCGGCAGTTGCAGCGGGGCCAGCGCATGGCTGCGGCCCTGGTCGAGAAAGAGGCGCATTTCCGTCTGCTCGCGGAAGGCTCCAGCGACATGGTGACCCGCATCGGGCTCGACGAGCGGCTGCGCTATGTCTCGCCCTCATCGGTCCGCGTCGTCGGCTGGCGGCCCAATCAGCTGATCGGAACGCCGGCGCTCGCCGGCATCCATGCGGATGATCGGCCGCAGGTCCAGGCGCTCGTCGATGCCATGAAGCGTGGCGAAAAGGACGAGGCGCGCGTCACCTATCGCAACGCGCACCGGCAAAACTCGGAAGTTTGGCTCGAATCGACCATGCGGGTGACCCGCAAGGAAAACGGCAACGTCGACGGGGTGGTCGCGATCTCGCGCGACATCACCGAGCAGAAGAAGCTGGAGACCAGGCTCGAGACGCTCGCGATCGAGGACAGCCTCACCGGGCTCGCCAACCGCCGCCGTTTCGACGAACGGTTGAAGGAGGAATGGGCGCGCGCCTATCGCGACCGCTCCAGCCTCGCTTTGCTGATGATCGACGTCGACCACTTCAAGGCCTACAACGACGAATACGGCCACCCCGCAGGCGATGCCTGTCTGCGCGTGGTGGCGAAGGTCATCGCGGCCGAGATGCAGCGCGCCGGAGATCTGGCTGCGCGCTACGGCGGTGAGGAATTCGCCATGCTGCTGCCGAACACCGATGCCGCCGGCTGTGCGCGGATCGGCGAGCGGATCCGCCGGGCGATCCGCGAGGCGGGCCTCGTCCACAGCACCAATCACGCGTCGGGCTGCGTCACCGCTTCGCTTGGCGGCGCGGCCTGCCGGCCCGCGCTGGAACGCACCGCCGGCGTGGGCTCGCTCGTCGAGGCTGCCGATCAGGCACTCTATGCGGCGAAGCAGGGTGGGCGCGACCGCCTGATGATGTCGGTCGAGGTGGCGAGCCTGCTGCCGAAGGCGTCAGGGCTGTAGCTCATCATCCTCAATAATGCGGCGGCGGCTCGTTGGCGGGGCCCGGCGCATTCGTCTCGGCTTCCTGAAGTCGCTCGCCGAGCTCCGCGATCTTCCGTGTCAGCGCGTCGATCTGCTTCCATTGCGCGGTGATCGTCTGGTTGAGTGTCTCGATCGTATCGTCCTGATAGGCGATGCGCGTCTCCAGCGTGTCGATGCGCTCGCCCAGCGTCTTGATGTCACTCGTCACGGTCGTGCCCCAATTCCTGTTCGCGTAGGCCCCGTTCGCGCAAGCCATGACTGAGTGCGACGCGCTCGTCGAATACAAAACATTCACCGCGCCAGCGGCTCTGCGCCTCCGGTACCTCGTCCAGATATTTGAGAATACCGCCCTTGAGGTGATAGACCTCGGCAAAGCCGCGCGCGAGCAGATGCGCACTCGCCTTCTCGCAGCGGATGCCGCCGGTGCAGAACATCGCGATCCTGCGATGCTTGGCCGGATCGAGCTGCTCGGCGGCAAAATCCTTGAACTGGCCAAAGCTCTTGATCTCAGGGTCGACCGCACCCTCGAACGTGCCCATCGCCACCTCGAAGGCGTTGCGGGTGTCGAGCACCAGCGTGTCGGGTGCCGCGATCAGCGCGTTCCATTCGGCGGCCTCGATGTACGTGCCGACCTGGCGCGTCGGATCTGCGGCCTCGTCGCCGAGCGTGACGATCTCCTTCTTCAGCCGCACCTTGAGCCGGCCGAACGGCATCGCCTCGGCGGTCGAGAATTTCAGCTCGAGATTGTTCAGCCGGCCGCCGAACAGGGCGCCGTGCGCGAGCTCGTGGACGAAGGCGTCGATCGCCTCGGGCGCACCCGCAATCGTGCCGTTGATACCTTCCTGGGCGAGCAGCACGCTGCCCTTGAGCGCGAGGCCTGCGCAGAACGCGCGCAACGGCTCGCGCAGCGCGCGGTAATCGGGCAGGGCGGCGAATTGGTAAAAGGCGGCGACCTTGTGGATCATGGCGGCTCGTTTAGCAGGCGGCCGCCGCCCAGAAAACCCGCATGGCTCCGGACGGCAAAAGGTCTATACGCCCAGCGGATGGCAGCTATTTCGCTGGTATGCCAGCATTGCCCCGGCGGGCTGGAATGTGTCATGTAGGCCCGGTTTTTCCGAGACGGCGCGCCCTCCGCGCCGACGGCCCAAGAGAGCCCCCCAAGAGAGCCCTGAGAGAGCAAAACTTCGATGAGAAACTTCCATTTCCCCGGCAGGTCCACGGTCCACGCCACCAACGCGATGGTCGCGACCTCGCATCCGCAGGCCTCCCTGGCCGCGATCGAGGTGCTGCGCGAGGGCGGCACGGCGGTGGATGCGGCGGTGGCGGGTTCGGCGCTGCTCGGCGTGATCGAGCCGCAATCGACCGGCATCGGCGGCGACTGCTTTGCGCTGATCCAGCCGCGCGGCGAGGGCAAGATCATTGCCTATAATGGCTCCGGCCGGGCCCCGAAGGCGGCGAACGCCGACTGGTATCTCGAGCGCAAGATCAATTCCGTGCCGCTGACCTCGGCGCATGCGGTCTCGATCCCCGGCGTGATCGACGCCTTCGCGACCGTGCTGCGCGATCACGGCAAGTTCGGCTTCGACCGCCTGCTCCAGCCCGCGATCAAGGCGGCGGAGGAAGGCTATGTCGTCGCGCCCCGCATCGCCTTCGACTGGAAGAACCAGTTCGAGAAGCTGAAGGGTGGCACCAACACGGTGCGTTACCTGTTGCCGGGCGGCAAGCCGCCGGTCGCCGGCGACATCATCCGCCAGGCCGAACTCGGCAAGACGCTGCGCGCGATCGCCAAGGACGGCCGCGATGCCTTCTACAAGGGCGCGATCGCGGAGGACATGGTCGAGACCCTCAGGGAGATCGGCGGCCTGCACACGCTCGACGATTTCGCCGCCCACACCACTGAGACGACGACGCCGATCGGTACCAACTACAAGGGTTACGACGTCTGGCAGTGCCCGCCGAACGGCCCGGGCGTCACCGCGCTCTTGATGCTCAACATCCTGTCGCGGTTCGACCTGACCAAGTACGCGCCGCTCAGCATCGAGCGCTTCCATCTCGAAGCGGAGGCCGCGCGCATCGCCTACATGAATCGCGAGATGCATGTCGCTGACCCTGAGCATATGAAGATCGACGTCGCCGAAATGCTCGCGAAGGGCTTTGCCGACGAGTACATCAGCAAGATTCGCATGGACGGCATGCTCGACCTGCCGAACGTCGCGCCGCCGATGAATCCCTCGACCATCTACATCACGGTCGTGGACAAGGACCGCAACGTCTGCTCGTTCATCAATTCGATCGCACATTCCTTCGGCTCGGCGATCGTCTCGAACAAGACCGGCGTGCTGTTCCAGAACCGCGCCGGTGGGTTCCGCATCCAGCCCGGCCATCCCAATTGCATCGCCGGCGGCAAGCGCCCGCTTCACACGATCATGCCGAGCCTCCTCACCAAGGGCGGCCGCTCCGTGATGCCGTTCGCGGTGATGGGCGGACAGTACCAGCCGGTCGGCCAGACCCACGTCGTGACCAACATCCTCGACTATGGCTGCGACGTGCAGGAGGCGATCGACATGCCGCGCGGTCTGCACTACGAGGGCCAGTACCAGCTCGAGGACAGCGTGCCTGCCGATATCGTCGAAGGCCTGAAGAAGCTCGGCCACAAGACCACCAGCGTGGTCGGCCCGCTCGGCGGCGCCCAGGCGATCTGGATCGACTGGGACAAGGGCACGCTCACCGGCGGTTCCGATCCGCGCAAGGACGGCTGCGCGCTGGGCTATTAAGGGCCGAGGGCTGGAAACGATTGCTTCGTTGCGCTAGACACCTTCCGCCTCAAACGGAAGGTCTCTTATGCAGCGTTTCCAGCGCGCGCTCCTCGCCATCATGTCGGCACTCGCGATCACCGTGATCGGCAGCGTGTCGACATTCGTTTCCACCACGGCCTCGGCCCAGACCGCAGGAAAACCCATGACCACAGCTTCAGGCTTGCAGACCATTGATAGCGTTGTCGGCACCGGCGCCTCGCCGAAACCCGGCCAGATCTGCGTGATGCACTACACCGGCTGGCTCTACGAGAACGGCCAGAAGGGCAAGAAATTCGACTCGTCGGTCGACCGTAACGAGCCGTTCGAGTTTCCGATCGGCAAGGGCCGCGTCATCGCCGGCTGGGACGAGGGCGTTGCCACGATGAAGGTCGGCGGCAAGCGCACGCTGATCATCCCGCCGCAGCTCGGCTACGGCGCCCGCGGCGCCGGTGGCGTGATCCCGCCGAACGCGACATTGATGTTCGACGTGGAATTGCTCGCGGTGAAGTGAGCCTACGTCGTCATGCCCGGGCTTGTCCCGGGCATCCACGTTCTTTCCTTCGTGCAGCCAAGACGTGGATGGCCGGGACAGGCCCGGCCATGACGGATAGAGATCAGCGCAAAACAAAAAGACCGGCCTCGCGGCCGGTCTTTTCGCTTTCAGATTGACGCGAGTCACTCCGCCGCGCGCTTTGCCGCAGCCGCGGCGCGATCGATTGCTTCCTTCGCGGCGTCCTTGGCGTCGCCCATGGCCTGCTGGCCCTTGCCCTTCACTTCCTGGACCACGCCTTCGCCCTTCAGGCGATCGGAGCCGGTGGCTTCACCGATGCCCTGCTTGGCCTTGCCGATGGCCTCGTTGGCGGTGCCCTTGATCTTGTCGCTCGTGCTACCCATGAAACTCTCCTTCCAGTTGGCTCGCGAAAACAACGCCTGCCGACTACGAGAGTTCCGATTTTGGGTATGGCTTGATAGGCCCGCTTTGGTTAGCTTGCCGCGCACGGAACCAACAGAAAGCAAGTCCCATGACCGGCCATGACCACACGCATTCCCACCATGACCACGATCATGACGATCGCTGGAAACATGACGGCGTGCGCGTCATTCCCGGCAATCAGCTCGATACCAACGTGCCGTCGACGGCGGGCATGGACCGCGCGGCCGCGATCAATTTCGCACGCGTCGGCGCGCAGAAATTGTGGGCTGGCACGGTCAGCATCAAGCCGGACGCCAAGACCGGTGCGCATCACCACGGCCATCTCGAAAGCGTCATCTACGTGGTGAAGGGCAAGGCGCGGATGCGCTGGGGCGAGAGCCTGCAGTTCACGGCGGAGGCCGGCCCCGGCGATTTCATCTTCGTCCCGCCTTACGTGCCGCATCAGGAGATCAACGCCAGCCGGGACGAGGTGCTGGAATGCGTGCTGGTGCGCAGCGACGGCGAGGCGGTCGCGATCAACCTCGACATCGAGCCGGTCGAGAAGCCCGAGACCGTGCTGTGGATCGACCCCGTCCACCGGGATCCCAACGAGACGAAGTAAGGGCCTGAAAGCCTGCTGGTTCTGTGCGACAGAACCACGCAGGCACAGCCTTCAAAAAATATTCGGAAGCCGTGTCGGATGGCCGTCGGGCCATCCGTCCTTGGGCAGAACCCCGCCCAAGGAGCCTCCGATGCCCAAAATGATCTTCGTCAATCTGCCGGTGACCGACCTCAAGCGCGCGACGGCCTTTTACGAGGCAGTCGGTGCGGTCAGGAACCCGCAATTCAGCGACGAGA
Organism: Bradyrhizobium sp. LA6.1; assembly: GCF_040547805.1. Lineage (NCBI taxonomy): Bacteria > Pseudomonadati > Pseudomonadota > Alphaproteobacteria > Hyphomicrobiales > Nitrobacteraceae > Bradyrhizobium > Bradyrhizobium sp. LA6.1. The sequence continues at coordinate 193,232 of NZ_JBEPQK010000015.1, read as the reverse complement.
CGGCGAGCTGCATGGTCTTCTCCGAGACCATCTTCGCCATGCTCCTGACCCACGACAAATTCCGCAAGTTCACGCCGAAGCCGATCGCGGATGCCAAGACCTCGAACCAGGTGCTGCTCTGCCTGTCGGCCGACAGCCGCGACGAGGTCGATGACGTCGTCGGCAAGGCCGAGGCCGCGGGCGGTGTGGCCGATCCCAGCCCGAAGGACGAGTACAGCTTCATGTACGGCCGCAGCTTCGAGGACCCCGACGGTCATATGTGGGGCGTGAACTGGATGGACATGGCAGCCTTCGCCGCGCAGTCCGACATGGCGAACGCCTGATCGAACCCAACGAACATCGACCATCTGAAGAGGAGCATTCACGATGTCCAAGCTCGTGCCCTGCATGTGGTTCAACGGCGATGCCGAGGAAGCCGCGAAGTTCTACGTCTCGCTCGTTCCGAACTCGGAGATCACGCACGTCCAGCGCAACGTTTCGGACGGTCCGTCCGGCAAGACAGGCTCCGTGCTCGTCGTCGAATTCACGGTGGCCGGGCAGCCCCTGGTCGCGCTCAATGGCGGCATGAAGGTGGAATATACCCACGCAATCTCGCTGATGATCCATTGCGACGATCAGGCTCAGGTCGACAGCGTCTGGAGCGCGTTCCTTGCTCATGGCGGCAAGGAGCAGCAGTGCGGCTGGATCAGCGATCGCTGGGGCGTATCCTGGCAGGTGGTGCCGAAGGTGATGTTCGAATTCCTGTCGAGCCCAGACAAGGCCGCGGCTGCGCGCGCGATGCAAGCCATGATGAAGATGGTGAAGCTCGATGTGGAAGTGCTCCGGCGGGCGTTCGAGGGCAAGTCGGCGGCGTGAGGTGGCCTGCTCTGGCCACATATTCACTGTCATCGCCCGACTTGATCGGGCGATCCAGTACTTCGAGACGCTAGTGGTCAATCGATAGGCTGCGGCGTACTGGATGCCCCGCCTTCGCGGGGCATGACAGCGGAATTTGGGGCGAGATCCCGCCTAGTAATTAATCCTTAGCCCCACGCCGCCATGGATGGTGTTCCCCACCGGCTGCGGGCCCAGCGTGCCGTTGGCGAACAGGTCGACGATCCAGCCCTTCTGCACGCGGAAGCCGAGGCGGCCGCCGTATTCGAACCAACCCTGGTTGCCCATCGTCGGCACCACCAGGCCGTCGCCGGTCACGGTGGCGACGATGCCGCCATGGCTGGCGAAGGACTGCACCCAGCCGCCATTGATGTTGGTCTCGATGTTGCTGCCGAAGAGATGCGTCCACTGGCCGCCGATCTTGACCAGGCTGGTGCGGTCGGTGCCGGTCGCAATGGAGGCGTCGAACGGATTGAACGCCACGGCGCTGTCCGTATAGCCGGAGACGCGTTGCCAGAGCTGCCAGACTTCGATCGAGGCCGCGAATTCGTCGCGCGGGGACACGCGGCTCATCCACCCGGCACGGCCATAGACGGCGTAGTTCGACGCGTTGGTCGAGCCCGTGACGCTCACCGGCCCGAGGCTGGTGTTGTAGTTGCGGGTGTAGCGCGCCTTCTCCCACGGCGTCAGGATGGTGCCGACGTCGAAGAACGGGCGCGACGAGCCCCAGTCGGTGAAATCATAGCGCAGAGCGAAGGCGCCGATCGGCGCGCTGGTGATATTGTAGCCGCCCTCGCTGTATTGCGTGTAGGCGATGCCGGCGAGCAGCGACAGGTTGTTGGTCAGCTCCTTGCGGCCGTGAATGCCGGCCGAGAACGAGCCGGCGGAGCCGAATGCGCTGATGCAGTCGCTGCAATTGACCTGCTCGTTGACGCCGAGCAGCACCGTGCCGAGCACCCGGTTGGTGATCATCTGGTTGAAGCGCTGGTTGGCGAGGCCGCCGATCGAATTGCCGCTGGAGTCCGCGCCGGTCGGGCCCGAAGGTGGAGGCGGTGGATACGGGCTCGGCGAGGACGACGGATAGGGGCTTGGCGAAGGGGAGGGGGTCGGTGTGGGTGTCGGCGACGGCGACGGTGAATAGGTCGGCGACGGAGAGGGCGTCGGCCCACCGCATCCGGACTCGCAAGACGCCTGCGCTGCCGCCGGTCGCGCGTTGAACGCGAAGAACGCAAACGCAGCGGTTGCGGTCAGCGCGGCGGCGAGGACGAAGCGCTTGACGTCGAGTTTCGCCATCATCACCGCCCGCACAGCATGCCGTCGTCGTGGACGGCAGGCGTGATGGTCGGCGAGGCGTCCGCATACTGGTTGACCGAGCACAGCCCGGCGCTTGCGGCGCAGTTGGCGGCAAAGGTCCAGGGCGGCGTGTTGGTCTTGGTGATGCTAACCTTGCCGCCGGCCGAGGTGATGATTGCAGTGTCGCCGGGCTGGGTGAGCTGCACGCACTGGGAGCTCGTCGTGCAGACGCTGGCGGCTCCGTCCTGGAGCACGACGACGGAGCGGCCGCGCTGGGAGAGGATGTCGAGCGTGGTGCCGCGCACGCCGATGGTCGCGAGCGGTGTCGTGATCTTGTAGGCGGTCTTTTCCGAATGTCCGGTGACGAAACGGAATGCGCCTGTGGTCATGCGGATCGCGACGTCGCGATAGCTGTGCTCGTCGTTGAAGACGGTGCGGTCGAGCTTCAGCGTGGCGCTAGGGCCGAGCGACAGATTGGTGCTGTCGGCCATGACGAAGCGCGCAGCGCTATCGGCGCCGGTGCGCACAGTCTCGTCGCGCAGCATGCTGTCGCCGACACTGATCGGCGTCGTGGTCGTGGCCACGCGCACCACGTCGTTCTGGATCACGACGGCTTCGCCGACGCGCGTCTGTGCCTGCGCGCAAGGCGCCGCGCAGACGAGTGCCGACAACAGAGTGGGGAAAAGCCAGAAACGCAAATTCATTTCGCAACCGATCGATATGTCCCTGATCGTACCGGATCGCGCGCGCTTCTGATGTGGCGAAATTATCACAAGCGGCGCTGGACGTGCGTTATGCTTAGTGACAGTTGCGGCAGAATGCGTTCAATGAAAAGTGCCGTCTTTGTTTTTCTCCGCGGTGAAGCAGATTTGCCACGCAAAATAGCCCCACAGCAGCCGTTCGAATTGCCCTCGGTTCCGAAGGTGTCGCAGAGCGCAGTGATCGCTGTCGCGATTTTCCTGGTCGCGCATCTCGCGCTGCTGATCGGCCTGACGGCGCCGGAGAAGTTCGTCTTCGACGAGGTGCATTACGTGCCGGCGGCACGGCAGATGCTGACACCCACGATGTCGCAACCGATGCTCAATCCGATGCATCCGCCGCTGGCCAAGGAGCTGATGGCGGCATCGATCGCCGCCTTCGGCGACAATGCGCTGGGCTGGCGCTATCCGTCGACCTTGTTCGGTGCGCTCGCGATCGTCGCGATCTATCTGTGCGGGCTCGCGCTGTTCTCCGCGCAAGGGCCCGCGATCGCCGCCGCGGCGATCGCGGGCTTCAACCAGATGCTTTACGTGCAGGCGCGCATCGCCATGCTGGACATTTACGCGCTCGGATTCGGCCTGCTCGCGATTGCCGCCTTCATGCACGGCTTTCGAAGAGAGCGCCCGCATGCGTTGTTCGCGCTCGCTGGCGCCTTGTTTGGCCTCGCCGCGACTTGCAAATGGAGCGGCCTGTTTCCGCTCGGCATCTGCATCGTGATGGTTGCGGTGATCCGCCTGATGCAGGGCTGGCACACACTGTTTGCCGACGCGAAGCCGAGCGACTGGTATCGGCCCGATCTCTGGTCCGGTTTTCGGGTGCAGCATGTCGCGCTCTGTTTCGCCGTGCTGCCGGCGCTGACATATCTTGCCGCTTTCGTGCCGCTCTACGGAGCGTCGCTGCCGGATCTGATCGAGGCGCAGCGCCGGATATTCGCCGACAACACCACGACCGCGATCGCCGGCCATACCTATATGAGCGCGTGGCCATCCTGGCCGCTGCTCGCGCGCCCGGTGTGGTTCCTATTCGACAAGACCTCGGAGAACAATGTCTCCGCGATCGTCTTCCTCGGCAATCCGCTGGTCGCGTGGCCGGCGCTGCTCGCGCTCGCCGTCGTGTTGCGCGACTTCATCGTCGCTCGCCGCTGGGATGCGTTCCTGATCGCGACGTTCTATTTCGGCTCCTGGCTCGCCTGGGCCTTGCTGCCGCGCACGCTCGGCTTCCTCTACTATTATCTGCCGGCCGCAACCGTGGCGTCGCTTGCGCTGGTCTATGTGCTGCGACGAGAGGGGCTGCCGCGCTGGCTGCTGTGGGCCTATGTCGGGGTCGCGGCGATCGGCTTTGCGGTGATGCTGCCGATCTCGGCGGCCTTCATCGGCACGTCCATGCAGACGTTCAACCGGTTGATGCTGTTCCAGAGCTGGATATGAAATCGCCGCCTGTCACGATCGGGGCAGGCGGCGTATTTCACGCGGCGATGATTTGAAGTTCACTTGGACAGTTTACTTGGACAATCTACTTGGACGCCGTCGTCTTGGCTTCCATGTTGACGACCTGGACGCGGCGGTTGATCGGGTCGGCGCCGTTGGCGGTGTCCTTCAGCTTGGTCTTGCCATAGCCGACGGTGACGAGCTCTGTGCCGTTGAGACCATAGTTCTGCACCAGGTACTTCTTGATGGTGTCGGCGCGCCGTTCGGAGAGGCCTTGATTGTACTCCTCGCCGCCGATCGCATCGGTGTGGCCGGCGACCACGAAGGTCGAGCCCTTCAGCGACGGATCGGACAGCGCCTTGCCGAGCGCCTGCACCGACGGCACCGACGTCTTGGCGATGTCGGCCGAGTTGTAGTCGAACTGGATCTCCAGATCGATCTTCGGCTTGGTGGCGGCGAGCTCGGCGATCTGCTCGCGCTCGCCCATCGAGAGCGACCGGGTCGAGCGGTTGCGCACCGTGTTCAGGAACGTCGCTTCCTTGGCCTGCGCGGTCGGATCGGCCTGCGGACCGACGGACAGGCCGCGGGTTGCCGGCTTCGGCTTCAGCGCATCCAGAATCTGGTTAGCAGAGACGTTATCCCCGGCGAAAGCCAGGCCGGCCGTCATCGACAGCGCGGCCGTGAGGGTAATCGCCTTCAATCCAAAAAACTTATCAAAACGGGTCATTGTCGCATCCTCGCTGTTACGCCTGATGGCGATTTGATGTTGCGAGCGTAGGGAAGGTTCAACAGCCTCGATGTGATGCGGGTCACATTCCAGACGACCGAAATGACCCGTGCATCCTAGCGCCGGCGCCGATCGGCATCCATGGCATGTCGGGCCAGCGGCGGTGCCCTGCCACCGGGAAGAACCGCCGTCTCATTCGGCATCGACAGCTGAACCGGCTGGACTCGCAGCCCGAGCAGGTACAATCTTTCGGCCATTGTTCGTCACCAGCCGTATTGCCCGCTGCGTCAGCAGCCCGAAAAGCGACCGTCGCAGCGACTCTCAGCTCGGTTCGAGCAGCAGAAATCCCCGAGTGATCCAGATCACAGTGCGTCGTTGTGAACTGGATCAGATTGCTCTCATCGGATCGGCTCAGGCCGAACCGAGAGCAGCGAGGAAGTTTGGATCAGGGGAGAATGATCATGCGCTTCTTGATCGCAGCAATTTCAATCGCAGTATTTCTCGTCAGCGGCAACGCGGCCTTCGCGGACAAGCGCGTCGCCTTCGTGGTCGGCAACGCCGCCTACAAGAATGTCCCGCAGCTTCCCAACCCCGCGATCGATTCCAAGGCGATGGCCAGGGTGCTGCGCAATGTCGGCTTCGACGTCGTCGAGGGCGCCAACCTCACCCGCGATGCCATGACCGCGAAGCTTCTGGAGTTCGGCAAGAAGAGCGAAGGCGCCGACGTCGCTGTGTTCTTCTATGCCGGCCACGGGATTGCCGTGAACGGCGTCAACTACCTGTTGCCGGTCGACGCAGACCTGAAATCCGAGATGGACGTCAAGCTGGGCGCGGCGATCAATGTCGACCTCACGCTCGATCAGACCATGTCTGACGCGAAGGTGAAGCTCGTGTTCCTGGACGCCTGCCGCGACAATCCGTTCGCGGCAAAGATCCGCTCGGCCAAGGCCACCCGCTCCGTCAACGTCCAGACCGGTCTTGCCGAGATGAAGTCGGGCGAGGGTACGCTGATTGCCTTTGCCACCGGCCCCGGCCAGACCGCGCTCGACGGCGAAGCCGGCACCAACAGCCCGTTCACCCGCGCGCTCGTCGCCAACATTGCCCAGCCCGGGATCGAGATCCAGCAGGCGATGACCAAGGTCCGTGCCCAGGTCAGTGACGAGACCAGCAAGGGGCAATTGCCCTGGGGGCACACCAACCTCACGGGCAACGTCTATCTCAATCCGGTCGGCGTGCCGGCTGCGGCCACGACCGATCCGTCGAACGCACCGGTGTTGGCCGCGAGCAAGCAAGGCTCCGACGTCGAGCTCGAGTTCTGGCGCTCGATCAGGGACTCCAACAAGGTCGAGGAGCTCAACGCCTATCTCACCAGCTATCCCAACGGCACGTTCAAATCGATCGCGCTCGCCCGCATCGCGGCGTTGCAGGATGGTCCATCCATCACCACCCGCAACCTCTCGGCCGGGATCGATCCCGCGACCTTTACGGAAGAAGCCAACCAGGTGTCTGAAGACCAGATCGGCCTGGACAAGAACCAGCGCCGCGACGTGCAGCGCCGCCTCACCGGGCTCGGCTTCGACGTCAAGGCGACGGGCAAGTTCGATGATGAGACCCGTTCCGTGATGAGGCGGTGGCAGGCTGCCCGTGGCTATCCTGCGACTGGTTACCTCAACAAGCTCCAGCACAAGGCCCTGCTGTCGGAGATTGTCTCGACCCGCGCGGCCTCCTCCGAACAGGCAGACGACGAGCCGGCGCGTCGCCGGTCCTCCGGCGGTGGCGGCCGGCGCCATTACGGCGGTGGCGGTGCCGGTCCGCCAGGCGGCCCCGGCGGTCTGTTCGGCGGTATGATGGGCGGGTTGTTCGGCCGCCGCTGAGCCGGCAGGCAAGCAACAGGCGGCCCGGCTCGGGCCGCCAATTTGTTCCGGAAACCCTTGCTCACCGATCGTCGCAAAGCCGTCGCGTGATGGCCTGCGTGCGAACAAGAATTCGGCCAGTTGGGCGCCTAGCAGGACTCCGCGTCCAATAACCGCCGAGGAACGGAGCCGAGTTCAGTCCAGTGCCCAGGCCGAGTGATTACCAGTTCTATCGTGGCGGGCCGCCGGATCGGACAGTCTTTCTGAGCTCAATGCCCATCTATGTCGGTGCGGCGATGATCGCGGTGGCGATCCTGCTGTCCACGCTGATCACCGGGCTGAGCAGCCGTTATGTCGGCCTCGACGGTCCGAACGACGAGAACATGTGGCTGGTCGACCGCCTCACCGGCAGCGTCTATCGCTGCCAGGCGGAGGTGCGTGGCAAAGCGTCCTGCGAGCCTGACGTTGCCACCGGCAGCCTCGGTGACCGGCCCAAGGTGCAAAAGAACGGCAATTGAGGCCTTTCACCCTCGCAGCGCAGCCATGGCCAACACCGTTATGAGCAACGGCAAGATGAAGAGCGCCTGCACGCATTACATGAAGGCGCAGAAGGCCATGTCGATGAAGTGAGGCGCGAGGCGCGCACGGTTCGGCCGCGCTGTCAGCAGTTGGCAGCGCGGCTTTTTCTTGAGAAAGCTTCTTTGGCGTCTCTCTTTTTCCTGGCGCGAATCCGGCTACATTGCCTCCTGCAATGTCACGCGCGCCCAAACCCTTTCCGATCCCCACGACACAGGCCCGGCAGATCTGGCTGCATGCCCAGCGGCTGGACGAGCGCGCGCCGTTCGGGGAGGGCGCGCGCGCGGTGGCGGATGCGATCGACCATCTCGGTTATGTGCAGATCGACACCATCAACGTCATCGAGCGCAGCCACCACCACATCCTGTTCAGCCGCATTCCGTCCTACCGGCGTGCCGATCTGCGCCAGGCCCAGAGCGTCGACAGGAGCGTGTTCGAATACTGGACCCATGCGCTGTCCTATGTGCCGGCGAACGATTTTCGCTTCTTCCTGCCGGCGATGCGCGAGCACCGGCGCGAGGGGCACAAATGGTACGCCTCGGTCAAGCCGGCCGATACGCGCAAGGTGATGCGGCTCCTGCGCGCCGGTCCGCTGACGATCCGCGACATCGAGGACGACGTGCTCACCGAGAAGGAGCATCTCTGGCAGAGCCGAAAGCCCTCGAAGCGGGCTTTGCAGCTCGCCTTCTACACCGGCGTCGCGACCGTCAGCGCGCGCCAGGGCATGCTCAAGACCTATGAGCTGATGACGCGGCACTTCGGCTGGGACAAGCTGCCGAAGCCGGCGTCGGCGAGAGACATCACGGCCTATCTGCTCGACCGCGCGCTGCGGTCGCAGGGCTTGGTCAGTCTGGATTCGATCTGCCACCTCGATGCGCCGAGCAAGAAGGCGATCGCTCAGCTGGTCGCCTCACGCATCCGCCGCGGTGAGCTCGTGCCCGTTGCGATCGAGGGCGCCGGCAAGCAGGAGCATTGGGCCGCGCCTGCGGCGCTGGAGCCGGGTGAGGGCGCTTCGCCCGATCTCGTTCACATCCTCTCGCCGTTCGATCCCCTGATCATCCAGCGCAAGCGCACCAATCTGTTCTTCGGCTACAACCACCTGTTCGAAGCCTATGTGCCGAAGGCCAAGCGCAAGCTCGGCTATTTCGCGTTGCCCGTGCTGGTGGGCGATGAGATCGTCGCGGCGCTTGACCTCAAGACCGACCGTCAGGCGAAGAAGCTGTTGATGCAGAAATGGACCTGGGTCGGGCAGGGGAAGAAGACGGCGGGGCGCAAGGAGCTGAAGCGCGTGATCGAGGAGGAGCTCGATCGCTTCGAGCGGTTTCAATTGACAGAGTGAGGGGCGCTCGCCACGGCGTCGGTCCCGTAGGGTGGGCAAAGCGACTTGTCCGCCGTAGCTCGAAGAGCGAAGGCGGAAGCGTGCCCACCATCGTGGTCCGCGAAGGAGAACGGTGGGCACGGCGCTAACGCGCCTTTGCCCACCCTACAAGACCATCAATCCAAACGCCGAACGCAATCCCGACCGCATAGGCCACCAGATTCCACAGCGAGAAGATCCGTCCTAACAGCAGCGCGCCCGCGGTGGTGAGCCGAAACGCATCGAGCCAGGGCGCATGCACCAGCCGGGAGAACTCGACGGCGATCGCGATCGCCACGGCGATGGCTGCAAGTCGGCTCCGCGACATCCCCGGCAGCAAAACCCCGACTAGCAGAAACACCATCGTCGCCCATAGCAGCGAGCCGCCATATTTCACCACGAAGGCGGGAAGCCCAAGCGGAAAGCCGTACCAGCGCAAGGACAGCCCGCAGGCGATCACGACCAGCGCAAGGGCGGCGCGGGTCAGCGACCTCCGTCGCAGCGCAACAGGTTTATCCGGCTGCGCCCCGTGCATTGCTTGCTCCATTGACTCTTTCGCAGCGATGCTGAAAACCCCGGATCAGCCCATAAGAGCAACAACCCCGGGGGGAAGCCTTGAGCCAGACCACGACCTATGCCGGTTCCGCCGGCTCAGCCAAGTCGGAAATCGAGACCTCGACGATCCGTGCCATCTCCTGGCGCCTGATTCCGTTCCTGGTGCTGGCCTACTTCTTCTCCTATCTCGACCGCGTCAATCTCGGCTTCGCCGCGCTGACCATGAACGCGGAGCTGAAGTTCACGCCGCTGATCTTCTCCTGGGGCGCCGGCATCTTCTTCATCGGCTATTTCATTTTCGAGGTGCCGAGCAACCTGGCGCTGGAAAAATTCGGCGCGAGCCGCTGGATCGCCCGCATCATGGTGACCTGGGGCATCATCTCGGCGCTGATGGCGCTGGTCAGCGGCGTGACGAGCTTCTACGTGCTGCGCTTCCTGCTCGGCGTCGCCGAGGCCGGCTTCTTCCCCGGCATCATCCTCTATCTCACCTACTGGTACCCGGCCGAGTATCGCGCCCGCTTCCTCGCCGCCTTCGCCATCGCTGTCCCGGTCTCCACCGTGATCGGCGCGCCGGTCTCGGGCCTGCTGCTCGGGCTCGACGGCGCGATGGGGCTGAAGGGCTGGCAGTGGTTGTTCATCATCGAAGGCATCCCCTCGGTGCTGCTGGGCATCGTCACCTGGTTCTATCTCACCGACAGGCCGGAGAAGGCGGACTGGCTCTCGGCCGATCAGAAGGCCTGGCTCAAGTCCAGGCTCGATTCGGAAATCGCGGCCAAGCAGGCGGTGAAGCATCTGTCGCTCGGCGAGGCGCTGTCGTCGCCGAAGGTGATCATGCTGAGCCTCGTCTATTTCGGCTTCGTCGGCGCGCTCTATGGCATGCAGTTCTGGCTGCCGCAGATCGTCAAGGCGTTCGGCCTCACCAACGCCCAGACCGGCTTCGTCACCGCGATCCCGTATCTGTTCGGCACCATCGCCATGATCCTGTGGGCGCGGCATTCCGATGCGACGCGCGAGCGCGTGATGCATGTCGGCGCGCCGCTGCTGCTCACCGCCGTCGCGCTGGCCGTCTCCTCCTATCTCACCGATCCCACCATGACGATGGTGGTGCTCACCGTCGCGGCGATCGGCGTGTTCTGCTGCTTCGGCGTGTTCTGGACCCTGCCGACCGCCTGGCTCTCCGGCACGGCGGCGGCCGGCGCCATCGCGCTGATCAACTCGATCGGCAACCTCGCCGGCTTCGGCGGTCCCTACCTGATCGGCTGGGTCAAGGAAGCCACCGGCCAGACCTCGACCGGCTTGCTGGTGCTGGCCGTCCTGCCCCTGATCGCCGGCATCCTAGTGTTTGTCGGCGGCCACGAGAGCAAGCAGGAGTTCGCCGGGCAGGGGCGTTAGAGCTGCACCCACCACTGCGTAGCCCGGATGGAGCGAAGCGAAATCCGGGAGCGCTCGAGCTACAGCCTGCAGGCCGCGGATTGAGCTGCGCTCCATCCGGGCTAATCTGCACTGGCGCTTCTCTGCGAACCAGCCAGTCCGAGAAACACCAGAATAGCGCGATTGAGACGCAGCAGGTCGTCATCGTCTAGGCGTCCCACTAACGTTCCTACCTTGGCTTTTGGCACTGTAGTAATCTTGTCGACCATAAGTCGAGACGGAGCTCGAAGGCCGTTGCCGTCGTTCGGCTCGACCTTGAGCCGGAAAAGTGGCGCCTCGGTTTCGTCGGTCGTGAAGGCGCAGACAGTGATGGAGTTCGTCGCGTCAAAGCTGTCGTCCTGCACGATGACGACGGGGCGCGGCTTGCCCGCATAGTCCTTGCCGCCTGCCACCGTCCAGACCTCACCTCGCTTCATTCATCGGTCCAATCGGATACGGCATCAATGAAGCCTTGGTCTTCGGATTCATGTGAGCTCGTTGCGACCGCAAGCGATTGGCGATGGGCTTCCGATTGGAAGGAGGGCGAGCGGATATCCGGCACCCAGATCTGGATCGGCCGCAGGCCTTGTGCACGCAATCGATCGCGGTGGGCCTGCACCTTCATACGAGACGGCTTGGGCTTTGAAGGGCTCATATGTATTTCCGTTGGTTACATGTAACCCTATCAAGAAATGGTGCGCGTTGCTAGCGGCACAAGGCTCACCAATCCTTACCGCCCCTTAACGATCACGCTTTCCTGATGACTGACGATTATTGACTTTTATCAGTGATTAGTCGACATTCCTCTCATTGCAGTCGCGGGAGTGTCCTCCGATGTTCGTTCGGTCAGTTTTGTCCAGCTATTCCAAGCTCTTGGCGGGTGTGTCGCTGGCCCTGATGGCCGCCGCGCTGGCCGGGTGCAATGACACCGTCGCTGAAAAGGCCGAGCCGCCACGGCCGGTTCTGGTCGCGACCGCCCATTATGATGCCGAGACGCCGGAGCGCAGCTTTGTCGGCACCGTCAGGCCCCGGATCGAGAGCGATCTCGGTTTTCGCGTGGCCGGCAAGGTTGCCAAGCGCCTGGTCGAGGTCGGCCAGACCGTCGAAATCGGCCAGCCGCTCGCGACCCTCGACGAGGTCGATCTGAAGCTCCAGGCTGAACAGTCCGTCGCCGAGCAGACCGCTGCGACCGGCGTGCTGGCCCAGGCCGCCGCGGCCGAGCAGCGCGCCAAGGATCTGAAGGCCAAGGGCTGGACTACGGATGCGGCGATGGATTCGAGCCGCGCCGCCGCCGATGAGGCCCGCGCGCGTCTGGACCGAGCCGTGCGCTCAGTCGAGCTGACCAAGAATTCTCTTTCCTACGCGACGCTCAACGCCGACGCCCGTGGCGTCGTCACCGCAACGCTGATCGAGCCCGGCCAGGTGGTTGCCGCAGGCCAGACTTCGATCCGTGTCGCCCGCTTTGCCGAGAAGGAAGCGGTCGTCGCGATCCCTGAGACGCTGGTTGGACGTGCCAAGTCGGGCGCCGCCAGCGTCACTCTTTGGTCGGAGCCGGACAAGAAATATGCGGCCAAGCTGCGCGAGATCGCGCCGACGGCCGATCCGTCGACGCGCACCTATCTAGCAAAATTCTCGCTGCCTGAGGCCGACGACAAGGTTTCGCTCGGCATGACCGCGACGCTGACGCTGTCGGATGCCGCGACCGAGCGCGTCGCGCGGCTGCCGCTGTCGGCGCTGTTCAACGAAGGCGGCAAGCCCTCCTTCTACGTCGTCGACGACAATGGCGCCGTCACGCTCAAGCCGGTCGTGGTGAAGTCCTACGAGAGCAACGACGTCATCATCACCAGCGGTGTCGAAGAGGGCGCCAAGATCGTGGCGCTCGGCGTGCAGAAGCTCGATCCGAGCCAGCGGGTGCGGATCGTCTCGTCGCTGTCTTTCTAGAGTTTACGAGTCACGTCGTGTGAGGTGAGTTTCGGCCCAAGCGCAAATGCCGGGGCTGAAGCGGCGAAGCGATCCAGAACCTGCCCAGCCCCCTGGATTGCTTCGCTGCCTCGCGACGACGGTTTGAACAGAGTGGCTGTGGTTTTTTTGCAATTGGACCATCTTTGGAGAGTGCGATGAAGCGCTTCAACCTTTCGGCCTGGGCCGTCAGCCATCCGACGCTGGTCCTGTTCTTGATGATCATACTCGGCGTCGCCGGCTTCTTCTCCTATCAGAAGCTCGGGCGAGCCGAGGATCCGTTCTTCACGGTGAAGGTGGTCAACGTCTCCGTGATCTGGCCGGGCGCGACTGCGCAGGAGATGCAGACGCAGGTCGCCGACCCCATCGAGAAGAAGATCCAGGAGCTGCCCTATTTCGAGAAGGTGCAGACCTATTCCAAGCCGGCCTTCACCGCGCTCCAGGTGACCTTCCGCGATTCCACGCCGCCAAAGGACGTGCCGTATCTCTTCTATCTCTTGCGCAAGAAGCTCGCCGACGTGCAGGGCCAGTTGCCTTCGGGCATTCTGGGACCCGTCGTCAACGACGAGTTCTCCGACGTCGATTCCATCCTCTACATGATGACCGGCGACGGCGCCGACTATGCCCAGCTCAAGAAGGTCTCGGAAGGCTTCCGCCAGCGCCTGTTGAAGGTGCCTGGTGTGACCAAGGTCGACGTCTACGGCAACCAGGACGAGCGCATCTTCGTCGAATTCTCGCACGCCAAGCTCGCCACCCTCGGCATCACGCCGCAGGCCCTGTTCGATTCGCTCGCCAAGCAGAACAACGTCGTGCCCGCCGGCACGGTCGAGACCTCGTCGCAGCGCGTGCCGCTGCGCGTTACCGGCGCGCTCGATGGCGCCAAGGCCGTCGCCGAGACGCCGGTCGAGAGCAACGGCCGCGTGTTCCGTTTGGGTGATATCGCCACCGTCACCCACGGCTATGTCGACCCGCCGAGCTTCATCGTGCGCCAGGAAGGCAAGGCCGCGATCGGTATCGGTGTCGTCACCGCCAAGGGCGCCAACATCCTCGATCTCGGCAAGGAGGTCGAGAAGGCCACCGCCGAGTTCATGAAGGCGGTGCCGCAAGGCATCGACGTCAAGCTCATCGCCGACCAGCCCAAGGTGGTCGAGCACGCCGTCGGCGAGTTCGTGCACTCCTTCATGGAAGCGCTCGTCATCGTGCTGTTCGTGTCGTTCCTGGCGCTCGGCTGGCGCACCGGCATCGTGGTCGCGCTGTCGGTGCCGCTGGTGCTCGGCATCGTCTTCGTCGTCATGAACACGATGTCGCTCGATCTGCACCGCATCACGCTCGGCGCGCTGATCATCGCGCTCGGCCTGCTGGTGGATGACGCGATCATCGCGGTCGAGATGATGGTGGTGAAGATGGAGCAGGGCTGGGACCGTTTCCGCGCGGCCTCCTTTGCCTGGGAATCCACTGCGTTTCCGATGCTCACGGGAACGCTGGTCACGGCCGCTGGCTTCCTCCCCATCGGCTTTGCCAATTCCGCGGTCGGCGAATATGCCGGCAGCATCTTCTGGATCGTGGCGATCGCGCTGGTCGCGTCCTGGTTCGTGGCGGTGATCTTCACGCCCTATATCGGCGTCATGTTGCTGCCCAACATCAAGGTGCACCACAATCACGATCCGCACGCGGTCTACGAGACCCGCATGTACCGCGGCCTGCGCGCCATCGTGCAATGGTGCGTCAACCACCGCATCACCGTGGTGGCCGCGACCGTCGGCGTCTTCATCGCCTCGATCGTCGGCTTCGGCCATGTCCAGCAGCAGTTCTTCCCGCTGTCGGAGCGGCCCGAGCTGTTCCTCCAGCTCCGCCTGCCCGAGGGCACCGCCTTCAACGTCACCGAGAAGGCGGTGAAGAAGGCCGAGACGCTGCTCAAGGACGACAAGGACATCGAGACCTATACGTCCTATGTCGGCCAGGGCTCGCCGCGCTTCTGGCTCGGCCTCAATCCGCAGCTTCCGAACGAGGCCTTTGCCGAGATCGTCATCGTCGCCAAGGGCGTCGAGGCGCGCGAGCGCATCAAGGCCAAGATCGAGAACGCGGCTGCGGAGGGCATGCTGACCGAGGCGCGCGTGCGCGTCGACCGCTTCAACTTCGGTCCGCCGGTCGGCTTCCCCGTCCAGTTCCGCGTGATCGGCCCCGACGCTAACAAGGTGCGCGAGATCGCCTATCAGGTCCGCGACGTCATGCGGCAGAACAAGAGCGTCAAGGACGTCCAGCTCGACTGGAACGAGCAGTCGCCCTACCTCAAGCTCGTCGTCGACCAGGATCGTGCCCGCGCCATGGGCCTGACCCCGCAGGACGTCTCGCAGGCGCTGTCGATGCTGATCTCGGGCGCGCAGGTCACGACCATACGCGACGGCATCGAGAAGGTGGCCGTGGTTGCTCGTGCGGTCCCGTCCGAACGTCTCGATCTCGGCGGCGTCGGCGATCTGACCATCACCTCGAAGAACGGCGTCGCCGTGCCGCTCCAGCAGATCGCCAAGATCGAGTATGCCCATGAGGAGCCGATCATGTGGCGGCGTAACCGCGACATGGCGATCACCGTGCGCTCCGACGTCGTCGACGGCGTGCAGGCGCCCGACGTCACGAGCCAGATCACGCCGAAGCTGAAGGCGATCAAGGACAATCTCGAGCCGGCCTACCGCATCGAGCCGGGTGGGGCGTTCGAGGAATCCGCCAAGGGCAACGCCTCGATCTTCATCCTCTTCCCGTTGATGGTCATGGTGATGCTGACGCTGCTGATGTTCCAGCTGCAGAGCTTCTCGCGCCTGATCCTGGTGTTCCTCACCGCGCCGCTCGGCATCGTCGGTGCCTCGTTCGGCCTCAACGTCGCCAATGCCCCGTTCGGCTTCGTGGCGCTGCTCGGCCTGATCGCGCTCGCCGGCATGATCATGCGCAACACCGTCATCCTGGTCGACCAGATCGAGACCGACGTTTCCCACGGCCTGACCCGCCGCGAGGCGATCGTGGAGGCAACCGTCCGCCGCGCCCGGCCGGTGGTGCTGACGGCGCTCGCCGCGATCCTGGCCATGATCCCGTTGTCGCGCTCGGCCTTCTGGGGCCCGATGGCGATCACGATCATGGGAGGCCTGTTCGTCGCGACCTTCCTGACGCTGCTGTACCTGCCGGGCCTCTACGCCCTGTGGTTCAGGAAGAGCCTGGACGAGGCGGGCACCCCCGAGCAGCCTGCCGCGCCGCAGCATGGGAGCGATGACCAGCACGCAATTCCGCTTGCTGAAGCGGCTGAATAAATGAGAAGACTGCTGATGGACGAGTCCTGACACATGACACTGGTTGCGGAACATATCGAAGGCGACACCCGGGATCGTATCCTCGAGGTGGCTGAGCGGCTGTTCCGCCAGATCGGTTACCAGAAGACCACGGTCGGGGACATCGCCAAGGAGCTCAGGATGAGCCCCGCCAATGTCTATCGCTTCTTCGAATCGAAGAAGGCGATCCACCAGTCGGTGGCGCGGGCCTTGATGGGCGAGGTCGAGATCGAAGCGCAGCGGATCGTGGCGAGGCCTGGTCCGGTGCTCCCGCGCTTCCGCGAGCTGCTCACCACCATCCACCGCATGAACACCGAGCGCTATGTCGGTGATAACAAGCTGCATGAGATGGTCGAGATCGCGATGCAGGAGGACTGGGACGTCTGCGTCGCCCATATGGAGTGCATTGCTGGCGTCATCGGCCAGGTGATCGCGCAGGGTACCGCGTCCGGCGAGTTCGAGGCGCCGGACCTGCAACTGGCCTCGATGTGCGCCTGCACCGCGATGATGCGCTTCTTCCACCCCCAGATGATCGCCCAGTGCGCCACCAAGCCGGGCCCGACCATCGACCAGATGATCGATTTCGTCATCGCCGGTCTGTCCCCGCGCCACTGACGGGCGCTGGAATTTCCCCTATAAACTGCTTAGCGCCGCCCTTAACGGGTGGATGGCGGGCAATGACGGACCAACAAACTCCGTCATTGCGAGCGCAGCGAAGCAATCCAGACTGTCTCCGCGGAGGGATTCTGGATTGCTTCGCTGCGCTCGCAATGACGAAAAGGAAGCAGCGCGTGACCGACAAAGACCTCTACTTCTACGAGCCCTCCAAGGGCCACGGCCTCAAGCACGATCCCTTCAACGCCATCATCGCGCCGCGGCCGATCGGCTGGATCTCCTCCCGCGACACCAAGGGCCACGTCAACCTCGCGCCCTACAGCTTTTTCAACGCCTTTTGCTACGTGCCGCCGATCATCGGCTTCTCCTCCACCAACTGGAAGGACACGGTCTCGAACATGGAGCAGACCCGGGAGTTCGTCTGGAATCTGACGACCATGGATCTCGCCAAGCACATGAACGCGACCGCCGCGCATGTCGGCCCCGAGGTCGACGAGTTCAAGCTCGCAGGGCTGACCGCCGTCCCCGGCAAGCTCGTCAACGTGCCGCGCGTGGCCGAGAGCCCGGTTGCCTTCGAGTGCAAGGTGTCTGACATCGTCCGCCTCAAGGGCGCCGACGGCAAGGAGGCCGACGCCTGGCTGACGCTGGGCGAGGTCGTCGCCGTCCATATCGACAAGGCCATGATCAAGGACGGCGTCTACCAGACCGCCGCCGCCCACCCCATCGTCCGCGCCGGCCGTCGCGGCGACTATTTCGAGATCAAGCCGGAAAACATGTTCGAGATGGTGCGGCCGGACTGATCTGATCCAGGTTAAGCCACTCTCTCCGCATCGTCATTCCGGGGCGCGCCGTCAGGCGCGAGCCCGGAATCCATACTCCCGATGGTGGTTATGGATTCCGGGCTCGACGCTTGCGCGTCGCCCCGGAATGACGACGGGGCATTCAGCCCGATTCGCCTCCCCGGAACTGCCCCCACGCCCCGACCGTTATGGCCTCCGGGGCGGCCGCCCGGCCGCGTCAATTCGCGTCTTTTTGCTCGCGAAGTGTTCACTTACCCCGGCCACTTTCCGCTAAAATGCCGATAACCGCGCCGATGCATGAGGTCAGCCATGAGCTTCCGCCGCGACACCATCACAAAGCCGATCTTCTCCTGGGCGCGCGGCGTGCTGCCAGCGATGTCCGACACCGAGCGCGAGGCGCTGGAGGCCGGTGACGTCTGGTGGGATGCCGATCTCTTCACCGGCGACCCCGATTGGTCGAAGTTGCTGAAGGTGCCTCAGGCGACGCTCACCCCCGAGGAGCAGGCCTTTCTCAACGGCCCGGTCGACGCGCTCTGCGCCATGCTCGACGAGTGGAAGATCTTCTGGGAATGGCGTGACCTGCCGCCAGACGCCTGGCACTTCGTCAAGCGTGAGAAATTCTTCGGCATGATCATTCCGAAGGAATTCGGTGGTCTCGGCTTCTCGCCCTATGCCCATTCGGAAGTGGTGCGCAAGATCTCGACCCGTTCGATCGCCGCGGCCGTCACCGTGATGGTGCCGAACTCGCTCGGGCCGGGCGAGCTCCTGATGCGCTTCGGCACGAAAGAGCAGCAGGAGCGCTGGTTGCCGCGCCTCGCCGACGGCCGCGACATTCCCTGCTTCGGCCTGACCAGCCCCGAAGCCGGCTCCGACGCCGCCTCGATGGTCGACACCGGCATCATCTGCAAGGGCGATTTCGAGGGCAGCGAGGTCATTGGCCTCAGGCTCAACTGGCACAAGCGCTACATCACGCTCGGCCCGGTCGCGACGCTGCTGGGCCTCGCCTTCAAGGCCTATGACCCCGACCACCTCGTGGGCAGCCAGGAAGAGCTTGGCATCACCGTCGCGCTGATCCCGACCAATCTGCCGGGCGTCAAGATCGGCCATCGTCATCTGCCGTCGATGCAGGTGTTCCAGAATGGCCCGAACTGGGGCCGCGACGTCTTCATCCCGCTCGACTACGTCATCGGCGGCAAGGAGAGACTCGGGCAGGGCTGGAAGATGCTGATGACCGCGCTCGCCGCCGGCCGCGGTATTTCTCTTCCATCGTTGTCGGCGGCCGGCGCCGCCTATGCCGCCCGTACCACCGGCGCCTATGCCCGCATCCGCGAGCAGTTCGGCATCTCTATCTCCAAATTCGAGGGCGTCGAGGAGCCGCTCGCGCGTATCGTCGCCACCGCCTACCAGCTCGACGCGGCGCGCCGGCTGACCTGCGCGGCGCTGAATGCCGGCATCCATCCCGCCGTCATCTCCGGCATCATGAAGCTGCACGCGACCGAGCGGATGCGCACGGCGGTCGACGACGCCATGGACATCCATGGCGGCAAGGCCGTGATCGACGGTCCGCAAAACTATCTCGGCAATCTGCACCGCGCCGTGCCTGTCGGTATCACGGTCGAGGGCGCCAACATCCTGACCCGCAACCTCATCGTGTTCGGGCAGGGTGCCATCCGCGCGCATCCCTATCTGCTTGACGAGTTGAATGCGCTTGCGGACGCCGATCGCGAACGCGGGCTCACCGCCTTTGACAAGGCGTTCTGGAAACATGCCGGCCACAGCTTCCAGACGCTGTTGCGTGCGTTCGGCCGGAGCTGGAGCTTCGGCGCCTTCGCGCTTGCGCCGGATGCGGGCGATGCCACGCCATTCTATCGCCAGCTCGCGCGCTACTCCGCGGCCTTCGCGCTCTGCGCCGACATGGCGCTGCTCACGCTCGGCGGCGCGCTCAAGCGCAAGGAGATGCTGTCGGCGAGGTTCGGCGACATCCTCTCCGAGCTCTATCTGCTCTCGGCCGCGCTGAAACGCTGGCAGGACGAGGGCCGGCAGAAGGAGGACTTCGCTGCGCTGGAATGGTGCATGGCGACCGGCTTCAAGACCATCGAGAACCGGCTTGCTGAGATCCTCGCCAATCTGCCCAATCGTTTTGTCGCTGTCATCCTCAAGCTCGTGGTCCAGCCCTTCGGCGCGCGGGTGCTCGGCCCGTCTGACCGTGTCGTGCACCAGTGCGCCAGCCTCGTGCTGGAGCCGTCGGCGGCGCGCGAGCGCCTCACGCCGGATCTCGCTTATGTCGATGACGACGGCGGCTTTGCCCGGCTGGAGCGCGCGTTCAAGCTCGTTGCGGCCACCGATGCCATCGCCAAGCGCATGCGCGCCGCGCACATCCGCGACTGGAAGGACGCCGTCACCAAGGGCGTGATCACGCAGGCCGAAGGCGAGCAGCTTGCGGCCGCTCATGAAGCCGTCACAAAAGTGATCGAGGTCGACGATTTTGCGCCCGAAGCGCTGTCGCCGATTTACAAGAAAACCGGAGATGTGCATCAGTTCTTCCAGGAACTCGGTGAACAGAGGGCGGCGAGCTGATGGCACGACCGGTTTTCATCGTCGACGGCAGCCGGACGCCGTTTCTCAAAGCGCGTTCGGGGCCGGGGCCGTTCACGCCAGTCGATCTCGCCGTGCAATGCGGCCGGCCGCTGCTGGCACGCCAGCCGTTTTCACCCGATGATTTCGACCGGGTCATCCTCGGTTGCGTCAACGTGATCGCGGACGAGATGAACCCGGCCCGCGTCGCCGCGCTCCGGCTCGGCATGGGCGAGGACATGGTCGCCTTCACCGTGCAGATCAATTGCGGCTCCGGCATGCAGTCGATCGACACGGCCTACCGCTACATCCGCGAGGGTCATGCCGACATGGTCCTCGCCGGCGGCACCGAGGCGCTGAGCCACGCGCCGCTGGTCTGGCCGAATTCCGGTGTGCGCTGGTTCGCCGGCCTTGCCACCGCCAAGGGTATGGCCGCGAAGCTCGCTGCCGCCTTCAAGCTGCGGCCGCGCTACCTCAAGCCGATCATCGGCCTGGAGCGCGGGCTGACCGATCCCATCACCGACTTGAACATGGGCCAGACCGCCGAGGTCGTCGGCCATCTCTTCGGCATCACGCGGGCACAGTCCGACGCTTATGCCGCCGAGAGTCATCGCCGGCTCGCGCATGCGCAGGCCGAAGGTTTTCTCAAGGGCGAGGTCGAGACAGCGTTCTCCCGCGACGGAAAATTCTTCGACCATGACGACGGCGTGCGGCCGGACTCGACGGCCGAGACGCTCGCAAAGCTGCGGCCGGTGTTCGAACGCCCTTGGGGCCAGGTCACCGCCGGCAATTCGTCGCAGATCACCGACGGTGCCTCCTGGGTGATCCTCGCCTCCGACGCGGCGGTCGCAAAGCACAGACTGACGCCGAAGGCTGTCATCGTCGACAGCCACTGGGCGGCGCTCGATCCCAGCATCATGGGACTGGGACCCGTGATGTCGGCGACGCCGCTGCTTCACCGCAACGACCTCACCGTCAAGGACGTCGAAACCTGGGAGCTGAACGAGGCTTTTGCGACGCAGGTGCTCGGCTGTCTCGCCGCCTGGAACGACGACAAATTCTGTCGCGAGATCCTGGGCCTCGACGGCGCGGCCGGCGAGATCGACCGTGACAGGCTCAACGTCGATGGCGGTGCCATCTCGCTCGGCCATCCCGTCGGCACCTCCGGCAACCGCATCGTGCTGCATCTCGTCAATGCGATGAAGCGGCTCGGCACGCGCCGCGGCGTTGCGACCGAATGCATCGGCGGCGGGCTCGGCGGCGCCATGCTGATCGAGGCGGTGTGACCATGGATTCCAGGATCATGACCGCGCTCGGCGACCGCGTGCTGGAGCTTGGGCCCAGGCGCGCGACCGACTGCCCCTACAAGCACTTCAAGCTGACGCGCGATGCCGACGGCGTCGCCTGGCTGCTGTTCGACCGCGCAGATGCCAGCGCCAACACGCTGTCCGCGGACGTGATGGAGGAGTTCGATGCCGTGCTCGCGGCGATCGAGACCGAGCGCCCCGCCGGCCTCGTGATCCGCTCGGCAAAGCCGTCCGGCTTCATTGCCGGCGCCGACGTCAACGAATTCCGCGGCGCCAGCGATCCCGAGATGGTCGAGACACGCATCCGCGCGGCGCATGCGGTGGTCGATCATCTGGAGGCGCTGAAGCTGCCGACGGTCGCGGTCATCCACGGCTTCTGCCTCGGCGGCGGGCTGGAGGTCGCGCTGGCCTGCCAGTCGCGCATTGCGATCGACGGCGCGCGCTTCGGCTTCCCGGAGGTGATGCTCGGCCTGCATCCCGGCCTCGGCGGCACCGCGCGCTTCACCGCGCTGGTGAACCCGACGCAGTCGATGGCGCTGATGCTGACCGGCCGCACCATCGATGCGCGCCGCGCCAGATCGCTCGGCCTCGTCGATACCGTGACGCAGGAGCGGCACGTCCGCAACGCGGTGAAGGATGCGCTGTTCGGCCGCTTGAAGCGGGCGCGTCCGGGCCTTCTGACTCACGCGGCCAATTTCGGTCCCGTGCGCGGGCTGCTGGCCAGGCGCATGCGCTCGGAGGCGGCGAAGGCCGCGCCCCGCGAGCATTATCCGGCGCCTTACGCGCTGATCGATCTCTGGGAGACCCATGGCGGCAGCAAGGCCGCGATGCTGAAGGCCGAGCAGGCCTCGTTCGCCAGGCTGATGGTGACGCCGACCGCGCAGAATTTGATCCGCGTGTTCTTCCTGCGCGAGCAGATGAAGAAGACGGCCGGCGGCGGCAACACGATCAAGCACGTCCATGTCATCGGCGCCGGCGCCATGGGTGGTGATATCGCGGCGTGGTGTGCGGGGCAGGGGCTGCGCGTCTCGCTCGCGGACATGAAGCCGGAGCCGGTCGCCGGCGCGGTGAAGCGCGCGGCCGAGCTTTACGGCAAGATCATTCGCAGGCCGACCGAGGTGCGCGATGCGCTTGATCGTCTGATCCCCGACATGGACGGCGAGGGCGTTCGCAACGCCGATCTGATCATCGAGGCGGTGCCGGAAAAGCTCGAGCTGAAGCAGAAGGTCTATGCGGGCCTCGAGCCGAAGATGAAGCCGGGCGCGATCCTTGCGACCAACACGTCGAGCATTCCGCTCCAGGATCTGCGCACCACGCTGGCGCGGCCCGATCGTCTCGTCGGCCTGCACTTCTTCAACCCGGTGTCGCGGCTGCAGCTGGTCGAAGTCGTCAGCCATGACGGCAACGACGCGCAGGTGCTGAAGGAGGCGCTCGCCTTCGTCGGCGCGATCGACCGTCTGCCGCTCTCCGTGAAGAGCTCGCCCGGCTTCCTCGTCAACCGTGCGCTGACGCCCTACATGCTGGAGGCGATGGTGATGCTGGATGAGAGGATCGACCAGCGCCTGATCGACGCGGCGGCCGAGCAGTTCGGCATGCCGATGGGGCCGATCGAGCTCGCCGACCAGGTCGGGCTCGACATCTGCCTCGACGTCGGTGACATGCTGCGGACCAAGTTCGGCGATCTGCTCCCGCCGACGCCGGCTTGGCTGCGCGAGAAGGTCGCCAAGGGCGAGCTCGGCCGCAAGACGGGCAAGGGATTCTACACCTGGAAGGACGGCAAGGCGGAGAAGGCGCCGTTGCCCGAGACCGGCCCGCGCGTCACCGACCCGATGATCGACCGCCTGGTGCTGCCGATGTCCAATGTCTGCGTCGCGGCGCTTCGCGAAGGCATCGTCGACGATGCCGATGCGGTCGACGGCGCCATGATCTTCGGCACGGGATATGCACCCTTCCGCGGCGGTCCGCTGAATTACGCGCGCACGCGCGGCGTGGAAAATGTCGTATCCACCCTGCGCGCGCTGGCCGAGCGATTCGGCGGGCGCTTTGCGCCCGATCCGGGCTGGGACAATTTTAGGTGAGACCGACATGACCGAAACGTCCGACACCGAGCCGCGCGGCGATCTCTGCATTCGCACGCTGGCAATGCCCGCCGACACCAACGCCAACGGCGACATCTTCGGCGGTTGGCTGCTCAGCCAGATGGATGTCGGCGGCGGCGTGTTCGCATCGAAGCTCGCGAGGTCGCGTACGGTCACCGTGGCGATCGAGGCGATGAATTTTCGCAAAGCGGTCTATGTCGGCGATCTCGTTTCGGTCTATGCCAATCTCGTCCGCGTGGGCCGCACCTCGATGACCGTGCATCTCGAAGCCTGGGCGCTACGGCGCAGGGAGCTCCAGCCGATCCTCGTCACCGACGGTCATTTCACCTACGTCTCGATCGATGATGACGGCCGTCCGCAAGCGATCCAGCGCAACGATCCGCCGATCGCGACGTAATCGCGCGCGACGCTCTGCCCCATCTCACGCAAACTTGCGGCACGCCAAACGCGGCGCGACTGAGTCACCGCGTCGCGGCTTCGCCAAGAACAAGTCATAAAACGGATGAGGTCCCGGCGTACTCAATTGCGTGTCGATTCGGGGTGGAGACGGCCTCAAATGCTCAGGAACCTTTGGGCAGGATTGCCGTTATTTGCCCGCACTGAGGAATCTACGGACCATGCCGGACAGCTACATTATCGAAGTCGACTCGCAAACCGCAGGTATCGTCGTTCGTTCTCAGGGAGGCTATTGTTTCTTCGCCTCGTCGCACCGCTTCAATCGCCTTGAAGGCCAGCTTTTCCGCAACGCACGCGAAGCCGAGCGTGCCGCGCGCAAGCTGGTTAACGGCGATGTGAAGGAAGCGGCGTAGGCGCCTTCCGCTGGTGATTTCTGACGCGCAAAGCGTGGTCGGAATTTTTTGCAGCCCTTGATGCCGCTGCCTTTTCCTTCTCCCCCTTGTGGGAGAAGGTGGCGCGAAGCGCCGGATGAGGGGTTCTATCGGCGCATTCGGAAGCGAGAGAGTTGCTCGCGGAAGCATACCCCTCACCCGTCTCGCCGCCGCGCGGCGAGCCACCCTCTCCCGCAGGGGGAGAGGGAAAGAATCGCAATCACAATTTCGTCGCGGAACGCGACAACAACTTCCACTCGTCGCCTTGCTTCAGCCAGTTCATCAGGATGTGAAGGCTGTTTGCTACTTTCTGTCCGCCGGTCATCATCTCGGCCAACCAGTGGAAGCGCACGATCGCGGCGGGACCAACGATCTTGATGGTTGGATCCTTGTACGTAATCGACAGGAACTCCGTCTTGCCGTCGGTGGCGTTGGCGATAAAGGCCGCCTTATCCTCGAGGAAGCCGCTGGAATGGCTGTAGCTCAGATCGTCCGCGCACAGCGCGCTGAGCGCTTTCGGGTCGGCCGCGATCTGGGCGAGACGAAATGCCTCGACGTTCTTTGCCACCGCCTCGTGGTCCGTCGTGGCAGCATGGTCGCGATTCAGTGTCATCATATCCTCCGTCCTTGATCTTGCGCCCACTGTTGCAGCCGCACTTGATTGTGTCGAGCGCCAGGTCGCAATCGTCGTCGCAATACGCTGCATTGCGCCAGGCGGCGCGATTTCTGACGCGCAAAGCGTGGTCGGAATTTTTTGCAGCCCTTGATACCGCTGCCTTTTCCTTCTCCCCTTGTGGGAGAAGGTGGCGCGAAGCGCCGGATGAGGGGTTCTATCGGCGCATTCGGAAGCGAGAGAGTTACTCGCGGAAGCATACCCCTCACCCGTCTCGCCGCGAGCCACCCTCTCCCACAGGGGGAGAGGGAAAGAATCGCAATTACAACTTCGTCGCAGCCCGCGACAGCAGCTTCCAATCGTCGCCCTGCTTCTGCCAGTTCATCAGGATGTGAAGATTGGTCGATACTTTTTTCCCATCGGCCGCCATTTCCTGTTCGCCCATCCAGTGGAAGCGCACGATCGCGGCGGGGCCGACGACCTTGATGGTCGGGTCCTTGTACTCGATCGACAGGAATTTTGATTTGCCGTCGGTAGCGTTGGCGACGAAGGTCGCCTTGTCCTCGACCTTGCCGTTGGAATGGCTGTAGCTCACATCGTCGGCGCAGAGCGCGCCGAGCGCCTTGGGATCGGCCGCGATCTGGGCAAGGCGGAAGGCCTCGACCTTTTTCGCCACGGCTTCCTCATCCGCCGCGGCCGCCAACGCCGGTGCTGTGAGAGCAAGCGCGGAGACGGCAAGGGTTGAGACGGCAAGAGTCGAGAGAGCCAGATCGCGTCGGTTGATCGTCATCGTTTCCTCCTTTTTGGTCTTGCGCGGAGTGTTGCAGCCGCGCGCGACTTTGTCGAGTGTCGCGTGGCGGTCATGTCGATGCGTCATTGCGCGATCGGGGCTGCATTGATACGTGTTTCGCATTGATGCATCGTGCATTCGGGAAAGTACGGAAATGATCGAGGCCAAAGGGCAGGCGCAGGGGCAAGTGACGGGCAGGGCGCTGCTGTTCGACATCGACGGCACGCTGGCCAACACCGACCCGCTGCACCTCAAGGCGTTCAACCAGGTGCTTGGGCCGCTGGGCCATGTGTTCGATCACGCGCGCTTCTCCAGGGAGCTGCAAGGCTTCGCCAATGCGTCGATCGGCGAGCGCTTTCTGCCCGACGAAACCGTGGAACGGCGCGCCGTGATCCTCGGAGAGAAGGAGGTCGTCTTCCGCACACTCGTCGCCGGACAGATCGAGCCGCTTCCGGGCCTGATGGCGCTGCTCGACCGCGCGGATGCCGCCGGCATTCCCATGGTCGCCGTGACCAACGCGCCGCGTCCGAATGCCGAGCTGTTGCTCTCCGGTCTCGGCATCACGCACCGCTTCAGGGCACTTGTGATCGGCGACGAGCTGCCGCACGGCAAGCCGCACCCGCTGCCCTATCAGGAGGGGCTGCGTTTCGTCGGCGGGAGCGCGACGGCTTCGATCGCGTTCGAGGATTCCCGCTCCGGCGTGCAGTCGGCGACGGCCGCCGGCATTCCGACCATCGGCATCCGGACGAGCCTCAGCCATGCCGACCTTGTTGGCGCCGGCGCGGTTGCTTCCGCCAGCGCGTTCGACGATCCGGAACTGCTCGCGCGTCTCGCCGCCGCGATGGCATGGTGAGAGGCTTTGTCCGTTAACCGTGATCGCTGAGCGCATTGACCGAACGTGCGAACCGCCGCACCATGCGCCTTCCTGATTTGAGGCCATCGCCGTGACCGGATTGACCCATCGCCAAGCCGAAATCCTCAACATCGCGCGCGCCTCGGGGCGCGTCATGGTCGAGGAGCTCGCGCGCCGGTTCGAGGTCTCGGCGCAGACGATCCGCAAGGATCTGAACGATCTCTGCGAGCGCCGCTCGCTGACCCGTATTCACGGCGGCGCCATCATCGCCTCCGGCGTCGAAAACCTCGCCTACGAGGCGAGGCGGTTCGTCGCGGCCGACGAAAAGAAGGCGATCGGGGCTGCGGCCGCCTCGCTGATCCCGAACGGCTGCTCGCTCTTCATCAATATCGGCACCACGACCGAGGAGGTGGCGAGCGCGCTGACCTCGCACGAGGACCTCCTCGTCATCACCAACAATCTCAACGTCGCGATGCTGCTCTACCGCCATCCCCGCATCGAGGTGGTGGTCGCCGGCGGCACGGTGCGGCGGGCCGACGGCGCGGTGGTCGGCTCGACCGCGACGCAGCTCATCGGCCAGTTCAAGGTGGACTACGCCATCATCGGGGCGTCCGCGATCGACGAGGAGGGCGCGCTGCTCGACTTCGACTATCGCGAGGTGCAGGTGGCGCAAGCCATCATCGCCAATGCCCGCAGCGTCATGCTGGTTGCCGACTCCACCAAGCTGCGCCGCAGCGCGCCGGTGCGCATCGCCCATATCACCCAGATCCAGACCTTCGTGACCGACCAGGAGCTGCCCGAGCGCCTCGCCACCATCTGCCACAGCAAGGGCATCGAGGTGATGGCGGCGATGCCGAAGGGGGCGGATATCGATGATGCGACGGCCGATGCTCAGGATGCGGCACCGGAAGCCGCGCCGGTGGTGCGGCTGCGCTAAGGCCTATGCGCCGCTCCACGGGTTGAGCAGCGGAACGCCGAAGGCTGCAAAATCCTTCACATTGCGTGTGACGAGCGTGAGATTGTTGGCGAGCGCGGTGGCCGCAAAGAAGCCGTCCATCACGGACAACGCAACGCCATTGCGACGGCTCTGCGCGATCAGGTCGCCCCAGCGCTCGGCGACCACGTGGTCGATCGGCAGGATGCGCTGCGCGAACCGAGCCGGCAGGTCGTGGGCGAGCCAAGCGGCCAGCGCGGCGCGCCGACGGCCATCATCCAGCAGGGCGATACCGCGGCGAAGCTCGGCGATCGAGGCAGCGCTGATGAACGCGCGATCCTCATCGACCGTATCGAGCCATGCCAAGACTTTCGCGGAAGGCGCCGGCCGCTGAACCTCCGACAGCACGTTGGTGTCGAGGAGCAGGTTCACGGCATCTCGTCGCGCGGTTCGTCCTGCACCCGTTCAAGTTCGAGGTCGGCACCGCGCAGCGGCGAAGCTAGCAGGAATTCAGCTAGCGTGCCTTTGCGTGCCGTCTTTCGCGCCCATTCATCCGCGGAAACGACCACGGCATTGGGCCTGCCGTGTCGGGTGATGATCTGGGGGCCAGTTTGGGCGCGATCGACCACCTCGGACAGGCGTGCCTTGGCATTGGCGAGCGTCCACGTGTCAGTCGGGGGCGAATCGGGGGCGGTGCTGCGGTCTGTCATGCCGAATATAACTAATGTGACTATTATGACTATACTGGCTCTACGTGACTATTCAAGATCGTATTGCGGTTTCGATTGGCGTCCGAACTGCCCATTTCCACGGCTGATTGCCCACCAGAAAGTTCCTCTTTCACTTCCTTTCGCCTCTCTTTCATCTTGCTTTCGCTTTTCGGTGTGATCTAATCAAAAACGAAAGTAGTCGCTCGAAGGAACGAGCGGTCGCCGGGGGATGCGTCTGTTGGAGCGTATTTTCGACCTCGCCATTATCGGAGGCGGTGTTAACGGCTGCGGCATCGCGCGCGACGCGGTGGGCCGTGGCAACACGGTCTTCCTGTGCGAAATGAACGATTTGGCGAGCGGGACCTCGTCCTGGTCGACCAAGCTGGTGCATGGCGGCCTGCGCTATCTCGAATATTACGAGTTTCGTCTGGTCCGCGAGGCGCTGATCGAGCGCGAGATCCTCTGGGGCATCGCGCCCCATATCATCCGTCCCCTGCGTTTCGTTTTGCCGCATCACGCCGGCCTGCGTCCGGCCTGGCTGCTGCGCCTCGGCCTCTTCCTCTATGACCATATCGGCGGCCGGCACCTGTTGCCGGCGACGCGTTCGGTCGATCTCAGGCGCGACGAGGTTGGCCGTCCGCTGATCCCGAACCGCTACAGCCGCGCGTTCGAATACTCCGACTGCTTCGTCGACGACGCCCGTCTCGTCGTGCTCAACGCACGCGATGCCGCCGACAAGGGCGCCGAGATCCGCACCCGCACCCGCGCGACGGATATCAAGCAGTCCGGCGGCATCTGGACCGTCAGCATGCTCAACACGCTGACCGGCGAGCGTTCGCAGGTCCAGGCCCGCGCGGTGGTCAATGCCGGCGGCCCCTGGGTCGAGGATGTGCTCGGCCGCGGCGCCGGCGTGAACGCGAAGGCCAAGGTGCGCCTGGTGCAGGGGTCGCACATCGTAGTCAAAAAGCTCTACGACCACGACCGCGCCTACATGTTCCAGAACGCCGACGGCCGCATCATCTTCGTGATTCCGTACCAGGACGATTTCACGCTGATCGGCACCACCGATCGCGATTATGACGGCGATCCCGCCAAGGTGAAGGCGACGCCCGAAGAGATCGAGTACCTTTGCGCCGCCGCGAGCGAGTATCTGGCCAAGCCGGTGACTTCAGCGGACGTGGTCTGGACCTATTCCGGCGTGCGACCGCTCTATGACGACGGCGCCAGCGAAGCCAAGGCCGCGACGCGCGACTACGTGTTTGAGCTCGACACACCCGGCGGCGTGCCGCTGCTCTCGATCTATGGCGGCAAGATCACGACCTACCGCCGGCTCGCCGAAGAGGCGTTGGAACGGCTCGCACCCTATCTTCGCAGTGCGAAAGCGCGCGAAGGCTGGACCGGCAAATGGCCGCTGCCCGGCGGCGACATGGGCGTGTCCGACGTCGACGGCCTGATCGCCGAACTCCAGCGCGGCTATCCCTTCCTCAGCCATGAGCATGCGCGGCGCCTCGCGCGCGCCTATGGTACCCGCGCCATCAAGCTGCTTGGCGATGCCAAGTCGGCCGCCGATCTCGGCCAGGCCTTCGGCGCGACACTGACCGAACGCGAGGTCCGCTACCTCATGGCCAATGAATGGGCGGTCACGGCGGAAGACATCGTCTGGCGCCGCTCCAAACTTGGCCTGCGACTATCTGCCGACGAGGTTGCTGCATTGAACGACTGGATTGCAACCCACGCTGTGCCGCAAAGTCCCCTGCTGGAAGCGGGAGGACGCTCATGACCGTGACGCTCGATCATGTGACCCGGACCGTCGAGGGGATACCGCACATCCGCGACGTCTCGCTGACGCTCGAGAGCGGCACGCTTAACGTGCTGCTCGGGCCGACGCTGTCAGGCAAGACCTCGATCATGCGGCTGCTCGCCGGCCTCGACAAGCCGACGACGGGCAAGGTGCTGGTCAACGGCAAGGACGTCACCGGTGTCGACGTGCGCAAGCGTTCGGTCGCGATGGTCTATCAGCAGTTCATCAACTATCCCTCGCTGACGGTCTACGAGAACATCGCCTCGCCGCTGCGCGTGCAGGGCAAGCCGCGCGAGGAGATCGAGAAGCGCGTGGCGGAAGCCGCGCGGCTGCTCCGGCTCGAGCCGTTCCTGAAACGCACGCCGCTCCAGCTCTCCGGCGGCCAGCAGCAGCGCACCGCGATGGCGCGCGCGCTGGTGAAGGGCGCCGATCTCGTGCTGCTCGACGAACCGCTCGCCAATCTCGACTACAAGCTGCGCGAGGAGCTGCGCACCGAGCTGCCGCGCATCTTCGAGGCGTCCGGCGCGATCTTCGTCTATGCCACGACCGAGCCGACCGAAGCGCTGCTGCTTGGCGGCAACACGGTCTGCATGTGGGAGGGGCAGGCGCTCCAGATCGGCGAGACCCCGAACGTCTACCGCCGTCCGCAGACGCTGCGGGTCGCCCAGGTGTTCTCCGATCCGCCGCTCAACCTCGTCGGCATCGAGAAGAAGAACGGCTCTGTGCAATATGCGGGCGGCATCGCCGCGCCGGCCTCCGGGCTCTATTCATCGCTCGCCGACGGCGCCTATCGCGTCGGTTTCCGCGCCCATCAGCTTGCCCTCGCCAACGGCGAGACCGACCGCCACGCCTTCCACGCCACGGTGACGGTGACCGAGATCACCGGTTCGGAGAGTTTCGTGCACCTGACCCGCGACGGATCGAACTGGGTGGCAGTGCTGCACGGCGTGCACGAGTTTGAGCCCGGCCAGACCATCGATGCCGTGCTCGATCCCAATGATATCTTCGTCTTCGACGCGGCCGACCGTCTGGTCGCCGCGCCGAGCTCGTAAGGGGGAGATGCGACATGGCCCGCATTGACCTCGTCGATCTCGCCCACTCTTACGGCGGCAATGATGCGCCGCAGGACAGCTTTGCGCTGAAGCCGGTGACCATGACCTGGCGGCAGGGCGGTGCTTACGCGCTGCTCGGCCCGTCCGGTTGCGGCAAGACCACGCTGCTCAACGTCATCTCCGGCATCATCACGCCGTCGCGGGGGAAAATCCTGTTCGACGGCCAGGACATCACACCGCTGTCAACCCAGAAGCGCAACATCGCCCAGGTGTTCCAGTTTCCGGTGATCTACGACACCATGACGGTGGGGCAGAACCTGGCGTTTCCGCTGAAGAACCGCGGCGTGCCGAAGGCCGAGATCGACAAGCGCGTCGCCGAGATCGGCCGCCTGCTCGATCTTGAGCCCTATCTCAATCGCAAGGCGACGCGCCTCACGGCGGATGCCAAGCAAAAAATCTCGCTCGGCCGTGGCCTGGTCCGCTCCGACGTCGCCGCCGTGCTGTTCGACGAGCCGCTGACCGTGATCGATCCCGAGCTGAAATGGCAGCTCCGCTCCAAGCTGAAGGCGCTGCATCGCGAGCTCGACCTGACGATGATCTACGTCACCCACGACCAGACCGAGGCGCTCACCTTTGCCGACACCGTTGTTGTCATGCATGACGGCCGCGTGGTGCAGAGCGGCACGCCCGCCGAGCTGTTCGACAAGCCGGCGCACACCTTCGTGGGCTATTTCATCGGCTCGCCCGGCATGAACATCCTGCCGGCCGAGGTGAAGGGTCGCGAGGCGCGCATCGGCGGGAATGTCATCGCGCTCAACCGCAGCTATGACAACCTGCCTGCCGGCGCCAAGATCGAGATCGGCGTGCGTCCGGAGTTCGTCGATGCCGTCGCGCCCGCACCCGGATTGCTCAGTGCGAAGATCGACCGCATCGACGACCTCGGCCGCATCCGCTTCGCACGCGTCCGCATCGGCGAGGCCAAGATCGCGGCGCGCGCGCCGGCGGGCTTCACCAGCGCGGACGGTACCGCCGGGCTGAAATTCGATCCGGCGCACGTCCACGTCTATGCCGACAGCCTTCTGGTGGAGGGAGCCGCCTGATGGACAAGACCGTCAACCAAAAAGCCTGGTTCCTGGTGCTGCCGGTGTTCCTGGTCGTGGCCTTCTCGGCGGTGCTGCCGCTGATGACGGTCGTGAACTATTCGATGCAGGACACCTTCGGCAACAACCAGTTCTTCTGGAACGGCGTCGGCTGGTTCAAGGAGCTGCTTGATCCCTCGACCGATCTCGGCGGCCGATTCCTCGCCTCGCTCGGCCGCAATCTGTTCTTCTCGATGGTGATCCTCGCGATCGAGGTGCCGCTCGGCATCGTCATCGCGCTGTCGATGCCGCGCCAGGGCTGGACGGTCGCGGCCTGCCTCGTCATCCTCGCGCTGCCGCTGCTGATTCCGTGGAACGTGGTCGGCACGATCTGGCAGATCTTCGGCCGGCCCGACATCGGTCTGATGGGCTATGTGCTCAATGCGATCGGCATCGACTACAACTACGTCTCCAACGCCGTCGATGCCTGGGTTACCGTCATCGTGATGGACGTCTGGCACTGGACCAGCCTGGTCGCGCTGCTGTGCTACGCCGGCCTGAAGTCGATCCCCGAGGCCTATTACCAGGCAGCTCAGATCGACGGCGCCTCGCGCTGGGCCGTGTTCAAGGCGATCCAGCTGCCGAAGATGAACCGCGTGCTCCTGATTGCCGTGCTGCTGCGCTTCATGGACTCGTTCATGATCTACACCGAGCCGTTCGTGGTGACGGGTGGCGGACCCGGCAACTCGACGACCTTCGTGTCGATCGAACTCGTCAAGATTGCGCTCGGCCAGTTCGACCTCGGCAAGGCCGCGGCGCTCTCGCTGGTCTATAATCTGATCATCCTGATCGTCTGCTGGATCTTCTATACCGTCATGACCAATGCCGGCGCCGAACGCAAAGTCCAGGCCGAGACCGAGCCGGCGACGGAGCCCAAGCCTTCGGCCGTGCTCAAGCCCGTGACTGCACTCAAGCCAAAGGAAGGAGTGGCCTGATGCACTCAATTCCCGGCCGCCGCGTCATCATGGCGCTGTTTCTGATCTTCCTATTGTTGCCGATCTACTGGCTCGTCAACATGAGCTTCAAGACCAACGCAGAAATCGTCTCGACGATGACGCTGTGGCCGCATTCCCCGACGCTGCAGCATTACAAGCGCATCTTCACCGACGAGAGCTGGTACTCCGGCTACATCAACTCGCTCAAATACGTCGTCCTCAACACCATCATCTCGATCTCGGTGGCGCTGCCCGCGGCCTACGCGTTCTCGCGCTACCGCTTCCTCGGCGACAAGCACCTGTTCTTTTGGCTGCTGTCGAACCGCATGGCCCCGGCGGCAGTCTATGCGCTGCCGTTCTTCAACCTCTATTCGGCGATCGGCCTGTTCGATACGCCGTGGGCGGTCGCGCTCGCGCATTGCATCTTCAACGTTCCGCTGGCGGTGTGGATCCTCGAAGGCTTCGTCTCCGGCGTGCCGCGCGAGATCGACGAGACCGCCTTCCTCGACGGCTATTCCTTTCCGCGCTTCTTCATCAGGATCCTGGTGCCGCTGATCGCGAGCGGCATCGGCGTCGCCGCCTTCTTCTGCTTCATGTTTTCCTGGGTCGAGCTCCTGCTCGCGCGGACGCTGACCTCGGTGCAGGCAAAACCCATCGCGGCGATCATGACGCGTACGGTATCGGCCGCGGGCATGGACTGGGGCCTGCTGGCCGCAGCCGGCGTGCTTACCATCATCCCGGGCGCCCTCGTGATCTGGTTCGTCCGCAATTACATCGCGAGCGGTTTCGCGCTCGGTCGGGTGTAGGGAGGCATCGATGGAATCTATTGCATGGATGGCCTGGACGCTGCCGACGGCGATCTTCTTCGTGGCGCTCGCCTCCACCCTCGCGGTCATGACTTACCTCGCTGCGGTCTATCCCGAAGCCGAGCGCGTCGGCGTGCTCAGCATTCCGACGACGCGGGGCGACCGCCTCTTCATCTCCCTGATCACGGCGGCCGTCATCCACCTTCTGTGGATCGCCTTCGCCGGCACCGATACACTCGCCACCCTGCCGATCGGCGAGGAAGGTTTTGAGATTTCGAGCCTCTGGCTCGCAAGTGGAATTTCGCTGGCCACGGCCGTGCTCATTTTTCGCACGGTCTGAAGCTCGCGAAGGGACGGCCAGATCCGGGGGCAACCCGGGCCTGTATAAAATTTTGTCGCTGCAACGGAGGAACAACATGCGACAGTTTAGGAGAAGGAAAGGTCCATTGACCAAGAATAGCTTTCTGACCATGTCCAGCGCCGCCGCCATCGTTGCGGTGTCGTTCGCCGTCTCGGCGCCGGTCCGCGCCGCCGACGACGCCGCGATCCAGAAGTGGATTGCGGAATTCCAGCCCTCGACGCTGTCGAAGGACGAGCAGAAGAAGGAGCTGGAGTGGTTCGCCAAGGCCGCCGAGCCCTTCAAGGGCATGGAGATCAACGTCGTCTCCGAGACCATTGCGACCCACGAATACGAGTCGCAGACGCTGGCAAAGGCGTTCTCCGAGCTCACCGGCATCAAGCTCAAGCACGACATCATCCAGGAAGGTGACGTCGTCGAGAAGCTGCAGACGCAGATGCAGTCCGGCAAGAACGTCTATGACGGCTGGATCAACGATTCCGATCTGATCGGCACGCACTTCCGCTACGGCCAGACCATCGCACTGTCGGACTACATGACTGGCGAAGGCAAGGACGTCACCGATCCCCAGCTCGACGTCAACGACTTCATCGGCAAGTCGTTCGGCACCGCGCCGGATGGCAAGCTCTACCAGCTGCCCGACCAGCAGTTCGCGAACCTCTATTGGTTCCGCTACGACTGGTTCACTAACCCCGACTACAAGGCCAAGTTCAAGGCCAAGTATGGCTACGAGCTCGGCGTGCCCGTGAACTGGTCGGCCTATGAGGACATCGCCGAGTTCTTCACGAACGACATCAAGGAGATCAACGGCGTCAAGGTCTACGGCCATATGGACTATGGCAAGAAGGACCCGTCGCTCGGATGGCGTTTCACCGACGCCTGGCTGTCGATGGCCGGCAACGGTGACAAGGGCATTCCGAACGGTCTGCCGGTCGACGAATGGGGCATCCGCATGGAAGGCTGCCGTCCGGTCGGCTCCTCGGTCGATCGCGGTGGCGACACCAACGGTCCGGCCGCGGTCTACTCGATCACCAAGTATCTCGAGTGGATGAAGAAGTATGCTCCGCCGCAGGCCCAGGGCATGACCTTCTCCGAGTCCGGTCCCGTGCCGGCTCAGGGCAACATCGCCCAGCAGATGTTCTGGTATACCGCCTTCACCGCCGACATGGTGAAGCCGGGCATCGCCGTGATGAACGCGGACGGTACGCCGAAGTGGCGTATGGCTCCGTCGCCACACGGTTCGTACTGGAAGGAAGGCATGAAGCTCGGCTACCAGGACGCCGGCTCGCTCACGCTGTTGAAGTCGACCCCGGCTGACCGCCGCAAGGCGGCCTGGCTCTATCTCCAGTTCATCGTCTCCAAGACGGTGTCGCTGAAGAAGAGCCATGTCGGTCTCACCTTCATTCGTGAATCCGACATCTGGGACAAGTCGTTCACCGAGCGTGCGCCGAAGCTCGGCGGCCTGATCGAGTTCTACCGCTCGCCCGCGCGCGTGCAGTGGACCCCGACCGGCAACAACGTGCCTGACTATCCGAAGCTCGCGCAGCTCTGGTGGCAGAACATCGGCGATGCGTCGTCCGGTGCGAAGACGCCGCAAGCTGCGATGGATGCACTCGCGGCCGCTCAGGACTCCGTCATGGAGCGCCTCGAGAAGTCCGGCGTGCAGGGCGCATGCGGTCCGAAGCTGCACAAGAAGGAGACCGCCGAGTTCTGGTACGCCAAGGCCCAGAAGGACGGCACCATCGCGCCGCAGCGCAAGCTCGCCAACGAGAAGCCGAAGGGTGAGACGGTCGACTACGACACGCTGATCAAGTCGTGGCCGGCATCCCCGCCCAAGCGCGCGGAAGCGAAGTAAGCGGCGCATAGCGTCACCAAACACGAAAGGCCGGGAGCGATCCCGGCCTTTTTCTTTTGACGGATGTCGAGAATGGCGATTGTGCCGACTACACACTCGCTGTCATCGCCCGACTTGATCGGGCGATCCAGTATTCCAGAGACGGTCGTGATTGAACCGAAGAGCCGCGGCGTACTGGATGCCCCGCCTTCGCGGGGCATGACAGCGTCATGTGGAGAGGAAATTACTCCGCCGGCTCGGCCGCC
Source organism: Bradyrhizobium sp. LA6.1 (assembly GCF_040547805.1). Classification (NCBI taxonomy): domain Bacteria; kingdom Pseudomonadati; phylum Pseudomonadota; class Alphaproteobacteria; order Hyphomicrobiales; family Nitrobacteraceae; genus Bradyrhizobium; species Bradyrhizobium sp. LA6.1. The sequence continues at coordinate 156,816 of NZ_JBEPQK010000015.1, read as the reverse complement.
AGCGACGGGTAATCCGTGTACCCCTTCGCGCCGCCGCCGTAGAACGTGTTCTTGTCCCAGTCGTTCAGCGCCGCGCCCGTCTTCAGCCGCTCGACCAGGTCGGGGTTGGAGATGAACGGCTTGCCGAAGGCAATGAGATCGGCCGCGTTCGCGTCCAGCACCTTGGTCGCGAGATCGAAGTCGTAGCCGTTGTTGGCGATGTAGGCGCCGGTGAAGCGCTTGCGCAGGCCCGCATAGTCGAACGGCGCGATGTCGCGCGGGCCGCCGGTGGCGCCTTCGACCACGTGCAGATAGACCAGCTTGAGTGCGTTGAGACCGTCGACGATGTGATCGAACAAGGCCTGCGGATTGGAGTCGGAGAGGTCGTTGGCCGGCGTCACCGGCGAGATGCGGATGCCGGTGCGGTCGGCGCCGGCCTCGGCGGCAACTGCCTTGGAGACCTCGAGCATCAGCCGCGCGCGGTTTTCGATGGAGCCGCCGTAAGCATCGGTGCGCTTGTTGGCGCCGTCCCTCGCGAACTGGTCGAGCAGATAGCCGTTGGCGCCGTGGATCTCGACGCCGTCGAAACCGGCCTCGATCGCATTCTTGGTGGCGCGCTTGAAGTCGTCGATGATACCGGGAATTTCAGACAGCTCGAGCGCGCGGGGCTCGGAGACGTCGGCGAAGGTGCCGTTGACGAAGGTCTTGCCCTTGGCGCGAATCGCGCTCGGCGCCACCGGGGCTGCGCCATTGGCCTGGAGATCGACATGCGAGATGCGGCCGACATGCCAGAGCTGGATGAAGATCTTGCCGCCGCGCTCATGCACGCGGTCGGTGACCTTGCGCCAGCCGGCGACCTGGTCCTTGCTGTAGATGCCGGGCGTGTCCTGGTAGCCCTGGCCCTGCTGTGAGATCTGGCTCGCTTCGGTGACCAGGAGACCTGCGGAGGCGCGCTGGCCGTAATAATCGGCGGCAAGCGGGCTCGGCACGAACGTGCCGGGCGCGGCGCGGTTGCGCGTCAGCGGCGCCATCACGAGGCGGTTGGCCAGCGTGATCGGGCCGAGCTTGTAGGTCTCTAGCAATTTGGTCGGACGGCTCATGGGAATGCTTCCAGGCGGTGAGAGATCACGAACACTTGTGCATCGCGACATCAGGCGCAAGTGAGGAGCCATACGGAAAGTGCAGGCGAGCTACGCGGCCTGGCCCGCGTAGCATGATTCATGTGCAATCCCGGCCATGACAGCGGATTTGCGCTGCCACGGCCTGCGATCCCTCAGTTCGCGCCGAGGAAATCGCGCTTGCCGATCTCGATGCCGTTATGACGCATGATGCCGTGAGCGGTGGTGGCGTGGAAATAGAAGTTCGGCAGCGAGACCCCGCTGAAGAACTGCTGGCCCTTGAGCGTCATGGTCCGGTCCGGGCCCGCCGGGAAGGTCACGTCCTTGGTGTCGGCGCCTTCGAACTGCTCCGGCTTGTACGATTTCACGTAGTCGATCGTCTTGGCGAGCCGCTGCTTCAGCTCCTCAAACGTCTTTTCCGTGTCGGGCATCGAAGGCACCTCGCTATGGGTCAGCCTGGCGCAGCCCTTGGCGGCGAAATCGCTGGCGAGCTGGATCTGCTTCGACAGCGGCAGCATGTCCGGGAAGAGGCGCGAGCCGAGCAGGACGCTCGGGTCGATCTTTTTGGCCGCGCAATGCGCCTCGGCTTTGGTGAGCAGGCCGGTCAGGCTGTTCAGCATTTGCAAGTACGCGGGGACGACGGCGTCGTGGAAGGACATGTGATGCTCGCTTGTGAATGGGAAATCTCAGGAGAAACCTGAGCCACTCACATGGGAGCATCACAGAAAATTACAATCGCGAGAGCGGCTTGTGCGGTGCGAAAATTCTACCGGATCATCCCCGCCGGCTGCGCCTGGGCCGTGCCGCCGCGCATCCGCGCGAGCAGCTCGGCGGTCGGCCAGGAATCGGCGGGCAGGCCGTATTTGATCTGCATCGCCTTCACGGCGGCGCGGCTCTGCTGGCCCAGCACGCCGTCGACCTTGCCGACATTGAAGCCGGCCTGGACCAGGAGCTGCTGCAATTGCTTGAGCTCATTGAAAGGCAGTTGCGCGACGGGTTGGGCCGGCTTGCGCATCGGAGCCGCGCCCGCGATGCGGGTGGCGAGATAACCCGCGGTGGTCGAATAGATCAGCGAATTATTCCACTCGGTGTAGGCCGCGAAATTCGCATACGCCATGAAGGCAGGTCCATTGCGTCCCATCGGCAGCAGCACGGACGCCGCGAGATTGTCGTTCGGCAGCGGACGGCCGTCGGGATAGGTGACCCCCAACTGCGCCCATTTCGCGCGCGGCTGCTGCACCGTGAGGTCGGTCTGATCCCAGGGCAGGTTCTGCGGCACCTTGATCTCTTCGAGCCACGGCTCGCCGCGCCGCCACTTCAATCCGTTGGCGATGTAGTTCGCGGTCGAGCCGATCACGTCGTCCTCGCTGCGCAAGAGATCGCGCCGGCCGTCGCCGTCATAGTCGACGGCGTAGTTGACGTAATGCACGGGCAAGAATTGCGTCTGCCCGAGCTCGCCGGCCCAGGAGCCGACCATCTCGTCGGGTGTGAGATCGCCACGGTCGATGATCTTCAGCGCGGCGATGGTCTCGTTCACGAACATCTCCGAGCGGCGGCAGTCATAGGCCAGCGACACCAACGATTTCAGCGTCGGCAGATTGCCCATGTTGACGCCGAAATCGCTCTCGAGGCCCCAGAACGCGGCGATCACCGCCGGCGGCACGCCGTATTCCTTTTCGGCGCGTGCGAACGCAGCCGCGTGGCTCTTGATGTGCTGCTGGCCGTTCTGCATGCGATAGGGCGCGGCCATGCGGCCGGCAAATTCGGTGAAGAGCTGGCCGAACACGCGCTGGCCGCGGTCGCGATTGACGATGCCCTGGTCGTAGACGAGGTAGGGCGAGGCTTCCGATATCGTCCGCTGCGACACGCCGGCGGTAACGGCCTGCTTTTTCACGTCGGCCAGGAAGCGATCGAAGCTCGCGCCATTGTGGCACGAGGCCGCGCGCGGCGACGGGGTTGTGGCTTTGGGCGCAATGGGCTTGGCGGGTGGTGGCGCGAACTGGGCGGAGGCGGGGAGGGCGAAGGCGAGCAGAGCGGCGGCCGCGATCGCAAATCGGGTCTGGAGCATGAGGTTTCCGGCGGGGAGAAGGGCGCGTGTGGAATCTTGTTAAAGCTTAAGTGAATTGAGCGCCTCAAACCATCCCTTCGTCATGGCCGGGCTTGTCCCGGCCATCCACGCCTTTCGGGCCTTGGGTAGAGGAAGAACGTGGATGCCCGGGCCTTCGCCGCGCCGAAGCGGCTTCGGCCGCGCAGGCGGGACAAGCCCGGGCATGACGGAAATGCAATGTTGGGCATAGCCGCGGCCCCGCGACGCACCTTGAAACCTTGCACCCGGGCCGGGGTCATCCCTACCTGAATAGCGCCGGCCGATGGCTCGCCTGCGGCCGCCTTGGGAGACGGCCATGAACTATCTGCGTACCGCAATGCTGCTCGCCGGCCTCACCGCCCTGTTCATGGGCGTCGGCTATCTGATCGGCGGCGCCACCGGCGCCATGATCGCGCTCGTCATTGCCGCCGCGACCAATCTCTTCACCTACTGGAACTCCGACCGCATGGTGCTCCGCATGTACGGCGCCCATGAGGTCGACCGCGCCAGCGCGCCGGAGCTGGTCGGGCTCGTCGCCGAGCTTGCGGGCCGCGCCTCGCTGCCGATGCCGCGTGTGTTCGTAATGGACGAGGCGCAGCCCAACGCGTTCGCGACCGGGCGCAACCCGCAGAATGCCGCGGTCGCCGTCACCACCGGCCTTGTGCATCAGCTCAGCCGCGAGGAACTTGCCGGCGTGATCGCGCACGAGCTCGCACATATCAAGCATCACGACACGCTGCTGATGACTGTTACCGCGACCATTGCCGGCGCGATCTCGATGCTGGCGCAGTTCGGCATGTTCTTCGGCGGCCACCGCGACAACAACAACGGCCCCGGTATCGTCGGCTCGATCCTGATGATGATCCTCGCCCCGATCGGCGCCATGCTGGTGCAGATGGCAATCAGCCGCACCCGCGAATATGCCGCGGACAATCTCGGTGCGCGCATTGCGGGGCAGCCGATGTGGCTGGCGTCGGCGCTGCTGAAGATCGAAGGCGCCGCGCATCAGGTCCCGAATTACGATGCCGAGAGAAACCCCGCGACCGCGCACATGTTCATCATCAACCCGCTGTCGGGCCATGGTGTGGACAATCTGTTCGCCACCCATCCTTCGACGCAGAACCGTATCGCGGCGCTCCAGCAGCTCGCGGCCGAGCTCGGCGCGCAGGCATCTCCGTCGGTCGGCGCCAACGAAAACTATCCGCCGCGGAGCCCGTGGGGGCAGTCGTCCTCACGCGGCCCTTCACCTGGTCCTTCCCGTGGCCCTTGGGGCTGATGCGGAACCGGCCGGAATCGCGCCTGGCTTTGTGACCGGCTTTTGTGACCTGGCGCACACAGGATGGTCCCGGCCGGTGTTAACACCATGGCGAGACTGTTCCTTCGAAAGGGGATGCGTGGCCGGTCCTCTGCCTGCCACGGTCGAAGATGACCAAAGCTGCGGTACCATTGTTGATCGTCCTGGGCGTGCTCATTGGCCTGTCCACGCACACGGTCGTCAATTGCGGGGACGAGGACGAGCCCGACATCTGCTCGGCGGTGATCGGATTCTCGCCGCTGCGGGGATCGCTGATCGCGTTCGCCTATGAAGGGCGCGGACGGATCGCGTTGCGCCACGGCGACTGGCGGCGGGCGATCGCGGATTTCGACGAGGCCATCCACCTCAATCCCAACCGCGCCTCGCTGTATCGCGACCGGGCGCAGGCGCGCCGGCAGAACGGCGACCTGGAGCTTGCCATCGAGGATTACGACGAGGCGATCGCGCATGATCCCAGGCACGCCGCGCCCTATCACCAACGCGGTCTCGCGCTCGCCGCCACCGGCGATCTCGATCGCGCCATCCTGAGCTACAACACGGCGGTCCGTCTCGACCCGTCGGATGCGCAGGCCCGCCTCGACCGCGGCCTTGCATTCCTCGCCCGCGGCCAGGCCGACGACGCACGCGCCGATTTCGAAGCCGCTCTCGCGCTGCCGGCCGGCAAGGACGACCGCACCCGCGACGCAGCCCGCGCCAAGCTCGCCGAGCTCGCGAGCGCCGAGCCGAACCAGGCCCCCGCGCCGAGGCGGTAGAGATATCTAGAGCCGCATTCGCCGCTGCAACCCTCTCCCCTTGCGGGAGAGGGTGGCTCGCCGCGATAGCGGCGAGACGGGTGAGGGGTATCTCTCCACGATTGATCCTCTCGCAGACGAGTACGCGGAAAGAACCCCTCATCCGGCGCCATAGCCGAAGCTTCGCTTCGGCGTTCTTAAGAACGGCGGCCGAAGGCCGCCTATGCCACCTTCTCCCACAAGGGGAGAAGGAAGAAAGTGCGCGCTTACTTCGCTTTCTTGGCTTTGGCCTTCTTCGCCTTTTTCACCGGCTTCTCCTTCGCCTTCTTCTCCACCTTCGCCGGGATCGGCGTGCTGGCGACGAGGCGCATCGAGCGGGCGTAGCTGTCGGCGACGTTGTCGGCGGACATCTGGAGGCGCTTGGCGGCGGCGGTGGCCTGCTCCATCGTGGCCTTGGCCATCATCTTGAAGCGGTCGCCGGTCTCCTTGCCCTTGGCCTTGGCCGCAAGGCCGTTGAAGCGATCCCGGCGCTCCTTGGCGCGGGTCAAAAGGCCCGTATGCAGCTGTCTGGCCAGTTGCCGGATCACGACATCCAGGTCGGCGTCCGCCATGTTGTTCTATCCTCTTAAAACGGTATCGATGCGGGCGGGACTATGCAGATCGGGCCCCGCCTTGGCAATTCCCGGCGGTGCGTCATCCGCAGCTTCCGGTTACCAAACCAAAAAAGCCGCGCATTTTTGCGCGGCTTTCTGGGGTGGCTTGGCGCAGACGCCTTATTTCAGCGAGGCAACCGGTCCGCTCGCCGGTGCCGGATCGGGGTCGAAGCCGAACACGCCGACCAGATATTTGTAATAGTCCGGCATCTTCTCCTTGAGCGCCTCGCGCGACTTCGGGTCGTGGAATTCGCTCTTGCCGGCCAGGAAGATGCTGGCGGTCACGGCAAAGAATTCCATGGGATTCTTCATCGCATAGGATTCCTTGGGCAACAGGTCCTTGGACTTGGCAAGGGCGAAATAGCCGATCACGCCCTTGTTGGCGTAGCCGTCCGGCAACAGCCGCGCGTGATAGGCGTGCAGCAGCTCGTGCAGCAGCACGGCTTCCTTCTCGTAGCGCATCATGTCCGGCCGCAGCATGATCACGCCGAGGCCCGAATCGACCGCGAGGTCGACGGCGTTCGGATTGGTCCAGCGCTGCTTGTCGGGGTCCCAGACCGTCAGCGTCCGGGGTGCGGTGCGCTGGATATCCGGCGTGACCCGGCCGTAGCATGCGGTCGCGGCGCCTTCGTCGAGGCAGGCGAGCTCGCTCGCGACGATCGGAACGGTGTGGAAGAAGCGCAGCACGCGCGGCGACAGGCCGGAAGCCTCGACGACGTCGATCTGCTGCTTCAGATTGTCGGTGAGCTTGTCGACGTCCTTGCGCTCGGAATTCTCCGTCAGGTCGAACATGTAGCCGCGGTAGCTCTGGAAGCCCGGCGGCAGCACCTGCGCTGCCCCGGCCGACGCGTCGAGCGATCCGGCATGGGATGGATTGGCGAAGAGCGCGCCCACAACGGTCGCGGTCAGCAGCAGCGCGGCGCGCATGATGAACCCCCTGATGTCACTTCACCCGGCAGAATAGGCCGCCGCCGTTTGCGAAAAGTGAGTGGGGCGAGACTAAGGCACCGATGTTGAGGCGTGCTTAACCGTTGGTTGCAGATCGCGGGAATGGATTAGTGGCGGGTTAACCAAGCGTGGATTGGTCGCGCGCTTCGGCGTAGGATCGAAGCCGGGCACATGCCCGACAGCAATAGCCGGAGGAGGATGCCATGTATGCCGCCATCCGTCAGGCCAAGGCGAAAAGCGGGAGCGCCGAAGAGCTGGCGCGCCGCATCAAGGACGGCGCCGTTCCGATCATCAGCGACGTCGACGGTTTCCGTGCCTACTACGTCGTCTATGCCGGCGACGACACGGTCACCGCCATCTCCATCTTCGACAAGTTCGAGCAGGCGGAGGAGGCGAACCGGCGAGCGATCGCCTGGATCGAGAAGGATCTGGGGCCGCTGCTCGCAGGGCACGCGAGCGCCGCAGCCGGGCCGGTGATCGTGCATACGCTGGCGTAGGTGGACGGATCGCTCTCGCCTCACACTCAACTGTCATCGCCCGGCTTGACCGGGCGATCCAGTACTCCGAGACGGCTGTGATCGAACCGATAAGCCGCGGCGTACTGGATGCCCCGCCTGCCGCCTACGCTAAAGCTTCGGCGCCCCTGGACCGCAGCCGCGGCGAAGCCTTGGCGTAGCCGGGTCGCGGGGCATGACAGCGGTGTGCCTCACAACTCCCGTGCATTCGAGAACGCGAAACTCGACACCCGTCTTGTCGTCTCATCCAAAATCAGCGTGCGCGTGATCGGCGGCTCGGCGCGCTGGGCGCAGTTTTCGCGTTCGCAGAGGCGGCAGTTGACGCCGATCGGCGTGCCCTCCGTTTTCTCCAAATCCAGGCCGGAGGCGTAGACGAGGCGGGCGGCGTGACGGATCTCGCAGCCGAGGCCGATGGCGAAGCGCGGCTGCGGCAGCGGATGCGGCGCGACGGGGCGTCGCACCATCTGCGCGATCGAGAAATAGCGCGTGCCGTCGGACAGCTCAATCACCTGCTTCAACAGGCGATCCGGCGTGTCGAAGGTCGAGTGCACGTTCCACAACGGACAGGTGCCGCCGAATTTCGAGAACGGGAACGTGCCGGACGAAAAGCGTTTCGACACGTTGCCGGCATTGTCGACGCGCAGCAGGAAGAACGGAATGCCGCGCGCGTTCGGCCGTTGCAGCGTGGTGAGGCGATGGCAGACCTGCTCGAAGCCGGAGTTGAAGCGCTGCGCCAGCACGTGGATGTCGTAGTTCAAGGCCTCCGCCGCGGCGAGGAAGGCCGGGTAGGGCATCATCACGGCCGCCGCAAAATAGTTGGCGAGCGTGATGCGGAACAGGCGGCGTGGCGCGTCGTCGAGCGGGCCGGCGCGGCCGATGATGGTCTCCAGGGCTTGCGCGCATTCGCCCAGGCCCAGCTGGAAGGCGAGCTGGAACGCGCGGCCGGGCGGATCGACCAGCTCGGAGATCAGGAGCTGGCGGCGATGGCGGTCGAAACGCCTGAGCGTCTCGCGCATCACGTCGACCGGCATGATGCGGGTCTGGATCGAATGCTTTTCGCGCAGGCGTGCGGATAGCGCGGCATAGAGCCCTTCGGCCGGCACGTTCAGTTCGTCGCGAAGCGTCTCCGCGGCCTGCTCCAGCTCCGGAAAATAATTGCGGTTGGCCTCGATCAGCTCGCGCACGCGCTCGACGGGATTGGCCTCATAGCGCGTGCCGACGTCGCGGTCGGCCATGTGCGCCGCGGCCAAGGTCTCGCCCTGGCGGGCCTCGGCATAGGCGGCATAGAGCCGTTGCAGCGCATGGGTGACGCCGGGACAGAGCTCGGCAAGGTCGCGCAGTTCCTGCTTGGGAACGTCGATCTGGCGGAACAGCGGATCGGAGAAGATCTCGTTCAGCTCGGCGAAGAAGCGGTCCTCGTCGGCGGTCGCGAGGTCGCGCAGGTCGAGGTCATAGGTCTCGGCCAGCCGCAGCAGGATCTGCGCCGTCACCGGGCGCTGGTTGCGCTCGATCAGGTTGACGTAGCTCGGCGAGATCCCGAGCCCCTCGGCGATCTGGGTCTGCGACAGCCCCAATTGCTGCCGGATCCGCCGGAAGCGCGGGCCGACGAACAGTTTTTTCCCTGATACGGCGGGCATTTTCAGATCTCCCAACGGAATAACAGGCACATCAAGGACAGTCTTGTTGACTCATATTCTTTACAAGATTTACAAAATAACATCTATTACATGTTCTGATGTTACATGACATCACCATTCGAATACAAGGCCTCTGTACGAACTTCGCTTTCTGGCGTTTAGCTCATGACACGCATTTCGCAATGCACTGTCAAAAATGTCGATGACAAGTTGAGTTGTCATCAGCGAAAGGATCGAGCAGATGAATTACCAGCCCCGTGGCATCAACGCCCTGCAGAGCCCGGCCTCGTATCAGAGCGAGATCGAGGCAGCCCAGGCGCTCCTCAAGACCCAGCCGACCTGGAACGGGGTGTCGGCCGAGGCCGTCGCGCGCATGCGCCTGCAGAACCGCTTCAAGACCGGCCTGGACATCGCCCGCTACACCGCGGCTTTGATGCGGGCCGACATGGCGGCCTATGACAACGATCCGACCAAGTACACCCAGTCGCTGGGCTGCTGGCACGGCTTCATCGCGCAGCAGAAGCTGATCTCGGTCAAGAAGCACTTCGGCGGCAAGACCGATCGCACCTATTTGTACCTGTCCGGCTGGATGATCGCGGCGCTGCGCTCCGAATTCGGCCCGCTGCCCGACCAGTCGATGCACGAGAAGACCTCGGTGCCCGCCCTGATCGAGGAGCTCTACACCTTCCTGCGCCAAGCCGACTCGCGTGAGCTGAACGACATCTTCCGCAGCCTCGATAAGGCGCGCAAGGAAGGCGACAAGACCAGGGAGAAGGAGCTGATCGAGAAGATCGACAACTTCCAGACCCATGTCGTGCCCGTCATCGCCGACATCGACGCGGGCTTCGGCAACGCGGAGGCGACCTATCTGCTCGCCAAGAAGATGATCGAAGCGGGCGCCTGCGCGCTCCAGATCGAGAACCAGGTCTCGGACGAAAAGCAGTGCGGTCACCAGGACGGCAAGGTCACCGTGCCGCACGAGGTGTTCCTGGCGAAGATCCGCGCCTGCCGCCACGCGTTCCTCGAGCTCGGCATCGAAGACGGTGTCGTCGTGACCCGTACCGACTCGCTCGGCGCCGGCCTGACGCAGCAGATCGCCGTCAGCCACAAGCCTGGCGACCTCGGTGATCAGTACAACAGCTTCCTGGATTGCGAGGAAATCACGCCGGAGAACGCCCGCAACGGCGACGTCATCATCAACCGTAACGGCAAGATGATGCGTCCGAAGCGGCTGCCTTCCAATCTCTACCAGTTCCGTCCCGGCACCGGCGAAGACCGCTGCGTGCTCGACAGCATCACCTCGCTGCAGAACGGAGCCGACCTGCTCTGGATCGAAACCGAGAAGCCGCATATCGAGCAGATCGCCAAGATGGTCGATCGGATCCGCAAGGTGGTTCCGAACGCGAAGCTCGCCTACAACAACTCGCCGTCGTTCAACTGGACCCTCAACTTCCGTTGGCAGGTCTACGACGCAATGAAGGAAGCCGGCCAGGACGTCAGCAAGTACAACCGTGCCGAGCTGATGAAGCCGGAATACGACGATACGCCGCTGGCGAAGGAAGCCGACGAGCGCATCCGCACCTTCCAGGCCGACTCAGCCAAGCGTGCCGGCATCTTCCATCACCTGATCACGTTGCCGACCTACCACACGGCGGCGCTCTCGACCGACAATCTGGCGAAGGAATATTTCGGCGACCAGGGCATGCTCGGCTACGTGAAGAACGTGCAGCGCGCCGAGATCCGCCAGGGTATCGCCTGCGCCAAGCATCAGAACATGGCCGGCTCCGACATCGGCGACGACCACAAGGAATACTTCGCCGGCGAGGCTGCCCTGAAGGCGGGCGGCGCCCACAATACGATGAACCAGTTCGGCTAACGTACCACGCTATTCGACAGGAGACTGACAATGACCAAAGGCAGCAATTTCTGGGTGATCGGCGGCGAGTTCGGTTCGATGAACTTCCACAAGCTCGTGGAAGGCTCGGCCCAGGTGCAGGGTCCGTTCAAGACCCGCAAGGAAGCCGAGGATGCCTGGCGCTCGGTCTCGGAAGAGAACCGCCACAAGGCCGGCGTCCGCTTCTCGATCGTGGAGGAGCCGTCGCGGGTTTCGGCCTGACAATCTGAACTAAGAAGACGTCCAAGGACGGAGGGTCCCATCCGGCGCAAGCCGGGTGGGATCGTCTGTTTCTGGGACAGGTCAATCGGCTGTGGGCGCCGTAAGTCTCTGGAATTGTGGACCCTTTGCGGAGGGTGTGGTTGCTGATAGGTTAATGGCGTAAAGTCGAGGACGAGGCCGACAATGTCAGAGCCTGAGACCAGCGGGACCCATCCCAGCCAGCCGCGCCCGGTGCGGCTGCGCGACGCGCTGCTGCGCGCACGGATCGAGGCCGCCGACCGGACCGGTGTGGTCGTCGATTTGCGCGACGCGGAGGTGGCGCGGCTGGAGATCCTCAATGACGCGCTCGATCCCCTGTTCGCGCAGGTGCCCGACCAGATCGACCTGTTCGATCGCGGCATCAGCCAGGGCGATACGCCCAGACTCTGGATCGATGTCGTCGCACACATCATGATGGGGCGCGACAAGCGGATGTACCGCTTCGTCCAGGACACCCGCTTCGGCCGCATCGTGCTCGCCGAATCGCACGACACCGCAATGATCGTCGAAGCCGTGACCGACTACGTCGCCCGCCGCATGATCGAGCGCGAGCACGCCATGGTGGTGCCATCAGAGCCGAAGCCCGCGGCCGCCGAGCCGCCGCGCCGCTCGCGCCTCTGGCCGTTCGTGTTCGGATTCATTTTCGGCGCGGCCGCCTTGTTCGGCCTCGCCGTGCTGGCGGCCCTGCGGAGCTGGTGAGACGCTCGCCGTCGTCATTGCGAGCGCGGCGAAGCAATCCAGGAATCTTTCCGCGGAGAAACTCTGGATTGCTTCGCGGAGCCTGTCATCGGGCCGCGCTTCGCGCGGACCCGTTGGCTCGCAATGACGGCGAACTAGATCAACCTTGCCTGCTTGATCTGCCGGATCTGAAATCCGGACCCGAGGCCCCGCACCGTCTGCTCGCAGCGCCAGCCGGCATTGTCTTTCTCGATCGTGAACAGGTTATACGCTGCCGCCGGGTAGCGCCCGTGGGCGAGCGCGGAGGCCGACGGCACGCCGACCGCGGGGATGTTGCCGTTGGGGCCCTCGAACCACATCGTCGAATGAATGTGGTCGTGCCCGTGCAGGATCAGCTCGACGCCGTGGCGCTTGATCAGTCCCAGCAGCGCACCCGCATCGGTCATCCGTTTCTGGCGCGCGCCGGACTTCAGGGGATGATGCACCAGCAGCACGCGGAAGGCGTCCTCGGCGGCGAGGCGGTCGAGGACCGCTTCGAGGGATGCGAGCTGATCGCGGCCGAGCGTACCCGTCGCCATCAGGGGCAGGGTCGGCACCGCCGTGGACAGGCTGATCAGCGCGAGCGGCCCGCGCCGGCGCAGCGAAGGAAAGCCGATGCTGCCGTCGTCGCCCGCAAGATAGGGTGCAAAGATCTCGCCGAATCGGTGAGAGGTGGCGTGGACATAGGCATCGTGATTGCCGGGAATGGTGGTGACGCGGTCGGGCGGACCGACGCCGTCGAGCCAGGCGCGCGCCGGCGCGAACTCCGCCTCCAGCGCCAGATTGACGAGATCGCCTGTGACCGCGATGTGGTCGGGCGTCTGCGCCTGGACGTCGGCGACGAGCGCGTCGAGTACCTCGCGGCGCTGGTATTTGTGGCGGTTGCGCGTCCAGTTGACGTAGCCGAGCGCGCGCTTGCCGGCGAGCTCGATCAGCCGTGGCTTCGGCAACGGGGGCAGATGCGGGTCGGACAGATGGGCGAGCGTGAAGGGGGCCATGGCGCGCGATTGCCTCGCTATTCGTCCGCTGTAATGGCAAGGTCGCGAGGACTGTGCAAGCGGGGCCCGGGCAGGGGCCTCTTGGGAGTCTTCTCGGGAGTTTTCTTGGGAGTTTCTTTGGGAGCCTGATGGGGGATCGCCTGAACAGCGTCCGACGGACATTCGAACCGCTGCTGCGGCGAATCTTCCACGCCTATTTCCTGCTTGTCCGCGGCATGACGCTCGGCGTTCGCGCCGTGGTGCTGGATTCCGAGAACCGCGTGTTCCTGGTCAGGCACAGCTACATCTCCGGCTGGTATCTGCCCGGCGGCGGCGTCGATCTCGGCGAGACCATGGAGCAGGCGATGCGGCGCGAGCTCAAGGAGGAAGGGGACATCGATCTCACCAGTGACGCGGTGCTGCACGGTATCTTCCTCAACAGCCACGTCTCCCGCCGCGACCACGTCGCGGTCTATGTCGTCAGGCAGTTCAAGCAGGATCGCCTCCCTGAGCCCAACCACGAGATCGTCGAATGCGGATTCTTCGCGATCAATGCGCTGCCCGAGGGCACCACACACGGCACGCGGCAAAGGCTCGCGGAAGTGCTGGACGGCAAGCCGCTGATCGCGACGTGGCGTTAAAGGAATTTGCCGCTTTAGCGATGTGACGTTGAAGCGATGTGACGTCGAAGCGGCCTGGCCGAATCCTCAAGCCCGAACCGGCTGCCCGATCCCCAGCAGGTTGCCTTCGCTGTCGCGGAACCAGGCGCCCCGCTCACCAGTACCCTTGCTCGGATAGTTTCCCGCGATCTCCGCAATTCCATCGACGGTCTTCAAGCTGGGCAAATCATAGTCCTCGAACGCCACGCCGCGTGTGCGAAGTTCGCGCACAGTTGCCTCGATATCCTCGACTTCCCACCCCATTTGCGTGTGCGTGCCGGATTGCGTGCCGGCCGAGACGAATATCGCAAACTCGCCGGCCGCACAGACGTAACGGAGCCCACCCTCGCGCTGTTCGACCGGCTCGAGCCCGAGCTTTTCCGAATAGAACGCCCGCGCACGGTCGAGGTCTTTGGCTGGAAGCCGGGTTGCCACCTTCGCGTTCTTCAGCATGCCCGCTCTCCCTGTCTTTGCCTCGCGACGACGCTGGATTTCCTCGGCTACGCGCTCATGACTCGACGCCCTGACGGCCCTGCTTCGCCTGCAGCTCCAGCACCAGCAGGCTCTGCTCCTGGATCAGCGCGCAGTTCTGCCGCTCCAGCCTGTGCAGTCGCGCCGTCATGTTGTGCATGAACGCGAACACCACCAGGAACAGGGCGCCGAACATCACGACGAACGGAAACACGACGCCGGTCAGATGGCTGACCAGATAAGCCAGTGTCGGAAACAGCGTGAAGCCCGCGGGGATGATCGCCACCATGGACAGCATCAGGAAGTCATAGAGATCGAACTTGCCCTGCATCGTCTTGCGCAGCAGCACCAGCATGTAGATCAGCGCAAAGGCGGAGACGACGACGACCGTCTCCGGACTTGGAAGGGCATCTGTCACGGCTGCCTCCTCAGAATGTTCGACGAGATGATGAGACCACAAATCGGAACGGGGACGCTCGGCGTCATGACGCCCTCACGAGGCGCGCGAGCAGGATATAACCGAGGACGCGGATCATGTAGCTCGCCGACTTCAATCCGTCGATCGAGCTGACGCCGGTCTCCCGCGCCCGCATCTCGACCGGAACTTCGCTGACCGTGAGGCCTGCGCGCATGGCCCAGGCCAGCGAGATCGGCTCCGGAAAATCCGTCGGATACGCTTTTGCGAAGAAGGCGATGGCGGAACGGTCGAGCAAACGCATGCCGCTGGTCGGATCGGTGATGCGGCCGCCGCTGAAGAGGCCGTTGAGCGCAAGCACGATCAGCCTGATGCCGGCGCGCCGCATGCGCGTGGAGCAGAAACCGGCATGGTCGATGAAGCGGCTTCCGATGGTGATGTTGGTCGGGTCGTTGCGATAGGCCTCCAGAAGCGTCTCGATGGCGCGCGGATCATGCTGCCCGTCGCCGTCGATCTGGATGCAGAAATCAAAATCCTGACGCGCCGCGTATTTGATGCCGGTCTGCACGGCGCCGCCGATGCCGAGATTCTGCGCGAGGCGGGCGACCGGCGAGCGGCAGCTTGCCACCGCGGACGTCGCGTCCGACGAGCCGTCGTCGACGACCAGGGTGTGGTAGCCGCGGCCGGTCGCCGCGATCTCGCTCAGCAGGCCGCCGACCGAGGCCTCCTCGTTGAAGCAGGGAATGATGATGAGGACGCGCGACGTGCCCTGCTGCGGTGCGGCAGCACCGTTGCGGCACGTGTCAGTTGAACCCAAGCCCAGTCCCATATCGGCCACGTCCGCCTCACCTCCAGAATCCCCACTTTGCTATACTTGCCGGTGCTTTTCCTGTACAGGCGGCGGGCCATTTCAAGCTGCGGGGGCCGCCCGGCGAATGCCGATGAGAGCTGTCAAAGTATTTTTTTCAATTGTGTTTCTGGCAATTCTGGCCAGCAACATCAGGCTGACCTCGCATTGGAGCGAGAGCCGCGGCGTCTATGACGACATCTGCTATCTCAGGCAGGCGCATCTGTTTCAGCGCTTCGGCTGGCAAGGGCTCGACACCAGTCTCGCCCGTGAAACCGACGGCTATCTCGCGGCCAAGTTGCGCAGTATCGATTTTCCGAACTGGAACGAACCGACGCGGGCACCCTGCCACACCCAGACTGCCGACGGCAGCAAATGGGTGATGACGCCGCCGCCGGGCACGGGCTTCGTGCTGGCGCTGTTCCCGGAGGGGTTCCAGGTCGTTCCGCTCTATATGCTGGCCAACGCGATCGTCGCCGGCCTTGCGCTGTTCGGCTTGTGGCGGGCGCAGGAGAAGGTCGGCTTGACGCTCGCCGCATTGCTCGGCGCGCTCTCGATCTACTTCATGATCAATCCGACGAAGGCGAGCTATTCGATGGCGCCGACCATGGTCGTCTGCGCGCTGGCGGGTCTGTTCACCGCAAGACTGTTCGTCGATGAAGGCCGGCGCCGCCTGCTGATGGTCGCTGCCGTCGGCGTGCTGCTCGGCCTGTCCGCGAGCTTTCGGATCGCCAACGTGGTTCTGTCGGCCGGCTATTTCCTGTTCTTCGGATTGTCCTTCCTGATCCGGCGTAACCGCGAGACGTTCGTTTCGGGTCTCGCGCTCGGCCTTTCGTTCCTCGTCGGGCTGTTGCCGGTGTTCGCGGCGAACCTGGTCAATTCAGGCAATCCGCTGGTCTCGGCCTATGGCGGCCAGGATACGGCCCCGCCGAGCCTCGACCCGGCCGTGCTGCTGGCCTATCTCCGCGACACGCAGTTCCCGTTGATCGTGATCGCCTGCGTCGGGACCGCGCTGTTGTGGCGCTACGCCGGCCATGGTGGCGTCAGGAAACTCGCGTTGCTGGTGGCGGGCAATCTCGCGCTGAATCTGGCGTTCTTTGCCACGCATCCGGTCTTCACGCAGTACTATGTCATCCCGATCCTGATGCTGTCGCTCTGGACGCTGCTGTTCGCGGCGGTCCTCAGTCGCGGTCCGGCACAGGGTTTTATCGCCCACGAGGCCGATGGACCGCGGCCGTCTGAGATGTTATCCCGCATCTCGCATTGACGCGTTTTCCTGACGCGAACCTGAAACCACTTCGCTCGAAGACGCATGCCGACATGACCGATCTCTCGCTCACCATCCTTCCGGAAGCCGCCGGCGACGCCCAGGCGATCGAACGGCTGCACGAGCGCACCTTCGGCCCCGGCCGTTTCGTGCTCAGCGCTTACCGCATTCGCGAGCATGTCGACCATCTGCTCGATGTGTCTTTCACCGCCCGCATCGGTACGCTGCTGGTCGGCTCGGTCAGGCAATTGCCGGTGCTGGTCGGCGAAACGCAGGCCCTGCTGCTCGGACCGCTCACCGTCGAGCCGCCGTTCCGCGACCGCGGCATCGGCCGTCTCCTGATGGAGCGCGCGCTGAAGGACGCCAAGGAGAAAGGTCACCGCCTGGTGCTGCTGGTCGGCGACGAGCCCTATTACAGCCGCGTCGGCTTCAAGCCGGTGCCGAAGGGCCGCGTCACCATGCCGGGCCCGGTCGACGCCGCGCGCGTGCTGGTGTTCGAGCTCGTCGACGGCGCTTTCGAGGGCGTGTCGGGGCAGGTAACGCCTGACTGGAGCAAGGCGCGAGGCTAGGGCTACGATACCTCTTGCGGAGTATCCATGATGCAGGTGCGGCCCGCTGATGCCGGTGAAGTCGATCATCTCGCTCAGCTGTGGCACGATGCCTGGCATGGGTCGCATGCCTCGCTTGCGCCGCAAGAACTGGTCCGCCTTCGCACGCTCCCGAATTTTCGCGATCGGCTGGCGGTCATGCTTCCCGACATCCGCGTCGTCGGCCCGGCCGGCGCGCCGCTCGGCTTCTGCGCCGTCAGGGCTGACGAATTGTATCAGCTCTTCGTATCGCCGAAGGCGCACGGCGCGGGCGTGGCCGCGGCGCTGATCTCCGACGCAGAGGCCCGCCTTGCCGCGCGCGGCGTGGAGCTGGCGTGGCTCGCCTGCGCCGTCGGCAACGCGCGCGCTGCGCGGTTCTACGAGAAGAGCGGTTGGCGCAACGCCGGCACCTTCGTGATGATGACGGACACCTCGAACGGGCCGTTCCCCGTCGATCAATGGCGCTTCGAGAAGCGGCTGACGCGCAGCCCGTAGCCCGGATTTCGCTCCGCTCCATCCGGGCTACGGTTCACTCAACGCGCATGTGCCGGGGCCCGCGGGCCCCGGCTGTCGCAAGGCTAGAACTTGAAGTTGGCAAACGCCCGCACGCCGATGCCGGGCATCAGAACCTCGTCCTTGGTGTAGGACACCGAGTTGCGGATGTTTTCGTTGAGGAGATTGTTGCCGACGATGCCGGCCGTCATCTCGCGCGCGCCGAACAGACGCGGATCGAGCTTGGTCTTGTAGCTGACCTCGGCCTTCAGCAGATTGTAGCCCGGCGTCGGCGTCTCCGCGATCACGGCGACGTTGTTCTGCGCGAAAGCGTGCAACAGGTTGACGCGCATCAGCCAGTTGTCGTCGCGCCAGAACACGCCGCCGCCTATCCGCAGCGGCGGAATGCGCGGCACGTTGGTGCCGTCGGTGAAGGTGGCGCGCACCACGTCGAACTGGTTCTCGATGCCCCAGATGCCGCCCTGGAATGCGCCGACGTCGAGCTGCGACTGGAATTCGCCGCCGCGGAAATTGGCATTGCGTTGCGAATAGACGGCCTGGTTCAACTCGGCGCCCGGCGTGCCGCAGGACGCAAAACTGTCGTCGCACATCACGCCGGTGAGGCGGCGAAAGATGAAATTGTCGAAATGCGTGTAGTAGACGGTCGCCTCGAACCGGAACGGCCCCGTCGCCTTGCGAAGTCCAACCTCGACCGACTCAGCGGTCTCGATCGTGAGGTTCGGATTGCCGATGTCGAACGTCGCGGTCGCATCATGCGCACCGCGCGAGAACAGTTCGGCCGGCTTCGGCGCGCGCTCGACATATTGTGCGGTGATGCTGCCGACCATGCCGCCCGGCAGGTCCTGCAACAGGCCGATGCTGCCGCTCTTCGGCGTGAAGGACGGATTGCGTGCGATGCCCACCTGCGGCGTGCCGTCGGGTAGATAATCCGGCGGGAAGTTCGGCGTCGTGCCGTGCAGCTCGACATGCTCGATGCGGCCGGCGATCTGGGCTCGCGTCGCGTCCGTGAACTTGAACTCGTTGAAGGCGTAAGCGGCAACGCGGGTGTTGTTGTTGGGGTCCCACAGGCCGTTGAACAGCGTACCGGGATTGTCAGGGCTCGGCGCGGTCAATTCCTGATGGCCGACCTGAAAGCCCAGCGCCGTCGTCACCTCGGCGAAGCGCGCGTTGAACGGCATCAACTGCACCTCGGTGCGGATCTCCTGCTCCTTGTTGGTGAAGGTCTGCCGCACACCGTCGGTGTTGGGATCGGCGGGATCGGCAAGGCCGATCTCGTTGTGTCGATAATCCGTGGCGCCAGCCCAGAAGCGGATGGTGTCGATCGCGGCGGCATCGGGCCGGTACTCGCCCTTGACGTTGATCTTGGTCTGGTGCGCGTCGATCCGGGTGTTGTGGTCGGCGCCGTCGATGCCGGGGATATGGTAGAGCGAGTCGTTCTGCGTGATCGACGCGCCGATATAGCCGCCCTGGAAGAAGTAGGAGCCGCCGATCGAGGCGCCGTCCGTGCGCGACGCCGAATTGGGCTGGCGCCCGTTTGTGATGGTCCGGGTCTGGTCGGTCAAATAGGGGTAGCTCGGGATGCCGTAATCCGTCGTGTTGCGGCCGTAGACGTCGGCATGGAACGCGAAATTGCCGGCGCCGGTGTCGAGCAGCACGCCGCTCTCGACACCGCGATCGACCGAGCTGAACGCGGAACGCGTCTCGGCCGTGACGCAGGGCGATGTCCCGGCGGTTGCGAGTGGCGCCTTCACCGGCATGCCATAACTCTGGAACGGCTGGGCACCGCAGGTTGGCAGCGCGTCCGGAATCCGGTTGTTGGTCGCGCTGACGACGCCGCCGATCGAGGTCGAGCCGTAGCGCAAGGCGGCCGGCCCGCGCACCACCTCGACCTGGTTGGTCGCGAGCGTATCGATCGGGACGAAGTGATCCTCGCCGAGATCGGATGCGCCGTTCGCATTGGTGCCGTTCTCGACGATGCCGACGCGGTTGACGTCGAGGCCCCGGATGATCGGCCGGCTGGAGGCGCCAGGTGCAAAGCTCGAGCCGGTGATGCCGGGCTTGGAGAACAGCAGATCGCCGAGCTGGCCGCCGCCCTCGCGGCGGATCTCCTCGTTCGGCACCACGGTGACGGTGGCGAACTGGTTGGTGACGATCGGCAGCACGCCCTGCTGGGGCGCGGCGGCCGTCGCTGGCCCTGCCGGCGTTACTTCGGCCGCGCGTTGCTGGCCGCGCGACCGTCCGGTGCGCGCGACATGGACCGGGCTGCGGGTCGGCACCACCCTGCGCACGATCGGGCTCGGCGCCGTCACGGTGACGGCGGGGATCTCGGTCGATGATTTATCTTGCGCAGGCTGTTGTACCGGCTCTTGGGCGAGCGCCGATGTGGCGGCGGCGCCGAGCAGGAGCAGGCTTGCTCCACCCAGACGCTGCGCGCGTCGCAATTCAAATGACATAGTCCTGATTCCAGTCAGGCGCCGTCCGCAAGATTTGGTGTTGATCGGAGGCGGCCTGCCGTCGCAGCGCGACGGAATTCGACTTCAACTTCTCCCGTGCGTTCGCCTGAAAGCGGCGAGCCGGGCGTGATCAAGTGATGTCTGGAGTCAGGACGCGGGAGGGGCGCGGGGCTGGAACGCCGTGCCGGCCGATTTCAGATGGACGAATTCGGCATCGGTGGTGAGCTGAAGCAGCTCGATCGCCTGCGGCAGCAGGAGCAAAGGCGGCGTCGCGGATACGACGGTACCAGCCATCGCGGCCACGGCGCAGATCGCGCAATTGTCCTCGCCCGGCTGCTCCCGGTCAGGGCCGGCGGGCGATTGCTTCTGGACCGCGGCGCGGTCACTCGAAGCGATACTCTTGCCGCTGTCGGTCTGCTGAAGCGAGGACTGGGCGAGGGGGGCGGCCTGGGCGAACCAATGGCTGTGGCCGAACGTCAGCGCGAACTGAACCAGCATCGCGAACAACGCGAGCCGGGCGCCGTGCCTGATATTCGACCGGAACCACTTCATCTGGAAAAGCCACCCCACATCGCGAGGATCAATTCCCCTGATCTCGCGATGTTATAATGTAACATCGCAGCATAGCTCAGCGGATGTCAACAGCGAGCGGACCAATGCGCGCAGGCGACCGAACCGATGTGTCGTTCGGGCAACTAGAGCGCGATGGGTTGAAGTCGAATCGAGTTGGGCCAACTGCGGTGCTCTCTCCGTTCCCTCCCCCCTTGCGGGGGAGGGGCAGGGAGAGGGGTGCCACACGGGGACTCTTTCCGTCGCGCACTCATACGCGATGCATCGCTGACAATCGGCACCTTTTGCTGGGCCACCCCTCTCCCTAGCCCTCCCCCGCAAGGGGGGAACGCACCGCCGTCGCGGCGCTAGGCGAGTCTCATCCATCTCACTTCGGGAGATCAGCGCCCTTCGCGGACCCAGGTGGCGGCAAACGCGCCGAGCAGCAGTAGCAGGCCGATCAGGCCGGCGAAGATCGGCAGCACGCCGACGCCCTTCACGACGCTGGCGTCGCGCATCCGCACGCCCATCCAGCCATCGCCGGCGAAGACGCTCGCCGAACGCACCGGCACGATGCGCGGCAGCTCGACGCTGGTGCCGTCGACCACGCGCACGGCATTGCCGCCGGTCGCCTGCGTCAGCGGCTTCAGGGTTTCGGTCGTGGAGGTGACTTCCGAAAACTCCTTCGGATTGGTCGGACCGACATTGATCAGCGCCTTCAGCGTGCCGTCGGTCGCCTGCCACAGGCCGAGCTCGCTGGCCGGCAGGCTGGCGCGCCACTCGCCGGGATCGGCAGGGCTGAGCGTCAGGTCCTGCGATACGCCGGACGGCGAGGTCACGCTGACCGGCTGGACACTGTCCGACATGGTCTGGCGCACCACGACGAGGTCCTTGCCCTGCACCTGGAGGCGCAGCGCCTCTTCATCGAGGTCCGGCTGCTTCATTAGCCAGTGCGACATCCGCCGCAGCAGGTCGAGATGCGGGCCGCCGCCTTCATAGCCGCGCGCCCACAGCCAGATATGGTCGGAGAGCAAGAGCGCGACGCGGCCCTCGCCGAAGCGCGACAGGAACAGGAGCGGCTTGCCGTCGACGCCCGTCATCACCGGCGGGTTGACCGCATTGCGGGTGTCGACGGTGCGGAAGAACCGGCTCCAGCGCGGCGGTTCGCTCGCGGAGCCTTCGAGGCCGCGCGTGACCGGATGGCGCTTGCCGATCTCCGACAGATGCGCATAGAACGGCTTTTCCGTCACGCCGACCGGTTCTGCCGGCAGCACCGAATCCAGCGGCGTGCGCCAGATGCTGGTGTTGGAAGCATAGTCCGGGCCGGCCGAGACCAGCACCGCGCCGCCCGCGCGGACATAGCGCGCGATGTTGTCGAAATAGGCGATCGGCAGCACGCCCTGGCGGGCGTAGCGGTCGAAGATGATCAGCTGGAATTCGTTGATCTTCTGCTGGAACAGCTCGCGGGTCGGAAACGCGATCAGCGACAACTCGTTGATCGGCGTGCCGTCCTGCTTCTCCGGCGGACGCAGAATGGTGAAGTGCACAAGGTCGACGCTGGCGTCGGACTTCAGCAGGTTGCGCCAGGTGCGCTCGCCGGAATGCGGCTCGCCCGAGACCAGCAGCACGCGCAGCTTGTCGCGCACGCCGTCGATGGCGACGACCGCGCGGTTATTCACCGGCGTCAGCTCTTTCTCGAGCGGCGAGGCCTCGATCTCGACGATGTTGGGGCCGGCATGCTTGATGTCGACGTCGACACTCGCGCTCTGGCCGCTTCCCAGCGTGCGCTCGCCCAGGACCTCGCCGTCCCTGCGGATCGTGACCTTGGCGCGCTCGCCGGTGACGCCCTGGTCGTCGAGGCGGTAGGTGATGGTCTGGGTCTGTCCGACGATGCCGAAGCGCGGCGCGGCCGTGATCGCAATGCGGCGGTCGCGCTCGTCCTTCTGCCCGGTGATCAGCGCGTGCACCGGCGCCTGGAAGCCGAGCCCGGCGGTATTGGCCGGGATGTCGTGGACCCGGCCGTCGGTGATCAGGAACGCGCCGGCGACGCGGTCGACCGGCACGTCCGACAGCGCGGTGGCCAGCGCCCCGAACAGTTTCGTGCCGTCGGTCTCGCCATCGGCCTGTCCGGCGTCGACGACGCGGACCTCGAGGCCCTTGATCTTCTTCAGGCTGTCGACCAGCGCTTCCTGCGCTTGCGCGGCCTCGCGATTGCGGTTGCCGAAATTCTGGCTCGGGCTCTTGTCGACGACGATGGCGGCGACCGAGGTGAGGGGATCGCGGTCCTCGCGGGTGAAGGAGGGATTGGCGAGCGCCAGCAGGAACAGCGCCAGCGCGGCCACGCGCACGGCTGCACCGCGCGCACGCGCCACCAGCAGCACGAGCGCAACGACCACGATCGCGGCGAGCGCGAGCCACAGGACGATCGTGGGAACAAGCGGCGTGAACGCAATGCCGTAATTCATGTCGATCCTATTGCCCCAACCGTTCGATCAGGGCCGGTGCGTGCACCTGGTCGGCCTTGTAGTTGCCGGTCAGGGTGTACATCACGATGTTGGCGCCGGCGCGGTAGGCGAATTCGCGCTGGCGGGCGTCGCCGCCGGACATCGGCAGCATGAACTGACCGTCGAGCCGCTGCGCCCAGGCGCCGGCCAGATCGTTCGAGGTGATGATGATGGGCGAGACGCCGTCGCCGCCGCGGGCCGGCCGCTGCGCGCTGTCGTCGTCCTCATCGCGCGGCAAGGCCTCGACCCAGGTCTGGCCGGTGCTGAAACGGCCCGGGAAGTCGCGCAGCAGATAAAAAGTCTTGGTCAGCACGTGCTCGCGCGGCACCGGCTCGAGCTCGGGCACGTCGAGCGACGACAGGATCTCGCGCAGCGTCTGCATGCCCGGGGTCTGTGCGGCGCCGTTCTCGCCGGGCGGCGCTTCGATCGCGTCGCGGGTGTCGAACAGCACGGTGCCACCCTGCTTCATGTAGGCGTCGATCTTGTTGATGGCATCCTGCGGCGGCTTGGGCGCGCCCGGCACGATCGGCCAGTAGATCAGCGGGAAGAAGGCGAGCTCGTCGCGTCCGGGATCGATGCCGACGGGATCGCCGGCCTCCAGCGCGGTGCGCTGCGCCAGGAATTGCGTCAGACCGGACATGCCGGCCTTGACGATGGAATCGACGTCGGCATTGCCGGTGACGACATAGGCGAGGCGGGTTTGCGACACCGCCTTCATGGCGAACTCGTCGGAGGCGCCATCGGCGCGCGACGGCGCCGGCGCAAGCGACACCAGGCCTGCAAGCGCCAGCCCGACGACGATCATGGCTGTCGCGGCGCGCCGGCGCAGCAGCGCGGCGATCCCGCCGCCGAGCACCGCGACGATGATGGCGTCGATCAGGAACAGCGCGAGCGCCGTCGACAGCAGCCAGCCGCGCAGGTCGCGCGGCTCGGCGTTGGTGTAAGTCGCGTGCCGGGCGCGCAGGCCTGCGGTGTTCAGCGCTGCGATGCGGTCGGAAGCTGCGAGCGTGTTCACGGCGAGCGGTCCTTCTGCCGGACCATAGAAGCCGGGCGGATGATCAGGCGTAGCGCGGTCGCGATAATCCGCGGGCAGCGGCTTTGCGGTGGCCGGTGGCGGACCGAACGCGCCGAAGCCGTCGAGGATGTGCAGCGGCGCCACCGTCTCGGTGCTCGCCTCGGCCGCGACCCCGGGCCCGGGCTTGGCGGTGTAGCCGGACATGTCGACGACCCGGCGCAGCATTTCGACGAAGGTGCCCGACATCGGCAGGTCAGACCAGCGCATGTCGGCGCTGACGTGGAACAGGCTGACCAGGCCCTTGCCGCGATGCTCGCCGGTGACGAGCGGCGTGCCGTCTTCCAGCGAGGCCCAGCTCTTGGTGGCGAGCACCGCGTCGGGCTCGGCCAGCACCTGGCGGTTCACGGTAACGTCCTTGGGGACTGCGACGCCGGCAAACGGGCCGTTCGCTGCGAAGGCGGCGAGATGCTGCGGCTTCTCCCAGGTCAGGCTGCCGCCGAGCGTGCGGCCGCCCTTGCGCAGCTTGACCGGCACGAGATCGTCCTCGGCCTGCGCGAGCCTTGGACCGGCGAAGCGCACCAGCACGCCGCCCTGGTCGATCCAGGCGTTGAGGCGCTCGCGGATTTCAGGAGCGACGGTGCCGACATCGGCGAGGATGATCATCGGCAGCTTCTGGTCGAGGAATTGGGTGATGCCCTGCTGCGGCGAGCCCCGGTCGGCGAGCCGTACGTCGGCGAACGGCGCCAGCGCACGGGTCAGGTAGAAGGTCGGCGCCAGCAGCGGCTGCGCGGTCTCGCTGGTCGTGCCGGTGACGATGCCGATGGCGCGGCGGCGCCACCGCTTGTCGAGCAGTTGCACCGCGCCGGCCGAACGCTCGCCCGATATCTCGAGCCGCGTGATGTCGTTGCGCAGCTCGACCGGCAGGTCGAACGAGGCTTCGGTCTCCTTGTCCTGCAGGCCGAACGAATAACGCGCTTCGCCGATCGGCGAGGACTTCTGGTCCAGCGCGCGCACGGTGCCGACGGCGATGCCGCTGTCGGTGCGCAGCACCTTCACCGTCATCTTGGCGGCGGCGTTCTCGGCGGCGACGAGCGCCAGCGGGGAGGACGTACCGCCTTCGAACACTGTCAGGCTGCGATCTCCGATGGTCTTGCCAAGGCCCTGCACGAAATCCTCGCCACGGCCGGTATCGACGCCATCCGAGACCCAGGCGATCTCGCAGTCGCCGGTGGCCTTCAGGAAGCGGTCGATGGCGGTCAGGGTTTCAACGCGATCGATCGAGTAGGGCTTTGGCGCGAGCTGGCGCAGTGCGACGCGCGCCGCACCCGCCGGCATCAGGGTGATGTCGCGGTTCGGCTCGGACAGCGGCACCAGCGCGATGGCGCGGCGGTCGTTGTCGGCATTGGCGATCAGCTCGTCGGCGGCCCTGACCCTGACATCCCAGTGCGATGCGGCGCTCCAGCCGTCGTCGAACATGATCATCAGCGGCGCCTTGCTGCCGGCGGCGCCGGTCTGCGGATTCCAGATCGGGCCGGCGGCGGCGAAAATGACGAGGGCCGCAGCCAGGAGCCGCAGCGCGGTCAGCCACCACGGCGTCCGTGAGGGCGTCTCTTCGCGAGGTGCGATGTCGAACAGCAGGCGCGTCGGCGGAAACTCGATGCGGCGCGGCCGCGGCGGCATCACGCGCAGCAGCCACCACAGCACCGGCAGGCTGACGAGGCCGATCAGGAGCAGCGGTTCGGTGAAGGCGAGCGGCAATCCCATCATGCGGCCGGCCCCACCTTGATCGTCGTGGTGCGGGTGCCCGATTTGCTCACCTGCATGCCGGCATGCAGGAACAGCAAGAGCTCGGCGGCGGAGCGGTCGGTCGCATGGGTCGTGAACAGCCAGTTGAGTCTGCTGGTCTCGGCGCGGATCTGGTCGCGGTGCAGCGCGAGCCGCGCGGTGTAGTCCTGTGCCCAGGTCTCGGCGCGGCCCGCCGTGATCACGCCGAAGCCCTCGGGCTCGACGAACTCGACGCGGCCGGAATAAGGGAACGACTCTTCGGCGGGATCGACCACCTGTACCATCGTGCCATGCGCGCCGGAACCGGACAGGCCCGCGAGCGTGGATTTGATCTCCGCGATCGGCGACCAGAAATCCGACAGCACGATGATCTCGGCGAGCGCGGAAGGCACGAAGGACGGCGGCAGGCTCAGCCGGTCGGCATCGTCATGCAGCATCGCCTGCGCCATCTTGTCGATGACGCTGCGGCTCGCGGTCGGCGCCATCAGTCCGGGAATGCCGACGCGTTCGCCGCCCGAGACCAGCAGCTCGGCCAGCGCGAAGGCGACGATCAGCGTCCGCTCGAGCTTGGATTCGCGCGCGGTCTTGGAGGCGAACGCCATCGAGGGCGAGCGGTCGGGCCAGATCCACACCGTGTGCGAGGCTTCCCATTCGAGTTCGCGCACATAGAGATGGTCGTCACGCGCCGAGCGGCGCCAGTCGACGTTCTGCGCCGGCTCGCCGGAGACGAAGCGGCGGTATTGCCAGAAATTTTCGCCGGAACCGGCGCGGCGCCTTCCGTGCAGGCCGTGGATGACGTTGGCGGCGATACGGCGGGCTTCGAGCACCAGGCGCGGCAGCGAAGCGGCGAGCGTACGGCTTTCGCCATCGGCACGTCGGATCGCGATGATCTCCTTCGCTGTGTGCCCGTTGTCTGCGGCCATCAACCGATCCGAGCCTTCAATTGTTTGATCACGTCCGGAATCGTGCGGCCTTCGGCGCGCGCCTGGAACGTCAGCGCCATGCGGTGCTTCAATATGGGCTCGGCGAGGTCGAGCACGTCGTCGATCGAGGGCGCGAGGCGTCCGTCGATCAGCGCGCGTGCGCGCACGGCGAGCATCAAGGATTGGCTGGCGCGCGGGCCGGGACCCCAGGCGATGAACTTGCCGGTCTCGCCGCTCTCCTCGCCCGGACGGGCCGAGCGGACCAGCGACAGGATCGCCTCCACCACGGAATCGCCGACCGGCAGACGGCGGATCAGCCGCTGCGCGGTGATCAGCGCATCTGCGTTCATCGATCCCTTCGCCAGCGTCTCCTCGGCACCCGTGGTCTCGAACAGGATGCGGCGCTCGGCGTCGCGATCGGGATAGTCGACGTCGATCTCCATCAGGAAGCGGTCGAGCTGGGCTTCCGGCAGCGGATAGGTGCCTTCCTGCTCGAGCGGGTTCTGCGTGGCGAGCACGTGGAACGGCTTCGGCAGGTCGTGCCGCGCGCCAGCGACAGTGATGTGCTGCTCTTGCATCGCCTGGAGCAGCGCCGACTGCGTGCGCGGGCTGGCGCGGTTGATCTCATCGGCCATCAGCAGCTGCGCGAACACCGGACCGGAGATGAAGCGGAAGGAACGCTTGCCGCCGGTGCTCTCGTCGAGCACTTCGGCGCCGAGAATATCCGACGGCATCAAATCGGGCGTGAACTGGATGCGCTTGGCG
Organism: Bradyrhizobium sp. LA6.1; assembly: GCF_040547805.1. Classification (NCBI taxonomy): domain Bacteria; kingdom Pseudomonadati; phylum Pseudomonadota; class Alphaproteobacteria; order Hyphomicrobiales; family Nitrobacteraceae; genus Bradyrhizobium; species Bradyrhizobium sp. LA6.1. The sequence goes on along the minus strand of NZ_JBEPQK010000015.1, from coordinate 129,232 downwards.
TCGAGACCCAGCGTGATGCCGAGCGTCTCGACCAGCTTGGTCTTGGCGAGGCCGGGCACGCCGATCAGCAGCGCATGACCGCCGGAGAGGATGGTGACGAGCGTGTTCTCGATCACCCGATCCTGGCCGAAGATGACGGACGCGATTGCGTCTTTCGCCGCGCGGATCTGGCTCGATACCTGCTCGGCCGAACGGACGATTCCGTCTTCCAGTTTCTCGACACTTTCCGCCATCCGTCAGCTCCTTAAGTCCGCCACGCGGCCCGCTTGCGTCGTCAAGTCATCACAAGTCGCACATGGGCCCTATGCTAGACTTGCAGGAAGGCCATGTATTCGTTGAATTAACCTATCCCCACCTTATCGGCTTAGGGATATGTAGGGCATCACGAAGTGGCGACCTCCACACCGGGTTAATCCGGTGTGGAACCGCGCACCCGGGTACAACGTAAAACCTGCACCAATCGTGCCAACAGACAAAGTCAGGGCAAACCATGGCGAACCAAGGGCAGAGCGCCGATCGAGGTCTTGAGGGGCTGACTGCCGCCGCCAAAACTGCCGCCTATGCCGAAGGCGCCACGAAAGGCCTGCCTCCGGTGCATCTGTGGAATCCGCCGTTTTGCGGCGATCTCGACATCCGAATCGCTTCCGACGGTACTTGGTTCTACATGGGTACGCCGATCGGCCGCCCTGCGCTGGTTCGCCTGTTCTCGACGGTCCTGAAGCGCGAAGGCGACAAGCATTTTCTCGTCACGCCTGTGGAGAAGGTCGGCATTCGCGTCGACGACGCGCCGTTCATGGCGGTCGAGATGCAGAAGGACGGCGAGGACAACCATCGCGTGCTCCGCTTCCGCACCAATGTCGACGACTGGGTCACCTGCGATGCCGCGCACCGGCTGCGCTTCGAGCAGGCCAGGGAGGGCGGGCTGACGCCATATTTGCATGTCCGCGCCGATCTCTGGGCCAAGGTCACCCGCGCGCTCTACTACGATCTGGTTGACATGGGTGAGGAGCGGATGGTCGATGGCCAGCCGATGTTCGGCGTCGAGTCGGCCGGCGAATTCTTCGCCATGGCCGACGCGGAGCAGGTGAGGGCCGCACTTTGAACAAGCCTATCCTGAAGAGCGGTCCGGTCGTGATCGGCGCGGCCGATTTCTTCGCCCGATCCCGGGCGAGGCTCGGCTTCGACGTGCCGCCCGGCCTCTATGATCCGAACGTCATCCCGGCCTCGGGCGATCCCGGCACCGACAAGATGCTCGAGATCGTCGCGCGCGAGCAGCCGGTGCGGCCGGCTGCGGTCCTGATCGCCGTGGTCGACCGTCCCGAGCCGACCATCCTGCTGACGCAGCGCTCGGCGCATCTCAACGACCACGCCGGCCAGATCGCTTTCCCCGGCGGCAAGATCGACGCGATCGACGCCTCGCCGCTCGATGCGGCTTTGCGCGAGGCCGAGGAGGAGGTCGGCCTGTCCAGAGACTTCGTCGAGCCGATCGGCTATCTCGATCTCTACGGCACCGCTTTCGGCTTCCGCATCCTGCCGACGGTCGCCAAGGTGCGGCCCGGCTTCGAGCTCGCCATCAACCATTCGGAGGTTGATGATGCCTTCGAGGTACCGCTATCCTTCCTGATGAACCCGGTGAACCACCAGGTGCACAGCAAGGAATTCCGCGGCATGGAGCGGTTTTACTACGCGATGCCGTTCGCGGAACGCTACATCTGGGGTGCGACGGCCGGAATGTTGCGTGTGCTGTATGAGCGGATCTACTCATCATGATCCGGCCGATTCTGACCGAGATCGGAATCTTCCTCATCCCCTTTGCCGTCTATGCGCTGTTCCTGGCCGCCACCCGCTCCGGCCTGTTCGCGCGATCGTCCTGGCCGGTCACCGTCGTCGCGCGCCTGGTCCTGGCCGCGCTCGTGCTTGTCATCGCGGGGCTGATCGGCTTCGCGCATTTCTCCGGCGCCGCACCGGACTCGACCTACGTTCCCGCCCATATCGAGAACGGCAGGCTCGTGCCGGGCGTGGAAAAATAGGGGCTGGACCATGAGCGCAGAGCCGTTACTCGCCAATGCGCCCTGGCTAACCTCTGGCGGGACGGCGCGCGTCCTGACGCTGCTCAACGGCAACGGCGAGGAAGCGCGCGTGGTCGGCGGCGCCGTGCGCAATGCGTTGCTCGGTCTCGTGCCCGGCGACATCGACATCGCGACCACGGCGCGGCCCGACGAGGTGATGCGCCGCGCCAAGGCTGCCGGCATCAAGAGCGTGCCGACCGGCATCGACCACGGCACCATCACGCTGGTCATCGACGGCACGCCTTACGAAGTCACGACACTGCGCGAGGACACCGAGACCTTCGGCCGCAAGGCCAAGGTCGCGTTCGGCCGCGACTGGGTGAAGGACGCCGAGCGCCGCGACTTCACCATGAATGGACTTTCGGCCGATGCGATGGGCGTCGTCTACGACTATGTCGGCGGGATCGCGGATGCGGCCGCGCGGCGCGTGCGCTTCATCGGCGATCCCGACCAGCGCATCGCCGAGGATTTCCTGCGCATCCTGCGCTTCTTCCGCATCCACGCCGCCTTCGGGGCCGGCGAGCCCGACCGCGACGGGTATCTCGCCTGCATCCGCGGCCGCGCGGGTCTTGCGAGCCTGTCGGCCGAGCGGGTGCGCATGGAGATGCTGAAGCTGCTGGTCGCTCACGGTGCCTCTGACGCTGCGGTCGCGATGGCGGATGGCGGGTTGCTGCAAGCGCTGAGCGGAGGCGTCGTCTATACCGGGCCGCTGTCGGCTATGATCGCGATCGAGGCCGCGCTTGGCTTGCCGGCAAGCAACACACGGCGGCTCGCCGCGCTGACGGTCGCCGTGACCGAAGATGCCAAGCGCGTCGCCACGCGCTTGCGGCTCTCCAATGTCGAAAGCAAGGCGCTGGATTCGATGGGGCATCGCTGGTGGCGCTTCGCCACCAAGGACGAGGCCAATGCGCGGCGGTTGCTCTACCGGCTCGGCGCGGAGCGCTATCACGATCGCGTGTTGCTCGGCTGGGCGCGGGCCGGCGGCGACGTCGGATCGTCGCGTTGGCGTGCGCTCGCCGAGCTGCCGCAGCGCTGGACTGCGCCGAAATTTCCGCTTCGCGCGGCCGACTTCATCGCCCGCGGCATGGCGGAAGGACCCGCGCTCGGGCATGTGCTGACGCTCGCCGAGGACGCTTGGCTTGCGGCGGATTTTCCCCTAGAGGAAGCCGCGCTCGCTTCCATCGCCGATCAAGCAGCGGCACGCGTCAGCCGCGATGAGAGAACGTGACCATCGTCTCAGGCTTCGCCGACATCTCGATCCTTCAGCTCCTGCTGGTCGCGTTGATGGCGTTGTTTGCTTCGATCATCGGTGGTCTCGCCGGCTACGGCACCGGCGCGCTGATGCCGCTCGTGCTGGTGCCGCTGGTCGGCGCCGAGCCCGTGGTGCCGATCATCGCGATCTCCGCGATCTTCACCAATTCAAGCCGCGCGCTCGCCTATCTGCGCTATGCCGATCGCCGCCGCGCGCTGATCGTGCTCGCCTGTGCGGCGCTGACGACCGCGCTCGGCGCCTACGGCTACACGCGGCTGACCAATGCGGGCGCCGCGCTCGTGATCGGCTCCATGCTGATCCTCAGCGTGCCGCTGCGCCGCGTGCTCCGCCGCCGCCAGGTCAGGATCGGCGACACCGGCCTTGCCGCCGGCTCCGTCGGTTACGGCGTGCTGGTCGGCGGCACCTCCGGCTCCGGCGTGATCCTGCTCTCGCTCTTGATGGCCGCGGGCCTCGAAGGCGCCGCCGTGATCGCGACCGATGCGATGATCTCGCTCGGCACCGGCCTCATCAAGATCTCGGTGTTCGGCCTCGCCGGCGCCGTCACCGCGCAGGTGCTCGCCTTCGCGCTGCTGATCGGCGCGATTGCGATCCCCGGCGCATTCCTCGCGAAAGCTTTCGTCGAACGCATGCCGGTGCATATCCACACGGCGATCCTCGATGTTGCTGTCATCACGGGCGGGCTGGTGATGATCTCGGCTGCGGCAAGGTCGCTGATCGCATAGATGACTCCGGTCCGATTGGCGTTCGCGATGTCCTTTCAAGGACGGACATTCCGTCCCAATGCTTGCACGCCACCAAATGCTAACCGAAACACCCGATCTTGACTACCGAGGGTTGAAAAGATTTCCGCCGATGACGGCCGTGGGCCGGTGGCCAAGCAGGACGCTTTCTTACAACTGCAATCGGGCATGTCAGGACTGAAATGCTTCAGTAGCACCGTCAAGGCAGGTTTGAGACTTCATATCAACGGAAGCGGGCGCAGGCATGCGCACGCATCGTGGTCTCGACATGCACGGAGGAGGGTGAGGCATGGGACGATCCAACACAGAGCGCCAATGGCTTGAAAAAAAGTCGCGCAACCGGTCCAGGATTCAGATTGCCTTCCGTGGGATCAGTGCCGTTCTTGTTCTCTTTCCTGCTCTCCTGGGTCTTTCTCTCCCTTCCAGTGCATGGGCGCAGAGTGGGACCGACGCGAAGCCGGACCGCATCAAGGCGAATATCTCGAGAGTCGACAGCGCCTTCATTGAAGCCAATACGAAGACGTCCAGGAATTGGCCGACCGTCGGCCTCGACTACGCCGAAACGCGGTTCAGCAAGCTCAATCAGATCAACACTGACAACGTCAGGGATCTCGGGCTCGTCTGGAGTTACAATCTGGAATCATCGCGCGGCATCGAGGCAACGCCCCTCGTCGTCGACGGCATCATGTATCAGTCGGCCCCCTGGAATGTGGTTCATGCCATTGACGCGCGGACCGGGACAAAAATCTGGTCGTTCGATCCGGGTGTTGACCGGTCGAAGACCTATCGCGGCTGCTGCGATGCCGTCAGCCGTGGCCTCGCGCTCTACAAGGGCAAGGTCTTCGAAGCCGCCTATGACGGGCGCCTGATCGCGCTCGATGCCGCGACCGGAGCCAAGCTCTGGGAAACGGACACGCTGATCGATCACGAGCATTCCTACACGATCACCGGCGCGCCGCGCGTCTTCAACGGCAAGGTCGTGATCGGCCAGAGCGGTGCCGAGTATGGTGTGCGCGGCTATGTCACGGCGTACGACAGCGAGACGGGCAAGCAACTCTGGCGCTGGTTCACCGTGCCCGGCGATCCATCGAAGCCATTTGAAGACGCTTCGATGGAAGCCGCGGCGAAGACCTGGGATCCAGCCGGGAAGTATTGGATCAACGGCGGCGGTGGCGCGCCATGGGACTCGATCACGTTCGATCCCGATCTGAACATGGTTTATGTCGGCACCGGAAACGGCGGTCCCTGGAATCGCAAGCTTCGCAGTCCGTCGGGTGGCGACAATCTCTATCTGGGCTCGATCGTCGCGCTCAACGCCGACACGGGCCGGTATATCTGGCACTACCAGGAGACGCCGGGCGACAATTGGGACTATACATCGACCCAGCCGATGATCCTGGCCGACATCAAGATCGACAATGTGCCGCGCAAGGTGATCCTGCACGCGCCGAAAAACGGCTTCTTCTTCGTCATCGATCGCACCAACGGCAAGTTCATCTCGGCGAAGAATTTTGTCGATGTGAATTGGGCGACGGGATATGATGCCAACGGACGGCCGATCGAGCTGCCGGCGGCGCGCGACGCAGATCAATACGAGTCGATTCCGGGACCGGACGGGGCTCACAACTGGCAGCCGATGTCGTTCAATCCGCTGACCGGCCTCGTCTACCTTCCGGCGCAGCACATCCCGGTCAATCTGTCGCCGGAAAAGTCGTTCGTGCAGAATGCTGCTGCGCCGGGCAAGCTCGGCGGCTTGCTGGGCGGGAATATCGGTTTCGTTTTCAACCCTCCGAAGTCGGCCCCATTCGGACGTCTGCTCGCCTGGGATCCGGTGCATCAAAAGGAAGTCTGGCGCGTCGAGCACGTGTCGCCGTGGAACGGCGGGACGCTGACCACCGCCGGCAACCTGGTTTTCCAGGGGACGGCGGATGGCCGCTTCGTCGCTTATGATGCGGCAAACGGAACCAAGCTGTGGGAAATGCCGACCGGCACCGGCGCGGTGGCGGCCGCCGCAACCTACATGGTCGACGACAGGCAATACATCTCGATTGCTGTCGGCTGGGGCGGCTCCTACGGCCTGACGCACCGCGCGACCGAGTACCAGAACCCGGGAACGATCTACACATACGCACTCGGCGGCACGGCGCAGCTGCCAGCGTTCGTCAAATATCAGACCGAAGGTCTGCTGCAGGGCGTGAAGTATGATCCGAAGGACATCAGGGAAGGCGGCGAGATCTATGTCGCGGCAGCCTGCGTCGCCTGCCACGGCGTGCCTGGCGTCGGCCGCGGCGGCAACATCATCAATCTCGGCTACGCCAGCGCCGAAGAGATCACCAATCTGAGGCATATCCTCTTCCACGGTCCATTCCGCGACCAGGGCATGCCGGATTTCAGCGGCAAGTTGACGGAAGGGGACGTCGGCAAACTCCAGGCCTTCATACAGGGAACTGTTGATGCCATCAGACCGAAGAGCAGGTGATGAGCCAGCAAGGCGCTGCGGCAGCGAGCGGCCCGTTCGACCGTGGCCGCCCGTCACGCGCCTTTGTCGATCTTCACCCAGAGCGCACTGCCGAGCGTCGATGAGTTCCTGGCCGCGTAGGCCCATGCCGGCAAGCGCAATGGTGCAAGCGCAAGTGCGATCACGGCTTGCCCAATCCGCTGCGCTTTGCTTCGCGGCAGGCCGCGCACGAATTCACTGACGCTGCCCGGCTTCTCCGCCCTGCGCAAAAAGCTGTCCACGATGTCTTCCCTGAGGAACTTCAGGAGATCGAATGGCTCCCGCTCGCAAATGCTCAATTGCAGGCCGTGTCGTCGACATACCGCATCAAACGCGTCCTTCGTCCAGCGGCCAATGTGGTTCGGCGGCATGTCGATGAGCGATCCGTGGCCCTCCATGTAGTGCGTTCGGATATCATTCGGCACGGCGATGAAGACAGAGCCTTGCGCCTTGAGAAGGTATTTCAATCGCGCGAAGACGTCATCCACCCGGTCCATGTGCTCGAACACCTGAAACATGAAGATGATGTCGAAGGCCTCCTTCATCGGAGTGAAGCCATCCTCCCGAAGGTCGACCGAAAAGGTCTTGTAGCCTTTCGATCGCAATGCCTGTTGCGCTGCTTCGTTGTAGTCGACCGCGTAAATATCGGACGCGTGAAAGAGTTTGTCCCTGATGTGATCGAGAAAATAGCCAAACCCGGCCCCGACATCGATCGCCGTTTTTCCGGCAGTGCCGAGGCCGCTCAGCTCCTCGATCGTCCTCTCATACTCCCATTTCATGGTTGGATAGGAAGGGTGGGGCGCGGCCAGGTTATAGAACTCGGCGCCGCCCGCGACGAACGGATCTGCAAATCCAAATCCGCAATCCGCGCATTTGCGGATATCGCAGGTGTCGCGGCCCCAGAGCAGCGACAGGTGGCTTATTAACTTTCGAGAGCGATCCGGATACTGGCGCGGGCTGACGAAGGATCGAGAGGCCTGATCTGCGGTCACTTCAAACAGTTTGGCAGTTGATCCACTGCCGCATGCTGGACAGGTGCTCATCTCTCCTGACCTCATTCAGGTCTTTCGGTGGAAAGTGGTTGCGACCAATTGTCTCGTCATCATTCAAATGAAGGTTGGCGGAGCGCGAGGTCCGGGGCAGTGGACAGGACAGGGGAGGCAGGCCGCTCGCGGCGCGAAGGCGCCTTCGGCTGCGCCGATTTCCTACTGCCAGAATCTGTCACTGGCCTGCGCTAGGTCTTCTTTCAGGGCATTTTTACTGAAAGGAAGACGATGAAAACCCAGAGCAACGGCCAGGCGCTGCAGATCGCCAAGACCTACATCGAGGCCATCGCCAGCAGGAGCGTGGATACGATTACTTCCGTGTCGGCGGACGACGTTGTTTGCACGTCGCCACGCGGGCGGATCGCCGGCATGCAGAAGTTTCGCGAATTCCACGAGGGTTTCGCCCGCATGATCAAGAAGGTCACGGTTCTCGCCGTCTACGGCGACGATGATCAGGCTGTCGTCGTTTACAGCGCGGACACCCATCCGGTTGCCAACGCCGTCGTCGCGGAACTCCTCAAGGTGAAGAACGGCAAGATCGCGTCGACCGAAGTGATCTACGACGCGACTCCGTTCGCCGCCTACACGGCGACCGTCCAACCGCACTAAGGCACGATCGATCATGAAACGGATTCAATATTACAGCTACGGCTGCCCTGAAACGATGAAGCTCGAAGCCTTCGAGCTGAAGGCTCCGGGGACCGGCGAAGTCGCGGTCATGGTCAAGTTCGCCGCCATCAATCCCATCGATTGGAAGGTGCGCAATGGCTATCTCAAAATGGTGACGGGGAAGAAATTTCCGCGTGCCATGGGCAGCGATTTTTCCGGCATCGTGACCGCTGTCGGCGCTGGTGTCACGCGCTTCAAGATTGGCGATCCCGTATTCGGCATGGCGCAGATAAAGCATGGCGGCGCGCTTGGGGAAGCCGTCATCGCTCCCCAAACCTTCGTCGCCAGGAGGCCGGATTCAGTCTCGTTCGAGGACGCGGCTTGCCTGGCTACGCCGGGGGTCACCGCATGGAACGGCCTCGTGGACAAGGCTGCCCTGAAATCCGGCAGCCAGGTGTTCATCAACGGCTGCACCGGCGCTGTCGGCGAGGCCACGGTGCAGCTCGCAAAGATGTTCGGGGCGACCGTCGCGGGGACATGCAGTGCGCAGGCGATGCAGCGAGCCCGTGACTTGGACGTCCAGCCTCTCTTCGATTATCGGGCCACCGATCTGTCGAAGATCCGTGAACGCTTCGACGTAGTGTATGACACGGCGGGAACGATGGCGGTTGCTGCCGGGGTTGGCCTGCTTCGCGAAGGCGGCGTGTACCTCGATATCAATCCAGCGCCAATCAAGTTCATCAGTGCGATCTTCAACCGGAAACTCAAGCCGATCGTCTGCACCGCGCGGGCTGATATCCTTGACGGCCTTGCCGTCGCTTCGGCGAATGGAAAGCTGCGCTTGCCAGTTGCTGAGACCGTGCGTCTGAACGATGCGATCCCGCTCATCGCGGCGCTTGAAGCCGGGCACAAGCTCGCCGGAAAGGCTCTGGTAGCGATGTAAATGCCGTCTGGGGCAGTGAGGCGGCGCAGCCACTCAAAGCCCCGCCGCCCGTCGCCCGCGACGCCTACTGCCATTTTTTGGCAGGATTCGTGCTAGACTTGGTCTATGTCGAAGAGCCAACGATTATTCGACCTCATGCAGATCTTGCGGCGGCACCGCACCCCGGTGTCGGGCAACGACCTTGCGGCTGAGGCGGGTGTGTCGTTGCGAACGATTTATCGCGACATCGCCGACTTGCAGGGCTTGGGCGCACAAATCGACGGTGAGCCTGGCTTTGGCTATGTCTTGCAACCCGGCTTCCTCCTTCCTCCCCTGATGTTCTCGGAACAGGAAATCCAAGCCTTGGCGCTGGGCGCCCAATGGGTATCTCGCCAGACTGATGATGAGTTCGCGCTGGCGGCGCGTGACGCGCTCGCTAAAATTGGCGCGGTCCTTCCCTCGGAGCTGCAACACAAGCTGGACGACAGTGCCTTTCACGTAGGGCGAAGGTCGAAGCAGCCCGAAGCCGTCGACCTTCGCGTCGTGCGGCAAGCCATGCGCGACCAACACAAGCTTTCCATTGTGTATCGCGACCCGCAAGGCGCGAAGACCACGCGGATCATCTGGCCAATTGGCGTCGGCTTTTTCGATTCCCGGCGCATCATTGCCGGCTGGTGCGAAATGAGGAAGGACTTCCGCTCATTCCGGGCGGATCGGATAGAAAAGATCAAGCTCAGGACGGAACGCTATCCCGGTCGCCGTCGCGATCTCGTCAAGCAATGGCGGGCTCAAGTCGACGCGGAACGTCGCAAGACTCTCGGCTGATCTCACCACCGGGTCCGACGCCATGCCGACGAGCTATCACCTGCTGGTGCGCTTCACCATCGCCGGCGTGAGGGCCGCCTGACGCCTTCCGGGGTTAGAGCGGGCGCCGAAAATTACCGCGCCCGCTAGGCTCGAACCTTAATTTGTGACGGGCGCCGCCTTGCGGACCAACACTTCGTTGCCCGCCCGGCTGATTTCAAGCGCACGTGGCTGCTGGGACGTTGAGAGAACAACGCTTTGGCCTGGCGCAAGAACAGAGACTACGCGGATTGGCGTTCCCGTCTCGCCCTGAGCAAGGGTCGTCACGACATGGAACCCATCGCGCTCAACGGTGTAGTAGGCGACGCCGGACACCCCGCCGAGATCGATGCTCTTTGCCTGAATTGGCCTGAGGCTGTCTGCATGAGCGGTTCCAAAAGCGGCTAAGGCTAGTGTGGCGGCTAAAAGGCTACTGCGGATTGACATGTTGATCTCCTTTAGCTGGGCGGTGGGCCACGCCCTCCGTTCCCTTGCCACATAACATGGGCGGCCTATGCTCATTGATCAAACAGATTGGATCGATGATGGGTATCGATGCCGTCAATCTAAGCCATCTCGACCTAAACCTACTGGTTCACCTCGATGCCTTGCTTCGCGAACGTAGCGTCACGCGAGCTGCGGGCCGCGTGGGCATTGGTCAGTCGGCGATGAGCCACAATCTCGCCCGCCTGCGTGACCTGTTCGGCGACGAGCTTCTGACGCGCGGGCCCGACGGCTTGCGCCTCACTCCTCGTGCAGTGATGCTGGTAGAGCCGGTGCGGGCTACGCTGTCTCAAATCCAAACGATCGTCTCGCGCGACGACGCATTCGATCCAGCGACGGCAGAGCGGACCTTCAGGTTCGGACTCCCAGACAGCATGGAAATCCTGGTCCTTCCCGCTCTCCTCGCACGCCTGCGCAAGGTTGCGCCTGGCGTCCATTTGCGCCTCTACAACATCGACTCGTCGAGACTTCTGGATGATCTCGATGCCGACGAACTGGACCTCGCTATCGGCTATGACGTCTTTCCTCAGGGCCAGATCCACCACAAGCGGCGTCTGCTGTTCAACGAGAGCTATCTGTGCATGTTCAACGCGGAGATAACGGGCATCACCGACGCCCAAATCTCGCTCGAAGATTATGTGCGGTTACCTCATGTTCTCACGAGCCTGCGGCCGGGCCGGACTGTGCGCGGCGTGGTAGACGACGCCCTTGAGAAACTGGGATTGCGGCGGACGGTTGTCCTGACCACGCCTCGCTTCCTCACTGTCCCTGCCTTGGTGGCACGCGCACCTGTCGTCGTGACAATGCACGCGCGGCTGGCTCGGTTGTTCGCCACAGAACTCAAGCTTAGCCTGAGCCAGCCTCCGGTGGATTTGCAGGACGTAGCTGTTTCACTGCTCTGGCACGCTTCCTACGATCACGATCCATCTCATGCGTGGCTGCGTCAGATCTTGGTGGAATTGGTCTCCGAGCTTTGAGCTGGCCGCCACCCCGCGTGGAGCGGTGCCGACTCCACAGGCCGCATGTCGCCTTTTAGCCCCTTAGCAGACGTTCCAGCGCTCTGGGTCGATGGCGGCTTGTGACCCAAAGCAGAAATCGCCGTTGAAACCAATCATTGCCCGTAATCCATCGGCACCTCACGCTCATGTGTCCCCGGCGAGGCCACCACTTCTATTGAATTACGATCGTAATTTAATATTGTGACCGTAATGGCATCGAGCTGAGCCGCTGTTGGGCGGCGGCCGGGTGCCGCCAAACAGCTCCTAGCGAGGATTTCATGGACGACACGACCACGGCCTCACGCCACGTCGCATCGCGACAAACCACAGATGTCGACTCGCTTGGGCTCGCAACCGCTGCAGCAGCGATTCGCAACGGCGACATCACCTCGGAGGCCTACACCGCGGCGCTCTTACAGCGCGCCCGAGCGCTTGCCGAGCTGAACGCCTTCATCACTATCGACGAGGCCGGGGTGCTCGCGGCCGCGAGGGCCGCAGACAAATCGCGTGCGGCCGGATCGGCGGCCCCGCTCCTTGGCGTGCCGCTTGGGGTGAAGGACAGTTATTTGACCAAAGGGCTACCTACCAGCCTGGGCGTCGAAGGTCTCGCTCATTTCGTGCCGCGCGAAGATGCCGACGCTGTCCGGGCCATTAAGGGGGCAGGCGCCTTGGTCTTCGGCAAGAACAACCTCGTCGAGCTGTCATACGGCTTGACCGGTCACAACGCACGTTACGGCCAGGTCAAGAATCCACACGCACGAGATCGCGTGTCGGGCGGCTCCTCAAGCGGCTCCGCCGCATCCGTGGCCGCCGGCATCGTTCCCGCATCCTTGGGCGGTGACACCGTTGGGTCGATCCGGGTGCCCGCATCGTTCTGTGGCGTCGTGGGCTTCAAGCCAACCACTGGACGTTGGCCACGCGACGGCGTTGCGCCGATCTCCCATACGCTCGATACGACGGGCGTGTTCGCCCGAAACGTCGAGGACTGCATTTTGGTGGATCAGGTCGTGACCGGTGAACAGGCTGCGGAGTTCTCCAACGGCGGCTACGGACTGAAGGGGGCCCGGCTGGCCTTCGCGCCGCGACAGTTCCTGGATCTGGTGGACTCAGAAGTCGAGACCCGCTTCCGCGAGGTGGTTCGGCGCTTGCAGGACGCCGGCGCCGAGATCGTTGAAATAGACCTTGGCGACGATTTCAATTCCCTGGTCCAAACCGCAACATGGGGCATCTTCGCTCATGAGACGATGGACGAAATTTCGGAGTTTCTTCGCCGCCATGACATTCCGACCACGTTCGAGGCCATTTACGAGGGCCTTAAGCCCCAACTTCGGCAGGCGTGGGGGCACATCGTACTGCCGGGTGGTGCAGGTGCTACCTCGGCAGAGGCCTATCAGACTGCGCTCGACGTGAGCCGGCCGGAAATCCAGCGCCGGCTCAACACGGCGTTCGTCTCTCATGGGGCGCTGGTCATTCTGCAACCGACCACGCCCTGCACGGCGCCTTTGATCGAGGAGCAGGCGACGGTCCATATCGCGGGGCAGGAAGTTAGCTACCTCGCTTTGGCGAACCACACCGTGTCGGCAAGCAGCGTGGGGTTGCCCGGTGTCAGCCTTCCTGTTGGCTTGTCTCGCGCGGGGCTGCCGATTGGGCTTGAGCTGGATGCCCCCTTGGGGAGCGACCGGGGGCTTCTAAACCTTGCCCGCGGCATCGAGGGCATCTTTGGCGCAGAGTCGAGTGCGATCTAACGTCGTGATCGACCAGCATCCGTTTTCAGTCGGTTTGGCCGCGATGATGTCGATCCAGTGGCCTAGCAACTTGATCGCGACCTCCAAGCTTTGCTGGAAGCGGCCGCCGCGTAAGGGCCGCGGGATATTGGTGGAGAGGAGAGAAGATGCGCTTCGAGAAAGGTCATAAGGCGGCGACGCGACGGCACATCATCGATGTGGCGTCGAAGTGCATGCGCCGGAACGGCATCTCCGCCACCGGGATCGCCGGGATCATGGACGAGGCCGGCCTGACCAAAGGCGCATTCTCTCCGCACTTCGAATCCAAAGATGCGCTCGTTCGCGAGGCGCTGGCGAGCGCGCTCGACGACCAGCAACATCGCCTCGATGAGGATCAGCGGAGCGGCCCGGACCTTGAGGGCGCGATCCGGAGATACCTGAACCGTGCTCACCTCGAAGACCCGACGGGCGGATGCCCCTCGGCGGCGTTGCTCCCCGAAATCGCCCGACAGCCCCTGTCCACAAGGAAAGATTACGAGAAGGGGCTGCGAAGCTACGTTGCGACATTGGCCGCACTGCTTCCTGACGCAGATGCATCAGCGAGCCGCCGCCGCGCGACCGCCATCTTCGGCCTCATGGTGGGCACCCTTCAGTTCGCGCGGGCCGTGCCCAACGCTGCGCAGGCGGAGCAGATCCTGGAAGGCGGCGTTGAGGCCGCCTTGCACTTGGCACGAGCTCCCTCTCGCTAGATTAGAAAGCCGGGAGAGGCAGTCCCTCGAGGTCCGCTTCACCAAACAGAGCAGACACGGCGTCGCATTGTCCGCCCCGAGCAGCGAAGGGCGTCGCCGGCTCCGAGCGCAACGATTGGGCGATCTGATTCGCGCATTCAATCGCGCTTTGATGCTGCGTTGGTTTTGCTTCATGATGATTGGCAGGCCGCCAGTGCGGCTCAATAAGGGGGGTGTTGAAATGCATTGCTGTCGACAGTCGCTCTCGGCCCGATCACGGCCCAGGCTGCGGATCTGGCGCCGGTCCGTATGTCGTCGAAGGCTCCCGCTCAGGTGGGCAACTGGACGGGATTCTATATCGGCGGCAACGTTGGTTATGGCTGGGGCAGCTACGGTGCGTCGAACGCCACCGGGACAATCGTGAACTCGAATGGCGGTTCGGGCATCTATGGCTTCAACCCCGTATCCGGCAACGGCAATGGGGTCACCGCCGGTATCCAGGCCGGCTACAACTGGCAGATCGAGCAGACTGTGCTCGGCATCGAGGCTGATTGGCAGTATCTCAATTCAAAGGCCAGCACCGGCAACTCGGCTATTGCTGTTCCCGTCTTCATCGGCGGCAATTTCAGCGGCAGCACGTCCGTCAGCACCGATTGGTATGCGACCTTCCGTGGCCGAGTGGGTTATGCGTTTGGGCCGGCGTTGCTCTACGCGACCGGCGGTATTGCGTTGGCCGATACCAAGGTCAGTGCGAACGCTACGGGCAGTATCGTCACTGCCCTCTTCCCGCCAACCCTGGGACCGCTGGGCTCCATGAGCGCTTCTGACAGCGCCGTCCTGATCGGCTACGCGGTTGGCGGCGGTTTCGAATATGCTCTGGGGGCAGGGTGGTCGGTCAAGGGCGAGTATCTGCACATGGGTTTCGGCACGAAAGGCTACAACTTGACCGGCTCGCTTCAATCGCCGGCCGGGTTGACGGGCGTCATCGCGACTCACGTCGATATCAAGCCGAGCTTCGACATCGCCCGCGTTGGTGTGAACTATCGCTTCTGATCAGCGGATCTGAAGACGTGAAGAAAGGGAGACTTCAGGTCTCCCTTTCTCGCAATCGCAGGCCGCTTAGGCGTGCCTACTCGTCATCCTCGTCTTCGTCCTCATCCTCGTCGTGATCTTCCACTTCCAGGCGGTCGAGCGCGGCCAGCGGCAGCGTCTCGCGGAACAGATCGCCTTCCGAGCCCATCCAGAGGCAGAGGATGTCGTCGCCTTTCACCTCTGCGACGGTCAGCGGCTGGCCGCCGGATTTCAGCATCACGACGTCGCCGGTTTTCAGTTCCATGGATGGTCCTTTCGGGGTTGATCGACGAGAGGGGAGGCTAGCAAGCCGTCATGACAGGCCGATCACGGGCTATGGGACCCGTGAATTGGCTGCGGCTTGCACAGACTGCCGAAACGTCGATGGCAGAGGTTCGAGTGGGGGATCGCTCGAGGTCACCAGGGGCTATTCCGTCCCAGGCGCGGCGATGATGGCATCATGCGCCTGTTTTGCCCGACGCGTCAAATGATTTCGTAAAATCAGCAATGCATTGCGTTTGCGGCAAGCTGTTGAAATTGCAGCAGTCGGCTACTGTGCATGGGGTTGTTTTCGATGTTTTGTTTTCGCCTGGGTTACGGCTGGTCCGGCACGAGATCGGTCAGCGAGCGGATGATGCGGTCGGGCTTGACGGGCGAGCCTTCGGGCAGGCCGTCGCCATGCACGTCGATCCAGATCGAGTAGATGCCGAGGCGCTGCGGCGTCACGACTTCCCATTCCAGATTGTCGCCGATCATCCAGGTGTCTTTCGCGGTGACGCCGAGCGCGTCCATCGCGTGCAGATAGGCGCGCTCCTCGGGCTTGCCGAAACCGTGCTCGCCCTCGATCTGGATGTGATCGAAGCGATGCGTCAGCTCGAAGCGCTCGACCTTGGCGCGCTGCATGTCGGCGGCGCCGTTGGTGACCAGCGCGAGTTTGACGCCGCGTGCCTTGAACGCGTCGATCGCATCATGCGCACCGGGAAACACGAAGATCGCTTCTTCGCGATAGGTCGTGAAGCGGTTGGCGAGGCGATCGGCGAGATCGTCGGAGAGGGCGCGGTGGCCGTCGGCGGCGAGCGCGGCGAAGCCGCCCCGCACCGTGAGCCGCCGTGCCTCGCCAAGCTTCATCCGCCACGCGGCTTCCGCATTCGCCCAGAAGTTTCGTGCGAAGGCCAAAACTGCGGTCGCGACCTGCTGCGGCGGCAGCGGCGCGAGCTCGTCGGCAAATTCTTCTGCGATCGTATTCCAGGCGATCTCGGGCCGGCCGTAGGCCGACAGGATGGTGTCGTCCATGTCGATCAGCATGGCGCGCGGCAGCGGAGGCATCGCGGTGCTCATGGCCATTTCACCTCCGGCGGCAGCGACGACAGGATGGAGTCCACGTTGCCGCCGGTCTTGAGCCCGAAGATGGTGCCGCGGTCGTAGAGCAGGTTGAATTCGACATAGCGACCGCGCCGGATCAATTGCTCCTCGCGATCCTCCGCGGTCCATGCGCTCGCGAAATTGCGCCTGACGATGTCGGGGTAGATCTTCTGGAAGGCGCGGCCGACATCCTGCGTGAAGGCGAGGTCGGCGTCCCAGTCGCCGCTGTCGTGCCAGTCGTAGAAGATGCCGCCGATGCCGCGCGCCTCTTTGCGGTGCGGCAGGTAGAAATACTCGTCGCACCATTTCTTGTACTTGTCGTAGTCGGCAACGCCGTTCGGGCCCGTGCAGGCCTCCTTCATCGCGGCGTGGAAGGCGAGCGTGTCGGGATCGTCCTGCGTGCGCCGGCGGTCGAGCACCGGCGTGAGATCGGCGCCGCCGCCGAACCAGGCTTTTGTGGTGACGACGAAGCGCGTGTTCATGTGCACGGCGGGCACGTGCGGATTGCGCAGATGCGCGATCAGCGAGATGCCGGAGGCCCAGAACTTGGGGTCGTCTGCCGCGCCCGGGATCTGCGCGCGAAACTCGGGCGCGAATTCGCCGTGCACCGTCGAGCAGTGCACGCCGACCTTCTCGAACAGGCGGCCGGACATCATCGACATCACGCCGCCGCCACCGGGCGCGCCGGTATGATCGGTGCGCTGCCAGGGCGTGCGTTTGAAGCGCCCGGCCTCGCCCGGATAAAGGCTTCCCGGCGCGTCATCCTCCAGCCGCTCGAAGCTCGTGCAGATGTCGTCGCGCAAAGCTTCGAACCAGGCGCGGGCGCGCGTCTTGCGGTCTTCGATTGTCGAGATGTCCATATCCAATTCCAAAACCGGTCTCGTAGGGTGGGCAAAGGCGCTCTTGCGCCGTGCCCACCATCTTCACTGTCGTCCTGATTGGTGGGCACACTGCGCCTTGCCCACCCTACGAATTTCACCCCTCCGGACCGTAATAGGTGCAGCTCTCGTTGCAACTGTCGCGGTGAATACTGACGCGGGTGAGCTTGCCGATATGCTGGAGCCGCTCCCAGACGAAGCGCGAGAGGTTTTCCAGCGTCGGTGTGCCCAGCGCCTCGATCTTGTTGAGGTATTTGTGGTCCAGCGTGAGCCGCACGTCCTCGATGGCGCGCTGGACGAGGCCGAGATCGACCACCATGCCGGTCGCAGGATCGGGCGTGCCGCGCAACGTCACCTCGGCGCGGAAGGAGTGGCCGTGGATCTCTTCGCTCGCGGCGCCAAAGGTCGTCCCCGACAATGAGTGCGCCGCCTCGAAGCGGAACGATTTCGTCAATTCCCACATCTGTTCGAAAACCAATCCTATCTGATGCCGAGCGATTTATGCGTCTGTACGCTCAGCCGCCATTGCGGATGGCGCAGGCAATAGTCGATCGCACGCACGGTGTTTTGGGCAACCTCGGGTCCGTCCATCGGCTGCAGCGAGAAGCGTTCGAAGGCGAGGTCCTCGAAGGTCTCGGGGGCGGCGAGGGCCTGCGGATAGACCAGCTTCAGCTCGTGGCCGCGGCGCTGGACGAGCTCGCTGCCGCCCTTGGGGCTGACGCAGATCCAGTCGAGCCCCTCAGGCGCCGCAATCGTGCCGTTGGTCTCGACGCCGATCTCGAAGCCGCGGGCGTGGAGGGCGTCGATCAGGGCGGCATCGACCTGGAGCAGCGGCTCGCCGCCGGTGAGCACCACGTAACGGTTGTTGTCAGCGGCAGCCGTCCATTGCGCGGCGATGGTGTCGGCGAGTTCCGCGGCCGAGGCATAGCGGCCGCCGAGCGTGCCGTCGGTGCCGACGAAGTCGGTGTCGCAGAATTTGCAGGTCGCGGCCTCGCGGTCGGCCTCGCGGCCGCTCCAGAGGTTGCAGCCGGCAAAACGGCAGAACACCGACGCGCGCCCGGCATGGGCGCCTTCGCCTTGCAGGGTCAGGAAGATTTCCTTGACCGCGTAACTCAATGATCTCTCCTCAACATCTCAAACTTGCGGGTTCCGGAGCTGCCGCAGCGCCTCGCCTGCGGCCATCGCCGCGGTCATGGCGACATTGAGCGACCGCAGCCCCGCATTGATCGGGATCACCAGCCGCGCATCCGCAGCCTCGACCACCGCGTCGGTGACGCCGGCGCTCTCGCGCCCGAATAGCAGGATGTCCGACGTCTGGTAATGAAAATCGCGGTAATCGGTGGCGGCCTTGGTGGTGAACAGCAGCAGGCGGTAGCCCTGTGTCGCACGCCAGTCCTCGAATTTCGACCAGGAGTCGTGGCGGGTCACGCTGACATGATCGAGATAGTCCATTCCCGCCCGGCGGAACAAGCGGTCGGAGAACGGGAAGCCCGCCGGCTCGATGATGTGGGCGGCGATGCCCAGACAGGCGCAGAGCCTGAGAATCGTGCCGGTGTTCTGGGCGATGTCGGGTTGGAAAAGCGCGATCTGCATGGGCTGTATCGGGGTCGGTGCGGGCCGGAAATGTCTCAATAAAACATCGCTGGCTGCGGAATTCGTGCATTGCACGCCCCCACGCCGTTAGCGGGCTTGCGCTCGCCCGGCAAGGGTGCCAATAGAACGATTCTGGACTGCTGTTTTCGCCTTGTTTCGGTGGGGACAAGTGAAGTTCTGCCGCCGCGGGGGGCCGCGGGCGCCGGCACACTGTTTTGGGGACCTTGGGGGCTCCCGGAGCGGTTCGGTCGGCAGCATAAGAAGAAAGGGTTGGAATCGTGACGACAGCGTCTTCGGCGGACCATCCGACACGCCGTGATTTCTTATTCGTTGCAACGGGGGCAGCTGCAGCAGTAGGGGGCGCAGCTGCGCTCTGGCCCTTCATCTCTCAAATGAATCCTGATGCGTCGACCATCGCCGCCGGTGCGCCGATCGAGGTCGATCTCAGCCCGGTCGCCGAGGGGCAGGACATCAAGGTGTTCTGGCGCGGCAAGCCGATCTACGTCAGCCACCGCACCAAGAAGCAGATCGACGAGGCGCGCGCCGTCAACGTGGCGAGCCTGCCCGATCCGCAGTCCGACGAGGCCCGGGTCAAGCCGGGCCACGAGCAGTGGCTGGTCGTGATCGGCATCTGCACCCATCTCGGCTGCATCCCGATCGCTCATGAGGGCAATTACGACGGGTTCTTCTGCCCCTGCCATGGTTCGCAGTACGATTCGTCCGGCCGCATCCGCCAGGGGCCCGCGCCCGCGAACCTGCCGGTGCCGCCGTACCAGTTCGTTTCCGACACCAAAATCCAGATCGGCTGAGCTTCGGGCCTTCGCCCGAAGCTTCGCGCCGTCTCGTCGTTATATTTCCTCAGGATCGCATCATGAGCGGACCATCCGACTACCAGCCGAGCAATCCGGCCCTGCAATGGATCGAGCGACGTCTGCCGATCATCGGTCTCGTCCATTCCTCCTTCGTCGTCTATCCCACCCCGCGCAACCTGAACTACTGGTGGACCTTCGGCGCCATCCTCTCCTTCATGCTGGGGATGCAGATCCTGACCGGCGTGGTCCTGGCGATGCATTACACGCCGCACGCCGATCTCGCCTTCAAGTCGGTCGAACTGATCGTCCGTGACGTCAATTACGGCTGGCTGCTGCGCAACATGCATGCCTGCGGCGCGTCGATGTTCTTCTTCGCGGTCTACGTCCACATGCTGCGCGGCCTCTATTACGGCTCCTATAAGGAGCCGCGCGAGGTGCTGTGGATCCTCGGCGTCATCATCTACCTCCTGATGATGGCGACGGGCTTCATGGGCTACGTGCTGCCGTGGGGCCAGATGAGCTTCTGGGGCGCCACCGTCATCACCAATCTGTTCTCCGCCATTCCCTATGTCGGCGAGAGCATCGTGACGCTGTTGTGGGGCGGCTATTCGGTCGGCAACCCGACGCTGAACCGCTTCTTCTCGCTGCACTATCTGCTGCCGTTCCTGATCGCTGGCGTCGTCGTGCTCCACGTCTGGGCGCTGCATGTCGCCGGCCAGAACAATCCTGACGGCGTCGAGCCGAAGACGGAAAAGGACACGGTGCCGTTCACGCCGCACGCGACCATCAAGGACGGGTTCGGTGTCGCCTGCTTCCTGCTGCTCTACGCCTGGTTCATCTTCTACATGCCGAACTATCTCGGCGACGCCGACAACTACATCCCGGCGAACCCGGGCGTGACGCCGCCACACATCGTGCCGGAATGGTATTACCTGCCGTTCTACGCGATCCTGCGTTCGATCCCGAACAAGCTTGCGGGCGTGATCGGGATGTTCTCGGCGATCATCATCCTGTGCTTCCTGCCCTGGCTCGATGCCGCCAAGACCAGGTCGTCGAAGTACCGTCCGCTGGCCAAGCAGTTCTTCTGGATCTTCGTCGCGGTCTGCATCCTGCTCGGCTATCTCGGCGCGCAGCCGCCGGAAGGCATCTACGTGATCGCCGGCCGGGTCCTGACGGTCTGCTACTTCGCCTATTTCCTGATCGTGCTGCCGCTGCTCTCGCGCATCGAGACGCCGCGGCCGGTGCCGAACTCGATCTCGGAGGCGATCCTGGCCAAGGGCGGCAAGGCGGTGGCCTCGGTCGCCATCGCGCTCGTTGCCGCCGGCGCGTTGTTCCTCGGCAGCCTTCAGGACGCTCGCGCCTCCGAAGGCAGCGACAGGCCGCCGGGCAACAAATGGTCGTTCTCCGGCCCTTTCGGTAAGTACGACCGCGGCGCGCTCCAGCGCGGCCTGCAGGTCTACAAGGAGGTCTGCTCGAGCTGCCATGGCCTGTCCTACATCGCCTTCCGCAACCTCGCGGAAGCCGGCGGCCCCGGCTATTCGGTGGCGCAGGCAGCGGCGTTTGCGTCCGACTACAAGGTCAAGGACGGCCCGAACGATGCGGGTGACATGTTCGAGCGCCCGGGCCGGCCGGCGGACTATTTCCCCTCGCCATTCCCGAACGAGCAGGCGGCCCGTGCGGCGAACGGCGGTGCGGCGCCGCCCGATCTGTCGCTGATCACCAAGGCGCGCTCCTACGGTCGCGGCTTCCCCTGGTTCATCTTCGACTTCTTCACCCAGTACCAGGAGCAGGGCCCGGACTATGTCGCGGCGGTGCTCCAGGGCTTTGAGGACAAGGTGCCTGAAGGCGTGACCATCCCGGAAGGCTCCTACTACAACAAGTACTTCCCGGGCCACGCGATCAAGATGCCGAAGCCGCTCAGCGACGGCCAGGTAACCTATGGCGACGGCTCGCCGACCACGGTCGCGCAATATTCCAAGGACGTCACCACGTTCCTGATGTGGACCGCCGAACCCCACATGGAAGCGCGCAAGCGCCTCGGCTTCCAGGTGTTCGTGTTCCTGATCATCTTCGCGGGCCTGATGTACTTCACGAAGAAAAAGGTCTGGACCGACTCCCACTGAGCGGATCGAGAAGAAAATGAAGAAGCCCCCGCGAGGGGGCTTTTTTGTTGGACACGAGCGTGTGTTGTTTGGCGCGATTGCCTATCGCGCTCCCAGCGGCCAAAATACTGCCAACCGCTCCCCCAGAAACTCATCGGAGGACACCATGGGAACCGCCATCACCTTCAAGCGCCCGGACGGCAAGGACGCCTCGGGCTATCTCGCCAACGCCGCGCGCGGCAACGCGCCGGGCGTGGTCGTGATCCAGGAGTGGTGGGGCCTGTCGGACCAGATCAAGGGCCTGTGCGACCGCTTTGCGCTCGCCGGCTTCGATGCGCTGGCGCCTGATCTCTACAAGGGCAAGGTGGTGCCGTATCACGACACGGACGCCGCCGGTAAGGAGATGAACTCGCTCGATTTCATGGACGCCACCACGCAGACCGTCCGCGGCGCCACGCAATATCTGTCGCGCAACGGCGCCAAGGTCGGGCTAACAGGCTTCTGCCTCGGCGGCGCCGTCACCATCATCGGCGCGACCAAGATTCCGGAGCTTGCGGCCGGCGTCGTGTTCTACGGCATCCCGCCAGAGCAGGCGGCCAAGCCCGCCGACGTCAAGATCCCGCTCCAGGCCCATTTCGCCAACAAGGACGACTGGTGCACGCCGCAACTGGTCGATGCCTTTGAAAACGGCATGAAGGCCGCCGGCAAGTCGCTCGAGCTGTTCCGCTATGATGCCGAGCACGCTTTCGTCAACGAGCAGCGCCAGGCCGTGCACGACCGCGAAGCCGCCGAGCTCGCCTGGGGCAGGGCGACGGAGTTTTTCAGGAAGCATCTCGGCTGATCGCCTGGAGCCCGGACGGCATCGGGCCCACCCTTGACGCCGTCCCCGCGCCATGGTGAGTATCCGCCCCATGAGCACCGCCGTCCGCCCAGCCCGTCTTTGGTGGCGCACCTCCTAAAGAGGTGGCCGGTGCGATTTCATTTCTCAAAATCGTCGAAGGTCGCCACGCAGTGCGGCGGCCTGATCGTTTGTCCTGTGTGGCGTTTCCTCGGCAAGTTTCGTAAGAGGACGACATGAACAGGACAGTCTTTGCCCTCCCGGCCCGAAGTGACTACGTGACCCGCGGCGGTCTCGCGATCACGCGTGTGGCGGAGCAGTTCACCGGCGGCGCCAACAGGCTCGACGATCTCATCAACCTGCTCGACCGCCGCCGCGGTGTGGTGCTGTCTTCGGGCACGACCGTGCCCGGCCGCTACGAGAGCTTTGACCTCGGCTTCTCCGACCCGCCGCTCAAGCTCGAGACCACTGGCGTCAATTTCAAGCTGGAAGCGCTGAATGAACGCGGCCAGGTGCTGATCGCCTTCCTGGCAGACGTGCTGCGCGAGCCGTGCATCGTGATCTCCGAGAAGACCGCCACGCGGCTTGCCGGCCACATCATCCGCGGCGATGCGCCGGTCGAGGAAGACCAGCGCACGCGGCGCGCCAGCGTGATGTCGCTGGTGCGCGATCTCGTCGCCGCCTTCTCCGCCAACGATGACGGGCTGCTCGGCCTGTTCGGCGCCTTCGCCTACGACCTCGTGTTCCAGATCGAGGACCTCGTGCAGAAGCGCGCACGCGAGCAGGACCAGCGCGACATCGTGCTCTACGTCCCCGATCGCCTGCTCGCCTACGACCGCGCCACCGGCCGCGGCGTTGTGCTGAGTTACGATTTTGCGTGGAAGGGCAAGTCCACCGAAGGCTTGCCGCGCGAGACCGTCGAGAGTCCGTACCTCAAGACACCACGCCAGGGCTTTGCCGATCACGCGCCTGGTGAATATCAGGCCACCGTCGAGACCGCGCGCGCGGCTTTCGCGCGCGGCGATCTGTTCGAGGCGGTGCCGGGACAGCTGTTCGCCGAGCCCTGCGATCGCTCGCCGGCGGAAGTGTTCCAGCGCCTCTGCGTCATCAACCCGTCGCCCTACGGCGCCCTAATGAATCTCGGCGAGGGCGAGTTCCTCGTCTCCGCGTCGCCGGAAATGTTCGTGCGCTCGGACGGCCGCCGCGTCGAGACCTGCCCGATATCGGGCACGATCGCGCGCGGCACCGATGCGATCGGCGATGCCGAGCAGATCCGCCAGCTCCTGAACTCGGAGAAGGACGAGTTCGAGCTCAACATGTGCACCGACGTCGATCGCAACGACAAGGCGCGCGTCTGCGTCCCCGGTACGATCAAGGTGCTGGCGCGGCGGCAGATCGAGACCTACTCAAAACTGTTCCACACCGTCGATCACGTCGAGGGCATGCTGCGTCCCGGCTTCGACGCGCTCGATGCCTTCCTCACCCATGCCTGGGCGGTGACGGTAACCGGCGCGCCAAAACTCTGGGCGATGCAGTTCGTCGAGGATCACGAGCGTTCGCCGCGGCGCTGGTATGCCGGCGCGATCGGTGCGGTGAATTTCGACGGCAGCATCAACACCGGCCTCACCATCCGCACCATCCGCATGAAGGATGGTCTCGCCGAGGTGCGCGTCGGTGCCACCTGCCTGTTCGATTCCGATCCCGCGGCCGAAGACCGCGAGTGCCAGGTCAAGGCCGCAGCCCTGTTCCAGGCGCTGCGCGGCGATCCGCCGAAACCACTCTCGGCCTTCGCTCCCGATGCGACCGGTTCGGGCAAGCAGGTGCTGCTGATCGACCACGATGACAGCTTTGTGCACATGCTGGCCGATTATTTCCGCCAAGTCGGCGCCGACGTCACCGTGGTCCGCCATGTGCATGCGCTCGACATGCTCAAGCGGAAGAGGTGGGATTTGCTGGTGCTGTCGCCCGGACCAGGCAGGCCCGAAGATTTCGGGATCAAGAAGACCATCGATGCGGCGCTGGAGAAGAAGCTGCCGGTGTTCGGCGTCTGTCTCGGCGTGCAGGCGATCGGCGAATATTTCGGCGGCGCGCTCGGTCAGCTCACGCATCCCGCGCACGGCCGGCCCTCGCGGGTGCAGGTGCGCGGCGGGCGCCTGATGCGCAATTTGCCGAACGAGATCGTCATCGGCCGCTATCACTCGCTCTATGTCGAGCGCGACAGCATGCCCGAGGTGCTTGATGTCACCGCCAGCACCGAGGACGGCGTCGCCATGGCGCTCGAGCACAAGACGCTGCCGGTTGCCGGCGTGCAGTTCCATCCGGAATCGCTGATGTCGCTCAGCGGCGAGGTGGGCCTGAGGATTGTCGAGAATGCGTTCCGGCTGGATGCGCGCGTTGATTGAGAGGCACCAATGACCTTTGACCACGATCTGAAGGCGAGCGTCCGCACCATCCCCGACTATCCCAAGCCGGGGATCCTGTTCCGCGACATCACGACCTTGCTCGCGGATGCGCGCGCGTTCCGTCGCGCGGTCGACGAACTGGTCAATCCCTGGGCCGGCAACAAGATCGACAAGGTCGCCGGCATGGAAGCGCGCGGCTTCATCATCGGCGGCGCGGTGGCGCACCAGCTCTCCGCCGGCTTCGTGCCGATCCGCAAGAAAGGCAAGCTGCCGCACACCACCGTGCGCATCGCTTACTCTCTCGAATACGGCATCGACGAGATGGAGATGCATGTCGACGCGATCCGGCCCGGCGAGCGCGTGATCCTGGTCGACGACCTCATCGCCACCGGCGGCACTGCGGAGGGCGCGGTGAAGCTGCTGCGCCAGATCGGGGCTAATTTGGTCGCCGCCTGCTTCATCATCGATCTGCCCGATCTCGGCGGCGCCGCCAAGCTGCGCGCCATGGACGTGCCGGTGCGTACGCTGATGACATTCGAAGGGCATTGAGCCCCGTCGGCGCCCCGGCGATCGTCAGATCGCCTCGGCCTTCAATGCGGACCGCCAATGCAGCATGCGCTCCTTCAGGAGCGCGTTCCTGACGTAGTCCGTCTCCTCATCTTCCAGCCGCTCGCATTCGCCGAACGTCAGGCCCGCCTCGCCATGCGCGTTCCAGGCGGCCTGGAGGGTACGGCAGGTGTGGCTGCCCTGGCGGAGTGAGAACCAGATGCGGTTCTGGATGGTCTGCAGGTTCGGCGCCTGGCCGACCCAGGCCTCGGCCGATGCCGTACAGCGGACGACGTAGATGCCCGCAATGGTCTTGCGCTCCTTGTAGGCGGCGATGGCTGCCTTCCGGTCGATGCTCACGGGGGTGGGACCTTGCTGAGAGGGATACCGATCTCCGCCTCTCAATAGGCCCGGCCGGGCCCTCAGTCAATATTATCCGGGTAAAATTTCGCATCAGGACCGCTGCAGGATCAGGCTTAGCTCGAGCTCGCGGAAGGCGATGTAGTTCCGCCGGGTCCACTGGTGCAACTCAGTGGAGGCGTCCTTCTCCTGGCGCAGATAGCCGGTGAAGGAGAAGTTGAGCCGGTCGATATAGGTCTTGAGGAAGCCGGGCAGCGCAGGCAGGCGAAACACCCGCCCGGGCGCCATCGCGGCCGGCAGCTCGCCGCGCACGATGTGCTCATTGTCCACCGTGATCAGGTTCATCCGGGGGATTTGCCCGCGCAGCATCTCGTGGGCGCGGGCCGAGACGCGATCGGTATCGGCCACGAACAGGATCATCGGCGCGACGTGGCGGCGCGCGGCCTCCTTCAACAGGCCGATCTCGTCGCTCATCTTGAAGAACTCGTCGAAGGCGTGGAAGCCGAGGTCGATCACCTTGGCCATGCCGTCATCGACGATGACGCGGTCCATCAGCTGCATCTTGCCGTAGGTGTCGATCACATCAGCCGTTTCGGTGACCTTCGGCAGATAGTCGAGTAGCGACGGTTCCTTCAGGTTGACGTCGAAGGCCGCGACGTCGCCGTTCTTGAGCAGCAAAAATTCGCTCAAAAGCCGCGCCAGCAGCGTCTTGCCGACCTGCGGGCGGGGCGAGCAGATGATGTAAAGGGGCGTCGCGGGCATCGACAGCTATATCAGGCGAACTTACCGCCCAATCCAGCCGTATCCGCCCGGGCTCTGCAACTATTTTTCGCTGTTGCGGGTGGCGGGCTTCGAACCGACGATGTCGGTCAGCCGGATCCGGTCGAACTCGCTCCAGACATTCGCCAGCCAGTGGCGGACATAGCCGCGCAGCACGAAGGAATAGTTCGCGGCTTCGTCGTTGATGCCCTTGTTGGCGACGAATTTCAGGAACGGGACGGAGGACACCTCGACCTGCTCATAGGCCATTTCGTTGAGCTTGGGGATGGTCAGCTCGGTCGCGTCCTTGATGCGGTGGAAGTAGGAATTGTAGGTCGCCTGGTCCCACTGGAAGAACTGGGTGTCGTTGATGAAGTTCTTCACCAGGAAATATTTTGCGCCGCCCATGAAGCCCGCGGTCTCGGCGATTTCGTCGAGCGACGCGATCGAGGGGCCCAGGATGTGGAACACCGCGAAGGTGATCTGGCCGGCCTTGGCGGCGTCGAGGAAGCCGATGTCGCGCAGCGAGGCCAACGCCGGCGAGAGCAGGCCGGCGCGGACGTCAATCACGGTCACCGACGGGCTCGCCGCGTTGAGCGTGTCGAAGATCTTCATCTGGTCCGAGGTCGTCATCATGTCGACGATCTCGGTGATCTCGGGGTGAAAGCGCTTCAGGGTTCCGCGCGGCGACTCCGTGTCGAAGGCGCGCGTCGGTACGTTGTTGGCGGAAAAATAATCGAGCAAGGTGCGCGACACCGTGGTCTTGCCCACCCCGCCCTTGTCCGCGCCCACCACAACCACTGCCGGCTTTGCCATTGCTGTCCCCTAACGCGCCCTCCGACTGCGCCTTGCAATCGGTCGGGCCCCAAATCGATGTCCCAAGTCTGCTGTTGGGCGCGAACATGGCAGAAACAAGGGAGAATTCAAATCCTCGGCCCATGGTTGTGGCAATTTCCGAGGTTTTTCCCAATCGCAACGCAACCCTTCGCAAGTCGCTTAAAATCCCGCCCTTAACGACGGCCCCATGGGCCCATCGGATTGCCGGCTGCAGTTCCGGAGGGTGCGGGCACGGGCGGCGGACTGGCCGAGCCGCCTGCATCGTCCCAAGGCCCCTGGCGCAACGGCGGCGGGCCGCCCTGCCGCTCCACCTGTGCCTCAGGCTCGTCCGCCTCGTCGGGCGGTGGCAGCGGGCCGGGATCATGGCCGCCGGCGAACTTGACCAGCGCGTCGACCCGGGACTGCACCGAGGGATGGGTCGCGAACAAATCGGCAAAGCCCTCGCGCGGATTGTCGACGCAGAGCTCCATCACCGCCGAAGTCGCGCCCGGCAGCTCGCCGCGGTTCTCGATCTTGCGCAGCGCCGAGATCATGGCGTCCGGATCTTTCGTCAGCTCGACGGAGCCTGCGTCGGCGAGATATTCGCGCGAACGTGACAGCGCGAGCTTCACGACCTGCGACAACAGCCAGGCCACCACGATCAACACGACGGCGATGATGATCACGATCACCGCGCCGCCGCCGGAGCTCTTGCTGTCGCTCGACGACGAGGACGATCGCGACGATGAGGATGAGCCCGACGACCACGAGCCGCCGGAGCCGGAGCTCCAGTTGAAGCTCGTGAACAGGCGGAAGAACAACTCGCCGAAGAAGCCGACCACGCCGGCGATGATGACGGCGACGACCATGAGCTGCACGTCGCCGTTCTTGATGTGGGTCAGCTCGTGGCCCAGCACCGCCTCGATCTCCTTGTCATCAAGCGCATTGAGGAGACCCGTGGTCACGGTGATCGAATATTGCCGCGGATTGAGGCCGGTCGCGAACGCGTTCAGCGCCGGGCTCTCCATGATCTTCAGCTTCGGCATGGTGATGCCGCGCGAGATGCAGAGGTTTTCGAGCAGATTGTAGAGCCGCGGCTCTTCCTGCCGGGTGACGTCGTGGCCGCCGGTCACGGCATCGATCATCGACTGGTGGAAGAAATAGGCGATGACGATCCAGACCGCCGCCGCGATCGTCGCGAACGGCGCGGCGACGATGAGGTCGTGGAAAGCGCGGCTCAGATAGTAGGCGACAGTGCCATTGCTGTTGATGACGACTTCCGCGACCAGCGCGCCGGCATAGACCAGCACGTAGACCAGCATGAACAGGCCGGCGAGCAGCAGCATCGAACGAAACTTGTTCGAGGCGATGTGCGTGTAGAGACCATACGCGGCCATGACGCGATGCCCTGCCGGCCTATCGGCTCAACTCAGAACTTCACCTGCGGAGTGGCCTCGACTTCGGTGCGGCTGGCGCCGAGATCGAAGAAGTCCTTCTTGGTGAAGCCGAACATGCCGGCGAACAGGGCGGCGGGCATCTGCTGGATGCCGGTGTTGTACTCCTGGACCGCGTTGTTGAAGAAGCGGCGGCTCGCCGCGATCTTGTTCTCGAGGTCGGAGAGCTCACTGGCGAGCTGCTGGAAGTTGGCGTTGGCCTTGAGGTCCGGATAGGCCTCCGACAGCGCGATCAGCCGGCCGAGCGCGCCGGAGAGCTGGTTCTCGGCGGCGGATACCTGTGCCGGTCCCTGCGCCGACATCGCCGAGTTGCGCGCCTTGATGACGTCGTCGAGCGTGCCACGCTCATGCGAGGCATAGCCCTTCACCGTCTCGACCAGGTTCGGGATCAGATCGTGGCGCTGCTTGAGCTGCACATCGATGTCGGCAAACGCCTGGCCGACGCGCTGGCCCAGCGCCACCAGCCGGTTGTAGGCGCTGAACGCCAGGAACACGAGGACGACGATGACGCCGAGAACGATCCAGCCGGTCGACATGGAGAACTCCTGAAGGGGGGAAGAAGGCGGGCGCAGCCTAGACCAAATTGGCGCAGGACGAGAGCCCGGCGCAGAGGAAGGTAAGACTTGGTCGAATGGGGAACCATCGGAGTTCAAGGCAAAAGCGCCCGACGAAGTTAACTTTCGGCAATGACCGCGTCGCCCCAGCGCCAGCGCCGGGCGTTTGCATAGGCCGCCTTGTCGCGTCGCGGGACCTTGGTGATGGCGAGGCCGCCCTCCATGCAGAGCTTTGCGGTGATCTCGGCCTTGCCGACATCCGGCGGCGCCAGCACGCGCGCGGCACGTGTTGCGGGCGCTGTCCGGGTCAGGGCGATGTAGATGAAGCGCTCGTCCTCGAACGGCACCTCCGCGCCCTTGATCTGCCGGTGCGCTTGCGAGCGCGGCAGGCGCTGGCTGAAATGGCACCAGTCAGGTGCCGTGAGCGGGCAGGGCTTCTCGTGCGGGCAGGGCGCGGCGACGTAGGCACCTAGCGCGATCAGCTGCTGGCGCAGCGCGAGGATGCGCGCGTAGCCGGCCGGTGTGCCGGGCTCGATCACGACCAGCGCGTGGCGGGCCTTGGCCCACATCGTTTCCGCCAGCTTGCGCTGATCGGTCTCACTGAGCTCACCGATGACGTAGCTCGCGACGACGAGATCGGCTTGCGAGGCTTCCGCGAGGTTGGTGCCGGCGTCGCCCGGCAGATAGCGGCAATCGGCGAGCCGCGTGCTGTCATGCGCCAGTTCGAGCGCGAGACGGCTGAGGGTGGCGTTGGCGTCGAGCAGGGTAAAATCCTGCAGCGACGGAAAGGCCTCAGCAGCGGCCCAGCTCGCGGTGCCCGGGCCCGCGCCGACGTCGAGCAGGGTTTCCGGGGCGAGGTCCGGCGCCATCTCGGTCAGCGCATTCAGGCTGGCGGCCACGGCCGCATAGGTCGCCGGCATGCGCGCCAGCGCGTAGGCGAGCGCATCGGCCTCCGACTTGATGGTGCCGGAGCTGCCGCCTGCGCGATAGGCGGTCGAGATTTTTTGCGAGCGCTGTGCGGCGTCGGTGCGGGAGAAGCCCTGGAGCTTGCCGTCGAGGGCGGCTTTCAGTTCGGCGGGGAGGGTGGGAGAGATCATTTTCTCATCGTCATGCCCCGCGTAGGCGGCGCATCCAGTATTCCGAGACGGCGCCGTGAACCGAGAGGCCGCGGCGTACTGGATCATCCGCTCCAGTGCGCAATTTGCGCACAAGGCGGATGATGACGTCAATGGGTGTGGGGTGACCGCAGCGTCACGCCACGTTCTGGTCGAGAATGTCCACCGCCTCTGACAGGCTCACCGACACCAGCTGCGAGACGCCGCGCTCGGCCATGGTGACGCCGAACAGCCGGTTCATCCGCGCCATCGTGATCGGGTTGTGCGTGATGATGATGAAGCGGGTGTCGGTCGAGCCGGTCATCTCGTGCAGCAGGTTGCAGTAGCGCTCGACGTTGTGGTCGTCGAGCGGTGCGTCGACTTCGTCCAGCACGCAGATCGGCGAGGGGTTGGTGAGGAACACCGCGAAGATCAGCGCCATCGCGGTCAGCGCCTGCTCACCGCCCGAGAGCAGCGACAGCGTCTGCGGCTTCTTGCCCGGCGGTTTTGCGATGATCTCGAGACCGGCTTCGAGCGGATCGTCGCTCTCGATCAGGTGCAGCGCGGCCTCGCCGCCGCCGAACAGCTCGACGAACAGGCGCTTGAAGTGGTTGTTGACGACCTCGAACGAGGTCAGGAGCCGCTCGCGCGCTTCCTTGTTGAGGCTCTGGATGCCCTGGCGCAGCCGCTTGATGGCTTCGACGAGGTCATCGCGCTCGGTGACGAGGCCGGTGTGCTGGGTCTCGACCTCGCGCAGCTCTTCCTCGGCGCGCAGGTTGACGGCGCCGAGGCGCTCGCGGTCGCGGCGCATCTTTTCGAGGTCTTCCTCGATGCCGTGCAGCGGCGGCAGCTCGGCGCCGGGCTCGATCTCGGCGAGGCCGGCAACGGCCTGCGGCTCGACCTCCAGCATGTCGCGGATCTCGCGCTCGATGTCCTCGAGCCGGCGCCGTGCGCCTTCCATGCGCTCCTCGGCGCGGGCGGTTGCTTCGCGGGAGCTCGACAGCGCTTCGAGTGTCAGCTTGGCGACGCGGTCGGTTTCGGCCATCGCGGTCTCAGCCGAGGCGAGCGCGTCGGCGGCCATGCGGCGGTCGTTTTCCGCGTATTCGATCTCGGTGATCAGCGCGCTGCGCTTCTCGGCGAACACGGCGGGCGCGTTTTCGAGATCGCTGCGCTCGATCGAGACCTCGGTGATGCGGGTCTGGATGGTGTCGATGTGAGAGGCCGCGCTCTCCTTGCGGTTCTGCCACTCGGTGCGCTCGGCGAGGATCGCCTGCACGCGCCGGTCGGCGAGCTCCGCCTCGCGCGCCAGCGCCTGCGCCTCGGCGCGGACCTGGGCGGCCATGCGGCGATGGCCTTCGATGTCGCTGCGGACGGCGGCGAGACGGGTCTCCGTGTCCTCGCTCGACGGCAGCTCGGTGATGCCGGCCTCGGCATATTCGTACGCGGCCTCGGCCTCGGCGCGGTCGGCGGCGAGGCGGCTATGGGCTTCCGACAGCGTCGCCTTGCGCGCGGCGCGGCGGCTGATCTCGCGTTCGGCCGTGGCATGGCGCTCACGCGCGACGTTGAGCTCGCGCTGGGCGGCGCGCCAGGCCTCGCGGCTCGCACCTTCGCTGCTGGCGGCCATCTGCAGCTCGGACTCGGCGTTCTCCAGCGCCTGACGCTTGATCTGCGCGTCGATGCGGGCCTGCTCCAGCTCGTTCTCGATGTCGACGAGGCGGGCGCGCTCGGCGAGGCGCCGTGCCGCACCGGTCGGGGCGTGGGCCGCGGCGACAAAGCCGTCCCAGCGCCAGACGTCGCCTTCGGGCGAGACCAGCCGCTGGCCGGTCTTGAGCTGCGAGACCAGCTCGGCGCCGCGCTCGCGCGGCACCACGCCGATCTGCGCCAAGCGGCGCGCCAGCTCGGCGGGCGCCTGAACGTGGCTCGCGAGCGGCACGACGCCCTCGGGCAGCTCCGGATCGCCGTCGGTGACGCCGGCATTGGTCCAGCGCATCGGCGCGGACGGATCGACCGGCGCATCGAGGTCGTCGCCGAGCGCGGCACCGATCGCCTTCTCAAAGCCCTTGTCGACGGTGATGCCGTCGATGATCGGCGGCCACAGATTCTTGGTCTCGCCGTTGACGATCTTGGAGATCGTGCGCGCTTCGGTATCGAGACGCTGCACGCGCTTGTCGGCTTCGACCAGCGGCGAGCGTGAGGATTCCAGCGTCTGGCGCGCGGCAACATGCGCAGCTTCGCTCGCCTGGGCCGCAGCTTCCGAAGCAGCAAGGGTCTGCTCCGCGTTCTCGACCGTTGCGGTCAGCTCGTCGAGATCGCCGAAGCCGCCGGTCTCGTCGGCAAGCTTCTGCTCCTCGGCCGCGACGTTCGAAATCTCCTGGTCGAGGCGGGCGAGCTTGTCGCGATGGGTGCGGACATTGGCCTCGAGCTGGTTGCGCTTGGCGGTGAGGTCGGCAAGCGCCGTGGTGAGCTCGGCGAACTGGTGCTCGGTTTCGGTCAGCACCGCCTCGGCTTCGCCGACGCGCTCGTCGACGCCGGAGCGCTTCTCGACCCGCGACTTGATCTCTTCCTTCAGCTCGGCGTCTTCGGTGTCGAGCCGCTGGAGCGCGACGTCGGCGTCCATGGTCTGCTGCTGGGCGCGGGAGATGTCGCCCTCGAACTGGGCGAGGCGCCGCTCGAGCTCGGCGACACGCTCCTTGGCGCGCTCTTCCTCGCGGTCGAGCAGTTCGCGTGCGTTGGTCAGGCGCTGCAGCCCGGCCGCGGCGCGCGCTTCGGCATCGCGCAGCGCCGGCATTTCGGTAGCGCGGATCGCCTGGATGCGGGCGGCTTCGGCCTGGTGCTGGGTGCGTTCGGCCATCTCGCGAACCGCGAGATCATGGGTCTGGCCGGATTCGTTGACGTCGGCATGCGCGCCGATCCAGCGCAGGTGGAACAGCGTGGCTTCGGCCTTGCGAACCTTGGCCGCGACCTCGCGATAGCGCACGGCCTGGCGGGCCTGCTTCTTCAGGCCTTCCATCTGGCCGGCGAGCTGGCCGATCACGTCCTCGACGCGGGTGAGGTTGGTTTCGGCGGCCTTCAGCCGCAATTCGGCCTCGTGGCGGCGGGCGTGCAGGCCGGCGACGCCGGCAGCGTCTTCCAGCACGCGGCGGCGCTGCTCGGGCTTGGCCTGGATGATCTCGCCGATCTTGCCCTGGTGGACGAGGGCGGGCGAACGCGCACCGGTGGCGGCGTCGGCGAACAGGATCTGCACGTCGCGCGCACGCACGTCGCGGCCGTTGATACGATAGACCGAGCCGGCCTCGCGCTCGATGCGGCGGGAGATTTCGAGCAGCTGGCTGTCGTTCATCGCCGCCGGCGCGGTGCGATCGGTGTTGTCGATCGTCATCGTCACTTCGGCGTGGTTGCGCGCAGGACGGTTGCCGGAGCCGGCGAAGATCACCGCGTCCATGTCGGCCGCGCGCAGCGACTTGTACGAGGTTTCGCCCATCGCCCAGCGCAGCGCCTCGACGAGATTCGACTTGCCGCAGCCGTTGGGTCCGACCACGCCGGTCAGGCCGGGTTCGATGACGAAGTCGGTGGCCTCAACGAAGGACTTGAAGCCGTGAAGGCGCAGGCGGGTGATTTTCATAAGCACGCATCTCTGTTGGCAGGCGCGAATCCCCCTGCCGGGACAATACCATGGAAGGCAATGTCACTCTCTGGGTGAGTCGCGCGAGGCGCCTCATGCGGTCGGACAATGGCCGCGGTGCGCCGCGAGGGCAACCGGCGAAAACCGCTTTTCCCAAGGGATTTATGCCGGGAAAGATACGGCTTTCGAGATGCGAATCAGGCGTTGAGCGGGAAAAATCAGCTCTTCAGCAGCGGATTGATCTTCTTGGCGAATTCATCGAACGAGGCTTCGCCCTTGATCTTCTCGCCGTTGATGAAGAAGGTCGGCGTCGAATCCACCTTCAGAACGTCGCTGGCGTATTTCTGGTCGGCGGCGATCTTGTCGAGCAGCGCCTGGTCCTTCAGGCAGGCTTCGACCTGCTGCTGGGTGAGACCGGCCTGCTTGCCGATCCGCGTCAGCGTCTCCGTGGTGTTCTTCAGCACCCAGTCGTTCTGCTGGCGGAACAGCATGTCGGTGACCGCGAAATATTTCGACGCGTCGTCCTTGGCGATGCAGCGCGACAGCATCGAGCCGGCGGCGGCTTTGATGTCGAGCGGGAACTCGCGGAAGATGTAACGCACCTTGCCGGTGTCGATGTATTCCGACTTGATCTTGGGGAACACCTGCTCGTTGAACGCCGCACAATGCGGGCAGGTCATCGAGGCATATTCGGTGATGGTGACGGGGGCGTCCTTGGGGCCGAGTGCCATGTCGGGCAGCGACACGGGCTTGGCCACATCGGCGGCCGACTGCGCCATGGCCTCGGAGATGAACCGCAGCGGCGACAGCCCGGCGAGCGCGGCAAGACCGGTCAGCGACAGCATCGTGTTGAAGGCGCGGCGGGTGATGATCAAGGTCGGCTCCCGGATTGGTGTGGTCTCGCCCCAAGGTTCTTATCAAAGTTCCCGTTCAGGCGGCCTGTCGCTAGCTTGAAACGTAGTTCGAGGCAATGGCGAGCGACAGGGAGGGGTCCAGATTACCGGCGGAATGAGGCTCAATTTCGCTTGATGGCGGCCCCGAGCCGCGCCAGCGCTGTCTTCAATTCTTCATCTTCGATGTCCCCCAGGCTTTCCGCCTCCTTGGCCACCGATTTGGGATCCGGCGGACCGGGCCGGACCGGCGGCCGGGCGCGCGACAGGGGAGCCTGGCGGAAGGCGAGCTTGCCGACCGCGCTCCAGCCGAAGAAGCGATTGACCCGCTCCAGGATCACGTCGGCGGAGTGCTGGATCTCCAGCGCCATCGGCCCCTCGACCCGCAGCACCAGGGTCGCCGGCTCCTGCGGCTGGCCCTCGACCGGCCGCGGCCATTGCATCTTCAAAGGCTCGGCATGGGCCGCAATCTCCGGCCCGGCAATCTGCGCCCACCGGGTCACCAGCTCGCGCGCCGCAAATCCCTGCTTGGCATAGGCCTCGGCAAAGACGTCGTTGAGCAGCAGCGAAAGCGGCTTGGCGCTGATGGGACCGGGTCTGGGAGGGAATTTGGACATGGACCCTTATAGCACTTCGGAGCGCAGGCCTCACCATTGGGGAGCGCTCCGCGAAGAAAGACGTGGATGCCCGCAACGAGCGCGGGCATGACGTGGAGAGGCCGGCGCGTTGCCGCTACAGTGAGAGCATGAGCCCCAAATCGGCACTAATGGCCAAGTCGGAACCAATTCAGTCGGAGGCATCGGCTCGCCCAACGCTGTTGCTCGCCTGGTACGACCGCCATCGCCGCCGTCTGCCATGGCGCGCGATGCCCGGCGAGACCTCGGACCCTTATCGCGTCTGGCTGTCCGAGATCATGCTCCAGCAGACCACCGTGAAAGCCGTTGGCCCCTATTTCGAAAAGTTCGTCGCGCGCTGGCCGGATGTCACGGCGCTGGGGCGGGCGTCGCAGGATGACGTGCTGCGGATGTGGGCCGGGCTCGGCTATTACTCCCGCGCGCGCAATCTCCATGCCTGCGCGGTGGCCGTGACGCGCGAGCACGGCGGTGTGTTTCCGGACACGGAAGAGGGGCTGCGCGCGCTGCCGGGCATCGGACCCTATACGGCAGCCGCGATCGCTGCGATCGCGTTCGACCGCCGCACCATGCCGGTCGACGGTAACATCGAGCGCGTGGTGTCGCGCCTGTTCGCGGTCGAGGAGGAGCTGCCGCAGGCCAAGCCGCTGATCCAGCAACTGGCGGCGACGCTGCTCGCGGACGCTCGCGCCGGCGACGAGACGTCTCGCGCCGGCGACAGCGCGCAGGCGCTGATGGATCTGGGCGCCTCGATCTGCACGCCGAAGAAGCCGGCCTGCTCGCTCTGTCCGCTCAATGAGGATTGCATCGCGCGTGCGCTGGCGACGCAGGAAACGTTTCCGCGCAAGGCGCCGAAGAAGAGCGGAACGTTGCGGCGCGGTGCTGCCTTCGTCGTGACGCGCGGCGGCGAGCTGCTAGTCCGCTCGAGGCCCGAGAAAGGCCTCCTTGGTGGCATGACCGAGGTGCCGGGCTCGGACTGGCTGGCCGGCCAGGAAGACGCAACGGCGAAGCAGCAGGCGCCGGACCTGAAGGGGCTGTCGCGCTGGCAGCGCAAGGTGGGCGTCGTCACCCACGTCTTCACGCATTTTCCGCTGGAGCTGGTGGTCTATACTGCGAAGGCCGAAGCGCGCACGCCCGCGCCCGAGGGCATGCGCTGGGTGCCGATCGCGACCCTCGCCGGTGAAGCGCTGCCCAACGTCATGCGCAAGGTGATCGCGCACGCGCTCGATCTTTCAACGGCCGCACCTTCCTGACAGCACGCTGGCAGCAGCGCTACGCTATCAGCGCCCGATACGGAGGCTGCCAATGGTCAAGACCGCACTCGACAACTTCAAGAGGCCGCCCTGCGCCGAGCTGCTCGGATGGCGCCTGCTCGATGCCCGTCCGGAGGAGGGCTGGATCAGGCTCGCCTTCGAAGGCAAGCCCGAGTTCTGCAATCCGGCGGGCTTCATCCAGGGCGGCATGCTCTCTGCCATGCTCGACGACACGATGGGGCCGGCCGTGCTGGTGATGAGCGAGGGTCGGCTCTACACCACCACGATCAGCATGACCGTGAATTTCCTCAGCCCCGCAAGGCCCGGCCCGATCATCGGTGAGGCCAAGGTGACGCAACTCGGCAAGACGATTGCGTTCGTCGAGGCGAAGCTGATGGCGGAAGACGGCACGGTGCTGGCGACGGCAACGGCGAGTGAACGGTTGTTGGAGGCGGCGAGGGTGGTGGGGAAATAGCTCTTTCTTCCTTCTCCCCTTACGGGAGAAGGTGGCGCGAAGCGCCGGATGAGGGGTTTCTCTTCGTGAATTCAAATGCGAGTTGGACTCGCGGATACAAACCTCTCACCCAAGCGAGTGTGTGTTTACCAGCGGAGCTGCCCTCTCCCGCAAGGGGAGAGGGCGCATCAACGCGCATCTCACTTCTTGCGCGAGCTCACGCTCCCATCCGCTTTGCACCAGCACTCACGATCGGCGGCTTCGCATTCAGCGCCTCGACCTGGAAGCCGGCGACGCGCTTGTAATTCGCGGCGATGTCTTCCAGCTCCTGCTGCGACAGCACGTCGGTGACGACGTCGTAGCCATCCGGCGCGCGCTCCTCGACGAGCTGCATCACCTGCTCGGGGCCGTTCTTGCGGTTGAGCAGGACGAGGTCGGTGGTCGCGGGCCTGCGCTCGGCCTCATAGGCGAGCAGCGCGGCTTGCGTCGGGCCATGCGCCAGGATCTCGCGCGTGATGGTGCGAGCATCGAGGATCGCCTGCGAGGCGCCGTTCGAGCCGATCGGGTACATCGGATGCGCCGCGTCGCCCATCAGCGTGACGCGGCCAAAGGTCCATTGCGACACCGGATCGCGGTCGACCAGCGGGTATTCGTAGGCGTGCGGGCAGTTCTTGATCAGGCCGGGCACGTCCAGCCAGTCGAACTGCCAGCTCTCGAACCAGGGCAGAAACTCCTCCAGCCGCGCGGTGCGGTTATAATCCTCGCGCCGCCACTGATAGGTTGGCGGCATGTGGCGCTCGGCAACCCAGTTGATCAGATGGTTGCCCGCTGCGTCCGGCGCCTTCGAAATCGGATAGCAGACGAATTTCAGGATCTCGTGCCCGGCCATGATCATGGTGCGGCCGGTGAGGAAGGCCTTTGACGGCGTGACGCCGCGCCAGAGGATGCGGCCGTTCCAGATCGGCGGTCCCTCCTGCGGATAGAGCTTTTCTCGCACGGCGGAATGGATGCCGTCGGCGGCGATCAGGATCGCGCCGTCGTAGCTGCCGGCGGCCTTGCCGGTCGCCCTGTCGATGAAGTCGGCGCGCACGCCATTGTCCGTCTCGGTCCAGCCGGTCAGATGGTGGCTGGTCAGGATGTTCTCGCGGCCGAGCCGCTCGATCGCGGTGTCGAGCAGGAGCTGCTGGAGGGTGCCGCGATGGATCGAGAACTGCGGCCATTTGTAGCCGGCTTCCAGCCCGCGCGGCTCGCTCCAGATCGGCTTGCCGTGCTTGGAGAAATAGGCGAGCTCGCGGGTCCGCACGCCGCTTTCGTCCAGCCGGTCCATCAGCCCGAGCTCGATCAGCTCGCGCACCGCATGCGGCAGCACGTTGATGCCGACGCCGAGCGGCTTCAGTTCCGCGACGCTCTCGAACACTTTTACGGGAACGCCGATTCCGTGCAGGCTGAGCGCAAGCGTCAGCCCGCCGATGCCGCCACCGGCGATGAGTACGGTCATGACAAAACCCCTCCGATTGTGGGGGTCTTGGCACAGGCGGGCGGCGGTGGGCAACTGCGAAGAGCAAAGCACGGAGAACAGCGTGCTATGGACCTGGCGGCCCGCAGCCGTTAGTTTCCAATTTTCCCATGAGGTCCGACATGCTCAAGCTCTACTACGCCACCGGCACCTGCGCGCTCGCCACCTACATGACCCTGGAGGAGGCCGGCGCCGACTACACGGCTGAACGGCTGAGCTTCAAGGATAACCAGCAGAACAGCCCGGACTATCTCGCGATCAATCCGAAGGGCCGCGTGCCGGCGCTGGTGACCGATCGCGGCGTGCTGACCGAGACGCCTGCGATGCTGGCCTACATCGCGCAGACCTTCCCCAAGGCGAAGCTCGCCCCGCTCGACGATCCCTTCGACTTCGCCCAGGTGCAGTCGTTCAATTCCTACCTCTGCTCGACCGCGCACATCAACCATGCCCACAAGATGCGCGGCGCGCGCTGGGCGACGCAGGAGAGCTCGTTCGCCGACATGAAGGCGATGGTGCCGAAGAGCATGGGCGCCTGCTTCTCCTTGATCGAGCAGAAGATGTTCAAAGGTCCCTGGGTGATGGGCGACCAGTTCACGATCTGCGATCCCTACCTCCACACGCTCTCGCACTGGCTCGAAGGCGACAGCGTTGACATCAACGCGACGCCGAAGATCGCCGACCACTTCAAGCGCATGTCAGACCGCGCCACCGTGCGCAAGGTGATGGACGCGCAGAAGGCGTAAGGAACGGCGGCTACATATTCCCCTGTCGTCCCGGGCAAGCGTCAGCGCAGACCCGGGACCCATAACCACAGGGAGAAGTTGTGACACGAACTGACAACCACGAGTCTTCGCCAAACCGCGCCCTGTGGTTATGGATCCCGGATCGGCGCTCCGCTTCGCTGCGCTTGTCCGGGACGACACCATTTGTTTTGAAGCTGCGTCCTACCCAGCACGCCGTTCCTTCTTCTCCAATTCCCGTCCCGTCGCCAGCATCAGCCGCCTGAGCCAGATCGAGCCCGGATCCATCTGCGCGCGGGTCGGATGGAACATGAACTGCTCGTCGATCCCGGGATCGAGCGGCGGCGTCACCGTGACGAGGCCGAACTGCTTCGACAGCGCCGCGATCAGCCGGCGCGGCACGAAGGCGACGAGGTCGGTGCGGGCGGCGACGTGCAGCGCTTCGAGATAGCCTGATACCACCAGCGAAATGTGCCGCTCGATGCCCTTGGTCCGCAGCCAGGTGTCGATGAGATCCTCCGGTTGGCCGCGGATGATCACGCCGACATGGCGTGCCGCCAGGAACGTCTCGCGCCGCTTCAGCTTCGCAGCCATGGGATGGCCGCGCCGCACCGCCAGCGCGTCGCTGTCGGTGTAGAGCAACTGGCGGTGAAAGCCCTTGAAGGCGTTGCCGATCGAGATCACGAGGTCGATGGTGCGGGCGAACTCGGCGTGAAAGATCGCAGGGCCCCGCCACGGTACGACGTCGATGCGGACGTTGGGCGCGGCCCGCGTCACCTTCTCCATCAAGGGCGGCATCAGCAGCTCGACCGCGAGATCCGGCATCATCAGGCGGAATTGTCGCTCGCTGCGCGCGGCATCGAAGTCGTCGGGTATGAACAGCCCGCGCACCTGGTCGAGCGCCTGGGCCAGCGGTGCGCGGAGCGCTTGCGCCCGCGGCGTCAGCTCCATGCGCGCGCCGGTGCGCACCAGCAGCGGATCGCCGAAGATGTCGCGCAGGCGTTGCAACGCATGGCTCGCGGCCGGCTGCGACAGCCCGATCCGAAGCGCGGCCCGGCTGACATTGGCCTCGCGCAGCAGCGCGTCGAGCGCGGTCAGGAGATTGAGGTCAAGCGAATTCAAATTCATGAGGCGAATAGATATCATATCCACTATCGATTTGAGGAATTCTTATCCGGCAGGGATGATCTCCGTGTTGCCACCAAACGGAGATGCCGCCATGAGCGCGAGCGCCAACAAGAAACTGATGCAGGATATCTTTGCCGCCGCCGCCAGCCCCGATCCGGCCGCGCGCGACCGGGCCCTGTTCACCGCAAGCCTCGCCGACGATGCCAGATGGGTCGTGACCGGCCAGTATTCCTGGTCGCGCACCTTCACCGGCAAGGAGGCGATCCTCAACGATCTGCACGGTTATGTGCGCACCCGCTTGCGCGATCGGACCCGCACCGTAGCTCACCGTTTCATCGCCGACGGCGACGTCGTCGTGGTGGAAGCCAAGGGCGACAACGTCACGCCCGAGGGCGTTCGTTATGACAACGACTACTGCCTGGTGTTTCGCCTCGAGGACGGGAAGATCAAGGAGATCCGGGAGTATTGCGACTCGACCCTGACCGAGAGGGCGCTTGGTCCGTTTCCGCAGACGCCCGTGAGGGCCGCGAGCTGACCGGATCGAGGACCATCTCGTCCGCCGACCGGTGCCGTCGGCCCCGTTCGGCGATGGTCGTGTCGATCTGGCGCAGGCTGGCAGCGATTGTCCGTGTCAGGCGCAAACGGTCCCGGGCCCGGTACCAGCTCGCCGCCATGAGCGACCGGGAGCTTCAGGATTGCGGCATGACCCGGGCGGAGATCGCGTACGAACTGAGGAGACCGGTGCGACGGAGTTAGACAAACGGACGAGATCCAGGTGCCGCCTGCCTCCCATTTTATCGTAGCCGGCGGAACCTTCGGGTTCCGCCGGACGTTTGCTCGGTTCGGAGGCAATCGCGCCCCCGGCATCGCACGCGTTTGGGACATTTCATGCTGGCTGGGGTTTCGGACGTTTCAACACAGGTGGGCCGCAGCTTTTCCGGACTCCGCGAACGATTGAGAGATGCGACTGCGAATGCGCACCGGGAGCTCGATGCGCAGCTTTCGTCGTTCGACCTCACAGTCCTGTCCGGTTACCGCCGCTTCCTGCAAGCCAGCGCCGGCGCACTTCTTCCGCTCGAAGCTGCGCTTGTGCAGGCCGGCGTCGCCAAGATGTTTCCGGATTGGCGGGAGCGGGCGCGTAGCGCCGCGATCGCGGCCGATCTCGCGCAGCTCGGCAGCGCCGCACAATCCACCGTGTCCGTGCCGCCGCTGACGCGCAGTGGCATGCTCGGCACGTTGTACGTTCTGGAGGGCTCCCGGCTCGGCGCAAAGTTTCTGCTGAAGGCGGTCGCCGATGCGGGCGATCCGCGCATCGGCGAGGCCACCGCCTATCTCAGCCACGGCGCGGGCAAACGGCTCTGGCAGAGCTTTCTGGCGAAGCTTCAAAACGAAGAGGCTTGCGACGAGGACGAGGTGATCGAGTCGGCACGTGTCGCTTTCGCGGCCTTCGAGCAGGCGGCGGACCGCGCATGAACGAGGCGGTCAATCTCACCAATTGCGATCGCGAGCCGATCCACATCCCCGGCAGCGTCCAGCCGTTCGGCTTCCTGCTCACGGTGCTGTCGGATTTCACGATCTGCATGGCCTCCGACAATGTCGACAGCTTTCTCGGGACTGACGTCGCCGACCTGCTCCAGCAGCCGTTGTCGCGCGTCATCTCGGAAGCCGCCGTCGAGACCATTCGCAGCCGCGTCGATCATCTCAGCGGCCCCGATACGACCGAGCGCATGTTCGGTGTCGAGCTCCAGCCCGGCAAACCGCCTTGCGATCTCTCCATCCACTTCTCCGGCGCCTATCTGGTCATCGAGGCGGAGCCCAGCGTCAACGAGCCCGGCGTCAATTCCGGCGAGCTCGTCCGCCTGATGCTGGAGCGGATCCGCAAGACCCGCGGCATGACCGAGCTCGCCCGCGAGGCGGCGCGGCAGCTCAAGGTCCTGACCGGATTCGACCGCGTCATGGTCTATCAGTTTCATCCGGACGGATCGGGGGAGGTGATCGCTGAAGCTGCGGAGGCCGGCCTCGAACGGTTCCTCGGCCTGCACTATCCGGCCTCCGACATCCCCAAGCAGGCCCGCATCCTTTATCAGCGCAACTGGCTGCGCATCATCGCCGATATCAATTCGAAACCAGCCGCGTTGTTTTCGACGGCCACGCACAATGCGGGGCTGCTCGATCTCTCCATGAGCGTGCTGCGCTCGGTCTCGCCGATCCACATCGAATATCTGCGCAACATGGGCGTCGGGGCCTCGATGTCGGTGTCGATCCTGCGTGACGGCAAGCTGTGGGGCCTGTTCGCCTGCCATCATTATTCGCCGCGCTACATCTCGTTCGAGAAGCGCACCGCGTCCGAGCTGTTCGGGCAGATGTTCTCCTGGATCGTGGAGGGGCGCGAGCGTGAGGGCAACGTCGCCTATGAGATGCGCGCTCACCAGGTGCAGGAGCGGTTGATTGAGACCGCGGCCTCGCACGAGCACAGCCGGCGCGCGATTGTTGACTTTCTCGGCGACTATCGCGGGATGATCGATTGC
The DNA here is from genome assembly GCF_040547805.1 of Bradyrhizobium sp. LA6.1. Classification (NCBI taxonomy): domain Bacteria; kingdom Pseudomonadati; phylum Pseudomonadota; class Alphaproteobacteria; order Hyphomicrobiales; family Nitrobacteraceae; genus Bradyrhizobium; species Bradyrhizobium sp. LA6.1. Next base: position 85,875 of record NZ_JBEPQK010000015.1, on the reverse strand, counting down.
GACGGCGTGGCGGTGTGGTCCGACAACAAGATCACGCTTCAGGGCCAGACGCCGACCGAGGACGAGGTGAAGGAGCTGGTCGCCTTCATCAACCGGACCTCGCCGGGACGGATTTTCGCGAGTGCCGAGATTGCCAAGGTCTATGCTGCCGGCCAGTCCTTTCGCGACCGCGCGGCGGGATTTCTCGCCATTCCGATCTCGCGGACTCCGCGCGATTGCCTGATCTTCTTCCGGCGCGAGGTCGTGCGCTCGGTGAACTGGGCCGGCGCGCCCGACAAGGTCTATGACGAGGGACCGAACGGACCGCGGCTGACGCCGCGCAAGAGCTTTGAGCTCTGGCAGGAAACGGTGGCGGGCCAGTCGAAACCGTGGTCCACGGCCGACATCCGCATCGCCGAGAGCCTGCGCGTCACGCTGCTCGAAGTGATCCTGCAACTGTCCGACCTTGCGGCCCGCGAGCGTCGCGGCGCGCAGGAGCGGCAGGAGCTGATGATCGCCGAGCTCAATCACCGCGTCCGCAACATTTTGAGCCTCGTCCGCGCGCTGGTGGCGCAGAGCAAGGACACCGCCACTTCGGTCGAGGAGTTCGCCGGCGTGCTCGGTGGCCGCATCCAGGCCTTGGCCCGCGCCCACGACCAGATCACCAATTTGAACTGGGCGCCGGTCGCGCTGCGCTCGCTGGTCGAGTCCGAGGCTGGCGCCTATCTCGGCGCGCGCGCCGGCCGCGTGAAGATGGGCGGGCCCGACGTCGCGCTCGATCCCAAGGCGTTCGCGACGCTGGCGCTGGTCGTGCACGAGATGATGACCAATTCCGCCAAATACGGCGCGCTCGCGGATTCCACCGGCCAGGTCGAGGTGGTCTGGCGGCTCGATCCGAATTCGAGCCTCGAGATCGAGTGGAAGGAGAGCGGCGGGCCGCCGGTGCAGCCGCCGTCGCGCCGCGGCTTCGGCACCACCATCATCGAGCGCTCGGTGCCGTTCGACCTCAAGGGCGAAGCCGAAATCCGCTTCGACCTGCTGGGCGTCCAGGCCAAATTCGTCATCCCGCCCAATTTCGTCGAACTGGTCCCATCAATCGCAGGAGCCGCCATGCGCGTCGAGGAGCAGCAACCCGCCCGTCCACGAATTTCCGAGACAGCACTGATCGTCGAGGACAATCTGATCATCGCCATGGCGGCGGAAGTCATCCTGCTCGATCTCGGTGCCCGCCATGTCGATACTGCGGCGAGCGTCGACCAGGCGTTGCGCGCGATCGAGCGCACGCGTCCGGGTTTTGCGCTGCTCGATCTCAACCTCGGCAACGAGAGCAGCATCAAGGTGGCCGAGAAGCTGAAGGAGATCGGCGTGCCCTTCATGTTCGCGACCGGCTATGGCGAGCGCGCGCCGATCCCGGAAGAGCTGGCGTCCGCGCCGGTGGTCCAGAAGCCCTACACGCTGGAAGTCGTCGAGAACGCGCTCGGCAAATTGCAGGGGACGGTCGCTCAATAGACATCCATCCCGGCGACGCGTGCAGCGCTCTGCAAGCGGCTGCGGGCTTTGCACCGAAACCTGCGCAACTGCCGATAAAATCAGCAGGTCCTGTGCGGGCCGGCGCACACATGCGCGAAAAATCGGAAGGTTCAATTAACGAGTGTCCCTCATTGTACCGCGGTGCAGCGTGGGTGCCGAAAAGCGACTCGCGGCTGCCGGGGGTGGCCGTGACGATTGCCGGGGTCGTTCGTCCGCCCGAATTCACATGCACCTGGGTGGACAGTGGGAATGCCGAACTTTCGTTTGCGGATCAGGGGGCGCCTGTACGCAGGCTTCATGGCCTTGGTGGCGGTTGGTCTCGTGATGGCGGTGGTCGCCATCTGGAATTTGCGGTCCGTGCAGGACCAGGTCGCAAAGGCTTCGGCGTTTTCGGACAGCACGGCGCGGGTCCTGGAGGTCTCGACCCATCTTCAGGCGATCCAGCGCGCCAATCTGCGCTACATCTACGACGCCAGCGAGCCCGCAATGAAGGAGGCCGCAGAGCGGGAGACCGCGGCGACCGAGCTGTTGAAGGTCGGGGCGCAGGGGACGCTCTCCGAAGAGCGGCGGAAGCTCTACAACGATCTGATCGCCGACATCGCGAAAATGCGGAGCCTGCGTGACAATCTCGGCGACGCCGTCAATGAGGCGCGGACCGGCAAGGCGACGCTGCTGCCGAGCGGTGACGAGCTGACTGTCAAGATGGGCAAGCTGGTCGATGTGGCGCGCGCAGCCGTCGACGAAGACACCGGGGCCCTCGTCGCGGACCTCGAATCCAGGCTCCTTCTCGTCCAGATCGCGAACTGGCGTTTCCTGGCCCTGCGCGACAGCAAGGGGCCCGCCAACTTCAGAACCAATGTGGACAGGGCGTCGCAGCGCCTCTCGGCGCTCGAAAAGAGCCCACAGGCGACCGAACTGCGCACGACGCTCGCGCCGGTGAAGACCTCGCTCGGAATCTACAAATCCGCGTTCGAGACGACGTCGGCCGCGATGCTCCAGGCCGACGAGATCTACCACAAGAGCCTCGCGCCCCTCATCGTCGACAGCATCGCCAAGCTCAAGGTCGCGGAAGCCGCCTTGAAGAAGGACTACAAGGAGTCGCGCAGCCAGGCCGAAGCCGTGATTGACGGCACGACCACCGTGCAGGCGATCGCGGGCAGCCTTGCCACCCTGTTCGGATTGATCGTCGCCTTCCTGATCGCCCGCAGCATCGTCGGCCCCCTGACCTCGATGACGCGCGCGATGGGGCTGCTGGCGGGCGGCAATCTCGATGTCGAGATTCCCGGGCGTGGCAAGGCCGACGAGATCGGCGACATGGCCAAGGCGATCGAGGTGTTCAAGACCAACATGATCGACACCGAACGGCTGCGCACGGAGCAGACCGAGACCGAGGCGCGGCAGGCGGAGAGCCGCAAGGCCGACATGGTCCGGCTCGCCGACCAGTTCGAGCAGGCGGTCGGCGAGATCGTCGACACCGTGTCGTCGGCATCGAACGAGTTGGAGGCGTCGGCCGGCACCCTGACGACGACCGCGACGCGCGCGCAGAATCTGTCGACCGAGGTGGCCTCGGCGTCACAGGAGGCCACGGCCAATGTGCAGGCGGTGGCGTCCGCGACCGAGCAGCTGTCCTCCTCGGTCACCGAGATCGCCCGCCAGGTGCAGGAATCCGCCCGGATCGCCAACGAGGCCGTCGGGCAGGCAAGCAGGACCAATGAGCGCGTCGGCGAGCTGTCCAAGGCGGCCGCCCGCATCGGCGACGTGGTCGAGCTGATCAGCACGATTGCCGGCCAGACCAACCTCCTGGCGCTGAACGCCACCATCGAGGCCGCGCGCGCCGGCGAGGCCGGCCGCGGCTTTGCGGTGGTCGCCTCCGAGGTCAAGGCGCTGGCCGAGCAGACCGCGAAGGCGACCGGCGAGATCGGCCAGCAGATTTCGAGCATCCAGGCCGCGACCGAGCAGTCGGTCGGCTCCATCCGGGAGATCAGCGGCACGATCGAGCGGCTCTCGGAAATCTCGTCGGCGGTTGCCGCCGCCGTGGAAGAGCAGGGCGCGGCGACGCAGGACATCTCCCGCAACGTCCAGCAGGCCGCCCATGGCACGCAGCGCGTCTCGATCAATATCGGCGACGTCCAGCGCGGCGCCTCCGAGACCGGCTCGGCCTCCTCGCAGGTGCTCTCGGCGGCGCGCTCGCTGTCTTCAGACAGCAACCGGCTGAAGCAGGAAGTCGCGAAGTTCCTGAACTCGGTCCACGCCGCCTGACCGGCGCGGACCCGCAAAAGCAAAAGGTCCACGCGCATGCGCGTGGACCTGCCATGGCGGCGTGGTGGGATGAGGACATCGCTCGCGCGCGCCACCGCTTGATGTCCGGAATACGGTGGTGTCTTCGTCGGCTTCTCCGTATTCGACACCGGTAAAATACAGCCTCAATTAACATTTGTTCCGCATTGTACGGCGGCGCAGCACGATTCTCGGAGGCGTGGTTGCAATGATCTGTCGTTGCAATCGCGCGAAGGTCGTCGGCTGCTTCTGCTTTTCTGCTGCAATGGGTGGACAGTGATGCCGAGCTTGCGTTTGAGAATTCGGGGGCGTCTCTACGCCGGATTTTCGGTTCTCGTGGTCGTTGGTTTGATCATGGCCGCGGTTGCGGTCTGGAATTTGTGGGCCGTCCAGGGCCAGATGGCACGGCTCTCCGCGCTCTCGGACAACACCGCCCGCGTCCAGGAAATCTCGATTAACCTCCAGGCGCTGCGGCGTGCCAATTTGCGTTACATCTATGACGCCAACGAGCCGGCCTTCAAGGAGGCTGCGGAGCGGGAGGCGGCGACGGCCGAGCTGTTGAGGGCCGCGGCCAAGTCGACGGTCTCCGAGGAGCGGCTCAAGATCTACAATGGCCTCGTCGGCGACGTCGACAAGATGAAGTCCCTGCGCGAGCGCATGGGCGCTGCCGTCAACGAGACGACGAAAGGCAAGGCCACTTTGCTCGCCGGCGGCGACGAGCTCACCGCTAACACCGGCAAGCTGGTCGAGGCCGCGGGTGCAACCGGCGACACCAGCGTGACCGCCCCCGTCGCCGATCTCGAATCCAAGATCCTCCTTGTTCGTGTCTCAAACTGGCGTTTCCTCGCCGTCCGGGACGCGAAGGGGCCGGCGACCTTCAGGACCAATGTCGATCGGGCGCAGCAAGCACTCAAGTCACTTGAGGGGGCCGGTCTGCCGGACGAGGTCAAGGCCGCGTTCGGGCCGATCAAGAGTTCACTTTCGACCTACAAGGGGGCTTTCGAGACGACATCCGCCGCAATCCTCCAGGCCGATGAAATCTACCGCAACGAGATCGCCCCCTTGATCAGCGATAGCGTCGACAGGCTCAAGGTGGCGGAGACCGGATTGAAGGCCGACTACCAGAAATCGCGCGCGGCCGCCGATGGCGTCATTGCCAGCACGACCTGGATTCAGGAAGTCGCCGGCGGCCTTGCGGTCCTGTTCGGCGGCCTCGTCGCCTTCCTGATCGCGCGCAGCATCGTCGGACCGCTGACCACGATGACCCGGGCGATGGGAGCCCTCGCCGGTGGCGATCTCAAGGTCGAGATCCCCGGCCGCGGCAATCGCGACGAGATCGGCGAGATGGCCAAGGCGATCCAGGTGTTCAAGGAGAGCATGGTCGAGACCGACCGCCTGCGCCACGAGCAGGTCGAGGTCGAGGCGCGGCAGGCGGAGAGCCGCAAGGCCGACATGCGAAACCTGGCCAATCAGTTCGAACGAGCGGTCGGCGAGATCGTCGACACCGTGTCGTCGGCATCAAACGAGCTCGAGGTTTCCGCGGGCACCCTGACCACGACGGCAACGCGCGCCCAGGATCTGTCGACGGAAGTCGCCAGCGCCTCCCAGGAGGCCTCGGCCAATGTGCAAGCCGTTGCCTCGGCGACCGAGGAACTGTCCTCCTCGGTCTCGGAGATCGCCCGCCAGGTGCAGGAATCCGCCCGCATCGCCAGCGAGGCTGTGGGTCAGGCAACGCGGACCAACGAACGGGTCGGTGAGCTGTCCAAGGCCGCCGCCCGTATCGGCGACGTGGTCGAGCTGATCAGCACGATTGCCGGCCAGACCAATCTGCTGGCACTGAACGCGACGATCGAGGCGGCGCGTGCGGGCGAGGCCGGTCGCGGCTTTGCGGTGGTCGCCTCCGAGGTGAAGGCGCTGGCCGAGCAGACCGCGAAGGCCACGGGCGAGATCGCCCAGCAGGTCTCCGGCATCCAGGCCGCGACGGAGGAGTCGGTCGGCTCGATCCGGGAGATCAGCGGCACCATCGAGCGGCTGTCGGAGATCTCGTCGACGGTCGCGGCGGCCGTGGAAGAGCAGGGCGCTGCCACACAGGAAATCTCCCGCAACGTCCAGCAGGCCGCCCATGGCACGCAGCGCGTGTCGACCAATATCGGCGACGTGCAGCGCGGCGCCTCCGAGACCGGCTCGGCCTCCTCGCAGGTGCTCTCAGCGGCGCGCTCGCTGTCTTCAGACAGCAACCGGCTGAAGCAGGAAGTCGCGAAGTTCCTGAGCTCGGTCCACGCCGCCTGAGCCGCAAACGCAAAAGGCCACGCGCATGCGCGTGGCCTCCAAGAGCTGCGTCGCGCGATCAGGCGACCTTCGTCGTCATGTGCTTGAACATGTTGGCGCGCGCCTCGTCGTCCATCTCGGCCTTGAAGGTGAACTTGTCCTTCAGGGCGATCGCACGCGCCGCCGCCGGCCGCGCCGAGATCTCGTCCACCAGCCGCTTCACGTTCGGGTAGCGCGCAAAGGCATCGTCGCCGAGCTTGAACGGCACCATCCGCGCCCAGCCCCACAGCGCCATGTCGACGATCGAATAGCTGTCGCCGACCATATAGCTGCGGCCTTTGAGGTGACCGTCCAGGATCTTGTAGTGGCGATCGGTCTCGTACTGGTAGCGGTTGTGCGCGTAGTCGTGGTTCTGGTCCTTGGGCGCAAAATGCTTGAAGTGCACGGCCTGGCCCGAATACGGCCCGACGCCGGTGGCAATGAACATCAGCCATGACAGCGTCTCGCCGCGGACGTTGGCGGCGGGGAGGAACTTGCCGGTCTTCTCGGCGAGGTAGAGCAGGATGGCGTTCGAGTCGAACACGATGGTGCCGTTGTCATCGATCGCCGGCACCTTGCCGTTCGGATTGATCTTCAGATAGTCCGGCGCGAACTGTTCGCCCGTGCGGGTGTCGATCTTGACCGGCTCGAAGGCCAGGCCGACCTCTTCGAGATAAAGCGCGACCTTGGTCGGGTTCGGCGATCCGTTGAAATAGAATTTGAGCATGTTTGTCTCCCCGATTCCCTTCTTAGAGAATGAATGCAGCGTCGCGGCCTTCTGTGCCTGAACATGGCCTGGGAGAGCAACCGGCGAGTTTGCCGGGCGGTGTCTGCGCGGTACGCAGATCAGCCGGCGTAACAAGGGCCGATCGCCGCCGTAATGGCGGTTCAAGTCCGGCTGAGCCGTTCCCGCAGGAATTCGATGAAGCGCTGCGTCTTGGCTGGCAGCAGGCGCGTCTCGGTGACTGCGTAGACAGTGACGGGCGAGCCCTGCCATTGCGGCATGATGCGACGCAGCCGGCCATCCGCCACTTCGTCGGCCACGATCTCTTGCGGCAGAAAGGCGATGCCCATGTCGAGCGTTGCGAGGCGGCGGATCAGTCCCACGTTGTTGAGCCGAAAACGGCCGCCGACGTCGGTCTGCTCCATCTGCGTGCCCCTGTGTAACGTCCACGCACTCACCTTCGTCATGCACAGGCATTGATGACGGGTGAGGTCCGCCGGTTCATGCGGCTCGCCGTTGGTCTCGAGATAGCGCGGCGAGGCGTAGAGATATCCCGGCATGCGGGCGAGCGGCCGCGCGATCATGTGGGACGGCTCTGATTCTCCGACGCGGATCGCCAGATCGAATGGCTCCGATACGAGATCGACACGTCGCGGCGTCAGGTCGAATTCGAAATCGATGTCGGGATATTGCTGCGCGAATTCGGCGATCAACGGTGCGAGGTAGGTGTTCGCGAAATCCACCGGCAGCGAGACGCGGAGCATGCCGCTCGGCTGCGCCAGCATCCCGTCCAGTTGCTCATGCGCCAGGCGCGCCTCGTCCACGATGCGCTTGCAGCGCTCGAAGTAGATCTGGCCGGCTTCGGTCAATTCGATCTTGCGGGTCGTCCGGTTCAGCAGGCGAAGCCCGATCTCCTTCTCCAGGAGATCGATCCGGCGCGACAGCGTCGAATTGGGCATGTCGAGGGTCTTGGCGGCGCGACGGAAGCTGCGGGCCTTCGCGACCTCCACGAACAGCGCCATATCGTTCAGCAACGCCATTTCATTATTCCATCAATGGATCAATCAGTTCCAATTTACGGTATTTATTCCATTGAGTGGAAGGTCCATCTGCCCTTTGCTGACATTGCAGGGCGAGCCATCCATGAAACGCGTAGAACTCGACAAGAACCTGAAGGTGAATCCGCCGGCGCTCGAAGGCCTCAGGCTCGCTGGATTGAATGTGGCGGTGATCGGCGGCACCGGCGGCATCGGCCGGGCGTTCAGTCGCCAATTGGCGGCCAAGGGGGCGCGTGTCCTCGTCGTCGGCCAGACGTTCCGCGATCAGAACGTGCCGGGCATCGCATTCATGCAGGCCGATCTGAGCCTGATGCGGGAAGCCAGGCGGATCGGCCGTGAGCTTCCCGCCGAGACGCTCGACATCGTCGTCTTCACGACCGGCATCATGGCGGGGCCCAGGCGTGAGGTGACGGCGGAAGGCATCGAACGCGATCTCGCCGTCAGCTATCTGAGCCGCTTCGTCATCCTGAACGCGATCGCCTCTCGTCTTGGAAGGGACAGGGCCACGGCCACATTCAAGCCTCGGATTTTCGTCATGGGATTCCCCGGGACCGAGCAGAGGGCCGATGTCGGCGATCTGAATTCGGAACGGAGCTACAAACGGTTCGCAGCCCACTCGAACACCGTGGCGGGCAACGAAGTGCTCGTCCTCGAGGCCGCCAGGCGCTTTGCCGATGTCGATGTGTTCGGCCTCAATCCCGGCTTCGTGAAGACCGATATTCGCGCCAATCTGCTCGGGTCGCGCGCGCTCGTCTCGCTGATCAACTGGCTGACCAGCTTCATGATGGTCGAGCCGGACGCCTATGCCGAGCGACTGGTGCCGCTCCTGGTGTCGCCTGATCTCAACGGCCGCAGCGGTGTCATGTTCAACAACAAGGCTGAGGCGATCCTGCCGAGCCCTTCGTCTGCGGAGCGATCCTACGCGACGGCGCTCATGGATGCCTCCGATCGATTGATCGCTCGTCTGGCGCCGTGAGGCCGCGCCTCGACGCTCAACTGGAATAGAGCAGGCCGACGATGGCGATGACGATCATCCCGGCGCCGACAGCGTCCAGCCGCATCGCGAGCCGCGTTGCGGCGTGCATGCTGGAGGCCCGTGCCTTGCGCTCCGATCCGCGCGCGTAGCCGTGCACGATGACGTCGTGATTGAAATTGTCGTGGGCCTCGTTGCTGCTGGCCAGCCCGACGCAGACCACCAGCACGCCGAAGATGGCGAGGCCGAAAAAGCCGAGCAGGGCGATCAGGAACATCGGAAACATGCCGAGCAGGAAGATCGGCAGCAGCGGCACCAGCAGCAAAGTCTCGGACTGTCGTCGCATCGGAGCCGGACCGGTCAGGACGGGGCTGATCGGTGAAATCTAGTCCTGGCTGTGGCGGCATTCAAGGAGCCGTAGGGTGGGCAAAGGCGCGAAGCGCCGTGCCCACCGCGTCGCTTGCGGCATATTCTAAGGTGGTGGGCACGCTTCGCTTTGCCCACCCTACGGGACCGCGGAGAAAACTACTCCGCCCCGATCCCCGCACGGATCTCGGCACGGAACTCGTCGATCAGCTTGAGACCCTTCTTGGTCTCGACATGCCAGAAGGTCCAGCCGTTGCAGGCTTGCGCCCCTTGCGCCACGGCGCCGATGCGGTGGATCGAGCCGACCTTGTCGCCCAGCATGATGGCGCCATCGGCACGCACCAGCGCACCAAGCTTCTTCTTGGCGTCGAACAGCTTTGTGCCGGGCATGATCATGCCGCGCTCGATCAGCTCGGAGAACGCGACCCGCGGCGCTTCGCGCGCGGTCATGAACGGGGCGAGGCTTTCTTCCGGCAGCGGCTCGATCGCAGCGATGCGGGCTTCCGCCGCCTTGGCATAGGTCTTGTCGCGCTCGAAGCCGATGTAGGAGCGGCCGAGACGCTTGGCGACAGCACCCGTGGTGCCGGTGCCGTTGAAGGGATCGATCACGAGATCGCCGGGCTTCGACGACGACAGCAGCACGCGCGCGAGCAGGCCTTCCGGCTTCTGCGTCGGATGCACTTTCTTGCCGTCGGCGCCCTTGAGGCGCTCCTCGCCGGTGCAGAGCGGGATCAGCCAGTCGGACCGTGCCTGCACGTCCTCGTTCGCCGCCTTCAGCGCCTCGTAGTTGAACGTGTAGCCCTTGGCTTTTTCGTCACGCGCGGCCCAGATCATCGTTTCGTGCGCGTTGGTGAAGCGGCGGCCGCGGAAGTTCGGCATCGGGTTCGACTTGCGCCAGACGATGTCGTTCAGGAGCCAGAAGCCGAGATCCTGCATGATCGCGCCGACGCGGAAAATGTTGTGATAGGAGCCGATCACCCAGATCGTCGCCGACGGCTTCATCGCGCGGCGGGCGGCAAGCAGCCAGGCGCGGGTGAAATCGTCATAGGCGGAGAACGAATCGAACTTGTCCCAGTCGTCGTTGACGGCATCGACATGGGATTCGTCGGGGCGCTTCAGATCGCCCTTGAGCTGGAGATTGTAGGGCGGATCGGCGAACACGAGGTCGACCGAACCGGCCTGAAGCTTCGACATCTCGGCGACGCAATCACCGAGGATGATGCTGTGCGAAGCGGACTCAAAATTTGTGCGGGGCGCCCTTGCAGACGCCCCGCGACGCGACACTACCATGACTCAAGAACTCTGACTCAGGCGACGCTGTCGGCGACGCGGGACCAAACAACCGACTGACCGCTACAATGGAGCGGCAAAGTAAAAATCGACTTAACCCGCCGCTTTGGTGAGCAGCCCTCGCATCACGCATTGTGCGCGTTTCGCTCTGCGCATTCGTCGTGTTTTCCAGTGTATTTCGTATTTCTTCGCGTTGCGGGAGCAGTCAGGTCGCCAAATTTCTCTCGGAAAAAATTGCACGACCCCGGAAAAAATTGCTGGCATCGGCATGCTGTCGCACTAGGCAATAATTGCCGAGCGGGATATTGATTAACGCATTGGAAATTTTACGTGTGTGGCGCGTTGAGCTTTCGCGCTTCTGCGCCCAAATGACGCCAATTGAGGACTGAGGGAAACCCGCCATGCGTTATGATGATTTCCGCCGCAGCGACGACATTGAGGATCGCCGCGACGGCGGTGGCGGCATGGGCGGCGGCGGAGGCGGGTTCGGCCTGCCGATGGGCGGCGGCGGTCTGGGCATCGGCACCATCATCGTGCTCGGCCTGGTCGGCTATGCCTTCGGCATCGATCCGCGCATCCTGATCGGCGGCGCCGAGATCCTCACCGGCGGCGGCCAGGCGCCTTCCTACCAGACCGATCGTCAGTCGACCTCCGCCAAGCGCGGCGCGCCGACCGACGAGATGGGCAGCATGATCTCCGGCATCCTCGGCGAGATCGACGACCGCTGGAGCGAGATCTTCCAGGCCAGCGGCCAGTCCTACACCGGTCCGAAGGTCGTGCTGTTCCGCAACGTCACCAATGGCGGCCGCTGCGGCCGGGCAGAGTCGGCGATGGGGCCGTTCTACTGTCCGCCGGATCGTACCATCTTCCTAGACACCAGTTTCTTCCGCGAGGTCGAGACGCGCTTCCGCGGCTGCTCCGGCAAGTCCGCCTGCAACTTCACCACCGCCTACATCATCGCGCATGAGGCCGGCCATCACATCCAGAACCTGCTCGGCATCATTCCGCGCGTGACGCGGCTGCAGCAGCAGGCCGGCAGCAAGGCCGAGGCCAATGCGCTCCAGGTGAAGGTCGAATTGCAGGCCGATTGCCTGTCCGGCGTCTGGGTCAATCGCGAGTCGAAGAAGCGTCCGAACTTCCTCGAGCCCGGCGACATCGACGCCGCGTTGACCACGGCGAGCGCGATCGGTGACGACACGCTGCAACGCCAGGCGACGGGACGCGTCGTGCCCGATTCCTTCACGCACGGCTCGGCGGCGCAACGCAAGCAGTGGTTCATGACCGGCTACCAGCAAGGCACCGTCCAGGCCTGCAACACGTTCGGCAGCGGGTCGTAGTCGCCAGGACATCGTGCCCCGGACGCAGCGCAGCGCTTCTTCAGCGGTGCGCTGCAGAGCCGGGGCCCACAATGCCGGTCCCCCAAGCCTCGGAAATGGGTCCCGGCTCTGCGACGCACCGCTGACGCGCTGCATCGCGTCCGGGACACGAGAGGAAGGACCAATGGCCTCGATCGACGACTCAAAACAATTCATCCCGCTCAACATCGCGGTGCTCACCGTCTCTGACACGCGCGCGCTCGCCGACGACAAGTCCGGCCAGACGCTGGCCGACCGCCTCACCGCGGCGGGCCATCATCTTGCCGCGCGCGAGATCGTCACCGACGACGTCGAGGCGATCCGCGCCGTCGTCCGCCGCTGGATTGCTGATGCCGGCGTCGACGTCGTCGTCACCACCGGCGGCACCGGTTTTACCGGGCGCGACGTCACGCCGGAGGCGATCGAGCCGCTGTTCGAGAAGCGCATGGACGGCTTCTCGATCGCCTTCCACATGCTGAGCCACGCCAAGATCGGGACGTCGACGATCCAGAGCCGCGCCACCGCCGGCGTCGCCGGCGCCACCTACATCTTCTGCCTGCCGGGCTCGCCCGGCGCCTGTCGTGACGGCTGGGACGGCATCCTCGCCGCCCAGCTCGACTACCGCACGCGTCCCTGCAATTTCGTCGAGATCATGCCGCGCCTCGACGAGCATCTGCGAAGGGCGAAGGCGCAGGGCGCGACGGTGTGAGTGCGTTGCTTTGACGCTGCTTTGCTGAGCTAGGCGCGGACCTCTTCCCTTCCCCCTTGTGGGAGAGGGTGGCTCGCCGCGGAGCGGCGAGACGGGTGAGGGGTCTCCATCCGCACGGACCGCTCGGAGACATACCCCTCACCCAAGCGAGTTCGTATCTACTGGCGTCGCTGCCCTCTCCCGCAAGGGGCGAGGGCACAATCATGCGCATCGCGCCCGCTGCGCCAGCGACTAGCTCTTCCGTCTCAGCGAGCTCCACACCACGCGCCACATAGTCCGGCGCGCCTCCACGTGCAACCGTCGCGCCCGGCGCTTGTAGAGATCGACGAGCTCTCCCGTGATGAGCGCGTGCCGCCGCATCAGAGATCGCGCTCCCAGGTTTCACCGGTGAGGTTCTGGCCAAAACTGCGATGCGGCTCGGTGGCGGTCAGCTTGAAGCCGGCATCCTGATAGATTTTTCGCGCGGCGACCAAATTGCTCTGCGTCCACAGCGTCATCCGCCGATAGCCGCAGGCGCGGGCAAAGGAGACGCATTCGGCGACCAGCCGTTGGCCTAGCCCCTGGCCTCGCGCGGCCGGATCGAGCAGCAACAGGCGCAGCTTGGCAACGTCGTCGCTGGCCTTGACCAGAAATACCGAGCCGACCGGCCGGCCCTCGATGTCGGCGATCCAGCAGCGCTCGCGCGAGGCATCGTAGGAGGTCATGTATTTGGCGACGATCTCGGCGACCAGCGCCTCGAAGCCGGAGTCGAAACCGTATTCGCTGGCGTAGAGCGCGCCGTGGCTCTGCACCACCCAGCCCATGTCGCCCGGGCGGGGCTCGCGCAGGGTCGCCCGCGGGGATGGCGTGCGCGGCATGGCGAGCAGCCGCTCGATCGTCTCCATCGCACCGGTGAGCTTGCTGCGCTCCTCATCCGGCAGCGGCCGCAGCATCGCGGCGACGTCGTCCTGGGACGAGCGTTCGAGCCTGGCGAACGCCTGGCGGCCCTTCGCAGTCAGGCTCAGCTGAACCTGCCGGCGGTCGCTCGGAAGCGGCTTGCGCGCGATCAGGCCGCTTTCATCGAAGTTCTGCACGATGCGGCTGAGATAGCCGGCGTCGAGCCCGAGCGCGATGCCGATCTCCTTGGCCGACTGCTCGCCACCATGGGCCAGCTCGTAGAGCACGCGCGCCTCGCTCAGCGAGAACGGGCTCTTCAGGAGCTGCTGGTCGAGCACGCCGAGCTTCTGGGTGTAGAAGCGGTTGAAGGCGCGAACCGCCTGGACCTGGTCGTCGGCGACCTGTTCGGTCGAAGCGGGGCCGGATGGCGAAGGGCTGGATGACGAAAGGGCTGATGGCATGGGTCACCTCGATACTTGCCATTGTCAAACAATTATTTGACTTTGGCAAGTATTAGATCGGTGACGTCAGCCGACCATGACGATCCGGCTGCGCAGCATGGTCCGGGACGAGCGGCCGAGCCGCCGGAGCAGCCGCGCCTCGGAACGGCGGGCCCGGGGCGGGTAGCCGCCGATCCGGTCGTAATGATCGCGCGCGATCAAGAGTCCCTGATCGCCGAGGGGGCCGACCAGTTTGCGCACCACGGCCCAGAGGACGTCGCGAAACCCGGTATCGGCATAAGGCGACCGTGTGTAGCGGAACACCGCCGCGCGATCCCTGCCGCTGGTCGAGACAGCCTGGATGAACTGGGTGGTTTCCTCGATCCAGCCGGTCTCCAGCACGGCGCCGGCCGGGAGGAACATCAGCCAGGGCGAACGGGCCTGGAGCGCACCGGCGGCAAGCGCCGCGCCCTGCGAAGAACCCTCGAAGCCGATGAAACGGCAGCCTGCGACGTCGGCAACGCGCTCGATGACACCGTTGCGGGTGCCATCGACCAGCAGGACTTCCTTGATGATGCCCGCAGCGGCACCGGGTACCAGCGCGGCCAGAGTTGCGACCGCCGTCTGCTCGACGCCTTCGGTCGGTATGATGACGCTCAGCATGATTGAGGCTTCGATGTCTGCACTTCGGGAGAAGCGTAGCTTGTTATGAATGTGTCATAAACACGCGGCGTCGCCGAGTGCAACTTTTCGCCGGTGTTCCGGCATGCGATGGTAAATCGCCGCCGGTCTATCGCAGCCGAATATGTCGTGCGCGGGGTGGCCCTGTTGCCCAATGTTTCCGCGAATGTCGTTTCCGTGAGCTTCAAACGGGGGCTTTCTCTGCCGATATGATCGGGGCGAGGACGGCACGTTCCGCAAGGCTGCACCGGCAGTCTGACACAAACCTTTCGACGGGAAAAACGTGCAACGCTCGCCGCGCAAAGTGAGATAGTCCAGTGAACGCCGATCAACTTCCCGTTGGCACCACGCCAACATCGCCGAAGCCGGAGGCCGCGCCGACCCTGCGGATCCGCGCCGTGATGCTGGGCGAACGCATCAATCCGTCCGGGCTCGAGCTTGGCGCACCTGTCTCCTCGACGCCTGCTGCCTTCCGCGTCCATGCCGGGCTCGTCGTGATCTTCCGCTACGGCGTCGTGGTGCTGATCGGCCTCCTCCCTTCGGAGGAGAAGGTGCTGATCGACAGCCTGAAACCGCGGGTGACCGGCGAGCTCAGCCCTTTTGAAGAGGAGATCGCACAGGCGCAGCTCTGCAAGGATGAGAACGCCGAGGCGATCCAGCCCGGCGGGCCGATCTGCCTCGCCAAATTCTCCGACGATCGCCTGCTGATCGTTGCGGACGCGCTCGCCAAGAGCACCTCGCTCGCCCGCGACGAGCGCCGCGTCGCCGCGGTCTTCGACGTGATCGAGCCCTTTGCGCGGGGACTCGCCGAGCAGGGCCGCACGCCGCCCCGGCGCAAGGGCATCTTGCAACTGATCGGCAATGCGCTTCTGGTCCAGCAGCGCGTCGCCGGCCGTGTCGCGGTGGCCGAGAAACCGGACGTGCTCTGGGAGAAGCCCGAGCTCGACCGCCTCTATGCCCGTCTCGAAGACGAGTACGAATTGAAGGAGCGCCTCGATACGCTCGAGCGCAAGCTCACCGCGGTGTCGGAAACCGCCAACGCGCTGACCGACATCATCGACACCCAGCGCTCGCTGCGTCTGGAAATCGCAGTCGTGGTGCTGATCGTGATCGAGGTCGTGATCGGGTGCATCCAGATCCTGTCGGGCACGCATTAGATCGGCCTGAGATCGGCCTGCACGCCACTGTGCGGGCGGGGAACCGTCGTTCATGTAGATGAACGTTGATCCAAATCAAAGGCACGAAGCTCCAGCGCACGAGACTTCGATCGGACCCGCGGTCAACGCGATGTGCAGCTGTCCGCGGCTTCCTCCCTCGAAGAAGGAGTACGCTGATGTTGCGTCAAGCTCTCATCGCTTCGGCAGCCGCAGCTATGCTGCTTGTCGCCTTCACTCCCGATGACGCATCTGCCCGCGGCGGTCGCGGCGGCGGCATGCGCGCAGGAGGTTTCCACGGCGGTGCCGTGCGGGCAGGAGGCTACCGCGGGGGCGCGGTCGCGGCGCGTGGATATCGGGGCGGTGCTGTCGCCGTGCGCGGCGGGCGTTACGGCTATCGGGGCGCTTATGCAGGGTATCGCGGATATCGTTACGGCGTCGGTGCGGCGGCAGTGGGGGCCGCGGCGATCGGCGCAGCTGCGACGGGGGCCTACTACCGCAGCGGCTGCGGCTATGACGCTTACGGAAACTATGTTTGCCCGGGCGGGTACTCTCCGTACTGAGCGGAGCGACGTAGTTGGCCCATGGTGCTCGAAGCGCTGGCGAAATCGTTTGCTTTGCGCACCATGGTCATTTCGACAGTGGCGCAGCAGCGCTGCGACAAGTCATGGCCCGACAAGTCATGGTCCGCTGAAATTCTCCCACGGGGGAGAAGGGAAAGATGCAGCGGTCGACCGGGCTTTCATTTCGCTCGCAGCACAGCCGCGCAATGCCGAGCGATCGTCAGCTCCTCATTCGTCGGAATGACGAACACATTGACGGTGCTGCCACTGCTGCTGATCCGCTCGCGTGCCGCGTCATTCGCACCCGCGTCAATATGTACGCCGAGCCACCCAAGCCGCTCACCAATCGCGGCGCGGATTTCCTTCGCATGCTCGCCGATGCCGCCGGTGAAGACCAGACAGTCCAGCCCGCCCAGCGTGGTCGCCATCACCGCGACCTGCTGCGCCGCACGGAAGGTGAAGAGCTCGACCGCCTGCCGCGCCGCAGCCTCACGGCTCGCCAGCAGCGTGCGCATGTCGGCAGAGATGCCGGAGACGCCGAGCAGGCCTGACTCGTGATAGAGCAGGTGCTGGACATCCTCGACCGACATCCTCTCGTGCTGTTGCAGATAGAGCAGCACGCCGGGATCGATCGTGCCGCTCCGGGTGCCCATCACGAGGCCATCGAGCGGCGTCAGCCCCATCGTGGTGTCGACGCTGCGGCCATCGCGCAACGCGCACAGGCTGGCGCCATTGCCGAGATGCGCGATGACGGTGCGCTTGGCAACGAACTGCGGCGCGATTTTCGCGAGGCGCCCCGCGACATATTCGAACGAGAGGCCGTGAAAGCCGTAGCGCCGGATACCGCGCTCTTCATAGCGCCGCGGGATGGCGAAGCGGCTCGCGGGTGGCGCCATGCTGTGATGAAAGGCGGTGTCGAAACATGCGATCTGTGCCAGGTCGGGCTTTATTGCCCTGATGGTGCGGACTGGTTCAAGGCACCGCGGCTGGTGCAGCGGCGCCAGTGGCGTCAGTGCGTCCAGCTTTGCGTAGACGTCGTCAGTCAGCTCAACCGGGCCCGAATAATCCGGCCCGCCATGAACGATGCGGTGACCGACGGCGCGCAGGCGGTGGTCGGCAAAACGCTCCTCGATGAAGCCGAGCACCTCCGCGAACAGATGACCGCTGTCCGCATCGGATGCTTCCCTCTGCGTCTCGAACAGGTCTCCGCCCGCAGGGCTTTTCACCACGAGCCGCGGCTTCGCCTCATGCTCGTCGAGCAGGCCCTTGCAGAGCAGGGCAGGCTCGTCCGCCGCGATGTCGAACAGGCCGAACTTGATGCTCGACGAGCCCGAGTTGAGCACGAGGGCCGACGCCGTCATGACGTCAACCCGCTTTGCCCGGCCAGACCCAGTCGCGAATTTCAGGCATGTCCTCGCCGTGTTCGCGCACATAGTGCGAATGTTCGATCAGTCTGTCGCGGAACTGCTGTTGCACCTGCGCGGCCTTGGTCGCCAGACCCGGCACGCGCGCGATCGCCTCGATCGCGAGGTGATAGCGGTCGAGCCCGTTGAGGACGACCATGTCGAACGGCGTCGTCGTGGTGCCTTCCTCGGCAAAGCCGCGCACATGCATTCCGGCATGGTTGGTGCGGTTATAGGTGAGACGGTGGATGAGATAGGGATAGCCGTGATAGGCGAAGATCACCGGCTTGTCTGGTGTGAACAGGCTGTCGAAGTCACGGTCGGACAGGCCGTGCGGGTGCTGGTCTTTCGGCTGCAGCGTCATGAGGTCGACGACGTTGACGACGCGGATCTTCAGGTCGGGCAGCGCCTTGCGCAGCAGATCGACGGCGGCGAGCGTCTCCAGTGTCGGCACGTCGCCGGCGCAGGCCATCACGACGTCGGGCTCGCCATCCGCATCCTCCGTGCCGGCCCAGGTCCAGATGCCGATGCCGGCATCACAATGCGTGGCGGCGTCCTGCATCGACAGCCATTGCGGCGCCGGCTGCTTGCCGGCGACGATGACGTTGATGCGGTCATAGGTGCGCAGGCAGTGATCGGCGATCCACAACAGCGTGTTGGCGTCGGGCGGGAAGTAGATGCGGACGATGTCGGCCTTCTTGTTGGCGACGAGATCGACGAAGCCGGGATCCTGATGGCTGAATCCGTTATGGTCCTGCCGCCAGACATGCGAGGTCAGGAGATAGTTCAGCGAGGCGATCGGTCGCCGCCAGGGCAGATGTCGCGTCACCTTCAGCCATTTGGCGTGCTGGTTGAACATGGAATCGACGATGTGGATGAAGGCCTCGTAGCAGGAGAACAAGCCGTGCCGTCCGGTGAGCAGATAGCCCTCGAGCCAGCCCTGGCAGAGATGCTCGCTCAAAACCTCCATCACCCGGCCGTCCTGGGCGAGATGCACGTCGTAAGGCTCCGTCGGCTCCATCCAGACCCGTTCGGTCGCCTCGAACACGGCATCGAGCCGGTTTGACGCGGTCTCGTCCGGACCCATGATGCGGAAGTTGCGCGTTTCTGCGTTGAGGCGGATGACGTCGCGCAGGAATTTGCCGAGCTCGCGCGTTGCTTCGCCGGTGACGCCGCCGGGCTGCGGCACGTCCAACGCAAAACTGCGGAAGTCCGGCAGCTTCAGCTCCTTCTTCAGCAGGCCGCCATTGGCGTGCGGATTGGCGCCCATGCGCCTGTTACCGTCGGGCGCCAGCGCCTGGAGCTCGGGAATGAGCGCGCCGCTGCCGTCGAACAGCTTCTCGGGCTCGTAGCTGCGCATCCAGTCTTCGAGGATTTTCAGATGCGCCGGGTTCTCGCGACAGCTCGCAACGGGAACCTGATGCGCGCGCCAAAAGCCCTCGACCTTCTTGCCGTCGACCTCCTTCGGGCCGGTCCAGCCCTTCGGGCTGCGCAGCACGATCATCGGCCAGCGCGGCCGCTCGACGCTCTTGCGGCCGTCGCGGGCATGCTGCTGGATCGAGCGGATGCTGGCGAGCGCGACGTCGAGCGCATCCGCCATGGCCTGGTGCATCAATTCGGGATCGTCGCCCTCGACGAACAGCGGCTCGTGGCCGAACCCGCGGAACAGGTCGCGGATCTCCGCGTCGCGCATCCGTCCGAGCACGGTCGGGTTCGCGATCTTGTAGCCATTGAGGTGCAGGATCGGCAGCACAGCGCCGTCATGGGCGGGATTGAGGAACTTGTTCGAGTGCCAGGACGCCGCGAGCGGGCCGGTTTCCGCCTCGCCATCGCCGACGACGCAGGCGACGATCAGGTCGGGATTGTCGAATGCGGCGCCATAGGCATGCACCAGCGCGTAGCCGAGTTCGCCGCCTTCGTGGATCGAGCCTGGCGTTTCCGGCGCCGCGTGGCTCGGAATGCCGCCGGGGAAGGAGAACTGCCTGAAAAGTTTTCGCAATCCGTCTGTATCGCGCGCGACGTCAGGATAGATCTCGCTGTAGCTGCCTTCGAGATAGGTGTTGGCCACCATGCCCGGGCCGCCATGGCCGGGACCGCAGATATAGAGCACGTTGACATCGAGCGCGCGGATGACGCGGTTGAGATGGGCGTAAATGAAGTTCAAACCGGGCGTCGTGCCCCAATGGCCGAGCAAGCGCGGCTTGATGTGCTCCGGCCGCAACGGCTCGCGCAGCAGCGGATTGTCGAGCAGATAGATTTGCCCGACGGAGAGGTAGTTCGCGGCGCGCCAATAGCGATCGAGCAGATCGAGCTCGCTGCTCCCTGAGGCCGATTGTCGTTGATTTGTCATGTTCCTGCTGACCTTCACCCAGCGATCGACACCAACTTTGTTCCGGTGCGATTGATCCCTGTCCGGCATCGAACAGGATCGCCGCGACGGGTGTGTTGCGTGAGGTCAAGGGACCGCGCCCGAAATTTGGGCGGCTACTGTGCATGGGGTTGTTTTTGAGTTTTTTGTTTGTGTTCTTGATTTGTTCCTTTTGCGTGCTATCTTGGCTTCATGAGTCCAGCATCCTCTCATGCTCTCAAGCACCCGCCGGTCACGGCGCCCTCCGAGCCGGCGGGTGCGGACTCTGATTTTCCCGAACTGGCGGTCGCCATCGACAAACAGCGCAGGCGAGGGCGGGGCGCCCAGTCCAATGCCAGCGGCCGCTTCGAGGCCGAGGCCCGCGTCGCCTTCGACGATGGCTGGCAGAGCCTGGAGGAGCTGCCGCCGTTCAAGACCACCGTCGGCGTCGATACCTCGCGCAAGGTGATCACCCGCAACGAATCCCCCGATATTGGCTTCGACCGCTCGATCAATCCGTATCGCGGCTGCGAGCACGGCTGTGTCTATTGCTTCGCGCGGCCGACGCACGCCTATCTCGGCCTGTCGCCGGGGCTCGACTTCGAGTCAAAGCTGTTTGCCAAGCCCGATGCGCCGGCGCTGCTCGAGAAGGAGCTGGCCGCGACCGGCTACGAGCCGCGGATGATCGCGATCGGGACCAACACCGATCCGTATCAGCCGATCGAGCGCGAGCGTAAGATCATGCGCGGCATTCTCGAAGTGCTGGAGCGCGCCGGCCACCCCGTCGGCATCGTCACCAAGTCGGCGCTGGTCACGCGCGACATCGACATTCTCGCGCGGATGGCCAAGCGCAATCTCGCCAAGGTCGGAATTTCCGTCACCTCGCTCGATCCAAAGCTGGCTCGCACCATGGAGCCGCGCGCATCGACGCCGCCGAAGCGGCTGGAGGCGCTGAAGCAGCTTTCGGACGCGGGTATTCCGACCACCGTGATGGTCGCGCCCGTGATCCCCGCGCTGAACGATTCCGAGATCGAGCGCATTCTCGATGCCGCCGCCCATGCCGGCGTCAAGGAAGCCTCCTACGTGCTGTTGCGGCTGCCGCTGGAGGTTCGCGATCTCTTCCGCGAATGGCTGATGGCCAATTATCCAGACCGCTACCGCCACGTCTTCACCCTGATCCGCGACATGCGCGGCGGCCGCGATTACGACGCGAAATGGGGCGAGCGGATGAAGGGCACCGGACCGATGGCCTGGACCATCGGCCGCCGCTTCGAGATCGCCTGCGACAGGCTTGGGCTGAACAAGCGGCGCTCCAAGCTGACGACGGATCACTTTGCGAGGCCGAAGCGGAACGGCGATCAGCTCAGCCTGTTCTGATCGGGAAACGGAAGAGGCGTAGCATGAGCCAGGAACTTACCGCGCCGGTGCCGCGGCTCACGGTCATCACACTGGGTGTGAGCGACATTCGTGCCAGCATCGCCTTCTATGACGCGCTCGGCTTCTCGCGTCGGCTGAAGGCGACCGGCGAGGCCGTCGCCTTCTACGATACCGGTGGTCCGGTGCTGGCCCTGTTTCACTGGGACAAACTCGCGGCCGACGCCAAGTTGCCGGACAATCCGAGGCCCGCGACCTTCCGCGGCATGACGCTCGCCTGGAACTGCGCCACGCGCGGCGAGGTCGATGCGGTTCTGGCCTTCGCCGTCGGCAAGGGCGCGGCGCTGCTGAAAGCGGCGCATGAGACCGACTACGGCGGTTATTCCGGCTATTTCGCCGACCCCGACGGCCATCCCTGGGAAGTCGTGGTCGCGCCCGGCATCGAGGTCGGTGAGGACCGGCGGGTGCATCTGGCGGAGTAGGCGGCTGGTCTGAATAACGGGAATTGTCCGGGGTTCCCGGTTGCGCCGGCCGGGCCGCTTGCGCACGATCCCGCCCATGATTCGGGACAAGTCCACCAGGAAGCCGGCCAAAGACGCGCCAAAGAAGGGCGCGTCGAAGAAGGATGCCGCCAGGAAGGCAGCGCCTGCGAAGACGGCCAAGGGGGCGGCCAAG
This sequence comes from Bradyrhizobium sp. LA6.1, assembly GCF_040547805.1. NCBI lineage: Bacteria > Pseudomonadati > Pseudomonadota > Alphaproteobacteria > Hyphomicrobiales > Nitrobacteraceae > Bradyrhizobium > Bradyrhizobium sp. LA6.1. The sequence continues at coordinate 63,794 of NZ_JBEPQK010000015.1, read as the reverse complement.
GCCCCGGCCGGTAGGCAGGGCGCCATCATCGCCGTCGCATCGCCGACCTTCCGCCGCGAGCGCGCGCTGATCAAGCGCGGCATCTGGCCGGTTGCCGGCTGCGACGAGGCCGGCCGCGGGCCGCTCGCCGGACCCGTGGTGGCGGCCGCCGTGATTCTCGATCCCGACCGCATTCCCCGCGGCATCGACGATTCCAAGCGCCTGACCGCCGAGGAACGGGAACGGCTGTTCGACAAGATCTGCGCCACCGCGCAGGTCTCGGTCGCCGTCGCCTCGCGCTCCCGGATCGACCGCGACAACATCCTGCGTGCCTCGCTGTGGGCGCTGAAGCGCGCCGTGGTGGCGCTGCCCGACGCGCCGCGTCATGTGTTTGTCGACGGCCGCGATCGGCTCGACACCGCCTGCGACTGCGAGGCCGTGATCGGCGGCGACGGCATCGTCCTGTCGATCGCCGCAGCCTCGATCATCGCCAAGGTGACGCGCGACCGGCTGATGTGCGCGCTGGCGCAGGACTGCCCCGGCTATGGCTTCGAGCAGCACAAGGGCTACGCCGTCCCGGAGCACCTCGACGCGCTCGACCGCCTCGGTCCCACCATCCACCACCGCAGCTTCTTCGCCCCCGTTGCCGCCGCCCGCGCCAAGCACATGCCCTGGACGGTCGAGCCGGTGCGGGACCTGTTCGCGGTGACCGAGATGGAAGTGCAGCTAGAAGCAAGCGTTGAAATTGATGCGTCGGCGGGCCTGTAGGGCAGACGGTCGTTGCCACAACGCGCAGCGCCCTTTATCAAAACAGATGTGAGCGAATAGGGCCGGCTGGACGGGTTGGCTGCATCTTTCGGACGTTGCATGCGGTTTACCTCCCTGGTCATCGAGCTCATTCGCGCCCGGCCGCGGCTGATCGTGTGGATCGCCGTGCTGCTCCAGGCCGCGATGTGGCTGTTCGTGGCGCTGGTGTTTTACCGCAGCCCGCCCGGCACCCTCGCGACCCTGCTGGCGTTCGGGCGCGAGTACCAGGTCGGCACCGATCTGGGCCCGCCCTTGCCGATCTGGCTCGCCGACATCGCCTACCGCGCCGCGGGCGGCCACATGTTCGGCGTCTATGTCCTCGCCCAGCTCTGCGAGGTCGCGACCTTCATCGCGCTCTATCATCTCTCCCGCGCCGTGGTCGGCTCGCAGCAGGCGGTGCTCGCCGTGCTGCTGACCATGACGGTGCTGGCCTTCTCCTCGCCGGCGCTCGACTTCGGCCCGCTGGTGCTGGCGCGGCCGCTCTGGGCGCTTCTTCTCTTGCATTCCTGGCAGATCATCGGCCAGCGCCGCGGCAATGCCTGGTTCGCCTGGTCGATCGAAGCGGGCCTCTTGCTGCTGACCACGCCCGCGGCGATCTTCCTTCTGCTGCTGATCGTCGTCTTCGCGATCTCGACCGCCGGCGGACGCCGCACGCTGCGCGCGCTCGATCCGCTGTTCGCGCTGATCGTTGTCGCCGTGCTGGCGCTGCCCTATGCGGTCTGGCTGATGCGCGCCGAGACGCTTGTCATGCCGACCCTGCCTGAGGTCGCTGAGCTGAACGCCCGCGCGCTGCACGCGGCCTGGCTGCTCGGCGGGCTCGTGCTCGGCGCGGCGGCGATCCCGGCGCTGACCTTTCTCAATAGCGGCCTGTTCGTCGCCAAGGGCGAGGAAGCGCCGATCATCTACCGGCCGCCGGTCGAGCCGCTCGCGCACAACTTCGTCTATTTCTTCGCGCTGGCGCCTGCGCTTGGCGCGGTCCTGATCTCTGGGCTGCTCGGGCTCGATGCCGTCGTCGGCGGCGCCGGCGTCGTGCTGGTCATGTCGGGACTTGCCGTGGTCGTGACGGCCGGCGACCTCATCGCGATGCGCCGCGCGCGGGTGCTGCGGACCGTGTGGGCTGCCGCCGTCCTGGCGCCCGCAGCCGGCGTCGTGCTCGCCGTGCTGTTCCTGCCCTTGACCGGCGCCAACGAGATTGCGACCTCGATGCCGGCGCGCGCGATTTCGGATTTCTTCGACGAGAGCTTTGCCCGCCGCACCAATCATCGCCTGCGCGCGGTCGCCGGCGAGACCCAGCTCGCGAGCCTGATTACGCTGCATTCCGGCCGGCCGCATCTCTTCATCGATGCCCAGCCCGCGCGTACGCCGTGGATCAATCAGGCCAAGTTCAGCGAGACCGGCGGCGTCGTGGTCTGGCGCGCCTCCGACACCGCCGGCACCCCGCCGCCGGAAATCCTCGCGCGCTTTCCCGGCATCGTTCCGGAAGTGCCGCGCGCCTTCGAATGGCTGGTCACGGGGCGGCAGCAACTGCTGCGCATCGGCTGGGCCATCGTGCGGCCGAAGGGGACGTAGCGACAAACGCAAAAATCGTAGGGTGGGCAAAGGCGCAAAGCGCCGTGCCCACCGTTAGGTCTTTCCGTCGTCGAGATATAAGGCTGGTGGGCACGCTTCGCCCACCCTACGAGAGCTCGCTATCCCGCCAGCACCTTCGCGATCGCGCGCAGATCCTGCCAGGCCAGCCGCTTGTACGACGGTGAGCGCAAGAGATAGGCCGGGTGGAACGTCGCCAGCGCGCGAATGGTGCGCTGGCCCGTCTCGTACTCGAACCAGCGGCCGCGGGTGCGCATGATGCCTTCGCGCGTCGACAGCAGCGTCTGCGTCGAGGGATTGCCGAGCGTCACCAGCACGTCGGGATTCACCAGCTCGATCTGGCGCTGGATGAAAGGCAGGCAGATCTGCGTTTCCTGCGGCGTCGGCGTGCGGTTGCCGGGCGGCCGCCAGGGAATCACGTTGGCGATGTAGGCAGTGGTGCGGTTGAGCCCGATCGCGCCGATCATGAGGTCGAGCAGCTTGCCGCTGCGCCCGACGAAGGGCAGCCCCTCGATGTCCTCGTCGCGGCCCGGCGCCTCGCCGACGAACATGATGCGCGCCTGCGGATTGCCGTCGGCGAACACCAGCTGCGTCGCGGTATGCTTCAGCGCGCAGCCTTCAAAATTCTGCATCAGCTCGCGCAGTGCCTCAAGCGTCGGCGCGGTACGCGCGGCCTCGCGCGCGGAGGCGATCGCAATGTCCGGCGCAGGTGCGGCCTCGCCGCGCATCACCGCGGGCGCGGCAACAGGCCGTGGTGCCTCGACCGGAGGTGCGGCGCGTGGGGCCGGCGGCGGAGCATCCAATTCCGCCAGGCGGTCGACAGGTTCCTCCGCGAGCGCGCAGTCGACCCCGGCCTCCAGATAGAAGGCGAGAAGCTCTCGGACGGTGGGTGCGGGTTCGGGGATCATTTGGAAAGTCAGACTTTTACTATATCAGTTTGGGGTGCCTTGCATCCCAGTGGAACGCATTTCCGTGGTTGTCCTACCCGGAAAAATCGGAAACAAGGGGACGCAAATGACGAGGAACCGTCTCAAGGGCTGAGATCAGATGAGCACCGAAGAACTTCCCCCGCGCGAATCCATGGAATTCGACGTCGTCATCGTCGGCGCCGGCCCGTCTGGCCTGGCGGCTGCGATCCGGCTGAAGCAGCTCAATGCCGATCTCAACGTCGTCGTGGTGGAGAAGGGCTCCGAGGTCGGTGCGCACATTCTCTCCGGCGCCGTGATCGATCCGGCCGGGCTCGACAAGCTGATCCCGGACTGGCGCGAGGATTCCGACTGTCCGCTGAAGACGCAGGTGAAGGACGACCGCTTCTACTGGATGACTGGTGGCGGCGCGATCAAGCTGCCGAACTTCATCATGCCGCCGTTGATGGATAATCATCACTGCTATATCGGCTCGCTCGGCAATGTCTGCCGCTGGCTGGCGCGCAAGGCCGAGGCGCTCGGCGTCGAGATCTATCCGGGCTTTGCCGCCGCTGAGGTGCTCTATGACGAGCAGGGCGCGGTGAAGGGCATCGCCACCGGCGACATGGGCATCGGCCGCGATGGCAAGCCGAAGGACTCCTTTACCCGTGGCATGGAACTGCTCGGCAAGTACACTCTGTTCGCCGAGGGCGCGCGCGGCAGCCTGACCAAGCAGCTGATCGCGAAGTTTGCACTGGATTCCAAGAGCGAGCCGGCGAAGTTCGGAATTGGCCTCAAGGAAGTCTGGCAGATCGATCCCGCCAAGCACCAGAAGGGCATGATCCAGCATTCGTTCGGCTGGCCGCTCGACCTCAAGACCGGCGGCGGCTCGTTCCTCTACCATTATGACGACAATCTCGTCGCCGTCGGCTTCGTCGTGCATCTCAACTACGACGATCCGTATCTGTCGCCGTTCGACGAGTTCCAGCGCTTCAAGACCCATCCGTCGATCCGCGGCACCTTCGAGGGCGCCAAGCGGCTCGCTTATGGCGCGCGCGCCATCACCGAAGGCGGCTATCAGTCGGTGCCGAAGCTGAGCTTCCCCGGCGGCGCGCTGGTCGGCTGTGCGGCCGGCTTCGTCAACGTGCCCCGCATCAAGGGCGTGCACAATGCGATGGGCACCGGCATGCTCGCCGCAGAGCATGTCGCGGCCGCGCTCGCTGCCGATCGCGCCAATGACGAGATCGTCGACTACGAGAACGCCTGGCGGTCCTCGGCGGTCGGCAAGGACCTGTTCCTGGTCCGCAACGTCAAGCCGCTATGGTCGAAGTTCGGCACCGTGCTCGGCGTCGCGCTCGGCGGCTTCGACATGTGGTGCAACACGCTGTTCGGCGGCTCGCTGTTCGGCACGCAGTCGCATGCGAAGCCCGATCGCGCCACCCTCGATCCGGCGAAGAGCCACGCGCCGAAGAACTACCCGAAGCCGGACGGCAAGATCTCGTTCGACAAGCTCTCGTCGGTGTTCCTGTCCAACACCAATCATGAGGAGGACCAGCCGGTCCATCTCAAGGTCACCGACATGAACCTGCAGAAGACCTCGGAGCACGACGTCTTCGCCGGTCCCTCGAATCGCTATTGCCCGGCCGGGGTCTATGAGTGGGTCGAGGAAGGCTCGAGCCCGCGCTTCCAGATCAATGCCCAGAACTGCGTCCACTGCAAAACCTGCGACGTGAAGGACCCCAACGGCAACATCACCTGGGTTCCCCCGGAGGGCGGCGGCGGTCCGAACTACGAGGCGATGTAAGCCGGGATCATTGGACCAAAGCGATCAAGCCGGGGCCAATGTGACGTGCCCCCGGCATTGTGACGCACGTTCGCGTGAGAACCGGGCCGGGGTAGCGGTCCGCGGCCACGATAAGGCCATACTGGCAGCGTCTTGGGGCGTAGTCGGCCGATTTGGGGCGTGCGGAGGGGATCGCATGCCCGAATCCTTGCGGTGAAGCGCCAAAAGCGGCATTGTCGGCCCGACGGTTCCGGGTCCCCATGCCACCGGCCGCGTTCGCATGCGATACGGCCTACTGCTGCAAACCCAGGCACTACAACTCAAGGCGAGCCCCTGATGTTCTCAAATCGTTTCAACCGCTGGACTGTTGCCGCCATCGCCCTCATGGGCACCGCGATTGCGACGGTCCCCGGCGCGGTCCTGGCGCAGACGCCGGACCATCCGTCCGACACTGCGGCGCAATTCCCGACCCGGAACGATCTGAAGTCGCTGACGACCTCCGGCAGCTATCTCGCCGCCCGCCACGCCAGCGTCGAGCGCGATGCGGCCTCGGCCGCCGCCTTCTACCGCTCGGCGCTCCGCACCGATCCCAAGAACAACGAGCTGCTCGATCGCGCCTTCATCTCGTCGGTTGCCGACGGTGACATCGACGAGGCGGTCAAGCTCGCCGAGCGCGTCCTGACCATCGACAAGACCAACCGCGTCGCGCGTCTCGTCGTCGGGGTGCACGATCTCAAGATGAAGAAATATGCGACCGCGCAAACCAACATCAACCAGTCGATCCGCGGTCCGATCACCGATCTCGTCGCCACGCTGCTGTCGGGCTGGGCCGCCTATGGCGCGGGCGATGCCAAGGGCGGCGTCGCCACCATCGACAAGCTCGCCGGTCCGGAATGGTATCCGCTGTTCAAGGACCTCCATGCCGGCATGATCCTCGAGCTCTCCGGCAAGGAGAAGGACGCCGGCATCCGTTTCGAGCGCGCCTACAAGCTTGACGATTCCATGCTGCGCGTCACCGAGGCCTATGCGCGCTGGCTGTCGCGCAACAAGGATTCCGCGGCCGCGACCACCGTCTACCTGGCTTTCGACAAGAAGCTCGCCCGCCATCCGCTGATCGTGGAAGGCCTGCGCGACACCAAGGCCGGCAAGAAGATGCCGCCGCTGGCCGACTCCGCGCAAGCTGGTGCCGCCGAAGCGCTCTACGGCATCGGCGCCACGCTGACCCGCCGCGGCGGCGAGGATCTGGCGCTGGTTTATCTCCAGCTCTCGCTCTATCTCCAGCCGACCCATCCGCTGGCGCTGCTCTCGCTCGCCGATCTCTATGAATCGGTGAAGCGGCCGCAGATGGCGATCAAGGTTTATGAGCGGGTGCCCGCGACCTCGCCGTTGAAACGCAATGCGCAGATCCAGCTGGCCATCGATCTGGATTCCGCCGACCGCACCGACGAGGCGATCAAGATCCTCAAGGGCGTCACATCGGACGATTCCAAGGATCTCGAAGCCATCATGGCGCTCGGCAATATCGAGCGCGGCCGCAAGAAGTTCGGCGATTGCGGTGCGACCTATTCGCGGGGCATCGACGTGCTGCCGGCCGGCAACGACAAGGCCAACAGCGTCTGGTATTATTATCGCGGCATTTGCGAGGAGCGCTCCAAGGAGTGGAGCAAGGCCGAAGCCGACATGAAGAAGGCGCTCGAGCTCCAGCCCGACCAGCCACATGTCCTCAACTATCTCGGCTATTCCTGGATCGACCAGGGCGTGAATCTCGACGAAGGCATGAAGATGATCAAGCGCGCCGTCGAGCAGCGTCCCGACGACGGCTACATCGTCGACTCCCTCGGCTGGGCCTATTACCGCATCGGCAATTACGAAGAGGCGGTGAAGAACCTCGAGCGCGCGATCGACCTCAAGCCCGAGGATCCCACCATCAACGATCACCTCGGCGATGCCTATTGGCGCGTCGGCCGTACGCTGGAAGCAAAATTCCAGTGGGCCCATGCCCGCGATCTCAAGCCCGAGCCGGAGGAGCTTCCGAAGATCGAGGCCAAGATCGCCAACGGTATGACCGACGATTCGAACTCTTCGGCCGCGCAGGCGGACAAGAAGAAGGACGACGGCAAGGGCGGCTAATCCGCATGATCCGGAAAAGTGTGTAGCGGTTTTGCCGCGCGACAAACGCGGAGCGTTTGCGCGGAGATCATGCGAGAGAGAGAAGTGCGTTTGGGGGCTGATCGCCAATGTCGGCGTTGATCGAAGAAGGGCGCGCGAAGGTCAATCTGAGCCTTCGCGTCGTCGGCCGCCGTGCCGACGGCTATCATGATCTCGAAAGCGTGGTCGCGTTTGCCGACTGCGCGGACCAGCTGACGCTGGAGCCGGGCGGCGAACTGAAGCTCGTCACCACCGGGCCGCTGGCCGCGGCCTGCGGCGACACCGCGGACAATCTCGTGGTCAAGGCGGCCAGGCTTCTGGCCGAGGCCGTGCCGAACCTGAAGCTGGGCGCCTTCGCGCTCGACAAGGTGCTTCCCGTCGCGGCCGGCATCGGCGGCGGCTCGGCCGATGCCGCGGCGGCGCTGCGGCTGCTCGCCCGTCTCAACAATCTGTCGCTCGATGATCCGCGCTTGCAGAAAGTCGCGCTCGCGACCGGCGCCGACGTGCCGGTGTGCCTGGTCTCGCGCGCCTGCGACATGACCGGCGTCGGCGAGCAGCTGCTGCCGCTCGCGCTGCCGAGCATGCCCTGCGTGATGGTCAACCCGCGCGTGCCGGTCGCCACCAAGGACGTGTTCCAGGCGCTGGGCCTGCGCAACGGCGAATTGCTGGTGGGCGCCACCTCCGTCCTCGACGCCCCGGCCTGGCCGGACGAGGGCGCCTCCATTGCCGATTGGGTCGACGTTCTCGAAACCGTGGCCAACGATCTCGAAGCCCCTGCGTTGCGGATCGAGCCCGTGATCGGCGAGGTGCTGGAAGCCTTGCGTGACTCCGCCGGCGTCAAGCTTGCCCGCATGTCCGGCTCCGGCGCGACGTGCTTTGCGATCTACGCCGCAGCGAACGAGGCGCATGCCGCCGCGGAAAAGATCCGGCGCGACCACCCCGGCTGGTGGGTGCATGCGGGGACGTTGAGCTAGGTTTTTCCCCGACGACGGTGCCGTAGGGTGGGCAAAGCGAAGCGTGCCCACCAAACTTATTCTCGCAATCTGGCTGCGTGGTGGGCACGGCGCTTTGCGCCTTTGCCCACCCTACGGCAGTGGAGCTAGCCGCCGTCTTCGGCCAGCCCGAGAAACCGCCGGATCTCACCCAACACCTCTTGCGGCTTGTCATGCTGCAGCCAGTGCCCCGCGCCGGCGATGGTCTCGACACGCGCCTGCGGGAAATAGCGCTCCAGGCCTGCGGCCCTGGCGCCCGCGAGAAAGCTTTCTCCGGCATTCAGCAGCAGCGTCGGACTGGTGATGCGCGACCACAGCGCGACGTGATCGTCCGGCCAGAGCCGGTGCGGCGCAGAGGCGCGCTGGTAGGGATCGAACTTCCAGCTATAGGTGCCGTCCTCATTCCGCCGCGAGCCGTGCGTTGCAAGATGCAGCGCGAGGTCGCGGGCGAGGCGCTTGTTGTGAAGCACCATCTGCGCGGCCGCGTCTTCGAGGGTCGAATAGCGGCGCGGCGTGCGGTCGTGCAGCCTGTCGAGCTGGCTGACCCATTTGCTGATGCGCTCATGCGTCGGCGCTTTGGGGGTGTCCGGCAACATGGTGACGCCGTCGAGGACGACGAGCTTTGTGACCAGCTCGGGGAACGACCCTGAAAAGATCAGGCTCACCATGCCGCCCATGGAATGACCGATGAGAGTCACTTGAGGCGCTGCGATGCTGCGAATGAGCTGCGCGAGGTCGTAGACATACTCGGTCAGCGCGTAGCTGCCGCCCTTGGTCCAGTCGGAATCGCCATGACCGCGCAGATCGGGCGCGAGCACGTGAAAATGCGGCTGAAGCGAGCGGGCAATGGCGTCCCAGCTCCGGCAATGATCGCGGCCGCCATGGACCAGGATGGCGACGGGCGCGCCGTCATTGCCCCAATCGGCATAGTGCAGCCGCAGGCCGTGGGACTCGTAAGTGCGACTTTGCGGGGCAAGCATCGGGCGCCGATCCTTCGAAATGCCGGACGAGATAACAGCACGACTGGAGTAGCCTGCTGCCGGCCATTCCACAAGCAAGCCGCAGGTCACGGGCGCTTCGGCGGCGAGCTCGTGACGACTAGGCGGCGCATGGCGCGTCGGCGCTGCCGGGTCTTGCGCATCTTCGCGTCGTGACAGCGACGCGCGGTGCGCGACAACGACCTTGTCAGGAGGCGATAACGCGACCAGGACATCATCCTCATCGAACTCTCCATCGCAACAACCATGGGTGAGCCGCGAGCGATGGGTCGTTCGAATTCCACGCGTTACATCTTGGTCATTACCGGTCGGAAAGTGTTTCGGGTCGATGGCGACAATGTTGCGCGCACGCCGTCATCGCGAGCGGATCGCCTCATCGAAATCGTTCATCGGTATTAAACCTGCGTAAGGCGCCGAACGCAGGACGCACTCGTCGCCTCCAACGGATGTTAGGAGGTGAACATCATGAAACTTGTATCTGCGTTTGTCGGCCTTGCCGCACTTGGCGGGGTCACGCTGTCGATCGGGGCTGCGTCAGCAGCACCGATCGAGGTGCCGACCGGCTATGTCTGCAATGAATGGGGCCATTGCTGGCAACGCCACTACCATGGAGGCTACTACCATCCGCATTACTGGGGTGGTTACGGCTGGCACCATCATTGGGGTGACGGCTGGCGCTGGCATCATTGGGCTCGCTGGCACCGCTGGCATCATTGGCACCACTGGTGAAATCTGAGAAAGGGGCTTCGGCCCCTTTCTCTTTTCGGTGGATGCCCGTCGGGAATGACGCGAGCTAGCCCTGCACCGGCCGCCGTGCCAGCGCGAGCGAGAGGCCAAGGCCGGCGATGAAGACGCCCGAGCCCTGGGTGAGACGCCGCATCAGATGCGGCCTGCCAATCAGCTGCGTGCGCGTTGCAGTTGCCATCAGCACCACGACGACATCGGCGAGCGTGTTCAGGATCACCGAGATCGCACCGAGCACGATGAATTGCAGCGTGGGGCTCGATCCCGCGGGATCGAGGAACTGCGGAATGAAGGCGAGGAAGAATGCAGCAGTCTTCGGGTTCAGCGCCTCGACCAGCACGCCGTCGCGGAATGCGCGCCTGTCGCCGACGGGCTCGCTCTCCAGCGAGAGCGCGCGGCCGGCGCTGCGGAAGGTCTTGATGCCGAGCCAGACCAGATAGAGCGCGCCGACGAATTTTACGACGGCAAACAGCTCCGCACTGGCAAGGATGATCGCGGAGATGCCGAGGCTGCCCGCGACGACATGAACCAGCCCGCCCAGCGCCGTGCCCGCGGTTGACGCAAAGCCGCTGGCGCGCCCTTCGGACAAGGTCCGTGCCGCGACATAGAAAATGCCGGGGCCGGGAACGGCGGCAATGAGACACGCTGCGGCCAGGAACAGCCAGAAATTCGTTTCGATCATCCCGTTTTGGTAACGAAGCGTGCTGCGATTGCAAGGCCTCTCGTTCAGCCCATCCGGCGGAAGATCACGCTGGCATTCACCCCGCCGAAGCCAAATCCGTTGGAGATGGCGTTGAGCATCGGCATCGGCCGCGCGCTGCCTGCGACGATGTCGATGCCGTCAGCGCCGGGATCTGCGTTTTCGAAATTGCGCGTCGGCGGCGCGACCTGGTCGCGCAAGGCGAGGACGGTGAAGATCGCCTCGAGGCCGCCGGCGGCGCCAAGCAGATGGCCGGTGGCCGATTTCGTCGCGCTCACCGCGATGCCGCGGTTGCGGCCGAACAGCGCGGCGATCGCGCCGAGCTCGCTTTCGTCGCCGGCCGGCGTCGACGTCGCATGCGCGTTCAGATGCTGCAAATCCGCGGGCGCGAGCTTCGCCTGGCGGAGCGCGATCTCCATCGCACGGCGGGCGCCGTCGCCATCGGGCGGGCCCGACGTCATGTGATAGGCGTCCGCCGTCGTGCCGTAGCCCACGATTTCCGCAATCGGGGAGGCGCCGCGCGCCAGCGCGTGCTCCAGCTCCTCGATCACCAGGATGCCCGCGCCTTCGCCCATGACAAAGCCGTCGCGGTCGCGATCGAACGGGCGCGAGGCGCGCGCGGGCGCGTCGTTGAATCCGCTCGACAGCGCGCGGGCCGCGGCAAAGCCGCCAATGCTGACGATATCGATGCAGGCCTCCGCGCCGCCGCAGATCGCGACATCGGCTTCGCCTGCGCGGATCATGCGTGCGGCATCGCCGATCGCCTGGACGCCGGCGGCACAGGCCGTGACCGGTGTGCCCAGCGCGCCCTTGTAGCCGTATTTGATCGAGACGTGGCCGGCGGCGAGATTGGCGAGAAATGAGGGAATGGTGAAGGGCGAGAGCCGGCGCGCGCCGCGCTGCTCGGTGATGCGCACCGCCTCCGCCATTGCCGGGAAGCCGCCGACGCCGGACGCGATGATCGTCGCGGTTCTCTCCAATGCCGCTGCGTCCTGCGGTGTCCATTTGGCCTGCGCGACCGCCTCTGCGGTCGCGAGCAGGGCGAACAGGATGAAGCGGTCCATCTTGCGCTGGTCTTTTGGCGCGGCGGCTTGCGCGGGGTCGAAGCCGCCTTCGGCATCGACGGCCTTGTCGGGGACGAGACCGGCAATGCGGGCGGGCAGTGCCTGCGACCATTCCGGCAGAGGGCGCAGCCCGCTCTGGCCGGCCAGCAGCCGGCGCCAGGACAGTTCAACACCGCAGCCGAGCGGCGACACCGCTCCCATTCCCGTCACGACGATACGACGCATGTCAGTCTCCAGCTGGCGCAACGGCCGGGTTCATGGCTTTGAGCGAGCCGAGCCGCTTGCGCATCCCGCGGCTGGCGCGGGGACCCGGGACGACGACCGCATTGGCGAGGGTGATCGGACGCATGTCGGCGGCATCGACCACGATCGGATCGAACGGGCGAGCGTCGCTCCGATTCGCCAGCACGATGGATTCGCCCTTGGGCGCGAGATGCCTGTTGCCCCAGGCCAGCAGTGCCACGACCACAGGGAAGAAATCCCGCGCCTTCTCCGTCAGCACATATTCGTACCGCGGCGGCCGTTCATGATAGCGGCGGCGGACGAACATGCCGCTCTCGGTGAGATGGGTAAGGCGCCGCGAGAGGATGTTCGGCGCGATGCCGAGGCTTTGCGAGAATTCGTCGAACTTCGTCGCGCCCTGGAACGCATCCCGTAAGATCAGGATGCTCCACCATTCGCCGACCGTCTCGACGGCGCGCCCGACCGGGCATTCCAGGATGGAGGGGGATTTTGGCTGCATGGCGGGAACGTAGGTGAGTGGCTTGCAAAATGCAAGTTACTGGTCGAGCAGCAGGTGTGGAGGAGTGTTTGGTGAGAACGCCGTGGTCGAGTTAGCGGCGGGATGTGCGGCAGGGACCTGCGCAAATGCTCTCGTGCCCCGGACGCAGCGCCTCTTGGCGGTGCGCTGCAGAGCCGGGGCCCAATTTGCTGATCGCTGCGTGTCGCGTGGGTCCCGGCTCTCCGCAGCAGCGTTTTCACGCTGCAGCGCGTCCGGGACAAGAGAGGGAATGCGCCGCTGCGTGGCTCTCCGTCATTGCGAGCGCAGCGAAGCAATTCAGAGTCTTGCCGTGGTGACGGACTGGATTGCTTCGCTGCGCTCGCAATGACGATGTTGATGCAGCGTGCGCATATCCGTCACCGTCACCCTGAGGCGCCGGAGCGTGGCGGAGGCCTCGAAGGGCGGCGGCCCGGCTGCATCCGGGCCGTTCATCCTTCGAGGCTCGCTACGCGAGCGCCTCAGGATGACGGGGCCAATAGTGGTGCGGAAGCGGAGCGCTAAGCCGTTTCGCTCAGTGCGACCGGGCCAGACAGAACGCGACCACCTGCTCCAGCGCGCTCTTCATCGGCGAGGACGGGAACAGCGCCAGCGCGTCGACGGCCATGGCGCCGTAGTGCTGGGCGCGGCTGAGCGTATCTTCCAGCGCGCGATGCTTGTTCATCAGGCCGAGGGCGTGGTCGAGGTCGGTGTCGCCGATCTCGCCGCGCTCCAGCGCCCGGATCCAGAAGGCGCGCTCGGTGTCGTTGCCGCGGCGGAAGGCGAGCACGACCGGCAGCGTGATCTTGCCCTCGCGGAAATCGTCGCCGGTGTTCTTGCCGAGCTTGGCGCTCTTGCCGCCATAGTCGAGCACGTCGTCGACGAGCTGGAAGGCGATGCCGAGATTCATGCCGACCGAGCGGCAGGCGGTCTGCTCCGCCTTCGGGCGGTTGGCGATGACCGGGCCGACCTCGCAGGCGGCGGCGAACAGCTCGGCGGTCTTGCCGCGGATCACGGCGAGATATTCGTCCTCGGTGGTCGCGGTGTTCTTGGCGGCGGCAAGTTGCATTACCTCGCCTTCGGCGATGGTGGCGGCGGCCGCGGAGAGGATGTCGAGCGCGCGGAGCGAGCCGACCTCGACCATCATGCGGAACGCCTGGCCGAGCAGGAAGTCGCCGACCAGCACGCTGGCCTCATTGCCCCAGAGCATGCGCGCCGACAGCTTGCCGCGGCGCATCTCGCTCTCGTCGACCACGTCGTCGTGAAGGAGCGTCGCGGTATGCATGAATTCGACGGAGGCAGCGAGCTTGATGTGGCCGTCGCCGGTGTAGCCGGCGAGGTTGGCCATGGCGAGCGTCAGCATCGGGCGCAGGCGCTTGCCGCCGGAGGAGATGAGGTGGTTGGCGACCTCCGGGATCATGGTGACCTCGGAGCCGGTCCGCGACAGGATCGTGGCGTTGACGCGCTCCATGTCACCGGCGACAAGGGCAACCAGCTCTTCGATCGACGCGCCGGGAGTTTCGAAAGGTACGATGACGGCCACGCCGGTCTCCAATATTTGCCCCGGAGGGGCTATTCTGATGCAAATACAATAGAAACTGGCAGCGGATGCGGCAAGTGCCGCGGAACCATTGACATTTGCCGCTTTAGCCCCTTTCAGGCAGGAGACCTGCGTTTTGCGTGAACTGGTTCGGACCAACGACATGGTGCTGGTGTCGGCGATCGGCGCGCTGCTCGACGGCGCCAACATCCATCATCTGGTGCTGGACCAGAACATGAGCATTATCGAGGGCTCGCTGGGTATCCTGCCGCGGCGGATCCTGGTCCATGAGGATGACGCCCAGGAGGCTAGGGAGCTCCTCACCGAGGCCGGCCTCAGCCATGAACTGCGCGGCGATGATTGACGTCGTCACAGACTTCACCGAGGACGCCTTTCTCGGCGGGCAATTGCGCTTGAGGCAGAAGCGGTCCGGCCACCGCGCCGGGCATGACGCCATCCTGCTCGCGGCGGCGACGGAAGCGCAGGCGGGCGACCGTGTCGTCGATCTGGGCGCCGGCATCGGCACCGCCGGGCTGGCGCTTGGCCGGCGCGTCGCGGGAATCAGCCTCAGCCTGCTCGAGATCGATCCGGAACTGGCGGAACTCGCGCGCGCCAATGCGGCGGCGAATGCGATCGCCGCGGAGACGATCGTGCTCGACGTTACGGCCGACGCCCAGGCGTTTGCGGCAAATGGCCTCGTGCCCGACAGCGTCGACGTGGTGCTGATGAACCCGCCCTTCAACGATCCCGCGCGCCATCGCGGTTCGCCCGATCTGGCGCGCCGCACCGCGCATGTTGCGAGGGAGGAGACGCTGAATGCATGGGTGCATGCGGTGCGGCGCATCCTCCGATCGGACGGCGCGCTGACCCTGATCTGGCGCGCAGATGGGATCACGGAGGTTTTGACTGCGCTGTCACGCGGCTTCGGCAGCCTGTCGATCCTGCCGGTTCACGGCGAGGCGGGACGGCCCGCGATCCGCGTGCTGGTGCGCGCAGTCAAAGGTGGCCGGGCCCCGACGCGGCTGCTGCCGGGCCTAATGCTCAACGACGAGTCAGGCGTGCCTAAAAATCAGGTGACGGAAATTCTGGAAGGGAGGGCGCTCTTGCCGCTGACGGAGCCGCGACGGCTTACTGCGGAAGCGATTCCGACTGCTGTTCTTGCGGGGTCGTCAGACGGATCGCCATGAACAGCGCACCGACCAGCAGCAACAGCAGATAGATTTTCATGGTGTTCTCCGCTGCCTCATTGCAGCTTCCCAACGGGGAATCTGCAAAACACGTTCCGGGCACTTCCAATGACAGTCGCGTGATAAGAAATGGTTAAGCAGAGGTAACGGCATGGCCGAACAATTGAACGATCGTGAGGGTTCCGGCCTGGCCGACAAGCTCATGCAATATCTGCCGGCGCGTTTCCGTCCCGGTACGGCGGTGGTGCCGGTGGTGCGGCTGTCGGGTGTGATCGGTGCGGTGACGCCGCTGCGCCCGGGCATGACGCTTGCGGGCGTCGCGCGGGTGCTGGAGCGGGCGTTTTCGTACCGGAACGCCAAGGCGGTGGCGCTGGTGATCAATTCGCCCGGCGGCTCGCCGGTGCAGTCGCGCCAGATCTATCTGCGCATCAAGCAGCTCGCGGCGGAGAAGAAGCTGCCCGTGCTGGTGTTCGTCGAGGACGTCGCGGCGTCCGGCGGCTACATGATCGCCTGCGCCGGCGACGAGATCATCTGCGATCCGTCCTCCATCCTCGGCTCGATCGGCGTGGTCGGCGGCAGTTTTGGTTTCCAGGAGGCAATCAGGCGGCTCGGCATCGAGCGGCGGCTCTACACGGCCGGCGCGCACAAGGCGATGCTCGACCCGTTCCTCCCGGAAAACCCCGACGACGTCGCGAGGCTGAAGGCGCTCCAGCGCGAGATCCACCAGATCTTCATCGCGCTGGTGAAGGAGAGCCGCGGCGCGCGGCTTAAGGGCGCCGACGACACCCTGTTCACCGGGGAATACTGGGCCGGCGAGAGTTCGATCGCGCTGGGGCTTGCCGACGGCATCGGCGATCTCCGCTCAACTCTTCGTGCCCGCTATGGCGAGAAGGTTCTCACCCCTGTGATTGCGCAGCCGACCGGTCTGCTCTCGGGCCTTTTGGGGCGGAAATCGCCCGGTGCGGGCCAGCTTTCGGCCATGGAATCAATGGCCGGCCTGCCGGACGAGCTGATCTCGGCGGTCGAGACGCGGGCGATTTGGGCGAAATTCGGGTTCTAGGCGACACCCTCCCGCGCCATTTGGTCCGGGCCGAGCCAATTGCGGCGCGGCCCGGTCTGCGCAAGAATGTGCGTGGGGGCTGAGCACTAGACAAGGATCGACCGATGCCGCCGTTTGTCGCTTTCGCGGGCGTCCTGGGCGGGCTTGCCGTGGTCCGCTGGGCCTACAAGACCGCTGTCCGGATCAACCATGAGCTGGAGGAGATGCGCCTGTCGCGCGTCGCTGAAGCCGCCCATGCCGGGGATATTCAGAAGCTGAAACGTGACCCCGTGACCGGAGCGTATCGGCCCGGCTAGGCCGCGCTGCCGTAGGGTGGGCAAAGGCGCTCTCGCGCCGTGCCCACCATCCCCTTTGCAATTGTGGTGACGATGGTGGGCACGCTTCCGTTTGCCCACCCTACCGCACCGTCTCCGGACCAAGGTGATCGGCCCGAATCCGCCCCCTTTGCCTTGATTCCCATCCCCGCCGTCGATACGGTCCCGCGCGATTCAAAACCCCCCGCGAGAGCCTGATCTGACGATGGACGCCTCATTGCCCGCCCATATGCGCCCGGAACGCTCGTTCCAAGGCTTTATCCTCGCGCTCCAGCGGTTCTGGGCCGAGCAGGGCTGCGTGATCCTGCAGCCCTACGACATGGAGATGGGCGCAGGCACCTTCCATCCGGCAACCACGCTGCGCGCGCTCGGGCCAAAGCCGTGGAACGCCGCCTATGTGCAGCCCTCGCGCCGGCCCAAGGATGGCCGCTACGGCGAGAATCCGAACCGGATGCAGCACTACTACCAGTTCCAGGTGATCATGAAGCCGTCGCCGCCGAACCTTCAGGAGCTGTATCTGAAGTCGCTCGCCGCGATCGGCATCGATTCTGCCGTGCATGACATCCGCTTCGTCGAGGACGACTGGGAGAGCCCGACGCTGGGTGCCTGGGGCCTGGGGTGGGAATGCTGGTGCGACGGCATGGAAGTCAGCCAGTTCACCTATTTCCAGCAGGTCGCGGGTTTTGAGTGCGCGCCTGTTGCCGGCGAGCTCACCTACGGGCTCGAGCGCCTCGCGATGTATGTGCAGGGCGTCGACCGCGTCTACGACCTCAACTTCAACGGCCGCGAGGGCGACGCCAAGGTGACCTATGGCGACGTGTTCCTGCAGGCCGAGCGTGAATATTCGAAGCACAATTTCGAAGTCGCTGACACCGCGATGCTGTTCGAGCAGTTCAAGATGGCGGAAGCCGCGTGCCGGAAGTACCTCGACGCCGGCTGGCAAAAAAACTCAGAGTCCGGCAAGCGCGAGGCGCACCTGATGGCGCTGCCGGCCTATGACCAGTGCATCAAGGCGAGCCACGTCTTCAACCTGCTCGATGCGCGCGGCGTGATCTCCGTGACCGAGCGGCAGAGCTACATTCTTCGCGTGCGCGAGCTGGCCAAGGCCTGCGGCGAGGCCTGGATCCATACTGAAGCGGGCGGAGCGGCCTGATGCCCGATCTTTTGCTTGAACTGTTCTCGGAAGAAATCCCCGCGCGCATGCAGGCCAAGGCGGCCGACGATCTGCGCCGCATGGTCACCGACAAGCTCGTCGCCGAGGGCCTCGTCTACGAGGGCGCCAAGGCGTTCGCGACGCCGCGCCGCCTTGCGCTGACCGTGCATGGCATTCCCGCGCGCCAGCCCGACCTGAAGACCGAACGCCGCGGTCCGAAAATGGGCGCGCCCGATGCGGCCGTGCAGGGTTTTCTGAAAGCGACGGGTTTGAATTCGCTCGACGAAGCCAAGATCCAGCGCGACCCGAAGGGCGACTTCTACATCGCGCTGATCGAGAAACCCGGTCGCGACGCGATCGACGTGCTCGCCGAAATCCTGCCCGTCATCATCCGCACCTTCCCCTGGCCGAGATCGATGCGCTGGGGTGCGCGCTCCGGAAAACCGGGATCGCTGAGCTGGGTGCGTCCGCTGCACGCGATCACCGCGACCTTCGGGCCTGAAACTGAAGAGCCCGATGTCGTCAAATTCTCGGTCGACGGCATCGAGACCGGCCAGACCACCTACGGCCATCGCTTCATGGCGCCGGCGGCGATCAACGTGCGCCGTTTCGAGGATTATGAGGCGAAGCTGAAGGCCGCCAAAGTCATCCTCGATCCGCAGGCGCGCAAGGACATCATCTTCGCCGATGCCAAGGAGCTGACGTTCGCGCAAGGATTTGAACTGGTCGAGGATCAGGTGCTGCTGGACGAGGTTTCGGGCCTCGTCGAATGGCCTGTCGTCATGATGGGATCGTTCGAGCCGGAATATCTCGCGATCCCGGAAGAGGTGATCCGCGCCACCATCCGCAACAACCAGAAGTGCTTTGTCGTCAGGGATTCCAAGACGGGCAAGCTGACCAACAAGTTCGTCCTCACGGCGAATATCGAGGCGGCCGACGGCGGCAAGACTATCGTATCAGGCAACGAGCGCGTGATCCGCCCGCGCCTGTCGGATGCGAAGTTTTTCTATGAGACGGATCTCAAGACGAAGCTTGAAGACCGGCTGCCGAAGTTCGAGCAGATCGTGTTCCACGAGAAGCTCGGGACTCAGGCTGCGCGCATCAAACGCATCGAGCGCCTCGCCGCCGAGATCGCGCCGCTGGTCGGCGCTGATGTCGCCAAGGCGACGCGTGCCGCGCATCTCGCCAAGGCCGATTTGCTGACCGAAGTCGTCGGTGAATTCCCGGAAGTGCAGGGCTTGATGGGCAAGTACTATGCACTGGCCCAGGGCGAGGATGCTTCCGTCGCGGCAGCGTGCGAGGAGCACTACAAGCCGCAGGGGCCTACCGATCGCGTGCCGACCGATCCGGTCAGCGTCGCGGTCGCGCTTGCCGACAAGGTCGACACGCTCGTCGGCTTCTGGGCGATCGACGAGAAGCCGACCGGCAGCAAGGACCCGTATGCGCTGCGGCGTGCGGCGCTCGGTGTGATCAGGCTGATCGCTGAGAACAACCTGCGTCTGTCGCTCATGAAGGTGGCGGCATCTGCACTCGCGGGCCTGTCGGTGAAGTCGGCCGATGCGGAGAAGCTTCCAAGCGATCTCCTCGCCTTCTTCGCCGACCGCCTGAAGGTCCAGTTGCGCGAGCAGGGCGCGCGTCACGATCTCGTCGACGCCGTGTTTGCGCTCGGCGGCCAGGACGATCTCCTGATGATCGTCCGCCGCGTCGAGGCGCTCGGAAAGTTCCTCGAGAGCGATGACGGCAAGAACCTGCTCGCCGGCATCAAACGCGCCAGCAACATCCTCGGCATCGAGGAGAAGAAGGACAAGCGCGCGTTCGACGGTGCACCCGATGCTGCGCTCTATGGCCTCGCTGAGGAGAAGGCGCTGGCGAAGGCGATCGGCGAGGTGCAGGCGGAAGCAAGCGCCGCCGTCGCCAGGGAAGACTTTGCCGCCGCGATGAGCGCGATGGCAAAGCTGCGTCCGCCGGTCGATGCGTTCTTCGAGAAGGTTCGCGTCAACGACGACGATCCGAAGGTGCGTGAGAACAGACTGAAGCTGCTCAACGAGATCCGCAGCGCCACGCGTGCGGTCGCGGATTTCTCGAAGATCCAGGATTGAGTTGGTCTCGTGCCCCGGACGCAGCGCAGCGCTTCTTCAGCGGTGCGCTGCAGAGCCGGGCCCCATGTTAGCTTCGTGCTCGTAGCTTCTGGGTCCCGGGTCGCGCTACGCTTGCCCGGGACACGAGAGCGTGCACAGACGACGCCCAAAAAAGCCCCGCCCGGCGGGGGGAGAACCGGGCGGGGCCTGATGTCCGTACTACGCGATGCGCGCCAGCCTGATTGAAGTGACGCGCCGGACATCGAGTTGATCGGAAGCGTTTTCAAGCGAAGTGGATACCGGTTCGCGTGAAGAAAACGCGTTCAGACGAGAATCTAATCCATCACCTCGACGACGCGCCGCGAGCGCGGCTCGACCAGCACGGTTGCGCCGTTTACGACGGTGTAGCGGTAGGTGGTGGCGCCGAAACGTTGCGGCACGTCATAATAAGTGACGCCGCTTTCAGGTAAGGTGGCGCCGACCACCACGCGATCCGGGACACGGAAGGCCGGCACACGTTGCTCGACGACATATTCGCGGAATGCCGGCCTCTGTTCGACCGCAATCGTCGGGCCGCTGTCGACGACGACAGGCGCGCGGCCAACGGTGAGACCGGATTGCGCAGACGCTGCGATCGGCGAGCCGAGCGCGGCGCCAAGCGCAGCGAGGGCGAGAATCCTGTTCCGCATGGGCAACTCCTTCGAACTGATTTCAGCCGGCGCTACTGGCGCGACCGGTTGCCAATGCATGTCCCCTTCGCAATGTTCCGGGAAAAGCCCTGCCGCATCAGCGGCAATTTCGGGCAGTTTTCGCGAAGCCGGGAACCTGTTCGCGCCTTGTGCGTCTCTACCCGCGGAACCCGGTCCGGTATGATCCAGCCGCGATTCGCCTCACGTCACGGAAAGACAATTCATGCACATCACCGTCGCCCACATCTCGCCGCTTCTGTCGCTGCTTGCGGGCGTGCTCATCCTGATCATGCCGCGCCTTCTCAACCTGATCGTCGCGATCTTTCTCATCATAAATGGTGCGATCGGGCTCGGATTGTTGAAGTGGCTCCATCTCTAGGCCTTCATTTTCCGGAACTCTTCGACTTGCGCGGGCCTGCCCAAAGTGGTGTAAGGCGCGCGATTTCCCTTTCCTCTCGCAGGTTGTGTGCAAGCTATGGCCAAAGCCGCCTCGAAGCCCAATAAAACTCCAGCGAAAACGCCAGCGAAATCAAAGTCCTCCGCCGCGGCGAAAGCCGCGCCGGCGGCTCGCAAGGCGCTTGCCAAGAGCGTCCCGAAGCCGGTTGCCAAGGCGGCTGTAAAGCCGGCTGCGAAGCCCGCGGCGAAGGCTGCGACCAAGCCGGCTGCGCCGAAGGTTGCCGTGAAGCCCGCCCCCAAAAAGGCCGCGCCCGCCAAGGCGGCGCCAGCCGCGGCCAAGGCCGGCAAATGGGTGTTCACGTTCGGCGACGGCAAGGCCGAGGGCCGGACGGAGATGCGCGACCTGCTTGGCGGCAAGGGCGCCAACCTCGCCGAGATGGCCAATCTCGGCCTTCCCGTGCCTCCCGGCTTCACCCTCCCGACCTCGGTCTGCACCTACTTCTACGCACACGACAAATCCTATCCGAAGGAATTGCAGTCGCAGGTTGAGAAGGCGCTCGACCATGTCGGCAAGTTGACCGGCAAGGTGTTCGGCGACGTCAAAAACCCGCTGCTCGTCTCCGTGCGCTCCGGCGCGCGTGCCTCGATGCCGGGCATGATGGACACCGTGCTCAATCTCGGCCTCAACGACGAGACCGTGGAAGCGCTGTCGGAACTGTCGGGCGACCGTCGCTTCGCCTATGACAGCTATCGCCGCTTCATCACCATGTATTCGGACGTGGTGCTCGGCTTCGAGCATCATCACTTCGAGGAAATCCTCGACACCTTCAAGGACAGCCAGGGCTATACGCTCGATACGGACCTCAGCGCCGAGGACTGGGTCGGGCTGGTCGGCAAGTACAAGGACGCGGTCGCGCGCGAGACCGGCAAGGATTTCCCGCAGGACCCGCACGACCAACTCTGGGGCGCGATCGGCGCGGTGTTCTCATCCTGGATGAACGCGCGCGCGGTGACCTATCGCAGGCTGCACGACATTCCGGAATCCTGGGGCACCGCGGTCAACGTGCAGGCCATGGTGTTCGGCAATATGGGCGAGACGTCGGCGACCGGCGTCGCCTTCACCCGCAACCCCTCGACCGGCGAGAGCAAGCTCTACGGCGAGTTCCTGATCAACGCGCAAGGCGAGGACGTGGTGGCGGGCATCCGCACGCCGCAGGACATCACCGAGGAAGCGCGCAAGGAATCCGGTTCCGACAAGGCGTCGATGGAAGCGGCGATGCCGGAAGCCTTCAAGGAGCTGACGCGGATCTACACGCTGCTCGAGAAGCACTACCGCGACATGCAGGACATGGAGTTCACGGTCGAGCAGGGCAAGCTGTGGATGCTCCAGACCCGCGGCGGCAAGCGCACTGCTAAGGCGGCCCTGCGCATCGCGGTCGAGCTCGCCAATGAAGGGCTGATCTCGAAGAAGGAAGCGGTGACGCGGATCGATCCCGCCTCGCTCGACCAACTGCTGCATCCGACCATCGATCCCGACGCCAAGCGCGACGTGATCGCGACCGGCCTGCCGGCCTCGCCCGGTGCTGCCTCCGGCGAGATCGTGTTCTCCTCGGACGAGGCGGCCAAGCTCCAGGCCGACGGACGCAAGGTGATCCTGGTTCGCATCGAGACCAGCCCGGAAGACATCCACGGCATGCACGCCGCCGAAGGCATCCTGACCACCCGCGGCGGCATGACCTCGCACGCGGCGGTGGTCGCGCGCGGCATGGGCAAGCCCTGCGTCTCCGGCTGCGGCACCATCCGCGTCGATTACGGCCGCGGCACCATGAGCATCGGCTCCCGCACCTTCAAGACCGGCGACGTCATCACCATCGACGGCTCGCTCGGCCAGGTGCTCGCCGGCCGCATGCCGATGATCGAGCCGGAGCTGTCCGGCGAGTTCGGCACACTGATGAAATGGGCCGACCAGGTCCGCAAGATCGGCGTGCGCGTCAACGGTGACACGCCGGAGGACGCGCGCACCGCGATCAAGTTCGGCGCGGAAGGCATCGGCCTCTGCCGCACCGAGCACATGTTCTTCGAGGAGACGCGCATCCGCACGGTTCGCGAGATGATTCTCTCCGAGGACGAGCAGTCGCGCCGCGCCGCGCTGGCCAAGCTGCTGCCGATGCAGCGCGCCGACTTCGTCGAGCTGTTCGAGATCATGAAGGGCCTGCCCGTCACGATCCGGCTTCTGGATCCTCCCCTCCATGAATTCCTGCCGCACACCCATGCCGAGGTCGAGGAAGTGGCGCGCGCCATGAACACCGACCCGCGGCGCCTGGCCGACCGTGCGCGCGAGCTCTCGGAGTTCAATCCGATGCTCGGTTTCCGCGGCTGCCGCATCGCGATCGCCTATCCGGAGATCGCCGAGATGCAGGCGCGTGCGATCTTCGAAGCCGCAGTCGAGGCCGAGAAGCGCACCGGCAAGGCCGTCGGCCTCGAGGTGATGGTGCCGCTGATCGCGACCAAGGCGGAGCTCGACCTCGTCAAGGCGCGCATCGATGCCACCGCGAAAGCCGTGATGCGCGACACCAACACCAAAATCGCCTACCAGGTCGGCACCATGATCGAGCTGCCGCGCGCCTGCCTGCTCGCGGCCGAGATCGCCGAGAGCGCGGAGTTCTTCTCGTTCGGCACCAACGACCTCACGCAGACCACCTACGGCATCAGCCGCGACGACGCCGCGAGCTTCCTCGGGACCTACGTGTCCAAGGGCATCCTCCCGGTCGATCCCTTCGTCGCGCTCGACCAGGAAGGCGTCGGCGAGCTCGTCAAGATCGGCGTCGCGCGCGGCCGCAAGACGCGCCCGAAGCTCAAGGTCGGCATCTGCGGCGAGCACGGCGGCGATCCCGCCTCCGTCGCCTTCTGCCACGACATCGGCCTCGACTACGTCTCCTGCTCGCCCTACCGCGTGCCGATCGCCCGTCTTGCCGCGGCGCAGGCGGCGCTCGGCAAGGCGATCGCGAGCCAGGCGTAAGCGCGGCGTTGAAGTGCTGAATGCGAAGAGGCGGGGCTAGGCCCCGCCTCTTTCATTTGATGCGACACTCCACCCACACTTCATTGCGAGCGCCCCACACTCACTGTCATCGCCCGGCTTGACCGGGCGATCCAGTATTCCGAGACAACCGTGATTGAATTGAGAAGCCGCGGCGTACTGGATGCCCCCGGTCAAGCCGGGGCATGACAGCGGTGTTTGCGGGACGTGGTTCCCGTAAACGATGGAGCCGCCCGCGTCCCGTAATGAGACGCGCGCGCAAGAGTTCCTTCACCATTCGCGTTGACCGAATGTTTACCGCTTTACGAGAGGCGGCGTTTACCAACGTGCATCATTGCCCGTGAAACCGCCTGCAATCGCTTGAGTGTGCCGCACGCGCAACGCCGATTAACGCCCCGGCAACCTAAATTGGATATTGACGATAAAGATCGAATTGTACGGACGTACTGCGGTTCGATTTTTCTGGCGTAAGCGTAGCGTGAGCGTGTCGATGTCAGTGTTGCGTAACCATCCGAAGGGCGCGCGGTTCGCGTCCTTCGGAATCGGTCTCTGCATCTTCGCATTGATGCCGAGAGAGACCGGTTATCAGGATATCGCGTCGTTGCTGGCGCGGCAGCCCGGCGTCGCCGAGCGCTGGCAGAAGCAGGTGTTCTCTGCCGCGTCCTCGATCCAGCTCGCCACCTACAGCTTTTCCCGTCCGATCGGCACGTCGCTTCCGCAGAGCGCGATGGTTCGCCTCGCGAGCCTCGATGGTCGCGACGTCACCGGCGCGATCAGCCGCAATCCTGCGCTTCAGACGCCGCCGCGCTATCAGGCCGCCGATTTTCCCAAGGTCGATCGCTCCATGAAGGGCGATCGTCTCGCAAGCGTCACGCCCACGCAGGCTCCCGAGACGACCGCACCATCGGCCGCGCCGGCACAGCAAGATCCCGCGACATCGAACAGCTCGGTGTTCGGCGCCAAGACCGCCGCGCTGCCGCAAATCATGTCGCCGGAGTCCGCGGCGGCGCTCGATCCCGAGCTTCAGGAAGCGCTGCGCGCGCCGCCGCTGCCGCAATATGCCAATCCGCCACAAGCCAGTGACGCGGCGCGCGCGTTCGCGGTTCAGCCGCTCGAGGCGCTGAAACAGGCGACCCTTCCGGACGTGGCGCCGCGCGATCCCTTCCGCGTCAAGACCTCGAACCTGTTTTTCGGGAGCTCCTCGCTCGGCGGCAATCTCGAGAGCATCGAGAGCTGGCAGCCCGGCGCCGAGCCGCTGATCGTGATGCCCGATCCTGATATGAAGGTGACGGCCGCGCTGTCGCCGCCGTCGGCCGAGATCGCCAGGGACATCGAAAGCGGTGAGAGCGTCGCGCCGAAGGGCGAGGTCAACGCCGACAACCAGCGCGCCAGATCGCCGGCGGAGCGGCTCGCGCTCGACGGCAAGTCGCGCGCAAAGGCCGAGAAGTGTCTCGCCGAAGCCGTCTATTTCGAATCGCGCGGCGAGGCCGTGCGCGGCCAGATGGCGGTTGCGCAAGTCGTGATGAACCGCGTCTTCTCCGGCAAATATCCGGACACCGTGTGCGGCGCGGTCTATCAGAACAAGCACCGCCATTTGGCGTGCCAGTTCACCTTCGCCTGCGACAACAATGCCGACGTGATCCGCGAGCCCGAGATGTGGGAGCGCGCGAAAAAGATTTCGAAGGCGATGCTCGACGGCCAGATCTGGCTGCCCGAAGTGGGCAAGTCCACGCACTACCACGCCTACTGGGTGCGTCCGTCCTGGGTCGCCGAGATGAAGAAGATGTACAAGACCGGCGTCCACACCTTCTATCGCCCGCGCGCCTGGGGCGACGGCAGCGAAGAACCGAGCTGGGGCACCCCGGCCCAGACCGCCGCGCTCTCTGCCGAGCTCGCCCAGGAAGCCAAGAGCTCCGCCGAGATGGGCGTGAGCGAGCGAAGGTAATCATTCACGGAAGTTCGTCATGCCCGGGCTTGTCCCGGGCATCCACGTTCTTTGTGTTGCGAGGCGAGGCGTGGATGGCCGGGACAAGCCCGGCCACGACGGTGTGGCTCACGCCTCGATATCCAGCGCACAGTCGAAATTCGGCGCCGAATGTGTCAGCGCGCCGGATGAGACGTAGTCGACGCCGGTCGCCGCGATGGCCACGATCGAGTCCAGCGTGACGCCGCCGGATGCCTCCAGCTGGAGGCGCCCCTCGTTGAGCCGCACCGCTTCGCGCAGCGTCGCAAGGTCCATGTTGTCGAGCAGCACGGCATCGGCGAGCCCGGTGCCGAGCACCTCGCGCAATTGCGCGAGCGTATCGACCTCGATCTCGATCTTGACGAGATGACCGGCATGGGCGCGGGCGCGCTCCAGCACCGCACCGATGCCGCCGGCGACCGCGATGTGGTTGTCCTTGATCAGGATCGCATCGTCGAGCCCGAAGCGGTGGTTGAAGCCGCCGCCGCAGCGCACGGCGTATTTCTCCAGCGCCCGGAGCCCCGGTGTGGTCTTGCGCGTGCAGCAGATGCGCATCGTCGTGCCTTCGGTCCGCGCGACGTAGTCGGCCGTGAGCGTCGCGACGCCCGACAGCCGGCCGACGAAATTCAGCGCGGTCCGCTCCGCCGTGAGGATGGCGCGCGCCGGGCCCGTGATCGTCAGCACGTGCTGGCCGCGGGCAACCCGTGCGGCGTCGCGGACATGCGCGCGCACGTCGATGTCGTGTGAGAGCTTTTGCAGCGTCGCCAGCGCCAGCGGCAGGCCTGCGATCACGCCAGACTGGCGCGCGACCAGGATCGCCTGCGCCTTGGTCGCCTCCGGGATCGTTGCAAGCGAGGTGATGTCGCCGGCGCGGCCGAGATCCTCGTCGAGCGCGCGATGCACGGCCTCGTCGATTGCAAGCGGCGACAGGAAGGCGTCGGGATAGAGCAGTGACGTCGGGGTGATCATGGGGAACTCCATCAGGCGATCATCGGTCGGGCGGTGCGTGGCAGCTGACGCTCGCTCAGGCTCTCCGCGATCTCACGTGCCTCCGTCAGCGTTGTCATCGTTCTCTGTGCCAGCGTGGGGACATCCGCCGGATGGTCGGAGCGGAAATGCGCGCCGCGGCTCTCGCGCCGGGCCCAGGCGGACGCAGCGACGAGCAGGGCTGAAGCCGCCATGTTGCGGAGAGCGATGCTTGCGGGCCCGCGCTCGACTGCGGCGAAGCTGCGCACGGCCTCCGCAAGCCCGTCACTGTTGCGGATCACGCCGACATGCGCGCTCATCATCGTTCGCAACCGCTTCACGGCGGCAGCGTCCGGCGTGCCGCCACGCGACGTCACCAACGCATCGGGAAGGCGGGCAGGCGAGGGGATGGCGCGGCCGGCGATGTCGTCGGCGATGCGGGCGGCGTAGACCACCGCCTCCAAGAGCGAATTCGACGCCAGCCGGTTGGCGCCGTGCGCGCCGGTGGAGGACACTTCGCCGCCGGCCCAGAGCCCGTCGATCGAGCTGCGGCCGCGCTCATCCACGGCGATGCCGCCCATGTGGTAATGCGCGGCCGGCGCGATCGGGATGGCCTGCGTGGCGGGATCGATGCCGGCAGCGATGCAGCTTGCATGCACGGTCGGAAATTTGTCGGCGAAGCGCGCACCCAGCGCCTGCCGGGCATCGAGAAGGGCACCACGCCCGGCCGCGATCTCGGCGAACACGCCGCGCGCCACGATGTCGCGCGGCGCGAGCTCTGCGAGCGGATGGCGCGCGAGCATGAAACGTTCGCCATCTCCGTTGATCAGCGTCGCCCCTTCGCCGCGCAGCGCTTCGGTTGCGAGCGGCGCCGGATCGCGGCCGACCATGATGGCAGTGGGGTGGAACTGCACGAACTCGGGATCGGCGATCACGGCGCCGGCACGTGCTGCGATCGCAAGGCCGGAGCCGCTGGCTTCTAGCGGGTTGGTGGTGACGGCATAGAGATGGCCGAGGCCACCGGTCGCAAGCACCACCGCGCGGGAGGCAAGCAGGAGCGGACGTGCAGCGGGATTGCCGGCCTCGCGTAATTGAAGGCCGGTGACCGCGCCGTCCTCGGTCAACAGCGCTTCGGCGACGAGCCCTTCGATCAGTCGGATCGACGGCGTGCGGCGTACGGCCTCGCTCAGTGCCGCGATGATCGCGGCTCCGGCCCCGTCGCCGCGCACATGCACGATGCGCCGCGCCGAATGCGCGGCCTCGCGGCCGACCGCGAGCTTGCCTTCGAGGTCGCGGTCGAACGGCACGCCATAGGCGAGCAGGTCATGAATGCGCGGTGCTGCCTCGCGCGCGATCCCGAGTGCGACCGCTTCATCGACAAGACCGCCGCCGACGGCGATGGTGTCGGCGGCGTGCGCCTCCGGCGTATCGCCTTCGGCCACGGCCGCAGCGATGCCGCCCTGCGCCCAGGCGGATGATGCGCCCTGTCCGAGCGGGGCGGCCGAGATCAGCGTTACCGGCCGCGGCGCGAGCTTCAGTGCACAAAAGAGTCCGGCGAGGCCGCCACCGACGATGACGACGTCATCGGTGCTGCGGGTGAGGTTGTGGATGTTGTCTTGCATGCTTGACTCTCAATTCTTCAGATTGATCATCCGCTCGACCGAGCGCCGCGCGCGTTCCGCGAGCGCGGGATCGATCGTGACCTGCTCGCCAAGCGTGAGCAGGCTGTCCAGAATGTTGGCGAGCGTGATGCGCTTCATGTGCGGGCAGAGATTGCAGGGGCGCAGCATCTCCACATCAGGTAGCTCGGCGCGGACATTGTCGGCCATCGAGCATTCCGTGATCATGACGAGCCGCCGCGGCCGCCGCTCGCGCACCCAGTTGATCATGTGCGCGGTCGAGCCGGTGAAGTCGGCTTCCGCCAGCACGTCAGGCGGACATTCGGGATGCGCGATGATCTGCACGGACGGGTCGGCCTCGCGATAGGCGCGCAGCTCCTCGCCCGTAAAGCGCTCGTGCACCTCGCAGGCGCCCTTCCAGGCGATGATCTTCACGTCGGTCTTCGAGGCGACATACGTTGCAAGATAGCGGTCGGGCAGGAAGATCACGGTCGGTGCGTTCAGGCTCTCGACCACTTGCACCGCGTTCGACGAGGTGCAGCAGATGTCGACCTCGGCCTTCACCTCTGCGGAGGTGTTGACATAGGCGACGACAGGCACGCCGGGAAATTTTTCGCGGAGCAGGCGAACGTCCGCGCCCGTGATGCTGTCCGCGAGCGAGCAGCCGGCGCGGCTATCCGGGATCAGCACCGTCTTGTCCGGATTGAGCAGCTTTGACGTCTCCGCCATGAAGTGCACGCCGCATTGCACGATGATGTCGGCCTTCACCTTGGTCGCTTCGACCGCGAGCTGAAGTGAGTCGCCGCCGATGTCGGCGACGCAATGAAAGATCTCCGGCGCCTGATAGTTGTGCGCGAGGATGACCGCGCCCCGGGCCTGCTTCAGCTCGTTGATCGCCTTGATCGTCGGCGCCATCAGCGGCCACTCGATCGGGGGGATCACGTGCTTCACGCGCTCATAGAGCGGCGCAGTGGCCCGCTCGACGTCCGCAGTCCATTCCAGTGAGGGCTTCGGCAGCGCGGGGCCGGTTCGCGCTGGTATGGCGCGCGGAGGGGCAGGGACTTGGCCCTGCGGCCGGTTGGCAAAGTCGTCGGGGCCGTAAATTCCAGTGATGGGCATCGAAGCCTCCCAATGCTAATTATGCTCCATGTGAGTATATATAGAGCCTGAGAAATCCGGCCGAGAGGCCGGTGGGGTTTCGCCAGAGCTTACATATACTCAATCTGAGTAAATCAAAGATAACACGCGCCCGAGCAGGCCGCTAGCCCCAGTCGCACACATTCCCGTCAAATCGCGCCCGGCGCGTCGGGGAGGGCCGCGATGAAACGCAATGCTCCGGCGGCAGCCCTTCGTGGAACGCAATCATTTTTGACTTGGGATCTTCATGCATCTGCATTAAACGCGTGACTCGCGGTTGCCTATCTCGGATCCGCCAGCGACTGATGAGGAACCCATGTCCACTCAAGCGGGCGAGCTCGGTCCGGTCTCGCGTTCCTCCTCCTGGCGCACCCCGGCGATCATCATTCTCTGCGGCTGTGCGATCGGCATGCTCGGCTTCGGCCCGCGCTCGGCGCTGGGCTTCTTCGTGCAGCCGATGAGCCACGAATTCGCCTGGGGCCGCGATGTGTTCGGTCTCGCGATCGCTTTCCAGAATTTGCTGTGGGGATTGGGCCAGCCCGTTGCCGGCGCCGTCGCCGATCGCTTCGGCCTGTTCCGGGTGATGTGCGTCGGCGCTCTGCTTTACGCCGGCGGCCTGCTGCTGATGCGCTACTCCTCGACGCCGCTGTCGCTGAACATCGGCGCAGGCGTCATGGTCGGCTTCGGTCTCGCCGGCTGCTCGTTCAATTTGGTGCTGTCGGCTTTCACCAAGCTGTTGCCGGCCGACAAGCGCGGGCTTGCGCTCGGCGCCGGCACCGCGGCGGGCTCATTCGGGCAGTTTCTGTTCGCGCCCATTGGTGTGGCGCTGATCGACAATTTCGGCTGGCAGCAGGCGCTCACCGTGTTCGGCTTCCTGATGCTGCTGATCATCCCGCTGTCGCTGGCACTCTCGACGCCGCCGGTCGCAACCACGGCCAATGCGACGCCAGCGGATGAGCAGACCTTCACGAAAGCGCTCGCCGAAGCCTTCGGCCATCGCTCCTATGTGTTGCTGGTGCTCGGCTTCTTCACCTGCGGCTTCCAGCTCGCCTTCATCACCGTGCATCTGCCGGCGTTTCTGGTCGATCGCGGCATCTCGACGCAAACCGGCGGCTGGGTGATCGCGGCGATCGGCCTGTTCAACATCATGGGATCGCTGAGCGTCGGCTATCTCCAGAACTCGCTGCCGAAGCGCTACATCCTCTCCGCGATCTATTTCACGCGCGCGCTTGCGACGCTCGCCTTCATCTCGTTCCCGATCACGCCGTTCTCGGCGATCGCATTCGGTGCGGTCTCCGGTCTGACCTGGCTGTCGACGGTGCCGCCGACCTCGGCGCTGGTGGCGCTGATGTTCGGCACGCGCTGGCTCGCCACGCTCTATGGCTTCGCCTTTGTCAGCCATCAGGTCGGCGGCTTCCTCGGCGTCTGGCTCGGCGGCATCGTGTTCGAAAAGTTCGGTTCCTATACGCCGATCTGGTGGCTCTCGATCCTGTTCGGTGTGCTTTCCGCGCTGATCAATCTTCCGATCGTGGAGAAACCGGTTCAGCGAGCGGTTGCGCAGCCTGCCTGATCGGCTAAACATCCCCTGAAACAAGTCCAGGGAGTTCAGTCGTGGCCACATTCAAGGCGATCCGGATCGACAAGGCGGACAAGGGCACCACCGCCGCACTCACGCAGTTCGACGATTCCGAGCTGATGGACGGTGATGTCACGGTCCGCGTGGAATGGTCGACGCTGAACTACAAGGACGGTCTCGCGCTCACTGGCAAGGCGCCGGTGGTGCGTCGCTTCCCGATGATCGCCGGCATCGATTTCGCCGGCACGGTTGAAACCTCCGCCCATCCGCAATGGAAGGCGGGCGACAAGGTCGTCTGCACCGGCTGGGGCATGGGCGAGACCCATCTCGGCGCCTACGCCGAGAAGGCGCGGGTCAAGGGCGACTGGCTGGTCGCTCTGCCGCAGGGCCTGTCGGCGCGCGACGCCATGGCGATCGGCACCGCCGGCTTCACCGCGATGCTGTCGGTGCTGGCGCTGGAGAAGCACGGCCTGTCGCCGAAGAGCGGCCCCGTGGTGGTGACGGGCGCGGCCGGCGGCGTCGGCTCGGTCGCCACCGCCGTGCTCTCGAAGCTCGGCTATCACGTCATCGCCTCGACTGGCCGCGCCTCGGAAGCCGACTATTTGAAAGAGATCGGTGCGGCCGAGATCATCGACCGCAATGAATTGTCGGCGGCGGCCAAGCCCCTCGCCAAGGAGCGCTGGGCCGGCGGCGTCGACAGCGTCGGCTCGACCACGCTCGCGAATCTCCTGTCCATGACGAAGTATGGCGGCGCGATCGCGGCGTGCGGTCTGGCGGCCGGCATGGACCTGCCGTCTTCTGTCGCACCCTTCATTTTGCGCGGGGTGTGCCTTCTCGGCATCGATTCCGTGATGTGCCCGATCGAGCCGCGGAAAGCCGCCTGGCAGCGTCTGGCCTCGGATCTGGATCGGACAAAACTATCTGAAATTACTCATGAAATTCCGATCGAGGAAGTTTCGGAATGGGGCGCGAAAATCCTCGCCGGCCAGGTCCGCGGCCGCATCGTGGTAAAAATTGTCTAACGGCGTTCAGACTTTACCAACCAAGCTGCTTCAATGTCGCCATGGTTAGTATGGTAAGCAGCGGGTAAAGAGATAAGGCATCGCCCGCGCTGGGGTTGGTTCGGAGTTGAGCATGCTTGCGCGTATTGTGTTGGGGGCTGTCACGGCGGCAGCGACGTTTGCGCCGGCCATTGCAGGAAGCATGAACGCCGACGAGGCGCGCCGCTTCGTTGCCGGTAAGGTGTTCGCCTTCACCTGTTTCGACGGTACCCGCGGCGCAGGCCGCATCCTGGACGATCTCGGCGCCGCCGGCGCGGTGCAGTTCTCCGGCGCAGGCCCGGTGAAGCATCTCCGCCTGCCCGGGAACACACTCCAGATCCGCGGGCAGAACGTCTGCGCCTCGATCAAGGGCATTCCGTTCGAGCCCTGCTTCAACCTGGAAAAGACCGACGATCGCAGCTTCCGCGGCTCGGTGTCGGGCATGGGCTTCGCCTATTGCGACTTCCACCACCAGGGCGGCAATCAGATGCTGATGGCCCGCGCCGTGGCGCGTCCGCGTTCGCTGCGCTCTTCGGAGCGCACCGGTTCGGTCGCTGCGTCCAACACTGAAGTCGCCGCGCGCGTCGAGACGCCGCGTGTCGAGAGCAGCCGGCTCGAGCCGGTGAAGTCCGAAGCCAAATCGGAGCCCGCCAGGAACGACGCTCCGCTGGAATTGCGCCGCTCGACCCAGTGAGCTGGCTGCGCGGGGCCGCCCGCGCATTTTGTCGTTGAAAATATTCATCGGTCACCAAGCCGCCGCGCCGTAGTCATACGGACGGCGGCTTTCATGCCTTGGTAGCGACTCGCGTCCCAGTTTGCGCAGGGCCGGGGGGTGCAAGGGTTCTACGATGTCGTTGTATTTCTTTCGCATCAGCACCGGTCGTTATTCCGGCGCCGCCGACCAGCCGTACGAGTTCGAGGATCGCGCCGCCGCCTGGGCCGAGATGAGCGAGGTCTGCGCCAACCTGCTCGGCAGCATCGCGCGCAACCTGAAGCCGAACGCGAAGTGGAGCATGGAGCTGCTCGACGAGAACAAGAAGCCGGTCTTCCGCGTCAGCCTGGTTGGTGAGACCGTGTGTTGATGACCGCGAACGGCAACCGTTAACGGATGCCAGCGCGTGCAAATCCGCGAGATCCATCGCGTTACACGTGAAAAGTGCGCAACTGCAGTAGTTTAAGCACGATTTCAGTATTTCTACCCAGGCTGCCGCGGCCACCCTTAACGTTAATGAGTAACCTCGCGGTTAGCCTTCCCGGACTGTTCACGCGCGTCGGCGCGGCAATGCGTATCCGGGGATTATGTCGATGATGTTCATTCAGAACCTGCGAATTGGCACCAAGCTCGCTGTGACCTCGGCACTCACCATCGCGCTCGTCGCGCTGATGATCGTCCTCCAGATGAACGGCGACGCTGCGGTTCAGAAGCTCAGCAATGGGGCATCGGGGCAGCAGTCGATCGCGCAAAGCGCCGCAGAAGCCAAAGCGTCGGTCCGCGGGATGCAGATCGGCATTCGTGACATCCTGAGCTCCACGTCGCCGGCCGAGTTGCAGAAGGCCGTGACCTATTTCAACGATCGGCAGACCGCGGCCCTGAAATTCGCGGACGAGATGGCGAAGCTGTCGCGCTCGCCGGAGAATCACAAGCGGATCGACCGCCTGGTCGTGTTGGTCGGTAATTTCAGCAAGGGGCAACAGCAGATCGAAGCGATCCGCAAGCAGGAGCTCGCCCTGAGCGCGAAGAAGGACGGCGAGGCGGCAGCACCGCTCGCAAAGCTCGTGGCCGAGGTCGACCGCATCCGCAAGGAGATGCTGGCGCCGATCAACGAAGAGATATCGGAGCTGACCAACGAGATCATCAACTTTGCCAAGCAGAAGAGTTCCGAAGCCCGCGCCGAAGCCGAAGCTGAGGCCGCGTCCGTCGCGCGGACCTCGTTCGTCGCCGGCGTGCTGGTCGCGCTGGTTCTGATCGGGGCGTGCATCTTCTCCGTCTTCAGCATTGCGCGGCCCATGCGCGCATTGACGGCGGCGATGGAGAAGCTCGCCGGCGGCGATTTCTCCGTGGTGCTGCCGGGCCTCGGCCGCAAGGACGAGGTCGGCGAAGTCGCCGGTGCCGTCGAAAAATTCAAGATCGTGTCCGAACAGAAGGCGCGGGAGGACGCGGAAGCCAAGTCGCGGCAGGATCAGCTCGCGGCCGAGCAGCGCAAGTCCGAGATGCGCAGGCTCGCCGACAGCTTCGAAGGCGCCGTCGGCGAGATCGTCGGTACGGTGTCGTCGGCTTCCACGGAGCTTGAAGCATCCGCCACCACGCTCACCTCGACCGCGGAGCGCACGCAGCAGCTCACCACCGTGGTCGCGGCGGCCTCCGAAGAGGCCTCCACCAACGTGCAGTCGGTGGCGTCGGCAACGGAGGAGCTGTCGTCGTCGATCACCGAGATCAGCCGTCAGGTGCAGGAATCTGCGCGCGTCGCCAGCGAGGCGGTCGGCCAGGCCCGCACCACGACCGACCGTGTCAGCGAGTTGTCGAAGGCGGCGACGCGGATCGGCGACGTCGTGGAGCTGATCAACACCATCGCCGGCCAGACCAATCTGCTGGCACTCAACGCCACGATCGAGGCCGCGCGCGCCGGCGAAGCGGGCCGCGGATTTGCCGTGGTCGCCTCCGAAGTCAAGGCGCTCGCCGAGCAGACCGCGAAGGCGACCGGCGAGATCGGCCAGCAGATCGCCAGCATTCAGGCCGCGACCGAGCATTCGGTCGGCGCCATCAGGGACATCAGCGACACCATCGAGAAGCTGTCGGAGATCTCCTCGGCGATCGCCGCTGCGGTCGAAGAGCAGGGCGCCGCGACGCAGGAAATCTCCCGCAACGTGCAGCAGGCGGCGGAAGGCACCCATCAAGTGTCGTCCAACATCACCGACGTGCAGCGCGGCGCGAGCGAGACCGGCTCGGCGTCCTCGCAGGTGTTGGCGGCGGCGCAGTCGCTGTCCGGCGACAGCAATCGCCTCAAGCTCGAGGTCGGCAAGTTCCTGGGTACCGTTCGCGCGGCCTGACCAAAACCGCAGGGAGAGCCTTGCTCCCTGCGCAACTCTCGGAATGCAAGAGCGGCGTCGATCGCGGTGAAAACTCCGTGTTTCTACGGCAAACGTGGTTAAGGGAAGCGGAATGGTTTTGGACGAAGTTCATGGGAATTCAGCCGCTTGAGCGGCAACGTCCATGAAGGGTTCCAGTCATGCGTTTTCTCGGCCGCTTCCGCATCCTGAGCAAGATCCTCGGGATCGTCCTCCTGCTGTGCGGGATCGGTGCCGCGATCGCCTGGATTGGCGTCTCCGCCCTCAGCGATCTCAGCGAAAAGGCCGACGTGATGTCGACCGCGGCCAAGCGGGCCTTGCTCGCCGCGCGCGCCAACCAGAACGTCATCGCGCTGAACCGCGCTGAATTCCGCAGTGCGCTTGATCCGCGTGACGACAATCGCCTCGCCGCGCGCGATGTCATCAACGCCCAGCTCAAGCAGTATCAGGAGCGTTTCGACGAGGTCAGCCAGACCCCGGACGAGAAGGCCAAGACGCTGCTCCCGGGCGTGCGCGAGGCGTTCTCGGCCTACAAGAGCCAGATGGACACGACGCTCGCGGCCGTCGATGCCGAGAAGTCGGCGAAGCTCAGCGACAGCGCAGACAAGCTGCGCGACATCGCGATGAAGAGCAGGACCGCTGCGGAGAACCTTCAAGGCAAGATCCGCGAACTCGCCGATCGGCTGAATACGCGTGTCGAGGAGAAGAGCAAGGAAGCGCGCGAGCAGTATGAATCGACGTCACGCTTCCTGATCATCCTCGCAGGCCTCGGTGTCATCATCGGCGGCGCGTTGGGCTTCATCATCGGTCAGTACGGCATCGCGCGGCCGATCCGCATGATCGTCGGTGTGCTCCAGGAGCTTGCCTCCGGCCGCTATCAGGTCGAGATCGCCGGCCTTGATCGCAAGGACGAAGTCGGCGAAGTCGCCAAGACCGCGGAAGTGTTCCGGGAGAATGGCCTTGCCAAGATTCGGATGGAAGCCGAGCAGAAGGAGATGGAGCAGCGCAGCGCGGCGCAGCGTCGCCAGGACATGCTCCGGCTTGCCGATCAGTTTGAAACCGCCGTCGGCGAGGTGATCGAGACCGTGAGCTCGGCCTCGACCGAGCTCGAGGCTTCCGCGACGACGCTGACCTCGACCGCGGAGCACGCGCAGCAGCTTGCGACCGTGGTCGCTTCGGCCTCTGAGGAAGCCTCCACCAACGTGCAGTCGGTGGCCTCGGCGACCGAGGAGCTGTCGTCCTCGATCACCGAGATCAGCCGCCAGGTGCAGGAATCCGCGCGCGTGGCGAGCGAAGCCGTCGGCCAGGCCCGCACCACGACCGAACGTGTCAGCGAACTGTCGAAGGCGGCAACGCGGATCGGCGACGTCGTCGAGCTGATCAACACCATCGCCGGCCAGACCAACCTGCTGGCGCTCAACGCCACGATCGAGGCGGCGCGTGCAGGTGAAGCTGGTCGTGGCTTCGCCGTCGTCGCTTCCGAAGTGAAGGCGCTTGCCGAGCAGACCGCGAAGGCGACCGGCGAGATCGGCCAGCAGATTTCCGGCATCCAGTCTGCTACCCGGGAGTCGGTCGGCGCCATCAAGGACATCAGCGACACCATCGAACGCCTATCGGAGATCTCTTCGGCGATCGCGGCAGCGGTGGAGGAGCAGGGCGCGGCGACGCAGGAGATCTCCCGCAACGTGCAGCAGGCGGCGGAAGGCACCCATCAAGTGTCGTCCAACATCACCGACGTCCAGCGCGGCGCGAGCGAGACCGGCTCGGCGTCGTCGCAGGTGCTTTCGGCGGCGCAGTCGCTGTCCGGCGACAGCAATCGCCTCAAGCTCGAGGTCGGCAAGTTCCTCACCACGGTGCGCGCCGCCTGAGGGCGGCCGTCCTCACCCCATCATCCGCCGATTGCAACCGCCGCGCGAGGACGCGTGGCGGTTCGCATGCGTCCGCAGCCGATGCCGCGGTGAGAAGGTCTGCACGGTTAACCTTCCGGAAAACCGATGCAGTCATGATCTCGCAATATTCGGGTGCCGAGTCGCCCTCCCTGTATTGCGTATCGAACGTATCGGAGCACATTCAATGAGCGGCCTTTCCATTCGCCTCACCCACAAGGTCATGGCGATCGGACTCTTCGGCCTTGTCGGTCTCGTCGTCTTCGGCGCGATCTACGAGATCGGCAGCCTCTCTCAGGACGCCTCCCGCACCGTTGCCAACCGCGCCCGCGCGATCGCTGACCTGAACAAGCAGCTCACGATCGAGATGCTGGAGGCGCGCCGCAACGAGAAGAATTTTCAGCAGCGCCGCAACGAAAGCTACGCCAAGGCCCATGCCGAGCTGATGGGACCGATCAACCGCGATTTCGACGAGGTCGAGCGGTTGATGGCGGCCGGCGGCATGAGCGCGCTGTCCGACAAGACCAGGCAGGCGCATGACGGCTTCAAACGCTATGCCGAGGATTTCAAGGCGCTCGTCGTGGCCGAGACCAGACTCGGGCTGAACGAGACGCTTGGTCTGTCCGGCTCGCTCCGCGCCGCCGTGCACGACATCGAGGTGAAACTCAAGGAGATCGACGATCCCAGGACGACGAGCTGGATGCTGATGATGCGCCGGCACGAGAAGGACTTCATGCTGCGGCGCGACCCCAAATACATTGCCGAAGTGAAGAAGGCCGGGGTCGAATTCTCCAAGGCGATCGAGGTGGTCGCAGTCCCGACGGCGGTGATGAACGACATCACGGCCAAGCTCCAGAAATACCAGTCCGAGTTCGCGGCCTGGGCCGAGACTGCGCAGCAGAGCGCCGCGCTGGACGCGAGCATGATGAAGACATTCCGCGAGCTCGAACCCTCCATGGTCGAGGTGCGAACCGCCGTCGACGCCATGTACAAGCAGGCCGACGCCGCGGAAGCCGCAACGCGCGATGCCGTACGCCTGTGGATGATGATCGCCTTCGCGCTCACCGTCGTCGTGCTCGCCGTGGTCGGCTTCGTCCTCGGGCGCTCGATCTCGAAGGCGCTGTCCGGCATGGTCGGCGCGATGACGCGGCTGGCGCGCGGCGAGCTCTCGATTGCCGTCCCCGGCGTCGGGCGCAAGGACGAGATCGGCGAGATGGCCGGCGCGGTCGAGGTGTTCAGGACCAACATGGCGGAGGCAGAGCGGCTGCGTGCGGAGCAGGCCGAGGCTGACGCGCGCGGGCGCGAACGGCGCAAGGCGGACATGCAGCGCCTCGCCGACGGGTTTGAGGGCGCAGTCGGCGAGATCATCGATACGGTGTCGTCGGCGGCAACCGAGCTCGAGGCGTCCTCCAACACGCTGACGCAGGCCGCCGAGCGAGGCAACGGGCTCGCCACGGCGGTGGCGGCGGCCTCGGAGGAGGCGTCCGCGAACGTGCAGTCGGTGTCGTCCGCGAGCGAGGAGATGACCACATCGATCTCGGAGATCAGCCGCCAGGTGCAGGAATCGGCCCGCGTCGCCGACGTCGCGGTGGAGCAGGCCCAGCGCACTAACGCGCGCGTCGCCGAGCTGACCAAGGCGGCAGGGCGCATCGGCGACGTGGTCGAGCTGATCAACACCATCGCCAGCCAGACCAATCTGCTGGCGTTGAATGCCACGATCGAGGCGGCACGTGCGGGCGAGGCCGGCAAGGGCTTTGCGGTGGTTGCGACCGAAGTGAAGGCGCTCGCCGAGCAGACCGCGAAGGCCACCGGCGAGATCAGCCAGCACATCGGCGCGATCCAGACCGCGACGCAGGATTCGGTCGGCGCGATCAAGGAGATCGGCGACACCAT
Source organism: Bradyrhizobium sp. LA6.1 (assembly GCF_040547805.1). Taxonomy (NCBI): domain Bacteria; kingdom Pseudomonadati; phylum Pseudomonadota; class Alphaproteobacteria; order Hyphomicrobiales; family Nitrobacteraceae; genus Bradyrhizobium; species Bradyrhizobium sp. LA6.1. The sequence goes on along the minus strand of NZ_JBEPQK010000015.1, from coordinate 24,730 downwards.
CGCGCGGATGTCGGAAATTTCCTCGGCCATCGCCGCGGCGGTGGAGGAGCAGGGCGCCGCGACGCAGGAGATCTCCCGCAACATCCAGCATGCCGCGCACGGCACCTCGGAAGTCTCCGCCAATATCGGCAACGTCCAGCGCGGCGCAGGCGAGACCGGGGCCGCCTCTGCGCAGGTTCATTCGGCAGCACAATCGCTGTCTCAGGAGAGCAATCGGCTGAAGAGCGAGGTCGCGCGCTTCCTGGAGTCGGTGCGGGCGGCGTGAGGTCGTCAGTTGCTCCGTTCGAGCCGCGCATCGCGGTGCGCCGGTGTGGCGTCGCGCGATGTCTGCTGCACTGCAACCAATAATTGCGGAACATATAACGGCGGCGACAGCGAATTCCGTAGTTTCACGTAGGTTCCTGTTAACGCCTGTTTGCAACTATGAGCGCAATCTTACGGGATAAAAATCAGCCAGCATTGTTGAACTGACTTCCGCCCTGTCGTCCGTCGTGACGATGGCGGCGCAGGTGATTTGCGCGTTGCTAGGTCTCATCGGGATTTGCTGTGATGTCGAAGTTGTCGATCGTGTTCAAGCTTCTGACCGTGTTGTCGGTCCTCGTGCTGTCGCTCGCCGGCGTCGGCGTGATGGCGATCGGCACCATGCAGAGTATCAATTCCCACACCGTCGAGATCGCGGAGAGCTGGCTGCCGAGCGTGCGTGCGCTCGGCTCGCTTCGCGCCGATATCAACGAGCTGCGCGTCGCGCTGCGCCTGCACCTGATGCAGGACACCGCCGAGGGCAAGGAAGCCGCCGAGAAGCGCCTCGCCTCGCTGCAGGCGCGCATCGACCAGACCCGCAAGGTCTACGAGCCGCTGATCACCTCAGCCGAGGAGCGTTCGCTCTATGAGCAGTGGAGCAAGGCGTGGGCCGAGTACCTGAACGGGGTGCAGGACGTCATGGCGCTGTCGCGCAAGGGCGTCGGTCGCTTCCCGACCGATGCCAACGAGCTGTTGCAGACCAAGGTCGCGAAGATGGCCCAGGCCGCCGACCCCCTGCTTCAGAAGGGCATCGAGATGAACAACCGGGGCGCCGAGCTGGAGACGAAGCAGGCGGCCGACAGCTACGCCACGATCTTCCGCGTGCTGGTCGGCATCATCGTGTTCTCGGTCGTGATCGCGATCGGCGCCGCCTATTATCTCGTGCGTGACGTTTCTCGTGGGATTGCCTCGATCATCCATCCGATGCAGTCGCTTGGTGAAGGTGATCTCTCCGCCGAGGTGCCGCATCGCGGCGAGAAGACCGAGATCGGCTCGATGGCGGATGCGCTCCAGATCTTCAAGGAGGCGTTGATCGCCAAGAAGGCCGCCGACGAAGTCGCTGCGGCCGACGCCGAGGCAAAGATCGAACGCGGCCGCCGCGTCGACGCCATCACCCGCAAGTTCGAGGCCATGATCGGCGAGGTCGTCGGCACCGTGTCGTCGGCCTCGACCGAGCTCGAGGCATCCGCGACCACGCTGAGCAGCACCGCGCAGCGCGGACAGGAGCTTGCGACCGTGGTCGCCGCGGCGTCCGAGGAAGCCTCGACCAACGTCCAGGCGGTTGCGTCCGCATCGGAGGAGCTGTCGTCCTCCATCACCGAGATCAGCCGCCGCGTGCAGGATTCGGCACGGATGGCCGCGGAGGCCGTCGAGCAGGCCACGCGGACCAACGACCGCGTCAACGCGCTGTCGCAGGCGGCATCCCGCATCGGCGACGTGGTCGAGCTGATCAACACCATCGCCGGTCAGACCAACCTGCTGGCGCTCAACGCCACCATCGAGGCGGCGCGTGCCGGTGAAGCCGGCCGCGGCTTCGCGGTCGTCGCCTCCGAGGTCAAGGCGCTGGCCGAGCAGACCGCGAAAGCGACCGGCGAGATCGGAGCGCAGGTCTCCGGGATCCAGTCCGCGACGCAGGAATCCGTCAGCGCCATCCAGGAGATCGGCGGCACCATCGAGCGGCTGTCCGAGGTGGCGGCGGCCATCGCAGCCGCCGTCGAGGAACAGGGCGCGGCCACGCAGGAGATCTCGCGCAACGTGCAGCAGGCTTCGGTCGGCACGCAGGAGGTCTCGATGAACATCACGGACGTGCAGCGTGGTGCGATCGAGACCGGCTCGGCGTCGACAGAGGTGCTGTCGGCGGCGAAATCGCTGGCGACCGACAGCACGCGGCTCAAAGTCGAGGTCGCGCAGTTCCTGGAGTCGGTCCGCGCGGCCTGATCCTCAAGTGCTCGCCTGGGGAGCCGGCGGCGGTGCGACCTGCCGCCGGAACAGGATGCGCTGGTAGAGCCAGCCGATCGCGACCAGCACGATGCCGAGGCACATGAACGACAGCGCGCGGTAGACGCCTGTCAGCGTCGACATGTCGATCACGAAGGCCTTCAGGATCGTCAGCGCGATCACCGCGGCCGACGCCAGCCGTGCCCGCTCGGAGTTGACGAGAATGCCGACGCCGAGCAGCACCACGCCGAAGCCGAGCCAGCCGATCGAATAGGTGTATTGCTCCGCGCCCGTGGTGGCGCCGTAAAGCAGGACCGGGCCGTGATAGAAGCGGCGGATCTCCAGCGTCAAATAGGTCAGCGCGAACACCAGCGCAGCGCCGGCAATCGTGTTCGCATAGGCGACGGGGCGATGTCCGGCTACCGCATAGGACAGCAGCAGCATCAGCACCGCCGGGAGCGCGTAGCCGAGCAGCAGCAGGTTGAAGACGAGACCGCCGACATCGACGCTGGAGAGCAGCCACGGATTCTCCAGGATCAGCAGGCCGAACACGCTGATGAGCCCGGCGATCGCGGTGAGCGCGACCGCGCCGACATTGTGAACGATGCTGCGGCTCCTCAGCCGCAGCCGCTCCAGCCCGATCGCCATCGCGAGCGCGACGCAGACTTGCAGGGCAAATTCGAGCAGCGAGGGCGGCGACGTCATGCGGCCGCCGGTGGCAAGATGCCGGATCTCCATGAAGGCGAGCAGCGCGGTGAACAGGATCGCGGCGGCCTCCACGATGCGCAGCGGCGGATCGTCACCGCGGCGGCGCAGGAAGATGCTCGCGCCCCAGAACGAGGCCGCCGGCAGGCCGTAGCCCCACAACAGCCAGTTGAAGATCGGCGTGGTGCCGACGGCGTCGCCGACGATGCGCGGATCATAGCCGATGCGCGCGGTCACGATCGCGGCAAAGATGGCGGCGAGCTGGCGCAGGACCGGGATCGGCCGCTGCAGCGAGATCCAGGCCGTGCCGAGCGACATCAGCGCCAGCGCGATGGTGAGCCAGCCCTTTTCGAGGGCGAAGGTCAGCGCCAGCGCCAGCGCGCCGAGCGTGCCGGTCGCGAACAGCGCGACGGAGGTCGCAGCGCCCGGCCGATCTTCGCGGCGCGCCAGCGCTTCGGTCGCGGCGCCAAAGGCGGCGGCGAGCAGCACCGCGAGGATCGCGAACGGGATCGAGCGGTCGAGATGGGCGATGCGCGCGTAGAGCGCAACGAGGATCGCGATCGGCGTCGCAACGGCTGCCGCCGACCACACCACCGGAATGACTGCCGAGCTCGACCGGCCCTGCGCGAGAAAGCCTGCGATGCCGAAGCCGGAAGCGAAGATCGCGGCCATCACCAGATGCAGCGTCACCGCGCCGTCGATCGCTGTCGGTCCGACGCCGGGCATGGGGCCGCCCGGCAGCACCAGCATGTCGGGATTGGCGCGCACCGCCCATTCGGCGAACACGATGAAGACGGTCGCTGCGGCCGCGCCCAGCGCGCCCGTTGCCGCCGGCGCGCGCCAGGCGACGAGCAGCGTCGCACCAACGAGCAGCGTGAAGGCGATCAGCGCAAGGTCCGCATGCGCGCTCGACAGCACGATCAGCATCGCGCCGAACAGGTAGGCGCCGAGCGAGCTCGACGACACCGGCTCGATCTCGCCGTCCTCGATGGTCGGACCGAACATGAAGCCGCAGACCACGAGCAGAGCTGCAAGCACGAAGCCCGCGATCGCATGGAAGGCGTGCGGCGCGACCTGCAGCTCGCTGGTATCGAGCCCCGGGAAGATCCAGAGCACGGCGAAGGCGATGGTCGTGACCGCGAGCCAGCGCCACAGCCGGATGCGCGCGAGGCCGAAGCTCGCGGCGGTGACGATCGCAAGATAAATATAGAGCGCCCAATAATCCGGCTTGCCGCTGGAGACGAGGATCGGCGTCACGAACGCGCCGACCACGCCGAGGCCCGCGAGTGCGGGCCCATGCAACAGTGCCGCGGCGAGCGTGCCCATCGCAACGATGCCGAGCAGCACGAAAGCGGTGGCGGGCACGAGGAAGCCATAGAGCGCATAGGCCGCATAGATGGTCGCGAACGCCACGGCCGTTCCGGCCGCCGTGAGGATCGCGGGGATGTTGGCGATCGGCAGCGCCGCGATGTTGGAGATGCTCTCCTTGCGCCGCGACCATTCGCCGGCGCCCAGCAGCGCGGCTGCGAACAGCCCGCCGAGGAACACGCGCACGCCGGGGCCGACGAGACCTGCCTCGATCGAATAGCGCACCATGAAGAAGCCGCCGAGCGCGAGCGCGAGGCCGCCGATCCAGACCACCCAGCGCGTGCCGAGCCGTTCCTCGAAGCCGGGTGCCGGCGCGGGCAAAGGCGGCGGTGCGTAGGCCTCGGTGCTCGCCGCAAGCGGCGGCGGTGCATCGGCTTCGGTGCTCGCTGCGAGCGGCCGCGGTGAAACCTCTTCGGTGACGAGCGGAGGCGGTGCTGCCTCGGCTTCGGGCGCGAGCGGCGGCGGCTCGGTGGCCGTCGTCGCGGGCGCCTCGGCCTGCACCTGCGCGGGCATCAGCGGCGGTGGCTGCACCTGCCGCTGCGCGTAAAACATCTCTTCGAGCGAGGCCAGCCGGCGGCGCAGCTCGACTGCCTGGCTGGAGGCCTTGATCGCGATCAGGACAGCGATGATCGCAATGATCAGCGCAAAGACGTCAAACGGGCCGTCGAACATGAAGCCTCCAGGCAACCGGCGGGCAGGAGCCGGTCACGCAAATCCTAGGATCTAGCGCCGGGAGCGTACGCGCAAGCCCGGCGCGGGTCGTTCCTGGAGCACGTCGCGGCGGAAGCGGTAGAGCGCCGCCGGCCGTCCGCCGGTCTGTGTCGACATCACCCCGGTCGGTTCGACCAAGGCTTCGGTTTCGACCAGGCGGCGGAAATTTTGTTTGTGCAGGTGCCGGCCGGAGATCGCCTCCACCGTGTACTGCAGTTCAGTGAGTGTGAACTCCGCGGTCAAAAGTTCAAACACCACAGGACGATACTTCAGTTTTGCACGCAGCCGCGCGATCGCTGTCGCGAGAATCCGGCGGTGATCGAACCGCATGGAGGTGCCGAGCGCGGGAAGCTGCTTGCGCGCCAATGCCGCAGGACGGCCGTCGCGCCGCGCCTCCTCGATCAGCCCGGCCTCGTACAAGAGCTCGTAGCGGTCGAGCACGCGCTCCTCGTCCCAGGGCGCGCCGTCGAGGCCGAAATAGAACCGCACGCGATCCCGGCGCGGCAGCGCGCGTGTGGTCTCCGGCGTCTCCTCCTCGGCCCATAGCGTCAGCGCCGGAATGATGTCACGGGCGATGATCGCAGGCGGCTCCTCGCGCCAGTCTTCCCAGGGGAGGAAGCGATACCACGGTTCGAAGCTCGCGCCGGTCGCTGCGAGCTCGCCGCCCACCGCGCGCGTCAGCGCCAGATAGCCGATCGACACCATATGCGCACCGGTGTCGCCGGCCTCGGCATGACGGCCACGATCGCCGAACGTGTAGAGCTGCTCGACATAGCCGAGCCGCAAGCCCGCCTGCGCCTCGACCCAGGCGCGCAGGCCGATCTCGAACGTGCGATGGCTGGGCGCATCGAACGGCCCGAACGGCAGGCCCGCCAGCCCATCACTGCTGTGCGCGGTGAGGATCAGCGGCTCATGATCCTCGATCGCGACGATCGCCGCGGTCAGGCCGATCTCGATCGGCGTCAGCTGCGTGTCGCTCATGCGGCTGATGTCGCAGTTGTCATTCGAGCTCGATCACGAAGGGGCGGCCCTCGACCATCATGGCGCCCGGGCCCATCTCGTCGAGCGCGCGCAGCATGCGGCCGTTGCGTCCGAGCGCGCGGTCGGCAAGACCGACGATGCGGCGGTTCGGCGAGGCGATCGGGGAGGCCGCGCGGATCTTCTTGGCGATCTCGATCTCGTCGCGATCCGGATTGAGGGCGCAGACGGCCGCAAAGGCGCTCGCAGTGGAGCGGCTGATGCCGGCATAGCAATGCACCACCAGCGGCGCGCTGCGGTCCCAGCCGCGTACGAAATTCAGCACCTGGTCGATATGAGCTTCGGATGGTGCGGTGAAGCCGTCCATCTCCTCGGTGATGTCGTCCATCGACACCTTGAGATGGTTGGCCGGCAGCACCGACACCGGACGTGCCACCTGCTCGACATTGGCCATGACGGTCAGCACATGGCTGGCCCTGGTGAGGCGGACGGTTTCGGGAAGGGCGGCGAGGGAACAGACGTGGATCATGGCGGACCTTTTTGCCGCTGATTATAGCGAGCGCTCGTAGGGTGGGCAAAGGCGCATCGCGCCGTGCCCACCGTTTCGCACCGCGCACACCGCGGCTAGTTTGGTGGGCACGCTTCGCTTTGCCCACCCTACGAAGGGATGATGCTACGCGAACACCGCGTTGAACCGCTCCAGAAACTGCTTCTCGGCCCGCGCCGCGGTCCAGGGCGTGAGGTAGTCGCGCCGGACGCTGTCGGAGAGGCCGGGGTCCCTGCCGAACAGGCGCTTCGCCTCGCTTTCGCTGAAGCCGGCAAGCTCGGTTGCCTCCAGATAGGCCGCCCCGCGATCGGCGGCCTTGATGGCTTGCGTGATCTCCTCGGGCAGCGCCGGCGGCAGGCCGAAGCGGATGTGGATGGCGCCGAGCAGGCGCTTCTCCACCGCCTTGTAGTGGCCGTCGAGCACGGCCTTGAACGGCGAGATCATGTCGCCGATCACGTATTCGGGCGCATCGTGCAGCAGCGCGGCGAGCCGCATGCGCTCGTCGACGCGGGGCATCTCGTGCCGCATCACCGTCTCCACCAGAAGTGTGTGCTGCGCGACCGAGAAGATGTGCGCGCCGGTGGTCTGCCCGTTCCAGCGCGCCACGCGCGCCAGCCCATGCGCGATGTCGGCGATCTCGACATCGAGCGGAGAGGGATCGAGCAGATCGAGCCGGCGGCCCGACAGCATGCGCTGCCAGGCGCGGGATGCCACGTCGCGTGCCGTTTTCTTCGCGGTCATTTGGCCTTGAGGCGCGGCTTGCGCTGCGTCTTGCCGCAGCTCGCGTGACAATGGCAGTCGACGAGATGGTCGTTGACCATGCCTGTCGCCTCCATGAAGGCATAGACGATGGTCGGACCGACGAATTTGAAACCGCGCGAGGACAGTTCCTTGGAGATCTGCATCGACAGCGGCGTCGAGGCCGGCACGCTCGCAGTGGTCTTGAAATTGTTGATCTTGGGCCGTCCGTCCATGAAGTCCCACAACAGCTTCGAGAAGCCCGGGCCCTTCTCCATGATGTCGAGATACGATTTCGCGCTCAGGATCGCGCCGTCGATCTTGGCGCGGTTGCGCACGATGCCGGCATCGTTCATCAGCGCGTGCACCTTCTTGTCGTTGTAGCGCGCGATCTTCTCCGGCTGAAAATCATCGAAAGCTTTGCGGAAATTGTCCCGCTTGCGCAGGATCGTGATCCAGGAGAGGCCGGCCTGGAAGCCGTCGAGGATCAGCTTTTCATAGAGCGCACGGTCGTCATATTCCGGCACGCCCCATTCGGTGTCGTGATAGGCGACATAGAGCGGGTCTTCGCCGGGCCAGGGGCAGCGGGTCTTTCCGTCGGGATGCAGGCGGGGGGCTCGGCTCATGCGATGGGTTGCTTCAGGGGAATGCGGACGACGTCGGGTTCGGCGAGCCTCACGGCGAGGCCGCCGGCGGTGAGCGGCTGGCCGGCATCGAGCGCGTCCGCAACGCGGTCGATGCGCACCAGCGCGATGCCCTTGCCCTGCGCGGACGAGCCCATCGTGCCGACCGGCTTGTCGCCGGCCATAACACTGACGCCGGCCTCCGGCGAGAGGTCATCGAGCAGCACCTTGACGCTGCGGGTGCGTGCGGTGCCGCGATGCTGCATGCGCGAGACGACCTCCTGGCCGACATAGCAGCCCTTGTCGAAATCGACGCCGGCGAGGCGGTCCATGTTGGTCTCGTGCGGGAACGCATCGCTGTACATGAAATCGAGCCCGCCGCGCGGCACGCCGAGCGCAATACGATGCGCCTCATAGGCGGAGGCGTCGACCAGCTCGGCGCCGATGAGATCGGACAGCTTCTGCTTGAGATCTTCGGGGATCAGGATGCGAGTGCCGAGCGCATCATTGCGCGGATCGGCGAACGCAAGGTCCGGCTGCGCCGCAGGCTGTCCGTCCCAGGTCGCGAGCACACCGAGATCGAGGTTTTCCACCGTGACCTTGGCGCGCAGCTTGTAGAATTTCAGCTTGGTGGCGAGGCCCTCGGCCAGCGCCTTCGGACAGTCGATCAGGAACCCGCCGCCATGGCCTGCCGGCACCTCGGTGATCAGGAAATCCACGATGATCTTGCCCTGCGGCGTCAGCAGCGCACCGAATCGCCCCAGGCCCGGCTTCAGCTTGTCGAGATCGGTCGTGATCAGGCCGTTGAGGAAGTTGCGCGCGTCCTCGCCCGCGACCTTGACCACGCTCCGGTCGGGAAGAAACGCTGATTTCATGTGAAAATCTCTTGCGACATGTTGCTCCTGAACGTAAGCCCGCAAGGCATAAACGACAAGACCTCAAGCCCCGCGCTTGGGGATGAGAGAGGCCTTCAGCCATGACCCAGCGCTTCGATGTGATCCTCAAAGGCGGCACCGTCGTCAACCAGGACGGCGAGGGTGTTCGCGATATCGGCATCACCAACGGCCGCATCGCGGAGCTGGGCCCGCTGTCGCAGGCCTCCGCCGCTGAGGTGATCGACTGCAAGGGCCTCCACATCCTGCCCGGCGTGATGGACACCCAGGTGCATTTCCGCGAGCCCGGGCTGGAGCAGAAGGAAGACCTCGAGACAGGGTCGCGCAGCGCCGTGATGGGCGGCGTCACCGCCGTGTTCGAGATGCCGAATACGTCTCCGTTGACCGTGACGGAGGCCACCTTCACCGACAAGGTGAAGCGTGCCCATCATCGCATGCATTGCGATTTCGCCTTCTTCATCGGCGGTACCCGCGAGAACGTGCAGGATCTGCCGGTGCTGGAGCGCGCGCCCGGCTGCGCGGGCGTCAAGGTGTTCATCGGCTCGTCGACCGGCGCGCTGCTGGTGGAGGACGACGAGAGCCTGCGCCGCATCTTCCAGGTGATCCGCCGCCGCGCCGCCTTCCACGCCGAAGATGAATACCGCCTCAACGACCGCAAGTCGCTGCGCATCGAGGGCGATCCGCGTTCGCATCCGGTCTGGCGTGACGAGACCGCGGCGCTGATGGCGACGCAGCGGCTGGTCAAGCTCGCGCACGAGACCGGCAAGCGCATCCACGTGTTGCACATCTCGACCAAGGAAGAGATCGAGTTCCTGCGCGACCACAAGGACGTCGCTTCCTGCGAGGCGACGCCGCATCATCTGACGTTGGTCGCACCCGAATGCTACGAGCGGCTCGGCACGCTGGCGCAGATGAACCCGCCGGTGCGCGGGGCCGATCACCGCGCCGGCATCTGGCGCGGCATCGAGCAGGGCATCATCGACGTGCTCGGCTCCGACCATGCCCCGCATACGCTGGAAGAGAAGTCGAAGACCTATCCGGCCTCGCCCTCCGGCATGACCGGCGTGCAAACGCTGGTGCCGCTCATGCTCGACCACGTCAACGCCGGCCGCCTGTCGCTGGCGCGCTTCGTCGACCTCACCAGCGCCGGCCCCGCGCGTCTCTACAACATGGCCTGCAAGGGCCGCATTGCCGCAGGCTACGACGCCGATTTCACGATCGTAGATCTCAAGCGCAGCGAGACCATCACCAACAAATGGGTGGCGTCCAAAGCCGGCTGGACGCCTTATGACGGCGTCCGCGTCACCGGCTGGCCCGTCGGCACCTTCATCCGCGGCCGCCGCGTGATGTGGCAGGGCGAACTGGTGACGGCCTCGCAGGGCGAGCCGGTGCGGTTTCTGGAGACGCTGAAGCAGTAGAGGGCGGCCCGCTTCTCGCTCCGCTGTCATGCCCCGCGGAGGCGGGGCATCCAGTACGCCGCGGCTTCTCGGTTCGATCACCGCCGCCTCTGGAATACTGGATTGCCCGCCTTCGCGGGCAATGACAGAGTGCCAGGAAGCGTAGACTCAAATTGGGAGAGAGCAATGTCCCAACCGACGCCCCTCATCACCACTGTGCAACTCGCCGCGATTCTCGGCGATCCCAACCTCCGCCTCTACGACTGCACGACCTATAACGAGCCGGTGCCGCCCGGTAGCGATGTGCCCTATCGCGCGGTGCCCGGCGACAAGACGTTCGCGGCCGGCCACATCCCCGGCGCGGATTTCCTCGACCTGCAAGGCGAGTTCTCCGACACCTCCGCGCAACAGCTCTTCATGATGGCTGGCGTGCCCCAGCTAGAGGCCGCCTTCGGTCGCCACGGCGCTGACGCATCCAAGACCATCGTGCTCTACAGCATCGGCACCATGATGTGGTCGACGCGGTTCTGGTGGATGCTGCGCTCGCTCGGCGTCGATGCGCGCGTGCTCGACGGCGGTTTTGACAAATGGAAGGACGAGGGGCGGCCGGTCGAGACGGGCGCGCCGAAGGGCTATCCCGCCACGACCTTCAAGGCCGCGTCGCACGCGGGCTTCTTCGTCGACAAGACCACCGTGAAGGCGCGGATCTGCGATCCCTCGACCGTGATCGTCAACGCGCTCGGGCCGCAATTTCATCAGGGCCTCGAGCCGAGCCGCTACGGCCGGCCCGGCCGCGTGCCCGGCAGCGTCAACGTGCCCGCGGCCACGCTTGCCAAGGCCGACAAGACACTGACGACGCTTGCCGACGCCGAAGCGAAGTTCGCGGCCCAGGGCGTTACGCGCGACAAGAATGTGATCTGCTATTGCGGCGGCGGCATCTCGGCGACGATCGACCTGCTCATGCTGACACAGCTCGGCTACGACAAGCTGACGCTGTACGATGCCTCCATGGGCGAATGGGCGAGGGATCCGGCACTGCCGATCGAGACGGATTAGCTCTTACCCTCCCCTGAAGGGGGAGGGTCGCTTCACGTCGAGCGAAGCGAGAGGTGAAGCGGGGTGGGGTGATCTCTCCACTCGGGCACCGCCTCAAAGGTATAGACTGTCACCCCACCCCGCTCGCGCTGCGCGCGATCGACCCTCCCCCTCCAGGGGAGGGTAAGAAAGTCGGGAACCTTTATCGCTGGCCTGCATCCAATGTCCGGAACGAATGGAAACAGGTGACCACCATGCAGCGGACCGCAGCCGGCCTGTCCGCCGGCGCTAGAGCATCGGAAGCCGAACTGGTCGATCGCGCGCGGGGCCGTGACGAGGCCGCGTTGCGCGAGATCATGCAGGCCAACAACCGCAGGCTCTACCGTCTAGCGCGCGGTATCCTGCGCAGCGACAGCGAAGCCGAGGACGTGGTGCAGGAAACCTATGTCCGGGCCTTTACCCATCTGGACGACTTTCGCGGCGAGTCCGGGCTGTCGACCTGGCTGTCGCGCATTGCCATCAACGAGGCGCTTGGCCGGGCGCGAAGCCGCAAGCCGCATGTCGAGCTCAGCGCGCTGCCGGAAGGGGCGCTCGACGCGCAGATCATAAAATTTCCCGTTTCTCCCGCAGGCGATCCGGAAAGGACCATGGCCCAACGTGAAATCCAGCGCGTCGTCGAACGCGCAATCGACGAACTGCCGGATGTGTTCCGCATGGTCTTCGTCGCGCGCGTCATGGAGGGGATGAACATCGAGGAGACCGCCGATCTGCTCGGCGTCAAGCCCGAGACCGTGAAGACGCGGCTGCACCGTGCGCGCACCATGTTGCGCGAGAACGTCGAGAAGGAGATCGGTCCGGTTATGATGGATGCGTTCCCGTTTGCCGGGTGGCGCTGCGAGCGGCTGACCGTATCGGTGCTGAAGCGGCTCGGCAGCGGCGGCTGAAGTTTTTCGGGAACGTTTGCGCGAAAATCCCATCCAATGCCTGTGAAGCAACGCCGGCAAACCCTCCGGCAGCACAGGAGTTTCAAACATGTTCACCCGATGGAGCGCGGCGATCGCCGCGGCAATTCTGTTGTCGAGCCCGGCGCTACTGCAAGGCGCGAGCGCAGCCGACAAGCCCACCGATCCGCAGATCGCTCACATCGCCTACACCGCGGGCGTGATCGACATCAACGCGGCCAAGCAGGCGCAGAAAAAGGCCAAGAACAAGGACGTCAAGGCGTTTGCCGAGGACATGCTGCGCGACCACGAGGCGGTCAACAAGCAGGCGCTGGCGCTGGTCAAGAAGCTGAACGTTACGCCTGAAGACAACGATACCAGCAAGACGCTGTCGAAGCAGGCGAGCGACAAGCTGGCTGAGCTCGACAAGCTGAGCGGCGCGGCCTTCGACAAGGCCTATGTCGCGAACGAGGTCGCCTACCACAAGGCGGTCAACGGCGCGCTGGAAACCCAGCTCATCCCGTCCGCCGGCAATGCCGAGCTCAAGAGCCTGTTGCAGACCGGCCTGAAGATTTTTCAGGGCCACCAGCAGCACGCCGAGCATGTCGCGGCCGAGCTGAAATAGGGGGTGTGGGATGAAGCCGCGACACCTCGCTTCGATCGCGCTTGCGGTCGTCTTGCTGTCGATCGTCGTCCCGGCGCGCGCCGCGACCATGCAGATCATAATGGACAATCTCGTGGTTTCACCGGCCGAAACGTCCGCGAAGGTCGGCGATACCATCGAATGGATCAACAAGGACGTGTTCGCGCACACCGCCACGGCGAAGAGCGGCGATTTCGACGTGATGCTGCCACCGAAGAAGTCGGCAACGTTTGTTCTGAAGAAGGCGGGAATTGTCGACTATTACTGCCGCTATCATCCCAACATGAAAGCGACGCTCAAGGTCGCGCCGTGAGGGAGGAGGGAGTGCATTCCCGATCGTAGTGGGAATATCTCCCGGTCATCGCGAGACTAATGCTTGTCTGGGGGAGGCGGCTTCCGTGCGATAAACGCGGCAGACTTCGCGAACCTGTTCGCCAGATCCCGTTCGCCAAGTCATTCATCCGTAGACTGGCCCCGCCCGTGTGGCGGGGTCATTTTTCGCAAGAAGCTTACTGCCTTGCGAGAGTGACCGAGAATTCGCCGTTGCGGATGCGGCCCGGAAAGCCCTCGACGAATTTCGCCACCGCATCCTCGCCGTAGGTACCGACGAGCTCGGCGAATGCCGCAAACAGGCTCGCCTGCGCCAGGCAGTCGCCGTCGACGCCATCATGGCGCGCTTCGGCCCAGGCCTCGTTGAGATAGCTCAGCGCGGCCTGTTTCTGCTCGTGATCGGGCAGCGGCGCGCGGGCGGGGGCGTAGGACACTGAATGGCTCATGAAACTCGATCAGGGCTGGGGCGCGATCCACGGCGATGCGCTGTACGAAAGGTGTAGCACGCGTATTAACGCCCGCTAGGCCACATCTTTAGGAACGGTTAACGGCTGTGAACAAAGTCGATGACAGGGTTCCAGATGCGCGTTCGACAGCCAAACCCTCATGTGAGGAGGCGCGTTAGCGCCGTCTCGAACCATAGAGGCCGTGCTGCGGCAGCGGGGCCTTGCATCCTTCGAGACGCGCGCGAAGAGCGCGCTCCTCAGGATGAGGAGATGCGCTCAGTTCGCGTAACGCGCCGTGAGATCGCGCGAGATCTTCGAGCCTTCCTCGATATAGCGGCGGATCGCCACCGTCGCGGCCGGCGTGCAGCTCCGATAGGTCTGCTGGAAGCCGTTATAGCCGCGGTTGAAGCCGGCGATCATACGGGTGCGGCGCTCGCCCGAGGGGGTTTCGGCATCGATCAGCGCCTGCATCTCGCTGCGCCATTTGTTGCCCTCGTTGGACCCGCAGATGCCGCGCAGATAGTGCAGGCCGCCCAAAATCTCCGCCAGCCGCTGCAAATCGGCGTCAAACGGCGCCGCCACGTCCTGGGCCCTTGTGGGCACGGAGGCGCAGGCGAGAATCAGGGCAAAAATGGCCAGAAATCGCGTGGACATCGGCGGGGTGTATGCCCCCTCGGAGCGGAGGACGCAAGACGGGGCGGTCAGGGCCCGATCAGCCCGGCGGCCGACAGGATGACCTCCTCCAGCCCCCCGGTCAGCTTGAGGTCGCCGAGGCTCGCCAGGGCGTCGGGGGCGATCCAGCGGTAATCGTCGAGCTCGTCGTTGAGAGCCGGCTCCTTGGCCACCCAGCGGGCGGCAAAGGACATGATCAGGTAATGGCCGGCGCCGGCTGCGGCCGGCAACACCTCGCGCCAGCCGGCGAGGCCAATGATCTCGATGGCGAGCCCGGTCTCCTCGTCGACCTCGCGCGCCAGCGCCTGGTGCAGCGATTCGCCGAACTCGACCCGGCCGCCGGGCAGCGAATAGAACCCCTTGGCGGGCGAGCGGGCGCGGCGGGTCAGAAGTACCTTGCCGTCGCGGAAGATGGCGGCGCTGACCGCGATCTGGGGGTGGGTGGGCTGGATGACCGCAGACATATCTTCAACAACCCTTCAACAGCCCTTGGCTCAATTCGCCATGATGGTGTCGACGTCGGCTTCCGCGCCGCCATTGATGATGCCGCCGCAGGCCGCGATCAGCGGCTTGACCCAGAGCGTGGCCTGCTCGGCGAGGCGGACGCGGGTCGTGTCCTTCTCGACCTCGCGCATGGCCGAGCCGACCGCTGTCAGGATCGAGGTCATGGTATCAGTGATGTGGTCGAACTGGGCGCGCACATTCGGATCGGCCTTCTCATAGGCTTCGATGGCCAGATCCCGTGCCTTGAAATTCGACGCGGTGAAATGCTCGGCATAGGACAGCGGCGACCAGGTCAAAAAATCTTCGGCGCATTCCGGCATGTCCGGGACCATTTCCAGCAGCATCACGGCTTCATTGAAATGGTTGAGATAGTCGGTGGCAAGCCCGGTTCGCGGGTTGATGTTGGCCACGCGCAGCCGCTCGGCCCATGCGGCAGCCTCGGGGCCCGTCTGTACATGCGTCCGCGCGGGTTGGGAGGCCTTTGAGCTCATCTGCCGCAGTGTTAGCGTTCGGGGTTAAAACGACCTGAACGGACCCTATATAGATAGCCAAGGATGTGTGGACGCTTCGTCATAACTTCGGCCCCCGCGGCTTTGCGGCAACTGTTCGGCTATGTCGAGCAGCCGAATTTCCCGTCACGGTACAACGTCGCGCCGACACAACCGATTCCGGTCGTGCTGCTCGAGAACGGCGCGCGCCATTTCCGCTTGATGCGCTGGGGATTGTTGCCGGGCTGGGTCAAGGATCCCAAGGGATTTACGCTCCTGATCAACGCGCGCTCCGAGACGGTGCTGGAAAAGCCCGCCTTCAAGAACGCGATTCGGAGGCGCCGTGGCCTGATCCCGGCCGACGGCTATTATGAATGGAAGGCGGAGGGCGGCCGCAAGCAGCCCTTCTTCATCCACCGCGCCGACGGCGAGCCGCTCGGCTTTGCTGCGGTATTCGAGACCTGGGCCGGGCCGAACGGTGAGGAGCTCGACACCGTCGCGATCGTCACGGCGGCGGCGGGCGAGGATCTCGCCGCGCTGCATGACCGCGTGCCCGTCACCATCAGCCCGCGCGAATTCGAGCGCTGGCTCGACAGCCGCGGCGACGATGTCGATGCCGTGTTGCCGCTGATGGCCGCCCCGCGCATCGGCGAATTCGCCTGGCACCCGGTCTCCACCCGCGTCAACCGCGTCGCCAATGACGACGATCAGCTCGTGTTGCCGATCAGTGCGGATGAGATGGAGGCCGAGGCAGAGGCTGCGAAGCCGAAGAAGGCGGCCCGGAAGGTTGCTGCTAGCTCGTCAGATGACGGGCAGGGGTCGTTGTTCTAAGCGGCGGTGCCGTAGGGTGGGCAAAGCGAAGCGTGCCCACCATCGTGTTTCAAGCAAGTGGATAGATGGTGAGCACGGAGCGTTGCGCCTTTGCCCACCCTACGAAATCTACACGATCTCTTTCGCCCTGAGCGCTGCGATCTCCGCTGGATCAAATCCCAGCTCGCCCAGCACCGCATCCGTATCCGCACCCAATTCCGGCGCCATCCGGTCCAGCCGGCCGCCGCCATGGGCGAGCTTGAAGCCGCTGCCGGCAAAGCGCAGGCGGCCGTAGGGCGTATCCAGCTCCTGGATCGCGCCGCGCGCCTTGATTTGCGGATGATCGATGACCTCCTCGACCTTCCAGATGCTGGCGCAGGGCGCGCCGGCATCTTCCAGGATTGTCTCCCACTCGCGCGCAGGCCTGGTCGCCAGCGCCTCCTCGATGATGGCGCGCAATGCGCTCTCGTTCTCGTTGCGCGCGAACCAGTCGGCGAAGCGCGGGTCTGACAGCGTGTCCTCGCGGCCGAGCGCGGACATCAGCGCGCGGTACTGCTTCTCGTTGTTGACGGCGAGCAGGATGTGGCCGTCGCCGCATTTGAACAGGTTCGCCGTGGTCCGGCGGCTGACGGCCTGATTGCCCGACAGCTGCTGGCGATGGCCGGCGACCGACCAGTCCGCGATCTGCCCCGAGAGAAACGCCATCGTCGCCTCAAGCATCGAGACGTCAATGAGCTGTCCCTTGCCGGTGCGGTCGCGCTGATACAGCGCGCTCGACACGCCGAACGCGGCCGTGGCGCCCGAGAGCACGTCGCACACCGCAAAGCCCGCGCGTGTCGGCCCCGTCTCCGGGTGGCCGGTGATCGCCATGATGCCCGACAGCGCCTGCATCTTGCCGTCATAGCCGGGCCGGAGGCGGTCCGGGCCGGTCTGGCCGAAGCCGGACACGGCGCAATAGATCAGCTTTGGATTGATCGCGGAGAGCGCCTCGTAGCCGATCCCGAGCTTGTCCATCACGCCGGGGCGAAAATTCTCCATGACGACGTCGACTTGCGCCACGAGCTTCTTCACGATCGCGATCGCATCGGGCTTTTGCAAATCGAGCGTCAGGCTGCGCTTGTTGCCGTTGATGGCCTGGAACGCCGGCGCGAGCCCGCGCTCGGCCCATTCGCGGCTGAGCGGCGTGCGGCGCATGTCCTCGCCCTCGCGCCGTTCGACCTTGATCACGTCGGCCCCCAGAAGCGCGAGCTGGTAGCTCGCATAGGGGCCGGCCAGCACTTGCGTGAAGTCGAGAATCTTCACGCCCTCGAACGGTCGCGTCACGTCGCTCTCCCCATTGTTTGTTGTTGTCGGAGGACGTCAGGCGGCGCGGTTGCCGCGCGCGATCTCCTTCTGCTTGTCGAATTCGGCGCGGCGGCGCGCCAGTTCCTCCGGGGAGAGCTGTGCGACGTTGTTGTAGTCGAGCTTCCAGGAGGCGTCCTCGCTCCAGCGCAGCGGCGACTGCATCGTGGTCTGCGGCCCGCTCGCGGTCTCCAGCAGTCTCAGCGCGAGCTCCAGCGTCTGCGCCTGCGAGGCGACGTCGTGCGGCTTGCCGGCGGAATTGCCGAGCGGGAAGTCCGAGAACAAAAAGCGCGGCACGGCGGCATGCTCGATGATGTCCTTGGCGCAGCCCATCACCACGGTCGGAATGCCGTTGGCCTCGAGATGCCGCGCCACCAGCGCCGTGGTCTGGTGGCAGACCGGGCAGTTCGGCACCAGCACGGCGACATCGACCATGTCGGCAAGACAGCGCGCCAGGATTTCCGGCGCGTCGGTGTCGAGCGTGACGCGATGGCTGCGATTGGTCGGTGCGCCGAAGAAGCGCTGGCTCACCTCGCCGATGCGGCCTGCGGCAGACGCTTTCAAAAGCTGCGGCAGCGGAAACCAGGTGCCGTTGTCGGTCGCCGTGGTGTGCTTGCGGTCGTAGCCGATGTGCGAGATGCGCAGATCGTGCTGCTTCGACGTGTCGCCGTCATAGACCTGGTAGAATTTCGCCCCGCCATTATACGCCGCGCCCGGTCCCTGATCGCCCTTGGTGGGATCGTAAGGCGCGGCCGTGGTGATGATCGTCACGCGCGATTGCGACAGCGGTTTCTTCAGCGGCTGGAACGGCGCCTCCGTGTAATGCGCCCAGCGATACGGCGTGGTGTAGCCGATCGCGGTGTAATAATCGCGCGTGCGCTGCATATAGGGGACGGGAGAGTCATAGTCGGGCGCAAAGCCGAATTCGTCGTCGCGCGGAGCGGACATGGGGCGCGTCTCCTGGTTCTTGGTTGGGACCAGACTAGAGATAGTTTTGGAGTTGCTCAACCGGGGCGGGGCGGCGCAGGGCAGAATTGCAGATGAGGATGGTGTGGCGCGGACGGTGCTGACCCTCTCCCCTTGTGGGAGAGGGTGGCTTCGCGGTCGCGAAGCCGGGTGAGGGGTCTCTATCCTCACGAGCACTCTTACAAGTGGAGAGAACCCCTCATCCGGCGCTTCGCGCCACCTTCTCCCACAGGGGGAGAAGGAAGAAAGCGTAACTCACCTGAAAATATGCAGCGCCGCGTATTGCAGCAGCATGATCGCCTTGGCGTCGATGATGCGGCCGTCCGCGATCATCGCCAACGCCTCGTCGATCGAGAGCTCCAGCACCTCGATGTCCTCGCCTTCGTGTTCGAGGCCGCCGCCGTCGCTGACCCGCATCTCCGGCTCGTACTCGGCGACGAAGAAATGCAGCTTCTCGGTGATGGCGCCGGGGCTCATGAAGGCCTCGAACACCTTGTGGACGTGGTGCAGGCGATAGCCGGTCTCTTCCTCGGCCTCGGCGCGGATGCGCACCTCGGGGGAGGCATCGTCCAGCACGCCGGCGGCGGCTTCGATCAGGAGATCGTCGTAGCCGCGGATAAAGGCCGGCAAACGGAACTGGCGCACCAGGATCACCGTACGCCGTGCGCGATTATACGGCAGCACGGCGGCGGCGTTGTCGCGCTCATAGGTTTCCCGGTGCTGGGTCTGCCACTCGCCATTGGCGCGCCGGTACTCGAACGTCGTGGTCTTCAGCGTGGTCCAGCCGTCCGAGAGCACGCGGACGTCCTTGATGCGGACGCGGTCGGAAATGGTCATTGCTGTTTTCCAGCTACGTTGTGGAAGCGCGGCCGTCGAGCCACTTCTGGAACATCACCGAGGTGGATTCTTCGAAACCCAGCGACTGGTAGAACGCATTGGCTTGCGCGTTCTCGCGGCGGACCAGGAGCTGCAGCTTCAAAATGCCGGCCTGGCGCAGCCAGTCCTCGGCCGCGGCCATGATGACGCGGCCATAGCCGCGTTTGCGGATGTCAGGATCGACGGCGACGTAATAGACCCAGCCGCGATGGCCGTCATGGCCGACCATGGCGGTCGCAACAATCGCGCCGCCGTCACGGCCGATCAGGATCGTCGAGTTGTCGCGCCGCCGCGCCAGCGCGATGTCGGCATGCGGATCGTTCCAGGGCCGCGTCAGGCCGCAGCGCTGCCACAGCGCGACGACGGGCTCGACATCGGCGTCGGTGATCGCATCGATCGTAAGGGAGACGCTCACAGCACCTTCCCCGGATTCATGATGCCGAGCGGATCGAGCATCGCCTTGATCGAGCGCATCAGCTCGATCGCGGTCTTGTCCTTCACCTCGGGCAACTCGTCGCGCTTGAGCACGCCGATGCCGTGCTCGGCCGAAATCGAGCCGCCCATGCGCAGCACGATCTCGAACACGACCGCGTTCATCTCGTGCCAGCGTGCCAGGTAATCCGCGGTGTTGGCGCCGATGGGCTCGCTGACATTGTAGTGCAGATTGCCGTCGCCGAGATGGCCGAACGGCACCGGCCGTGCGCCGGGGATCAGTTTCACGACGGCGGCATTGGCTTCGTCGATGAAGGCGGGCACGGCGGCGACCGGAACGGAGATGTCATGCTTGATCGAGCCGCCCTCCGGCTTTTGCGCCGACGACATCTCCTCGCGCAGCTTCCAGAAGCCGTTGCGCTGGGTGAGGTTGGCCGCGATCACGGCGTCGTCGACGATCTCGTCTTCCATGGCGCGCGTCAGGATCGTCTCCAGCGGCGTGCGGGCATCGTCGCCGGGCGAGGACAATTCCATCAGCACGTACCAGGGATGTTTTGCTTCGAGCGGATCGCGCACGTCGATGCCGTGGCGGACCGAGAAGTCGACCGCCATCTCCGACAGCAGCTCGAAGCTCGTCAGCGCATTCGCGGCTTCGCCTTGCGCGATCGTCAGCAGCTTCAGTGCCGCCGCCGGCGATTTCAGCCCGACGAAGGCGGTCTCGATCGCCCGCGGCTTCGGAAACAGCTTGAGCGTAGCCGCGGTGATGATGCCGAGCGTGCCTTCCGCGCCGATGAAGAGGTTGTGCAGATTGTAGCCGGTGTTGTCCTTCTTCAGCTTCGACAACACGTTGAGCACGCGACCGTCGGCGAGCACCACCTCGAGCCCCAGCGCCATCTCGCGCGCCACGCCATAGGCGAGCGCGGCGGTGCCGCCGGCATTGGTCGAGAGATTGCCGCCGATGGTGCAGCTTCCTTCCGCGCCGAGCGAGAGCGGAAACAGCCGGTCCACGTCGGCCGCCTTCTGCTGCGCGACCTGGAGCACGACGCCGGCCTCGCAGGTCATGGTGTTGGAGGCGGTGTCGATCTCACGGATCTTGTCGAGCCGGCGCAGCGACACCACCACTTCGCCGTTGTGGGGCGTCTGGCCGCCGACGAGCCCGGTGTTGCCGCCCTGCGGCACCAGCGCGATTCTGTGCGCCGAGGCGAGCTTGCAGATCGCCGAGACTTCCGCCGTCGAGCCCGGCCGCAGCACCAGCGGCGAGCGGCCGTGAAACAGGTTGCGCTCCTCGGTGACGTAAGCCTCGATGTCGGCCGCGTCGGTGATGGCATGGCGGTCGCCGACGATCTTGCGGAATTGTTCGATCAGCTCGGGCGCAAGCGGCGGGGTGGCAGATTTATTGACGTTCATGCTCTTGTCTCTTCTTCGCTCTTATCTCTTGCGCATGATCTTATCGGAAAACCGCTGGACACTTTTCCGGATCATGCGCTATCGGGCGACCGCGGCCCGGCGCAGCCGGTCGTTGATGGCCTCGCCAAGTCCTTCTTCCGGCACCGCCATCACCGCGATCGCTCGCGGGCTCTTCGCATCGAGAGCACGAAGATAGCCGAACAGATTGGTGGCGGCTTCATCGAGATCAGCCGCGGGCGACAAATTCATGACGGCGGCAGCGGCCTCCAGGCCCGGCAGGCGATCGGGGCCGAACGCCAGCAGTGCTTCGCCCGCGGCCACATCGCGCGCATTGAGCCGCACACCGGCGCGCGGCGCGTAATGCGAGGCCAGCATGCCCGGCGCCAGCGGCTGGCTGTCGTCGCTCTCGGCCTCTACTGGCGGCCGCGCCAGCGGCGCGCCGAGCACGGCCTCGATCCGCTCGCGCGACAGCCCGCCGGGGCGGAGCAGCATCGGGGCGTCGAAGCAGCCGACGATGGTCGATTCGACGCCGACCGTAACAGGCCCGCCGTCCACGATCAGGTCGATCCGCCCGGCAAGGTCGCTTTCGACATGGGCGGCCAGCGTCGGCGAGACATGGCCGGAGATGTTGGCGGACGGCGCCACCACGGCCCCGCCGAAGGCGCGCAGGATCGCCTCCGCCACCGGATGGGCGGGAATGCGGATCGCGACCGTGTCGAGCCCGGCGGTGGCCAACTCAGCCACCGGACAGTCGTCCGTTTTCGGCACCACCAGCGTCAGCGGCCCCGGCCAGAACGCTTCCGCAAGCCTCAACGCACGCGCGTCGAAACGGCCGATCCGGCGCGCGGCTGAGAGGTCGGCCACATGGGCGATCAGCGGATTGAAGGCCGGCCGCCCCTTGGCGGCGTAAAGATGGGCGATCGCGGTGGCATTGGCGGCGTCCGCCCCGAGCCCGTAGACCGTCTCGGTCGGAAACGCGACCAGCCCGCCGGCGGCCAAAATCCGGGCGGCAGCTTCCGCGCCGGCCGCGCCGGCCGGTAAAATCAGCGTTTCAAGACCCGTTTTCACAGGGACAAAATTCCTCATGCCGGCCGCTTGCGGTGCGTCAAACCCGACGCTATAAGCCGCCTTCTTGTCGGAGTGTGGCTCAGCCCGGTAGAGCACTGCGTTCGGGACGCAGGGGTCGCAGGTTCGAATCCTGCCACTCCGACCATTCTTCCAAAAGTCGACGTTTTCCAGAGGCTTGGCGGACCGGCCGCCAGCGCCTCGGGAGCGCCTTTTTGCAACGATTTTTGGGGCGGGTCCACGGCCGATTTGGCCGGGCAGGGGCATCTGCCGCGGCGGCATGGCTCTACATTCGCCGGCCGATGGTCCGATGCTGGACAGTAGGTCAGTAGACTACCGCCGCGCCACCAGCACGCCCACCAGGAACGCCACCATCAGTGCCGGCAGTGGCGCCTCGCGCACCATGCCGCGAACGATGTCCGGCCAGTGCTGGTCCGGGACGAGGCTCGGAGACCTGACTTCAGCCATCGGTGTCATGCCCCAGTCCGAGGCAAGTTCGGCGATCTCGCTCGAAGCCAAACGCACGCCGTCGCGGACGCGGAAGATGGCGGCGTCGGATCGCTCGCGCGGCGCGAGCGCCATCAGCGTCGCGACAGCAGTGCGCAACGTCATCTCGCCAAAACCTTGCAGCCTCACAGACTCCTCGGGATCGGACGTCATGCAAAACCCCTCACAGCGCGAAGTGGTGCGCGATGGTGAATGCCGCCGTCGCGCACAGGACCAGCGTGGACACCGCGCCGGCCACCCCGCGCGCGAGATGGGCTCGCGTCAGGTGCCTGGTCATGATCTTGCTCCATGCTCTGCATGGCAATAGCGGCGAGGAAGGTTGGTTCCTCGCGCGTCGCTCGAATCGCCCGACGCTCTACTTCCGCAAGAGCTCGCTCAAGGCCGCCGTCGCCTCGGCGCAGCGGATGTCGTCGATCTCGCGCGACAGGCTGAGCGCGCTGGATCTCAGTTCTTCGAGCCTCCAGCTCTCTGGATGCTGGCTTTCGAGCTGACCGAGACGCTTGTTCAGGTCATCCAGTCTCGATTGGAGCTGCCCGATGCTGGCGGCCCCATTCACTTTCCAAACGCGCTGTGCACGCATCGTAGTTCCCCTGCTAGTCTCACGGCGTTGTGAGCGGGGTTCGTGGCTGGAATGGGAGTTTCTCTTGTCCGGCTTCAGACGGTGGGGAACCGTTGCAAAAGGGCAACGCGGGTTCCCGCGCGTTGACCGGCGCGGACAGAGCTATCGCCCATCGCCCGCGCCCTTCTGCATATGCCGTCGCGTTGCCTGGTCGGGCCCGGCACGATCCGCGTCAGGCGGCGCTCGGCCACCCGGTTGATCGCTTTTCGATGCGGCTTTCCAGGATCGCGATGCTCACCTGGAGATTGTCGCGCCGGGCTCTCAGGTTCTGCGCGAGCATCGGGTAGGCGAGATTGTTTGGATCGGAGATTCCGGCCCTCCGCTCTTCCTCCTGAATGTCGGCGTCGAGCATTTGCGTGCGCCAACGCAGATCGGAGATCAGGACGTGGAGTTGTGTCGGGATGGTCGCTTCGAAACGGGACGTCGATTGCATAGGATCGCCTCACTATGAAACAGACCCACTGCGGGTCTGAGGGATTGGCGGACGAGCAGCAAGGAGAGTGCCAGCGCGCCTGCTGATGGCGAAGGCCTGCCGGGCGGCCGAAGGGGTGACACTCTCCCCTTCGTCATTCCGGGGCGATGCGCAGCATTGAGCCCGGAATCCATCGGGCCGCAGTTACGCGGCGCCGCTTCGCCGCGCTCCGGAATGACGGTGGCATGCCCGGGTGTTTCGCTTTGCTGTCAACCTGCTCGCGCCAAAATATTCCACTTTACCGAAATTCGGAATTGGCGTATGTGCTGCCCATCCCGGCTCACCAAGAGGGGCGATCTTGTGTCGTCACTGTCGCGAGCCGGGCTTGCGGTGGACGCGGCAGCGTCGGGCGCGAGAGGCTAGGGCAGGGCGGATTGCTCTCCGTGAGCCCAAGACTTCGTGCCGGATGAGCGGCGCTGTCAGGTTCGTCTCGTCTGCAAGTTTCCGGCTCCGTCGACAGGGCTGGAAAAACTGCGGCGAAATGGCGGGCCGTGCGTACGGCAAAACCGTGTGGTCCTTTCTGCCAGCTATTTCTTCGGTCTGTTGAAAGCGGCGGAAGTGCCTGAAAACGTAGGCATATTCCGACGGCTTCCGGATCGACGAAAGGCCCGCCCGAACCTGCCGGGCCCTAATAGGCCCTAGTTTCACACCCTGTGCGCTGTCGCGGCCTGCCCTGTGTCCTGTGGCGCTGCGCTGTAGGGCCTTCTAATGGCCTCGCCGCTCACGCCTGTTCCTGAAGCTAATGACGCAATTACTTTTCGCGACGCCATCTTAGATCGCCAAATCCTCTTCGACCGGGATGGCGAGGGTGTTCATGAATTGGTGTGCGCAAGGAAAGAATGTCGCCGTCGAGGTGTACATAACGAAGCTGTTTCGTACCCAACCACTCGGTAACCCAACTTATATCGACGGTCGTCGTAAATGTGTCGCCACTCAGTTTGAATTTTCCCGAATAGGCCAGCATCGTATTGAACAGCT
>NZ_JBEPQK010000014.1:0-247641 GCF_040547805.1 Bradyrhizobium sp. LA6.1 | reverse complement strand
CTCTCCATGGCGACGAGCGGCATCAGCTGCTCGCGGTACTGCACCATGTAGCGGCCGTTGCTGAACTCGATCTTGTCGGCCGGGAGCTCCTCCAGGCGGGTGACGAGCCCGAGCGGGACCGCCTTGGGCTGGGACGAGCCGGCGCGGAAGACGAGCAGCGAGGTGGTCTGCTCGCCCGATCCGATGTGATGCGCGCCGTTCTCGTCGCCCATGTCATGGGCCGAGGAGCCGGCGGCGCCGAGCGCCTTGGCAATGCCGTTGGGATCGATGATCATGATCACCGCGCCATCGCCCAGAATGGTGTTGCCGGAGAACATGTCGATGTGACGCAGTTTTGTCGACATCGGCTTCACCACGATCTCTTCGGTGTGGAACACGCCGTCGACGACGATGCCAAAGGTCTGGCTGCCGACTTGCGTGACCACGATGAAGCCGTTCTCGGGATCGGAGGCCGCGCCGTCGTCGATCTTCAAGAGCTTCTTGAGATGGATCAGCGGGAGCAGCTTGTTGCGCAATCTGAGCACCGCGGTGTCCTTGATGCGCTCGATGCGGTGCTCGCTGTTGGCGCGCGCACGGACCAGCTCGACCACCGAGAGCTGCGGGATCGCGAAGCGGTCGCCGGCGGCCTCGACGATCAGCGCCGAGACGATGGCGAGCGTCAGCGGGATCTTGATGGTGACGGAGGACCCCTCGCCGGCGACCGACTTGATGTCGATGGTGCCGCCGATCTGGTCGATATTGGTGCGCACCACGTCCATGCCGACGCCGCGGCCGGAGACCGAGGTGATGGCGGCCGCGGTGGAGAAGCCCGGCGCAAAGATGAACTTGTGGATCTGGGCTTCGCTCATCTTCTCGAGCTCGGCCTCGGTGACGAGACCTGAGGAGATCGCCTTGGCCTTGATCCTCTCGGTGTTGAGGCCGCGGCCGTTGTCGGCGATGCAGATGATGATGTGACCGCCCTCGTGATAGGCGGACAGGCGGATGGTGCCCTGCTCGCCCTTGCCGGACGCGAGCCGCTCGGCGGGGGTCTCCAGGCCATGGTCGGCGGAGTTGCGCACCATGTGGGTGAGCGGGTCCTTGATCAGGTCGAGCACCTGGCGGTCGAGCTCGGTGTCGGCGCCGTGCATCTCCAGCTCGATCTGCTTGCCGAGTTCGCTCGAGAGATCCCGGACGATGCGGGGCAGCTTCTGCCAGGCATTGCCGATCGGCTGCATGCGCGTCTTCATGACGCCTTCCTGCAGCTCGGCGGTGACGTTGGACAGGCGCTGCAACGGCACCTTGAACTCGGTGTCCTCGTTGCGGCGGGAGATCTCCAGCAGCTGGTTGCGGGTCAGGACCAGCTCGGAGACCATGGTCATCAGATGCTCCAGCGTATCCACGTTGACGCGGATCGACTGGTTGGCGATGCGGTCGCCTTCGGCGGCGCCCTCGTCGGTCATCGACTTCTTCGGCGCGGGCTTCTCCTTGGCGGGCTTCGCAGCTTCCTTGGCGGCGGGCGCGGGAGCTTCAGCAGCCAGCGCGGGCTCGGCCTTGACGACGGGGGCCGGCGCTTCGATCGCGGTCTCGCGGAAGGCGCGCTCGAGCTCGTCGAGCGAGACTTCGCCCGGACGTAAGGGACGCTCCAGGGTCTGGTCGATCAGCGAGCCCTCGGTCATTTCTTTTTCTTTCGACGGTGCAACCTTTGCTTCGACGGGAGTGGGAGCTTCCGGCACGAGCGGCGGTGCATCAGCAACAGCACCTGCGGCCATTGCCGCCATGCCCTGCTCGACCATCGCTTCCAGCTTGTCGATGAGATCGCGGTCGGTGCCTTCGGGCTCGGCTTCGGTCGCCTCGAGGCCTGACAGGATTTCCTTGATGCGGTCGATCGATGACAAGATCACCGTCACGGCCTGCCCGGTCACCGGCATGCCGTCGCGGAATTTGCTCATCAGGGTCTCGCCGGCATGCGCCAGCGCTTCAAGCCGCGGCAGACCGAGGAAGCCGCACGTGCCCTTGATGGTGTGGACCAGGCGGAAGATGTTATCCAGGATCTTGGCGTTGTTCGGCTCCTGCTCGAACTTCACCAACTGATTGTCGACGGTGTCCAGGCTCTCGCTGGTCTCCGTCAAAAACTCCCGCAACAGATCATCCATGAGCTACGCCTTACTGAGCCGGACTTCGACGCCTGGGCCGCACCTGGAGTTCGGCGGAGGTCCGCGCCTGGATCGTTAGACAACCCCTTTCACGGTCCCGTTAATTTCAGCCTCCGTGCTAATACGGATATTGAAGACAAGTTTGCGCTTCGAGGCCTGCGATAGCGTCTTGCGACAAAAGCGGCGCCGCATCTCACGCGACAGACGCAATAGGTAAACGCTCCGATAACAACACGGCGACGTGCGCGAAAAATCCCGTCGGCGAAGGACGATATGCACGGGCCGCGCGAATTGAATCAAATCACGCGCAATCAGAATCGCTCACGCGGCCGCCCGCTGCTCGCCTGCTCAATCTGCAACAGCTGCGCTTGCGGTAAACGGACGCTTATTTCGCGGCCGCCGCGATTGCTACCGCGCTAACCCAATTGCGGAGACAGCACGATGCGCCGCGAGGCAATCCTTGATGGCAGCGAGTAACGCATCCGGTGTAAACGGCTTGCGAAGGCAACGCGCAGCGCCGAGCTCCAGCGCCATCCGGAGGAAGTCGGGTGCGGGCGCGTTCAAATTTGCGAAGGCGTAGCCGGACATCGCAATCAGCGGAATGGCCGGCGCGTGCTCGTGGAAGATCCGGATCGACTCGAACCCCCGCGTGTGCGGCATGAAGATGTCGATCATCATCAGATCGACCTGTTCGTTCTCGAGAGCGCGGAGGCCGGCTTCTCCTCCGTCGGCAATCGTCACCCGGAAATGATTCCGGTGCAGATAGATCTCGATGGCCATGCACACCATCGGGTCGTCGTCGACAACGAGAATATGGTGCAGACCTGCCGTGCCCGTTTGAGTTTCCCGTTTCGGCGATTCAAACATCAAACCGTGGGCCACGCCGCTCTCCTCTGGCTGGGGTCGAAACAATTGATGGCCGCAAACGTCAACGGTCCTGTCGGGAAATCACGGGCAAGTGCGACAGTCGCGGCGTCGCGAAGTCGCGCAGACCAGTCCCGGATGGCGAGAATGCGCGCTTGAGGGGAAGCCGCAGGTGCCGGCCGGCGTCCGATGGCGGCGCAGATGCGATGCTAGCGGCTCATGACAGCCCTCTTGCCGCTTTTTCCTGCCGCCCGGCGCAAGACGGACACCCCTAATTGACGCTCGGATCAGCGTGCGATTCTCAATTTCCGCCGCAAATGCCGCAGCCTGTCTGCCCCCCAACGGGTATATGGACGGCACCACAACCTTTACAATATGTTTTGGTCGCCGTGCAACTGGATGACGCACAGGGCGCGGCGCCCGATCGTACCATCGAACGCGCCGGATTGACCTGCATGACCGCGAGCGACCACCCGTCCAACCAGTTGCTGCAAATGCTCGGCGTGGCGGATTTCGATCTGCTGCGCCCCCATCTCGCGACAGTCGAAATGGTCAGGGAATCTGTCTTGGCCGAGGCAGGCGCCGCGCTGCGACATGTCTACTTCCCGCATGGCGGATCCGTTTCGATCACGGTGGGTCTCTCCGAGGGACAGATGATCGAGGTCGCGATGCTGGGCCGCGACAGCGCCGTCGGCGCCGGCGCCGCCCTTGCCGACGGCATCGCGCCGACGGATGCCGCCGTGCTCTTCCCGGGGACTGCGTCCGTGCTCGAAATCGCGGCCTTCCGAGCGGTGGCGGCCGCAAGCGCGCAGTTTCGCGGACTGATGATCCGCCACGAGCAGGCGCTGCTCGCGCATGCGCAGCAATCGGTGCTGTGCAATACGGTGCACCCGGTCGAAGCGCGGCTGGCGCGCTGGCTCCTGCGTGCCCGCGACCTGTCCGACAGCAAGTTCCTTCCCCTGACACAGGAGACGCTGGCGCAGATGATGGGCGTACGGCGCAACGCGATTTCCCTCGTCGCAAATGCGCTCCAGCGCGCCGGCATCATTCACTACACCCGCGGCCAGATCGAGATCGTCGACGAGCGCGCATTGGAGACGAGGTCCTGCGACTGCTATGCGGCGGTGAAGGGCTGCCACGCCCGCCTGCTGGGAGCCCCGCGGTGAAGACAGCCCGGCGCAACCGGCCTGCTGCATGCCGGTGTGCACACAGTGCAGCAGAGGCGCCATCGCAACCGGACATCTTGTCCCAATTGCCAATATATCCCGACGAGAACATGATCGAACTTATCCGTGCAGCGAGCAGCCCGTTCGCTTCGAGTTCGGGGGCTGACGAGACGGAGGCAGTCTTGGAAACGATGGCGCGCCCATCCAACGGTTTCCTGTCCGCACTGTCGGCGGAGGATTACGAATTGATCCGCCCGCATTTGCGCATGATCGATCTGCCGCACGAAGCGATCCTGGTGGAGACCGGCGAAACGCTCAAGCGCGCCTACTTCCCCCACCGCGGCGTCATCTCGCTGGTGGTGAAACTCGCCAAGGGCGAGCATGTGCAGGTCGCCATGGTCGGCCGCGACAGCCTGCTCGGAACGCTCTCGACCATGGGCGATGCCTGCGCGCTGAACACGGCAATCGTGCTGGTCCCCGGTGCCGCCTCCGTGATGGACCTCGACCGGCTGCGCGACGCGGCCGACCAGAGCAGCACCTTGCGGACGCTGCTCACCCGTCACGGGCTGGCCGTCTACGCACAGGTCCAGCAGACCGCGGGCTGCAACGCCGCCCATCCGGTGGAGTCGCGGCTGTCGCGTTGCCTGCTGCACACCCATGACCTGTCGGGCGATTACCGGCTGCTGCTGACCCAGGAGGCGATGGCGCAGATGATCGGGGCGCGCCGCAACAGCGTGTCGCTGGTCGCCAATACGTTGCAGCACGCCAATTTCATCCACTACAGCCGCGGGCACATCCAGATCCTCAACCTGGACGGCCTGCGCCAGACGGCGTGCGAATGCTACGCCACCGTGAAGGCGCAGTACGACCGGCTGCTCGGCCCGCGCTGACCGGCGCTTTGGTAAACCGGCGGCTAACGCCGGCCTGCAAACACGGATCGTCCTGCTACCGGAACTGAAATTCGGATGCCCTAGACACGGGGCATGCCTCGCGCCGTACAGGCCGCGCGGCGGACGAACCGTGACCAGGACGGGCCAAAGCCATGTTTGAAGTGACAGCCGCGCCGATGCCAAAAGCGCTCGATGCTGCGCCCGCGCGCGAGCCGGGTGCCTACGAAGCGCTGGTGCGGGAGATCGGCGAGGACGGGGCCTGTGAAGTCCGTGACGTGTTCTGGAGCGAGACCTGCGCGCGTCTGCAACTGTTCCGCACGCTCTCGCTCGCGCGGCAGCTTGCCAGGATCATCCGCGAAGCGCATTCGCTGAAGAGCGCGGCCGGAACGTTCGGCTATGTCAGGCTTGCGGCGCTGGCGCTGCGGCTGGAGCAGACCGCGGAGACGCTTGGCGAGGCCGAATTCCACGGTCTCCTCGACCTGATGGATGCCGCCTACGCCGCCGCGCGCGCGCAGGAGCCGCAGGGCTAGAACCTTTTTCGTTTCGATTGAATCGGAGCGGGGCTTGCGCAAACCCTATCCACTTCGCTCGAAAACGCTCTGACCAAAACCGCGCCAAGCCCGCCGTACTTCTACGGTTTGGGATTTTCACAGATGGCTAATCATAGGTGGCGATAGTCGCCGGAAACCAGGAGGGTTTCCATGTTCACCTATGAGACTGCGGATCAGAAAGAGGTCCGTCGCTTCCGCATCGCACAGTTCAACGGCAGGACCGCGACGGTGAAGGATGGCGAGGCGACGGTGACTGGTTTCATTCGCTCGGTGCTGGAGCAGGAATCGAGCATGCCGCCGCGCTGGACCATCACGATCATTCCGAGCGCGCCGAAGGAAGAGCCCAAGTCGCTGCGGCCGCCGTCGCGGGTGCGCCCTTTCGCCGAGGATTATCTCTGAGCCCACCGGGTCCCCAGGCCATTCTCAGGCTTGATCGCCCGCCCGGCGGCGCAGGACAGAACCTCAATCGATCGAATGCAGCAGCGCCGCACGGACGAGGTCCGCGGTGTTGCGCGCGCCGAGCTTGCGCATCGCCTCGGCGCGATGGCTCTCGAACGTGCGCGGGCTGATCTGCATCCGCAGCGCGCCCTGCTTGTTCGAGTAGCCCTCGCTGATCAGCCTCAGCACCTCGCGTTCGCGCTTGGTCAGCCGCTTCTGGCCCGACAGGCCCAGCAACTCGGTGCTCGGCACGCGCTGCGCTTGCTGTGCGCGGGCGGCGTTCAATTCGGCGCCCTCGGTCCTGGACGGGATCGGCAGGGCATCCCTATGAGGACCGGCAAGCTGCTTGACCACGCCGCAAACGCGTTCGGTCTGCGCCAGCGCATTCTCCACCACGCGCTGCAAATAGGCTCGATCGGCCGTAACCGGCGCGAGCTGGTCGCTGTGGTGCTTGATCTCGCCCATGTAGAGCAGGAGCGCGGTCAGGGGGCCGTTGAGCTCGCGGGCGATGGCGCTGGCCATCTCGTCGGCGGCCTTGGCGCGGACCGCGTTCAGGCGGGCGAAATCGAGCTCTTCGGTCGGAGCAGAGCTGCTTTCGAACCATTCCGACGGCCGCGAATCGGTGGCCGTATCGTTCTGTGACCCCATGTGACTCGTTTAGCGGAACCGAGGCCGGTCTGTGGTTAACTTTTTGCTCCGTAAGACTACGGTAATTTTGGCAGTTTTGTGCTGAAATGCCGGCGCAGGCACAATTTATGCTTGAGTATCCACCCAATCGACCACGCGTAGGTTGAGGTTTTCGCCCAAAACTTGAGCAGGCGACGAAATGCCTCCTTAACCAACGCTCCCCAGCGGGCGCCCGCGCCACCCGGTTTTTACGGATAAATTAACAATGACTTGCTTCTCTTAGTCACGATTGAGAGCGCGCAAATGCCTCCACGCATGAGGCCGGTAGGCCTGCGGGAAACGCTGCGGAAGATTGCGTGCCATGAACGAGATCGATCGGCTGTCCGAGTTCTTGCAGAGGCTGACGCCGCTCTCGCGCAGCTGTCTGCTCAGCGAGCTCGAGCGGCTCGAACTGTGCGGCATCGACATGCCGGGCTCGTCCGACATCCAGGCGAAGTTGCGCGCCGAGTTCCGCAAGGACGGATCGACCCAGGCACGCGCCACCAGTCCCTCGCGCTATTTCTTCGCGCCGCTCGAACTGCTCCTGATCGACGGCGCACCCGAGCATGCCAATGCGGGGCGGATTTCACGCAACACGCTCACGCCCATCTGGGAGTGGATCTGCCGCGACCTGCTGCCGACCATGGCGCGCGACTACATCAAGGCGATCAACGACCAGGTCACCGCCAACAACCCGAAGGAAGTGCTGAAAACCGCGTCGATCTTCCAGACCAAGGTCCTCAAGGTCCTGGAGAACACCCTTGCATCGGCGGAGAGCACCGAGTTCGCACGCGCCAAGCTCACCCAATACACGGCCTCGCGCACCGCCTTCGACGACGTGAGGAAAATGCAGCAGCTGCTGCGCGCCGGCGACGCGCTGCCGAAGTTCAACGAAAAGCTGCCTGAGAAGATCGCGAAATTCGACGACGGCCAGGTTGCCCAGATCACCGCGCAACTCGATGCCTTCAGGAAGTCCCACCCGGACGCGCTGCCCTTTGCGCTGGCGCTGGTGGCGAGGCGGCTGAAGACGTCCTGGGAGCTGGTGCGCCTTGCCACCAGGATCGCCGCGAGCAAGAGCGTGGCCGACGTCGCCGCCACGCCCTATGCCTGCGTCGTTCCCATGGTGCTCGACCGGCTCGACGACAAGCGGCTCGCCCTGCGGGTCGCGCTCAAGCACAACCGCGTGCTGGTCGCGCGCGACCTGCTCGCCGGCATCTACGACACCGAATATGCGCTCAAGGTCCGCATCGACGGCATCGAGGGTTGCGAGTGGGGTATCAGGCTCCAGCAATTGATGGATGCGATCGCGGCGCTGGTGTCCGCCGAGGTGAGCCGTTTCCCCTCCAATGTCGGCCACATTCTCGGCTCGCGCCGGCTGCGCAGCCACGACACGCTCGGCGGCAAGCTGTCCTATCTGGCCTGGAAGGGACGCGACGCCGTGCAGGACGGCGCGGCGGCGTTTCGCAAATTGATTGGGCAGACCTGATATTGCGGCGCGGCTACTCCGCCCGCGGCAGGCACAGGAAGCGATCGGTAAATCGTCCTGACAGAACGAATCTGAACCACCAATACATCAATCGCCGCGTCGTCATTGCTGTAATCCTCGACAGCCCACCACCGGCTGCCCACAGCAATAGCGCAGGTGCAGCAAGACACATGTGATGTGCTTCACATTTGCGCCGCCGCAGCCGGCCACGTTGTCGCAGAACTGTCACGCGTAAACCATGGAACATGCGCGCATCGCGTGAAAATGAACTCTCCCACCGCTGCCATCGCGTCGATCCTGCGATGCACCGCAAGAGCGACGGGAAGGAGGTTGCGATGAGATCGAACCGGCGGACATCGACGATGGCGGCATTGCACGCGCGCGCCAGCGCCGCGCGAAACGCGAGCGGATCGTAGCGCGTTGAACGAGCTGACTGCGCAGCTCGACAAGCACGGATTCTACAAGGCGTTTCCCGTCCTGAGTCGCGGTCGCGAGCTGGTACTGCATGACCCGGCACGCCACGGCCACAGGCAATTGAGGCGTCCATTATTCAATTGGGCGAAGTGCGCGCGACCTCGTCCGATTACAGGACAGCGCGCGTGTCCGCAGCCAAGCCGCGTCTTGCAAAAATTGCGCGGGATTGCCGCACGCCCGCGCGCGACGCGCGGGCAGACGTAAAAACTTCTGGAAGAAGATCCAGACAATTTTAGACGTGATGCGGGCTTTAACGTTACCCAGATAATTCAACAATCGACTGAAGCTCTCCATATTTGAAACTGCTCCCATCGCTAACACCTGTCGCGGAACGGGAGTGGTTTGCGATGAACGATGAACTTGTTGAGCTCGCCGGACGGAGGCCCAAAACCTTCGGACGGCGAAAGGTAACGCCGCGCGCATGCGTCGCCGACGGCAAGCGCCATCTGCGCGCATTCCTCGCCGAGGTGCTGGAGGATCTTGGTTTCGTCACCAGCGAATGCGCCAGCGCGGACGAGCTGCAGACCGTGCTGACCCGCGAGTTGCCGGACCTGATCCTGCTCGGCATCGCCGCCGACGGCATCGAGCCCGGCACGTTTCTGGAGACGCTGGTGCGCGAGGCCTTCGACGGCAAGGTTCTCGCCGTCGGCGCCCGCGAGTCCATCATCGTCAGGGCCGTGCAGCAGGTCGGCGAGGAGTATGGCCTCGCGATGCTGCCGCCACTGACCACGCCGTTTGCCGCGGAGACGCTGCGCGAGCGCGTCGCGATGCTGCTGCCGGACGAGCCGGCGCCGAGCCCGGCCGTGTATGTCGGCGAGGCGCTTCACGCCGGCTGGCTCGAGCTCTGGTACCAGCCCAAGATCGACGCGCGCACCTTGGTCCGCAGCGGCGCCGAGGCGCTGGTGCGGATGCGGCATCCGACCTGGGGCGTGGTGCCGCCCGCCTACTTCATCCCCGAAGAGCACGACCCGCATCTGCGCGAGCTCTCGGAGTTCGTGATCGAGCGCGCCTTGCAGGACTGGCACTATCTCCTGGAGCAGCAGAGCCCGGTCGATCTCTCGATCAACCTGCCGACGTCATATCTGAAGGAGCCGCTGGCGGTGCGCGATCTCTGCCGCCGCATGCCGACGCATCCGGCCTTCGGTGGGCTGACGATCGAGATCGACAGCGAGGAGGCGATCCGCGATCTCGAATTCCTGGTCGAGGTCGCCCGCGAGGTGCGCCTGCACAATATCGGCCTGTCGATCGACAATCTCGGCGCCAACTGGCCGTCGCTGATGGATCTGGACAAGATTCCCTTCATCAAGCTGAAGGCCGACCGGCACTTCGTCACCGGCAGCGGCAGCGATCGGCTGAAGCGCACGGTGTGCCGTCACATCGTCGAGCTCGCGCACGCCTACGGTGTGCGCACCGTCGCTGAAGGCGTCGAGAGCCGCGCCGACCTCGTTGTCGCCAACGAGCTCGGCTTCGACCTCGTACAGGGTTTTCTGTTCGGCAAGCCGATGCCGCTGAAGAAGTTTGCCCGGAGCGCGTTGACGCGGACGGTGATGGGGCAGGCGTGAGGCACAGGCCTCACGCCAACCGCCGCGCGAAGAAGAAGACGCACACGACCACGAGCGCGGTCGCTGCGATCACCCCATGAAGGACAGAGCTTTCCTAGCGACAGACCCAGGCGCCATTGACCAGCACGCGGGCGCACGTTGGTGCCGCGACAGCGGCGCCTACGGCCGCTCCACCGACTACGGCGCGGCGCGTCGTTCGCCGCGCGACGCCGGCGACACTCACTGGGGTCGCTGGTCGCCCTACGCGGGCCTGTGCGCTCTGAACCGAGAATGAAAGACCATCCTCCTCCGACCACTGCACCGAGCCCATGGCTGCGCAGGCAATAACGGCGCCGGCTAGCCAAAATTTGGTTCCGTGTCGCATGACGTGCTCCTTCCCTTGCTTTCTGCGGATTTCTGTCAGTCGCGTGAGGATGCCGATCACCGTCCCATCAGCGAAACGAGCAGACCAGCCAGGCGGATGCTGTCACTGTGATCGCGAAACAGGGCACGCGATGCACCGGGGAGATAACTCTCCCATCCAGTGCGGCACTGCGTGCAAGAACAGACGTTGATCTAGATCAACGTTGGCAGTCGCATAACGACCGCGCCAAGGTGTGGTCGCGAGCCAATGACCAGATGGCAGCGCGTTCGATCAAGGTCATCAACTTCAGACCCTGGTCGGGAACTGCGATGCACCGCCTCAGGCATATCGCCGCGCGAAGAAGACGCAGACGACCACGAGTGCGGTCGCGGCGATCATGCTCCATGCGACCGGCTCGTGCAGCAGGAAGCCGGCGAGCGCGAGACCGAAGAACGGCTGGAGCTGCTGCAACTGACCGACCCGGGCAATGCCGCCGACCGCAAGGCCCCGGTACCAGAAGATGAAGCCGACGAACATGCTGAAAACGGAGACGTAGGCGAGCCCGATCCAGGCGGGCACACCGACGCCGCTCCACGTCGACGGCCATGTCACGATCGCGACCGGCACCATCAGCGGCAGCGCGAGCAGCAGCGCCCAGGAGATCACCTGCCAGCCGCCGAGGCGGCGCGACAGCGCGGCGCCTTCGGCATAGCCGAGCCCGCACAGCACGATGGCCGCGACCATCAGGAGATCGCCGGTGAGCGAGGCCGAGCCGTCGTTCGACAGGGCAAAGCCCGCGACCGTGGCGCTGCCCAGGACAGCGAACAGCCAGAACAGCGGCTGCGGCCGCTCGCCGCCGCGCAGCACCGCGAAGATCGCCGTCGACAGCGGCAAGAGCCCGATGAAGACGATCGAATGCGCGGAGGTGATGTGCTGGAGCGCGAGCGCCGTGAGCAGGGGGAAGCCGACCACGACGCCGATGGAGACGATGGTGAGCGAGACGAGATCCTTCCGCTGCGGCCGCGCCTGGCGGAGCAGGCCGAGCACGGCCACACCGATCAGTGCCGCGATGACCGCGCGGGCGGACGTCAGGAACAGCGCGGAGAAACCACCGACCGCCACGCGCGTCGCCGGCAAGGAGCCGCTGAAGATGATGACGCCGAGAAGCCCGTTGCCCCAGCCACTGCCTGCAGATTGCATGTCCGTCTCGCTTTTTGGGTCACGATCATCGGCCGTCGCCGGTGGCGAGACCAGCGACAATCCAGTACAATCCGGCAAAACTGTATGGATATGGAAGGTAATACACCTTGGGCGGCGAGGCACAAACGAAGGGACGGGGCGGGACGCGGACCAGCGACGTGATGGGCGCGAACCGCGCCAAGGTCGCGGCCCGCGCACTCAGTGCCGGCGACCGCCTGCCGTCGATCCGCAGCCTTGCCGCGACAATGGGTGTTTCGCCGTCCACCGTCGTCGAAGCCTATGATCGGCTGGCCGCCGACGGCCTGATCCGCGCCCGTCGCGGCTCGGGCTTCTATGTCTCATCGGCCGTCACCCCGCCGCTGGCGCTGACCGAAGTCGAGCCCCGCCGCGACCGGGAAGTTGATCCGTTCTGGGTTTCCCGACAATCGCTCGACACGGACGATGCCGTACCAAAACCCGGCTGCGGCTGGCTGCCGCCGGAGTGGATGCCGGAGGCGGCCTTGCGCCGCGCCACCCGTGCGCTTGCCCGCACCGACGCGAGCGTGCTGACCAATTACGGCAGCACCAGCGGCTCCCCTGCCCTGCGCCGGCTACTGCTCGCGCGCCTCGCCGAAGACGCGATCGAGGCCTCGATCAACCAGTTGATGCTGACCGGTTCGGGCACGCAGGCAACCGACCTGATCTGCCGCTTCCTGCTCCGTCCCGGCGACACCGTGCTGGTCGACGATCCCTGCTACTTCAATTTTCGCGCGCTGCTGCGGGCGCATCAGGCGAAGATCGTCAGCGTGCCCTACACGCCGTCGGGCCCCGATGTCGCGCGCTTCGAGCAGATCCTCGCGGCTGAGCGGCCGCGGCTCTACATCACCAATTCAGCGCTGCACAATCCGACCGGCGCGACGATCTCGCTTCAGACCGCGCACCGGCTTCTGACTGCGGCCACGACGCACGACCTCACCATCATCGAGGACGACATCTTCGGCGACTTCGAACCGGAGCGCTCGCCGCGCCTTGCCGCGCTCGACGGATTGAACCGCGTGATCCGCATCGGCAGCTTCTCCAAGACGCTGTCGGCCTCGGTGCGCTGCGGCTACATCGCAGGGCGAGCCGACTGGATCGAGCACCTCGTCGACCTCCAGGTCGCGACCAGTTTCGGCGGCCCGAGCCCGGTGGCGACCGAAATCATCGCAAAGGTCCTGGCCGGCGGCAGCTATCGCAAGCATATGGACGAGCTCAGGCAGAAGCTCACGCGCACGCGCCGCGACGTCGCGCGAAAACTTCAGGCGCTGGGCATCGAGCCCTGGCTGATGCCGCGCGGCGGCTTCTTCCTCTGGTGCCGCCTCGCGGGCGGGCAGGATGCCACCGCCGTCGCGCGCGCCGCGCTCGAGGAGGATGTGGTGCTCGCGCCGGGCAACGTCTTCAGCGTGTCGCAAACGGCCTCGGACTTCCTGCGCTTCAACGTGGCGCATATGAGCGATCCGCGGATGTGGGACGTGCTGCGGCGGGCGCTGAAGGCCAAATGATCTACGCCTAGTACAACGGCTCCTCATAGACCGGCTCGCCGTCAAGCAGCAGCCGCTTGATGGCGGCGCGGCCTGAGGGGAGTACGGCGGCGACAACCCGGAGTTTCTGCTGGTTGCGGGCCTGCTCGAGCTTCTTGCCCTCGCCCTCGGGCACGAAATAGCTTTCGAGACCGTATTTGATCGCCAGTTTCTCGCAGTAGACGCGCGGGCCCGAGCCGCAGGTTCCGCCGTAATACGAGACGCGGCCGCGGATCAGCACTTCGGGAGCCGTGACCGTGACGGGCTCGGCATGCACCGAGACGGCCTCGTAGAGACCATTGGCATTCGGCGCGAGCTTGACGAACACGACGGGCTTGCGCTCGGCCGCCGGCTGGCCGGCGAGCGTGCCCGCCGGCAGTTGCGAGATGTCGTAGCGGAGCACGACATAGTCGCCGCGCAGCAGATCGCGGGGATCGACCGGCTGCGTCTGCAACGTCACCTCACGGCCTTCGCGCAGGATCTGCATGCGATCGGCGACCATCAGCACCAGCAGCACGCATTGAAGCAGGACGGCGACACCGAACAGCACGGCTTTCGGGATGCGTTGCCAGAGTTTTGTCACGGACGCGGTCAACTCCATCATCGCTGGGCCCTCGGCAGCGCACGATTGAGCGCGGTGGCAAATACGACGGCAATCACACCGGCCGCGGCAAGGAAGGCCGAGCGGCGCAGCAGCGAGCCCTTCACCGCCCAGGTGATGCCCGCGATGACGCCGGCGATCCCGAGCCAGCCGGCGACGATTCGCGGACGCACATCATCGAGCACACCGGAGACGACGAGGCACAGCATGGCGCAGAGCAGCGCGGCATAGGCGAACCAGGGCTCGCCGGCCGTGGATGCCGGCCAGATCGGCGCCGCGAGCAGGACTAGCCCGATCGAACATGCCGCAAGGATTTCACCTGCACGCCTGGTGATGCCGGCGGACACAAGCGCGAGGATCACGCCCGCGGCCCCGCACAGGATCGCCCAAAGCGGCTGAGCCGGCACCGAGCTGTTCCGGAAGCGGATGATGTCGTCGACCGTTGTCACCTCCAGGCAAGCGACGGCGGCCAGCGAAAACGCTCCGTAGATCGACAGGACGATTCCGAGGCGCAGCGCCCTCGGCGACGGCACAGCGGCGATCGCGAGCCCGGCGCCGAACAGCAGGGCGGCGCCGTTCGCGAGCACGAACGACGGCTGGGCACCGTCGAGCTCAAAGCGGAGCGACGTCGCGATCCACCACGGAAGCAGCGCGACCGCGACGAGATGGGCCGCCACACGGGAATTCCATGCAAGCGCGAGCGTGGCGGCGATCAGCCAGACCGCCACGAACGGAAGATGCAGGACATCGGGCGCATCATAGTTGCGCATGCAGGTCCAGATGCAGGCCGCGACGAGGGCGACCGCAAGCGCGCCGCGCGATCCGGTCAGCAGGGCGGCGGCAAATGCTCCGATCGACCACAGCAGCATGCCGCCGGCGAAGTCCTCGCCGAGATGATACATCTGGCCGACCAGCGCGATGCCCGCGCCGAAGATGATCGCCCCGATGCTCGCGCAGAGATCGGCGAGAACCGTGCGGCCCGTCGCGGCGAACCACGCTCCGAGGCCGCCGGCGACGACCATGCCGGCGATCAGGATCGCGAACCGCAGCAGCCGCGGGATCTCCGTCCAGTGCGCCGCGACGAAGGCGAGGAAGGCGGCTGCGATCAAGAGGCCACCGACGATGGCAACGACGACGGCGATGTTGATGCCGGGCGAGAGCGGCGGCAGCGCGCTGCGGATGGAGGTGGCCGCCGCCGGCGCGATCACGCCGTCGGCTTCCCATTGCGCAAGATCAGCCTCGAGGCGCTGCCGGTAGGTTTTGTCGAACATCGTCCTGAAACACCTCGCTCCCTGCCGGTTGGCGGGATGCTGTTGGTCGGGCCGTGACGGTAGCAGGTTCAACCTGTCACCGCTCTGGTTGCGGGGGCACCGGGCGCGTGCCCCCCCACGACAGCGGCTTCGCGTTCACGGTCGAACCGAGTAAGTAACCGGCCGTCATGATGATGACCCACCATGCAGAAACTGACGAACTCGAGGCAGGACGAGATCGACCGCACTCAGTTCGGCTTCATGGGTCAAGCCGTCCAGGATCACGAGCTGTACTTTGGTCGACAGCAACGCAGTCCCGATGGTCTGCGCGTTCCCGAGCGCGGGAACTTCCATTTCGCGGGCCACGCCCAGCGTCGCCGCCTCGATATCCAGCGTGCGTAGAATATGACATCCGGCGATTCATTGGTCAGATCGTTCAAGCGTAGCCGCGCGCGAATTTTGATTTCACGCAGCAACTTATCGCACGTGCTTGGGAATTCGAGCGTCGCAGCACCCGACGAGAATACGGTGTTCATGACAACCCCAGCGAGGCGTCCGACACTCCCGCTATTGCCGAACAAAGGGCTCGTCATCGTTAGCCTTCCCGGATGCCGATCGAAGGATCGTATCGCCGGAAGAAAACGGACAACCTCTCGAAGGGTGAGAGCCTCTTGTGCGGGAAGGCGCCCCTTCGGCACCTGCGCGAGGTTATAAGGTCGTCTTCAAAAGGACGCAAGCTGGTCGGGACGGCGGGCCGTGACGACTTTGAACCCTCCGTCCCCACGTATCGGCGGTCTAACGCAAAGGGATTCGCATGCCTCCAACTCACGCACTGACGTCCATCCTTCCCTGCAACGACCTCGACGCCTCGGAGAAATTCTACGCCCGGCTCGGTTTTGCGCGCGCGGACGGCGACAAGCCGGAGGACGGAGAGGACAGCTATCGCATCCTCTCCGATGGAAAGGGTGGCCATCTCCATCTCACCGATGCCGTCGAAGGCTGGCTGATCAGAGGCCGCAACCCGTTCGGTCTCTATCTCTACACCGAGGCCGTCGACGAACTCGCGCGAGAGTTTTCGGGCGAGTTGGCCAACGGACGGGGGCCGGAGGACACGCCGTGGGGAATGTACGAGTTTGCGCTGTCGGACCCGGACGAGACCCTGGTCAGGATCGGCTGGCCGTCACGGCTCCGTCAGAAAAAGCAAGCTTGAGCGGCGGAGAGGAAGGGCCCGCCACCAACGGATGATTCCCCTCTTCTGCGCCCGGATTTATTCCGACTTCGTCGTTGCCCTCTTCATCGTGCTGTCGCGAAGCGATCGGTGGCGCGCACCAGTTGATCGAGGATACCTGGCTCCGACCAAGCATGACCTGCACCCTCGACCAGATGGAATGCGGCATCAGGCCACGCCCTATGCAGCGCGTACGCATATCGGGCTGGACAGGGCATGTCGTAGCGGCCGTGAACAATGGCTCCCGGGATACCGCGGAGGCGGTGAGCGTTGCGCAGAAGTTGCCCATCCTCCAGCCAGCAATCGTGAACGAAATAGTGGTTCTCCAATCGCGCAAACGCGAGCGCAAATTGGTCGTCGCCAAACGATGTCGAGAATGCTGGATTAGGCAGCAGCGTGATCGTTTCGCCCTCCCAAATAGCCCAAGCCTTGGCTGCCTCGAGCTGGATGGCTCGATCGTCGCCCGTCAGCCGGCTGCGATACGCCGCAATCATGTCGCCTCGCTCGCTCAGGGGTATCGGTGCCTGGAACTTTTCCCACTTCTCCGGAAAGATCTCTGAAACGCCGAACTGATAGTACCATTGCAGCTCCGCCTTGGTGACGGTGTAGACGCCACGGAGAACAATCTCGCTGACGCGGTCGGGATGCGTTTCTGCATAAGCTAACGCGAGAGTCGATCCCCACGAGCCACCGAACACGAGCCATTTGTCGACGCCTGCAAGTTCACGCAAGCGCTCGATATCCGATACCAAATGCCAAGTCGTATTCGCTTCGAGCCCCGCATACGGAGTTGATTGCCCACATCCTCGCTGATCGAAGAGCATGACATCATATCGATTGGGATCAAACAGACGCCTATGTTCAGGGGACAAACCTCCGCCCGGTCCGCCGTGCAGGAAGACCGCTGGCTTCGCGCCCGGCGTCCCCACCCGTTCGTAATAAACCCGGTGACCTTCTCCAACGTCGAGGGTGCCAGCGCTATAGGGCTCGATGGGTGGGTACATAGACCTCAACTGACTCATACGGCCTCCGTTTGGCACCACAAGGTTCGATCAGCACGCCGCGATCATGGTGGTTTCGGTTATAGGAGCAAAGCGGACGAAGCCACCAGTCACATGTCGCACCGGGTTTATAGGTACACGGCCTAGTTCGCCTTGATGCCTGCCTCGCTGATGAGCTTGCCCCATTTCGTGCTCTCGCTCTGAATGAAGCGGCCGAACTGCTCCGGCGAGGTCGGGGCGGGCTCTGCGCCGAGGGTCCGGATCTTCTCGGCCACCACAGGGTCTTTCAGCGCCTTTGTGAAAGCCTCGTTCAGCCTGCTGATGACGTCCGCAGGCGTGCCTGAAGGAGCAACGAGCCCGAACCAGCCCACGGATTCGAAACCCGCGATGCCACTCTCGGCAAGGGTCGGCACATCGGGCAAGGATGGGAGGCGGCGCGTTGAGGACACGCCGACGGCGTTGAGCTTGCCTTCGAGGATCAATTGCCTCGATGCAGGGATATCCAGCACCGCGAAGGGGACATGTCCCGCAAGGACGTCAACCGCCGCCGGCGCCGTCCCGCGATACGGAACGAGCTCCATGCTGATCCCCGCCTTCTGCGTGAACAGCG
The DNA here is from genome assembly GCF_040547805.1 of Bradyrhizobium sp. LA6.1. Lineage (NCBI taxonomy): Bacteria > Pseudomonadati > Pseudomonadota > Alphaproteobacteria > Hyphomicrobiales > Nitrobacteraceae > Bradyrhizobium > Bradyrhizobium sp. LA6.1. Next base: position 229,641 of record NZ_JBEPQK010000014.1, on the reverse strand, counting down.
CGGCCGTCAGATGCATCGCGGTCGAATTGCCGCCATGCCCGATCGACAGCGCGCCCGGCTTCGCTTTGGCGAGCGCGATCGTCTCTGCGGCATTGTGCGCGGGCACGTCCGCGGACGCGACCAGCACAAAGGGAATTTCCGCCAGCAGGGTGATCGGCGCGAGATCCTTTGGGTCGAACGGCATCGACGAATTAAGGTGCGGGTTCACCGTCAGCGCGCCCGCCGGCGCGACGCCGAGCGTGTAGCCGTCGGGCTTGGCCTGGGCCACCGCGGCCATGCCGATATTGCCCCCTGCCCCGGCGCGGTTCTCGATCACCAGGCTCTGCTTGAGCTCGGCGGTGACCAGCGGCTCGAGCGCACGGATGACGGTGTCGGCGCTGCCGCCGGGCGGGAAGGTCACGATGATCTTGATCAATTGCTCCGGATAGGCCGCGCGGCCGGCTTCCAGCGGCAGCACGGCGAAAGTCGCGGCCGTCAACACGGCCAGAATGCGGCGCCTTGCAACGTGAAACAATTTCTCCTCCCCCATTTACGTTTTCTTGTTTGTAGGTCGACCAGGCTGCCGTGCCGTTGGCAGGCAGCCTGCCATTCGATCACGCCGCAGCGCCAGTGATGCGCGCCAGCAGGCCTTGCGGATCTTCGGGCGCGGCCTGCCCGCGCCAGGCGATGTGCTGGTCGGGCCGCGCCAGCACCAGCTTCTCGGCATAGGCCCCGTTCGCCTCATCCGACGCGATGTCGACCAGCGCAAGCGGCATGCCGCGCTGTTCTGCGGCAGAGAGCAGCCGCGCCACATCGATCGCCGGGTCAAGTCGCAGCAACGTATAGCCCCCTCCGAAGGCGTCGTAGAGCGATCGTCCGTCGCGGAGAAACACATGCGGCGCGCGGGCGCCCGGCACGGTGGAGGGCGTAAAGCTTCCCATCGCGTAGGCCGGCGGGGTTTCGCCGTCATAGGCGATGATCGGCGAGGCATCGTAATAGTAGCCGAAGTTGAGGCCTGCGCAGCAATATTGCTGCACGTTGAGATCGTAGGCCGCTCTCGCAAGCGAAGCGCGCGCCGCGTGGCCGCGCGGCGTGTCATCCTCGATCTCCGCGGACACGCCGCCGCGCTGCGCCATCATCTTCATCGCGTGATCCATGGCAAAGCGCGACACCTGGTCGGTGATGGGCTGCCGCTCCGCCTCATAGGCATCGAGGATCGCAGCCGGCGCCCATCCGTTCAGATGCGCCGCCAATTGCCAGCAGAGATCGACGGCATCAGCGATGCCCGCATTCATGCCGTAGCCCGCGTAGGGCATCCACAGATGCGCGGCGTCGCCGCAGATGAAGACCCTGCGGTCGCGGAAGCGATCGGCCACCAGCCGGCGCCCGACCCAGTCCTCCTTGCTGAGGATTTTGTACTCGAACCGCTCGTCGACGCCGAGAATGGCACGGATCGACCAGTCGCGGTCGACCGAGTCGAACTCAGGCTCGTCGGGCCTCAGATGATTATGGATCAGCCAGCGGTCGTGGCCGTCGATCGCAACCGTCGTGCCGGAGCGTCGCGGGTTGAGCGAGAGCACCATCCAGGCCGGCTTGTGCGCGCCCATCAACTCCTTCAGTTGCGGCGCCTCGATGAAGGTCGATTGCACCCGCTGGATCACCGGCGTGCCGGACAGGCTGGCGCCGATCGATTTGCGGACGAGGGAGCGACTGCCGTCGCACCCGATCACGAAGTCGGCTTCGATGCGGAGCGCGTTTCCACTGTCGAGGTCGCGACCCAGCGCGACCACACGATCGTCGTCCTGCTCGATATCGATGATTTCCGTGCGCGCCAAAATGGTGATGCGCGGCTGAGCGGCGGCGTGGCTGAACAGGATCGGTTCGAGATAGACCTGGTTGATCCGGTGCGGCGGCTCGGGCGTCGGCCACCAGGTGTCGGGGCCGCCGGTGGCGCTGTAGCGGCGCGCGCGCGAGGGAATGTCGATACGGCAGAGCTCGATGCCGGTCGCCGTGGTCCGGTAGGAGCAATCGTTCGGGAAGTCCGCGGGCAGGCCTGCGTCGCGGAGCTTTGCGGCGACGCCGAGCCTGCGAAAGATTTCCATCGAGCGCGCCGAGACGTGATTGCATTTGACGCTGGGCGGATCGCCGGCGTGGCGGATCTCCGCAACGACGACGTCGATCCCGCGCGAGGCCAGATCCATGGCCGCGGTCAATCCCACGGGCCCGGCGCCCACGACCAGCACCTGTGTCCTCATGCTCGTTCCATCCCCTTGCACCACCGCGGATTCGTTGCCCGCGCAGCATGCATTTTATTGCAAGGCCTCTTATGCGATAAGTCGGAAAGAACTCATCAATTCATGAGAATTTGCTATGAATGTCACCTTGTGACAATTGCGGGCCTTCACTGGCGTGTATCGCACGCGCAGCATCACGCGGGCCGCGCGCGAGCTGGGCATCACGCAATCGGCGGCGAGCCTCCTGATCCAGCAGCTCGAAGTGCAGCTCGGCGTAAAGCTGTTCGATCGCTCCACGCGTTCGGTGCAGCCGACGCTGGCCGCCGACGAGGCCTTTCACGCCGCCGAACGTATGCTGAGCGATGCGCTGGGCCTGTCACGGCGCATGCATGACCTCGCGCAGGCGCGCGCGGGCCGCGTCGCGTTCGTCGCGTCGGCGGGCGCCGCTTCGGCACTGCTGCCGCAGGTTCTCGCGAAATTCCGCGCAGGCCATCCCGAGATCGACATCGACATGCGCGACGTCGCCGCCGACGACCTCGTTCCGCGCCTGATCGCAACCGATGCCGAGTTCGCGATCGGTAGCGTCGAGGGTGAGTTCGCGGAGATGACGATCGAGACGCTGACCCGCGGCCGGCTAAGCGCGATCGGCCGTCGCACCGCCGACTTCGCCGCGCGGCCCGCGCTGACGTGGGATGAGCTGGCGCAGCTTCCGACCATCGCGATGCGGCGCGAGACGCGAATCCGCATGCAGATCGACCAGGCCCTCGGCGCGCAGGGCAAGCACCTTTCTCCAACCTATGAGGTCACGCTGATCAACACCGCGCTCGCCATGACAGCCCAAGGCCTCGGCCTCGCCATCCTCCCCGCGACGATGCTGCCCGCCGACCAATTCCCGACGCTGATCGCAAGACCCCTGATACGCCCGGCGATCACCCGCCCGGTGTCGCTGCTGCAGCGTCAGGGGCGAACGTTGTCGCCGGCAGCGCAGGCGTTTGTGACGACGGCTCGGACGGTGCTGGCGGGGCCGTAATCAACGCCGCAGGCCGCGGCTCGGGCTACTCCGCGAGATTATGCTGCTGCCAGCGCAACAGATAGGCCTGCAATCGCCAGATCAACGCGGACAGCGCGACGCCGACCAGCATCAGCACGACGACGGCGACCATCATTCCCGATGCCTCCGCGCGCGCCTCGGATTCGATGATCAGGCGGCCGATCCCCCGCTCCGCACCGATGAACTCGCCGACGATCACGCCGATCAGGGCGAAGGAGATCGCAGGCGTCAGCGAGGCGAAGACCCAGGCCATGGTCGAGGGGATGACCACCGTGCGGGTGATCTGCCACTCGCTGGCGCCGAGCAGCCGCGCCGCGTTGACAAAACCCTCGTCGATCGAGCGCGCCCCTTCGAACGTATTGAAGAACACCAGGAAGACGACCACGATCCACGACGTGACGATCTTCGAGGTATCGCCGATGCCGAAGGCCAGCACGATGATCGGCGCCAGCGCGATGCGGGGGATCGAATTCACCGCCGTGATGAACGGCTGGAAGATCGCGCTGAGCCGATCCGAGCGGCCGAGCACGAGGCCCGCGGCAAAGCCGCTGCTGACGCCGGTGACGAAACCGAAAAACGTGTTCTTCAGGGTGACGGCGGTCGCGATCCAGAGATTGTTCTCGGATCGCGCCATGCAGCGGGCGAATTCACCATTGAACCAGCCGTTGAACACGCCGAGCTTGGACTTGAGGCAGCTCAGGATCAGGAAGTGCTCGAAGATGTCGGACGGCTTGGACACGAAATAGGGGTCGAGCAGATCCGGCACCAGCCAGGGAAGACGGCCGTGCAGATCGTACCCCCACTGCCAGATCGACAGGAAGCCGACGCAGATCAACATCTGCCATGCGAACGTTCTTCCGGGGCGGCGCGCTCGCCTCATGGTTTGCGGCCCTTGATGAACTCCTCGCCGAGCGAGTGCCAGATCAGCTGAAACAGCTCGGCATAGCGCGGCGTCTCCCGGATCTTCACGGCATTGCGTGGGCGGGCGAAATCCACCTCGAAGCTCTCCTTGATCCGGCCCGGCCGCGCGGAAAACAGAATGATGCGGTCCGCCAGCGTCAGGGCCTCGCCGAGATCATGGGTCACGAACAGCACGGTCTGCTGCTCGCGTTCCCAGATGCGAAGCAGCACATCGTGCATGTCGATCTTGGTGTGGGTGTCGAGCGCACCGAACGGCTCGTCCATCAGCAGAACCTGCGGCTCGACGACCAGCGTTCGCATCAAGGCGGCGCGCTGGCGCATGCCGCCCGACAATGCCGAGGGATAGGCATTGTCGAAATCCTGCAGCCCGGCTTGCGCCAGGCATGCACGGACACGATCCTTTCGCTCCGCCGCCGGGACACCCGCCAGTTCGAGGCCGTAACCGATGTTGTCGGCGACGGTGCGCCAGGGAAACAGGGTGTCGCGCTGGAACACATAGCCGACATTGGGCGTCGCCTGTCCGGGGACGACGGGCGTACCATCAATCAGGATCTGACCGCTGGTCGGCTTGACCAGGGTTGCGATCATGTTGAGGACGGTGCTCTTGCCCGAGCCGGATGGCCCCAGCAGGGCGACGAATTCGCCGCGCCGGACATTGAAGGAGACGTCGCGCACCGCCTCGATGGCGGCACCCGCCAGCTGGAAGGTCTTGCACAAACCGCGCACGTCGATGCGCCGCGTCTCAGGCGGCGTATCGACGTGTGGTGCGTGTAAAGCCTGGATCGTCAAGCCGGATAGGCCTTGCGTGCCGCTTCGATGAAGCTGGTGTTGACGACGTCGGCCATCGCGAGCGGCTTGATGCCGGTCATTTCACGGAACCAAACCTTCTGACCGCGCGCGAAGCTGGCGGCATCGATGATGCCTTCGTAATCGGTGACCTTCTTCATGACGCCGCTGTCGAAAATATTCGCATCGCGCGACGTGCTTCCGACGTAAGGCTCGATCATATCATAGATCTCTTCGGGAGAGTGCCCCTTGATCCACAGGGTGGCGCGCCACAGCGCCGTGACGAACGCCTGCATCTTCTGCGGGTCCTTGTCGATAGTCGCCTGCAGCGTGAAATGAGACGTCACCGGGACCTTGCCGCCGATGTACTTGGCCCAGACCGCCTCGTCCGTTCCATCGAACAACAACGCCCCCCAGCCCTGCTCGACCGAATCCTTCAGGATCGATGGCGAATTGATGAGAACATCGACCTGTTTCGTCTTCAACGTGCCCATCATGGTGTCGACATTGCCGGTGCCGATCCAGGTCACCTTGTCGTCCAGTCCCATGGTTTCCATGTAATAGGACGCCCAGACGTGGTTGGTGCCGCCCAGCGACGACACCGAAACGATCGGCTTTCGTCCGTCAGGCCGCTTCCACTTCGCCAGCGCCTCCAGAGTGGTGATGCCCTGGTCGAACAGATCCTTGCGGATAATGAAGATCGCGGCGTTGCTGCGGGTATCGACCGGCATCAGGACCCGCGCGCTGCGGCCGTGATTGCTGAGCTGCATCGGGTGGGTGATGTCGCCGATACCGATATCGCCCTGGGACGACGCGATGATCTCGCGCGTCTTCACCCCGCTGCCGCCCTGGATCAGCTTGCAGTCGAGGCCGGCCTCCTTGAAGAAACCGGCCCGGTCGGCGACGAATTGAGACTGATAGACCGGAATGGCCACCGGATAGATCACGCGGCCCGACGGGGTATCCGCCCATGCCCGCCCTGCCGCCATGGACGCACCGGCGCCGGCGACGATCGTCAACGCGGCCCGTCTGGTGACCCGAGTTCTCATCACGCGTGCTCCCTCTCCTTGCCGACGACCTTGTCGAGCGCGTTCAGAACCGCATCGCCCATCTCCTGGGTCGAAAGTCTTTTTGCGCCGGGTTCGGCGATATCGGCCGTTCTTGCGCCGGCAGCCAGCGCCGTATCCACGGCCTTCTCCAGCAACGTGGCATCATCGGGCCGATTGAGGGTGATGCGCAACATCATCGCGACGCTGAGGATCGAGCCGAGCGGATTGGCGATGCCCTTGCCCGCAATGTCAGGCGCGCTGCCGTGGACCGGTTCATAGAGCGCCTTGCGGCGGCCCAGCCGGTCCGGCGGCCCGAGCGAGACCGACGGCAGCATGCCCAGCGAACCCGAGGCCATCGCGGCGCAATCGGAGAGGATGTCGCCGAAGATGTTGCAGGTCACCATGACGTCGAACTGCGACGGCGCCCGCACGATCTGCATGGCGGCGTTGTCGACATAGAGGTGCGTCAGCTCCACATCGGAGAATTCCGCTTGATGCAGCGCGGTGACCTCCTCGCGCCACAGCACGCTGGTTTCCAGCACATTGGCCTTGTCGACGGAGCAGACCCGGCCCTTGCGGGTCCGTGCCAGTTCGAACGCGGTTCGCGCCACCCGGCGAATCTGGCTGGTGGTGTATTGCTGGGTATTGAAACCGCGGCGCTGGCCATCGGGTAGCGTTTCGATGCCGCGCGGCTCGCCGAAATAGATGCCGCTGGTGAGCTCGCGGATGATGATGAAGTCGACATCCTTCAGCACCGCGGCCTTGAGCGGCGCGGAATCCGCCAGCGCCGGGTTGGCGACGATGGGCCGGAGATTGGCATAGAGGTCGTATTTGCTGCGCAGCGATAGCAGGCTCCCCGCCTTGCGCGCTGCCGGAGGGACCTCAGTGGTTTCGGGGCCGCCCGTCGCGCCCCAGAGTATCGCGTCGGCCTCCTCCATCGCCTCGACGGTGTCATCGGGCAACACCTTGCCCGTCGCCAGATACGGGATGAGTCCGTATTGCGCTTCGCGCAGAGCCACGGGAATGGCGCGCCTCGCCGAAAACCATTTGAGAATGCGGTGGGACTGGTCGGTCACTTCAGGACCAATGCCTTCACCGCCGACCACGGCGACCTTGATCATGTTCGAGAGCGTGTTCATGCCAATTGTCCTGCCTGATGTCCTGCAAAGTGAATCCACGGCCGCGCGTCGCGGTCGGATGCCTGGAATGCGCGGATCTCGTGGTCGCGCCGCAACGTCAGCGAAATCTCATCTAAGCCTTCGAGCAGACCCGCGCGCCGGCGCGGATCGATCTCGAAGACGTGCCGCACGCCCGATGGCGAGGTGACGGTCTGCTCCTGCAGGTCGACACTGACGCGCCCCGCGCCCTGGCTCGCTTCGATCTCCGCGGCGAGGCCATCGATGACGGCCTTGTCCAGCACGACAGGCAGGATGCCGTTCTGGAAGCAGTTGGCGAAGAAGATGTCGCCGAAGCCGGATCCGATGATGGCGCGGATGCCCATTTCCTGCAGCGACCACACCGCCGCCTCCCGCGACGAGCCGCAGCCGAAATTCGGACCCGTGACCAGGATCTCCGCCGCGCGATAAGGCTCGCGATTCAGGATGAACTCCGGATTGTCCGAGCCATCGGGCAAATAGCGGAGCGATCCGAACGCCCATTTGCCGAGAGTGCCGCGGACGGAATTTCCGATCATGCGGTTGATGCTGATGATGACGTCCGTATCGACATTGGTGCGCATGATCGGCGCGGCCGTCGCGGTCAGTTTGGTGAAGGCTTGCGGCATCTAGCGCTCCATCGTTCGGACGTCGGCGATGGCGCCGGACACCGCCGCCGCCACGGCCATGGCCGGACTTGCCAGATGAGTGCGGGCACGCGGCCCTTGCCGGCCAATGAAATTCCGGTTCGATGTCGACACCGAACGCTGGCCGGGCGGCACGGTTTCACCGTTTGCGGCAAGGCACATCGAGCATCCGGGCTCGCGCCATTCAAAGCCCGCGTCGATGAAGATCTTGTCGAGCCCCTCGGCCATCGCATCGCGCCTGATGGTCTCCGACCCCGGCACGACCCAGGCGCGCACGCCCGGCGCAACCTTGCGGCCGCGCGCGACTTCGGCCGCGGCGCGCAGATCGCTGAGGCGGCTGTTGGTGCAGGAGCCAATAAAGACCCAATCCACCGGCGTGCCGGCGATCGGCGCACCGGGCTTCAGGCCCATATAGTCGAGCGCGATCTCGATCGCGCCGCGGCGCGCGGGATCGGCAATGTCCGCGGGATCCGGAATGCGGCCATCGACACCGAGGACGTGTTCGGGACTGGTGCCCCAGGTGATCTGGGGGATGATGGTTCCGACGTCGATCGACACCTCGCGATCGAACATTGCGTCGCTGTCGCTCCGCAGCGTCCGCCACGCCGCGACGGCCTGCTCCCACATCTCGCCTTGCGGCGCATAGGGACGGCCGCGGATATAATCGAACGTCGTCTCATCCGGCGCGATCAGACCCATCTTGGCGCCGAGCTCGACCGACAGATTGCAGATGGTGAGCCGCCCTTCGATCGGCATGTCCCTGATCGCACTGCCGGCATATTCGACGGCATAGCCGGTGCCGCCGGCGGCGCCGACATGGCCGATCAAAGCGAGGATGAGGTCCTTCGCCGTCACGCCGAACGGCAACCGGCCGTCGAACGTCACCCGCATGGTTTTCGGCCGGCGCTGGATGATGGTCTGGGTCGCCAGCACATGCGTGAGCTCGCTGGAGCCGATGCCGAAGGCGAGCGCGCCGAGCCCGCCATGGGTGCAGGTATGGCTGTCGCCGCAGACGATCAGGCAGCCGGGCAGACTGAGGCCGAGCTCCGGCCCAATGACATGGACGATGCCCTGCCCCGGCTGGTCGAGGTCGAACAGCCGGATGCCGCTGGCGGATGTCTCGGTCCGCAGCGCCGCCAGCAGCTCCCACCCGGTCTTGATCGTGCCCGCACGCCCGGACGCCGTCGAAATCGCATGATCCGGCGTCGCGAAGGTCAGTTCGGGATTGTGGACCGGAATGTTGCGGCTTTTGAGGTTGATCAGGCCGGCGGAGCCGCCGAGGTCATGCAACAAGTGGCGATCCACATGAAGCAGATCGGTATCATCGCTGATCCGGGCGATGACATGCTGGTCCCAGATTTTGGCCAGCAGCGTGCGGCCACGCGTGTCCACGATCCGTCCTCCCCTGTTCGGCATCTGATGTGCCGTGTTGCCGCCGATCATGCCGACCGGCAGCGACCTTGGAAAGCAGGATAGAAGTCCGTCGCGGAAATGTGCAGTGACGGTTGGGCAACCCGCCATCGCGGCCGGCGATGGCGGGCCTCTCGCACGAGAGAGGCTAGCTTCGGCCGCGCACGACCGTCAGCCGGTCGGAGACGCCGCTCGCGGTGAGACGCGCATCGTCATGGGTCCGCAAATGCTCCACCAGCAGCTTCGTCACCGAGGGCAACGACTTGTAATCGCGCACGCCGATGACCAGGTCGCGGCGCGCCCAGGACTCATCGAGCGGGACGGTGACGAGACTGTCGACGCCGTAGCGGTCGCGAACGATCTCCAGCGGCACGACACCAACCCCCATCCTGGCATCGACGACGCGAAACAGCGCATCGAAGCTGCTGACGCGGATGCGCACCTTGAGGTGCTGCCCGAGCGCCGCGGCGGCCCGGACACACAGCGTCTCGATCGAACTGCCCTTCTCCAGGCTGACGAAGTCGAAATCAACCAGCTCGCGGAAGCGAACGCTGTTACGGCCCGCCAGCGGGTGGTCGCGCGTGACCAGCGCGACCAGGCTGTCGCTGCGATAGGACAGCAGCTCCAGATCCTGCCCGTCGATGTTGCCGCCGAAAATGCCGATGTCGGCCCGGTTCTCCACCACCGCGCGCACGATCGCGGGGCTGAGATCCTCCTCGATGTCGATGTGGACCAGCGGATGCCGCTCCAGGAACAGGCTGAGCTCATCCGCCAGGGCTTCGAGGATCGCGGACTTGTTGGCACAGATCCGGATCAGCCCGCGCTTGCCCTGCCGGTATCCCGTCAGCTCGCTCTCGAGCTTGCTCAAATTTCCCAGGATGATGCGCGCGTGCTCGAGCAGGGCGAAGCCGGCAGGTGTCGGCTCGATCCCTTTCGAATGACGATGCAGCAGCTCGACCTGAAACAGGTCCTCGATATCCGAGATGCGGCGGCTGACCGCGGACGCCGCGATGTTCTTCTTCTCCGCCGCCTTCGCGATACTCTGCTCCTCGACGATCGCCACGAACAATTGCAGCGTCAGCAGATCGATTTTAGCCGTCATCCGTCAGATCCTCGACCGGGCCCTCGCGAGGGGGCCATTGTGGAGAAGCTCGGCGGCCGGTCGCAAGTGCGGTGTCAGATTATGGTCCCCCGGGGACGACACCAGAGGCTGCCGCGACGCAGAGAGGCTGTCTTTGACGGGGCTTTCTCAAAGCCGTTTTGATATGGCGGAGAGGGAGGGATTCGAACCCCCGATAGGCTTGCACCTATGCCGCATTTCGAGTGCGGTGCATTCAACCACTCTGCCACCTCTCCTGAAGGCGCCAAGTAAGGAGCAGGGCCCCTGTGGTTGGGGGCGTTAATAGGCGAGGATGGCGGGCCAGACAAGGCGCGAAAGGGGAAAATCCGCTGCCTCTTTCGCCCCCCGCCCCAGCCCTCGGGAGGAACTGCCGTGGAGCATCTCACGATCAAGGCCAATGGTGCCGATTTCCACCTGGTCCGCGCGGGACGGGGCAAACCGCTGCTTTTGTTGCATGGTTGGCCGGAATTCTGGCTGACCTGGGAGCCGGTGATATCAAGGCTTTCGGACCGTTTCATGCTGATCGCGCCCGATCTGCGCGGCTTCGGCGACAGCGACAAGCCTATTGGGCCTTTTGGGCCGGACGGCCATGCGGACGACATGCTGGCGCTGATGGAGGGGCTCGGCATCGACCGATTCGCCGTGGTCGGCCACGATGTCGGCGGCGCCGTGATGCAGCCTTTGGCCCGGCAGGCGGGCGAGCGGCTCGCGGGGCTGTTCTTCTTCGACTTCGTCTATCCCGGCATCGGGCCGCGCATGGCGGCGCCTGATCGACTCAACCACATCTGGTATCAATCCTTCCACCAGATGGAGATGGCGCCCGCGCTCGTCGGCGCGAGCCGCGAGAGCTGCCGGCTCTATATCGGTCACTTCCTCAAGGGCTGGGCGCATCGGAAGAACGCCTTCGACGATGTTCTCGACGCCTTCGCCGACAATTTCTTCAGAGAAGGCAACCTCGCCGGCGGCTTTGCGCATTATCGCGCCTCGCATGCCGGGCGGGTCGCGATGATGAAGGGCGAAGCCCTATCGCTTCCGCCGATCAACGCGCCGACCTGCGTGCGCTGGGCCGAGCACGATCCGCTGTTTCCCTATGCCTGGACCGATCGTCTGGGCGAGACGTTTGGCGATCTCGATCTCGCGATGTTTCCGGGCGTCGGACACTTCCCGCATCGGGAAGATCCGGATCGCGCGGCCGCGGAGATCGCGGCGTTCTTTCAGCGGATTGGCTGGAGCTGAAGACAGGGGTGGGACCGCCAGACGCGGTAAACACTGGCGGTCCCGTGCCGCTCATTGAAATACTGGCTGGGAAGGGCGGCTTCGCCGGCCAGGGTGAGGCGACGATTCGACCGTAGCGAGTGTCCTGTGCGCCGCAACGCAATCCGGTCCTTAACCTAACCAGTCAAGGTTACTCCTTGTCCGCCTTACTCTTTTTCTTGCCGTTCTCAGTAGAATCCCGGTCTTTTCCGTTGCCGTTGTCCTTGCGGCGGTTGGTGAAGCGGGCATTGCCGAGCCCGGTGCCGATGGTGAGCACGCCCCAGCGATCGACATCCTGCATGAACGGCACCTCGGAGAGGCCCTGAACCACGCCGTCATTGTGCATCAGGATCGCGGTGTCGTGCTCGCCGATCACAGGGATGCCCTCGATCAGGCTCGCCGGCAGGTTGAACTTGCTGCTCTCCCAATTGCCCGGCAGGTTCTGCGCGCCCTTCTCGATCGAGCCATCCGCGTTGATCACGCCGGGACAGGCGATGCCGATGAACGGCGCGAGCTTGTAGCCGTCTTTCCCGGCCTCGGTGATCAGCCCCTTCAGCATCTTGATGAGCCGCTTCACCGCGCCCTCGCGGGTCGGCTCGTCATCGGCATGACGCCACAGCTCGGATTTCACGACCTTGGCCTTCGAGAGGTCCTTGGCCTTCTTCCAGCCGGTCTCCACCAGGCCGCAGCGGATGTTGGTGCCGCCGATGTCGACGGCGAGGATGCTGTCATGGGCCTCGAAGATCCATGACGGCGCCAGATGCAGCGCGCCTATCAGGCCCGCTTCATCGGGATGGGCGCGGATCGGCACCATGTCGATCTTGAAATCCTCGGCCTTGAGGATGATCCCGGTGCGCGCGATCGCAAGCTCCCCGAGCCGTGAATCGCGGAAGCCGCCGCCGACGACGATGCGCTCGGTCTTCGCCCAGGCCTTGCTCTTGAGGAAGCGACGGGTGACGTAAGCGAGCTCCTGGGCAAAGTCCTCGATGGCGCTGTGCACCACGGCCCAGGCCTCGGTGTCATCGCCGATCAGGATGGCGTCCAGCGTCTTCTTGCTGATCTCATCCGATGGCTCCTTGCCGAACGGGTCCTCGCCGGACTTGCGCAGCGGCTTGCGCCAGCGCTCGAGGATTTCGCGGAACGCGCCCTTGCTGGCGCGGTCGCCGAGGAAACCATCCTCGTCCTTCATCTCGATGTTGAAGCTGTCGATGTCCACCGACGGCAGCCGTGCCGCGCCGTGGGCGGCGATGCCCGTCGTCGTCTTGACCAGTTCGTCCGTTGCCATGAAAGCCCTGCCCGGTTACCTGTTCCGGCCGGGACAACGGCGCGGGAACCCGTAAGTTGCAAGCCGGCTGCAGATTCGCCGGAGAGCCGCGAAGGATGCCAAATCCTTCAAATCCGGGCCGTTTCCGGCGGTTTTCCTTGACTTGCCGCGTCCGGCGGCTATAAGTCCCACAACCGGCGCGGGGCGTTTCTTGCGCCGCTTATTTTTGCGTGGGTTTTCAAAGGGATAACTCCCGCCCGCACAAAACGCGCATAAACCCATAGCGACTGACAAAAAGCCGGCCCGGACGATTCTCGTCGCGAGGCCGGGATTTGAACACGGAGAAAAAACGATGTTCGCAGTCATCAAAACCGGCGGCAAGCAATACCGCGTCGTGCCGGATGATGTTCTCGAAGTAGGCAAGATCGAAGGCGAAGTCGGCTCGATCATACAGCTGAATGAAGTGCTGGTGCTCGGCGGTGACACGCCGGTCCTGGGCGTCCCGACGGTCGCAGGCGCGTCCGTTGCGGTCGAGGTGCTCGACCACAAGCGCGGGCCGAAGGTCATCGCGTTCAAGAAGCGCCGCCGCAAGAATTCGCGCCGCAAGCGCGGCTATCGCGACGAGATCACGGTCCTCCGTATCTCCGAGATCCTGACGGACGGCGCCAAGCCCACCAAGGGGCCGCGTCCGAAGCGGGAGAAGGTCGCCAAGGAAGCGACCACCGAAGAAGCCGCCGCATAATTTGATCACGCGCAATCACGAATTGATGCGTGAGAAATTGTGAAATGATTCCGTCAAGGAATTGATCTAGAAATACGCAGGATTTTGGAGACGAGCCATGGCTCACAAAAAAGCAGGCGGATCATCGCGCAACGGTCGCGATTCGAAGGGCAAGCGCCTCGGCATCAAGGCGTTCGGCGGCGAGGTCGTGATTCCCGGCAACATCATTGCGCGTCAGCGCGGCACCACCTGGCATCCCGGCCTTAATGTCGGCATGGGCACGGACCACACTCTGTTCGCCAAGATCGAGGGTCGCGTCACGTTCCAAGCCAAAGCCAACGGCCGCACATTCGTATCGGTACTCCCGATCGCCGAGGCGGCTGAATAGACGGTGGACCAAATTTGGAGTCCGCCGGGTCCTTGACCGAACCGGCGGAGTCCACAAGACGGCTCCAGGGGAGGCAGGGAAACCGGCCTCCCCTTTCGTTTGACTTGCTCACTTTTCACTTAGTGACTTTGACGGAGCCGGACATGTTGCAGGATTTCTCGAGCGTGACCTTGCGGGAGGCGAGACCGAGTGTCGTCGCCACCGAGCGGCTGACGTTGCGGCGCCCGACTCTCGCCGACGTCAGGACCATCGCCCACCTCGCCAACGACCGCCGCGTCGCGGAAAACACCCGTCGCCTTCCACACCCCTATTCGCAGGACGACGCCGTCGAATTCGTCCGCGCCACCGCCGCGCTCGGCAGCGAGACCGTGTTCCTGATCGAGCACGACACCGGGCCGGTCGGCATGGTCGGCGTCGACCGCTCCACGCCCGACAATGCCGAGCTCGGCTACTGGCTCGGCGTCGAGCATTGGGGCCAGGGCTTTGCCACCGAGGCGGCGCGCGGCGCGATCGATTTCTTCTTCGAGGAGTTCGAGGACGATCATCTCTATGCGGGTGCGCGCGTCACCAATCCGGCCTCGCGCAACGTGCTGGAGAAGTGCGGCTTCCAGTGGAGCGGCGTCCAGCTGCATCGCTTCCTCGCGCTGGGCTCGTCCACGCCCGTCGATTGCTTCCGCCTGTCACGCGGCGTGTGGTCGTCGCTGAAGAACTGGAGCAGTGCGAGACGGATGAGGTAGGGCGGAGAGCTGCTCATTCTCCGCTGTCGTCCCGGGGCGCGACGAAGTCGCGAGCCCGGGACCCATAATCCCAGGGAGAAGTGTGGCGCAAAGCTCCCACTCCGAGTTATCGCAAAACGACGTCCTGTGGGTATGGGTCCCGGGCTCGCGCTTCGCGCGCCCCGGGACGACAGTGTGACCACAGCTACGCCGGCGGATTCACCTCGTTGCTCGGGCGGCCGAGATCCCGCTCCCGCAAGTAAATGTAGAACCCGGCGCCGATGATGATGGCGGCGCCGATGATGGTGGCAATCGACGGCACGTCGCCGAACACGACGAAGCCGAAGATTACGGCCCAGACGATCATCGAATATTGATAGGGCACCACGACGCTCGCCGGTGCCAGCTTGAGCGAGCGGTTGACGCAGAACAGCGCCGTCACCGAGACGCAACCCGCCAGTGCGAAGATCGCGAGGCTGCCCGGTGTCGGCGGCACCCAGTGGAATGCCGACAGCACGGCACCCAGCGAGAACGTGCCGATGAATTGCGACGACGCCATCACGATGTCGGGCGTCTTGCGCAGGCTGCGCGTGATCAGCATCAGGGTCGCAAACGACAGGCTGCCGCCGAGCGCGATCAGCGCCGGCAGGCTGACCGTCTGCGCCGACGGCCGCAACGCGATCAGCACGCCGCAGAAGCCGATCAGGATCGCCGTCCAGCGCCGCCAGCCGACCTTCTCGCCCAGAAAGATCGCCGACATCGCTGTGACGAAGATGGGGCCCGCGAGATAATAGGTGATGACGTCGGCGAGCGGCAGATAGACCGTCGCGAGGAAGAAAGCGGCCACTTCCAGCGTCGACAGCACGACGCGAAACAGCTGCAGGCGCGGCCGCTCCAGATGCAGGAACTGGTGACGCTGCCGCCAGACCAGCGGCGACAGCAGCAGTAGCGCCGCGCAGGCGCGCAGGAACAAGAGCTGCCCCACCGAATAGGTCCCGACCAGGAACTTGCCCATGGCGTCACCGAACGAGAACATGAAGATCGACAGCACCATCAGCGCAATGCCGGCCAGGCGTGCGGAGCGGTCGTCATAGGCGGAGAGATTCTTGAAGAAGGGCATTGGCGCCGTTTTAATCACGTGGGCGCGCCGGACAAGCCCGCATCTGCTGATTGAACGGATTGTCGCACTCTTCGCGGCGCGATAGCGATAGATGCCTCCCCAACTAGAGAGCATGGACATGACCGACTTCGACCCGACCCGGCATCGCATGATCCCCGCGCAACGCTGGTTTGAGGATTTCGTGGTCGGCGAGCGCTTCGTACTGCCGAGCCGCACCCAGACCTCGGCGGTGTTCGCCGCCTTCCAGACCGCGAGCGGCGACACCCATCCCGTGCATTACGACGTGGAATATTGCCGCAGCCGCGGCATGCCGCATCTGCTCGCCCACGGCTTCCAGACCTTGATCCACACCGCGCCCGGCGCAGGCCTGTTTCCGTTCATGGTCGAGGACTCCCTGGTCGGCTTCCTCGAGCAATCGAGCCGGTTCCTCAAACCGGTGTTCGCCGACGACACCATCTATCCCGCGCTCGAGGTCACGGAGCTGGTGCCGGGTCGCACGACCGGCGCGGTGACGCTCAAAAGCACCGTATTCAACCAGCGCAAGGAGCTGGTGCTGGAGGGGATGCAGAAATTCCTGATCCGGAGACGGCCTGCAGGTTAAGCACGGGGCCAAATTCGCCGAAATTCGGCCGATTCAGGGATAAGTCCGGGTTGCCGCGCGGGACCGCCTGCCCTACCTATGGCCCATGAAATTCCTCGACGAAGCAAAGGTCTATATCCGCTCCGGTGACGGCGGGAACGGCTGCGTGGCGTTCCGCCGCGAGAAGTTCATCGAATTCGGCGGTCCTTCCGGCGGCAATGGCGGCCGCGGCGGCAACGTGGTCATCGAGGTCGCCGACGGCCTCAACACGCTGATCGACTACCGCTACCAGCAGCATTTCAAGGCCCAGAAGGGCGAGAACGGTTCGGGCTCGGACCGTCATGGCGCCAACGGCAAGGCGATCGTGCTGAAGGTCCCCGTGGGCACGCAGATCTTCGACGAGGACCGCGAGACCCTGATCCACGACTTCACCGATGTCGGCGAGAAGTTCGTGCTGGCCGAGGGCGGCAATGGCGGCTTCGGCAACGCGCATTTCAAATCGTCGACCAACCGCGCGCCGCGCAACGCCAATCCCGGCCAGCCCGGCGAGGAGCGCTGGATTTGGCTGCGGCTGAAACTGATCGCGGATGCCGGCCTGGTCGGCCTGCCCAATGCCGGCAAGTCGACCTTCCTCTCCAAGGTCAGCGCGGCGAAGCCGAAGATCGCCGACTATCCCTTCACCACGCTGCATCCGCAGCTCGGCGTCGTGAATTCCGACGGCCGCGAATTCGTGCTGGCGGACATTCCCGGCCTGATCGAAGGCGCGCATGAAGGCGCCGGCCTCGGCGACCGCTTCCTCGGCCATGTCGAGCGCTGCCGCGTGCTGCTGCATCTCGTCGATGCGACCTGCGAGCATGCCGGCAAGGCCTACAAGACGGTGCGCAACGAGCTCAACGCCTATGGCGGCCTGCTCACCGACAAGATCGAGATCGTCGCGCTGAACAAGATCGACGCGGTCGGGCCGGACGAGTTGAAGAAGCAGAAAGACCGGCTGAAGCGCGCCGCCAAGAAGACGCCTCTGCTGCTCTCCGGCATCACCGGCGACGGCGTGAAGGAAGCGTTGCGCGCGCTTGTCGAAGTGATCGGCGAGGCCCCGGTATCGGCCAAGGCGAAGAGCGCGGCGGAAGCGGAGCCGTGGTCGGCGTAATCCGACCGGCTCAAGCGGCCCGCTTGTCTTCGCTGGCGCGATAGCGCAGCATCAAAAGATCAAGAAACGGCAGGGGCGAAGCATGGCGCGCGCGAAGAACGTTCTCTGGATCATGTGCGACCAGCTTCGCTACGACTATCTCGGCTGCACCGGCCATCCCACGCTGAAAACGCCCAACATCGACGCCATGGCCGAGCGTGGCGTGCTCTTCAGCAAGGCGTATGTGCAGTCGCCGATCTGCGGCCCGTCGCGGATGTCGTTCTACACCGGGCGCTACATGCGCTCGCACGGCTCGCACTGGAACGGCTGGCCGCTGCGCGTCGGCGAGCCCACGCTCGGCGACCACCTCAAGAAGATCGGCGTGCGCAACGTGCTGGTCGGCAAGACCCACATGGCGCCCGATCTCGAGGGCATGAAGGCGCTCGGCATCCCGCCGGAATCGATGATCGGCGTGCACGTCGCCGAATGTGGGTTCGAGCCTTATGAGCGTGACGACGGCCTGCATCCGACCGGACGGCCGCGCCCGAAATACGATGAGTACCTGCGCAGCCAAGGATTCGAGGCGCCCAATCCCTGGGAGCATTGGGCGAATTCCGGCGCAGCGGACGACGGCTCCTTGCAGAACGGCTGGCTCCTGGTGCATGCCGACAAGGCCGCGCGCGTGCCGGACGAGCACTCCGAGACGCCCTACATGACGCGGCGCGCGATGGACTTCATCAGCGAGGCCGAGACCGACGGCAGGCCGTGGTGCCTGCATCTGTCCTACATCAAGCCGCACTGGCCCTATATCGCGCCCGAGCCCTATGCGAGCATGTATTCGACCGATGACATGATCCCGGCGATCCGCTCCGAGCGCGAACGCCAGAACCCGCATCCGGTGTTCGGCGCCTACATGGACATGCGCTACTCCCGCAACATGGCGCGCGACGAGGCCCGCGAGAAGGTGATCCCGACCTATATGGGCCTGATCACCCAGATCGACGACCAGATGGGCGTGCTGATGAAGTTTTTGGAGGCGCGCGGTCTGCTGGACACCACCATGATCGTGTTCACCTCCGATCATGGCGATTATCTCGGCGATCACTGGATGGGCGAGAAGGATCTGTTCCACGAACAGTCGGCGAAGATTCCGTTGATCATCATCGATCCGTCGAAGGAAGCCGACGCCACGCGTGGCACGCGCAGCGACGCGCTGGTGGAAGGCATCGATCTCGCGCCGACCTTCGTCGATTATTTCGGCGGCAAGGTGCCGGGCCACATCCTCGAAGGACGCTCGCTGCTGCCACTGCTGCGCGGGCCAACGCCGAGCGATTGGCGCAAGGTGGCGTTCTCCGAATACGACTACGCCATGCAGGATGTGCGGCTGAAGCTGAACCAGCCGATCGAACGCTGCCGCCTGTTCATGGTGTTCGACGGCCGCTGGAAATACATCCACGCCTCCGGCTTCCGCCCGATGCTGTATGATCTCGAAACCGATCCGGAGGAATACGTCGATCGCGGCGACGATCCGGAATGCGCCGCGATCATCGCGAGGCTACAGGCCGAGCTGTTCGACTGGGCCCTGCATCCCAACGACCACATCACCACGCCGCGCGAGAAGATCGCGAACTATGCCGACAACCAGCTCCAGGTGAAGGGCGGCATTTTGATCGGCGTCTGGGATGAGGCGGAGCTTGCGTCGATCAAGGACGGGATCGCGCAACGCGCGAAGCTCTAAAACCCTCATGGTGAGGAGGCGCGAAGCGCCGTCTCGAACCATGCAGGCCCCGCTGCTACAGCCGGGCCTTTCATCCTTCGAGATGCCGCTCCGCGGCTCCTCAGGATGAGGGGATAGAGTAGCGCGCGGCATTCAATTCTCGATCTTGTACCCCGTCGCCTTCACGATCGGCTGCCAGAACGCCGTGTTGGCGGCGAGCTCCTTGGTCAGGCCATCCGCGGTGCTGCCGACCGGGATCAGCCCGATCGCGGTGAGCTTCTCCTTCACCTCGGGCCTGGCGAGCGCCGCACTCGCGGCGGCGCCGAGCTTGCTGGCGAAGTCCGGCGGGCTGCCGGCGGGAAGCCACATGCCGTACCAGGCATCCGCGACGAGATCGATGCCGCTCTCCTTCAGCGTCGGAACCTCAGGTGCGAACGGCGAACGTTCCGCGCTCGCGACCGCGATGATCTTCACGCCCTTGGCGCGGTGCTGCGGCAGCGCATCGGCCAATGTCACGATGCCGAACGACAGATGGCCGCCGATGAGATCGTTGAGGATAGGCGCGCTCCCGCGATAGGGCACGCGGGTCAAGGGAATGCCGAGATCCTTCTCGAGCTTGGAGCCCATGAAATGCGGAATGGTGCCGTTGCTCGGCACCCCGAACGACGTCTTGTCCGGATGCGCCTTCAGCCACGCCACGAATGACTTGAAATCGGCAGCGTCAATCGCCGGGCCGATCACGACTGCGAATTCGAACCGCGCCAACAGCGACACCGGCATGAAATCCCTGGCCGTGTCGAAGCTCGGCGTCGTCTCCACCATCGGCAGCAGGTACATGGTGGGGCCCGTCGTCACCAGCACCATGCTGCCGTCGGCACTCGCGCCCTTCACCGCCTTGATGCCGATCAGGCCGTCGCCGCCGGTACGGTTCTCGACGACGATGGTCCGTTGCAGCGCCGGCGCCATCTCCTGCGCGATCAGCCGGCACAGCGTGTCGCCGCCCGCTCCCGCCGCGAACGGGAAGATCATCTTTGTCAGCCCGGCCTGCGCTTGCGATCCGCCCGCCTGCGCCAACAGCGGCAACCCGAGACATCCGGCGATGAAGTTGCGGCGATCCATCGGTTTCCTCTTTGAGCCCATTATGGTTGGCGACAATTAGAGCCAGACGCGTGTCCCGGACAAGCGCCGTTTACCATTTTAGCCGCCTTGCGCCGGCCATCGTCCTGCTGCAAAAGCAGGCCTTAACCGGCGCCGCCTGTCGCTCCGCCGTTTCCGATGCAGAGCAATCCGTCACACGCGCCAACGCATACACACATGGCCAGCCCCGAACTCAGTCAATTCCGCCGCATCGTCGTCAAGGTCGGCTCCGCCCTGCTGGTCGATTCCGACAAGGGCGAGGTGCGCGCCTCCTGGCTCGCCGCGCTCGCCGACGACATGGCCAAGCTGCATCGCGAGGGCCGCGATGTGCTCGTGGTGTCCTCGGGCTCGATCGCACTCGGCCGCAGCCGCCTCAAGCTGCCGCGCGGCCCGCTGAAGCTGGAGGAGAGCCAGGCGGCCGCCGCCGTCGGCCAGATCGCGCTGGCGCGGATCTGGTCGGAGGTGCTCGGCGCCCACGGCATCGGCGCGGGGCAGATCCTGGTCACGCTCCAGGACACCGAGGAGCGCCGCCGCTATCTCAACGCTCGCTCCACCATCGGCAAGCTGCTGGAATGGCGCGCGATCCCCGTCATCAACGAGAACGATACGGTCGCCACCAACGAGATCCGCTACGGCGACAATGACCGCCTCGCCGCGCGCGTCGCCACCATGGCGAGCGCCGATTTGCTGGTGCTGCTGTCCGATATCGACGGGCTCTACGACGCCCCGCCGAAGAACAATCCGAACGCAAAACTCATTCCCGTGGTCGACAGCATCTCCTCCGAGATCGAGGCCGTGGCAGGCGACGCCGAGTCCGAGCTGTCGCGCGGCGGCATGCGCACCAAGGTCGAGGCAGCCAAGATCGCGACCACAGGCGGCACGCATATGCTGATCGCCTCGGGCAAGATCGAGCATCCCCTGCAGGCGATCGCCGACGGCGGCCGCTGCACCTGGTTCCTGACGCCGGCCAACCCCATCACCTCGCGCAAGCGGTGGATCGCGGGCACGCTGGAGCCGAAGGGCACGCTGACCATCGATGCCGGTGCCGTGACGGCGCTGCGTGCCGGCGCCAGCCTGCTGCCGGCCGGTGTGATCAAGGTCGAAGGCCAGTTCGCCCGCGGCGATGCCGTGATCGTGCGCGGTCCTGATACCAGCGAGGTCGGCCGCGGCCTGATCGCCTACGATGCCGAGGTCGCCGAGCGGATCAAGGGCCGCTCGTCCCCGGACGTGATGGCCATCCTGGGCATCAGCGGGAGGTCCGAGATGATCCACCGCGACGATCTGGTGGTGGGTGGGTAAGGACGAGCAAGTCCGCCAACTATTGCATGTCGTCAGAGCCGATATCCTGGCGGCCGTGCATCACGCGGACGATCTCGACTCCATCGGGCAGCGGGACATAGAAGATCACGTAATTGCCAACGGAGAAGCTGCGCAGGCTGTCGCGCAATTCTCGCCGTTCGCGGCCAGCCAAGGGATTTTCCACGAGCATCTCGAAAATCTCGCCGATGCGCGCGATCTGCTTGTCGGCCGCCCGAACGCTGTCCGACGCGATGAAATCCCAGATCGAATCTAGATCTTGGTCGGCTTGTGGGGCCTTGCGGAATCTATTCGCCACGTTTGCGCGCGGCCAGTCGCTGCCGTCCCCGCGCCTTGATGTCGTTCATCCATTCCTGGACATCGACCTCTTCCATTGGTCCGCTGTCAAACCCCTTCTGGATTTCCTCCCGCAGCGCCTCCAGCTTGACCCTGCGCCGCTCTTCACGCTCCTCGACTAGGCGAAGGCCTTCGCGCATGACCTCGCTCGCGGTGGCATAGCGGCCGCTCTCGACCAGATCGTCGATCAGGTCCTCGAAATGCTTTCCAATGCTGTAGCTGCTCGCCATGGAACGGCTCCGTTATCAAGTAATGATATTTATTGATATTTGAGCGCCTCGCAAGGATCCGTCCGGCCTCGGGGGCAACCAGGCCATTGGCCGACCGGGCGGCGCGAACCGGGCCCCAGCCATACCCTCCCGACCCTTCGCAGACGCGGGATTTCCGTGCTAGGACACTGCCTTAGCAGAAGGTTGAACTCTCCATGGCCGCCCCCCTCAAAGCCGTCGACGGCAATGCCGATCTCCAGGCGCTGATGTCCGATCTCGCCGCCCGTGCCCGCGCTGCCGCGCGCGTGCTGGCGCTGGCGCCGCCGGAGCAGAAGAACAGGGCGCTCGGGGCCATGGAGCGGGCGATCCGCGCGAACTCTGCCGCGATCCTTGCCGCCAATGCCGAGGACGTCGCGGAGGCCCGGGCCTCGGGCACCATGATCGCCTCATTCATCGACCGCCTGACGCTGACACCTGCGCGCGTCGAGTCGATGGCCGAGGGCATCGGTATCGTGCGCGGCATCGCCGATCCGATCGGCATCGTCACCGAGAGCTGGCAGCGGCCGAACGGCATGACCATCGAGCGCGTGCGCGTTCCGCTCGGCGTCGTCGGCGTGATCTTCGAGAGCCGGCCGAACGTTGCGGCGGATGCCGGCGTGCTGTGCCTGAAATCCGGCAATGCCGTGATCCTGCGCGGCGGCTCCGACAGTTTTCGTTCGTGCCGCGCGATCCATGAATGTCTCGTCCAGGGCCTGCGTGACGCCGGGCTCCCCGAAGCTGCGATCACGCTGGTGCCGACGCGCGACCGCGCGGCGGTCGGCATGATGCTGTCGGGGTTGAACGGCGCCATCGACGTGATCGTTCCGCGCGGAGGCAAGAGCCTCGTCGCGCGCGTCGAGCAGGAGGCCCGCGTGCCCGTGTTCGCGCATCTCGAAGGCGTCAACCACGTCTATATCGATGCCAGCGCCGACCTCGCCATGGCGAAGTCGATCGTGCTCAACGCCAAGATGCGCCGCACCGGCGTCTGCGGCGCGGCCGAGACGCTGCTGGTCGATCGCGCCGCGGCCGCCAAGAACCTGAGGCCGCTGGTCGAGATGCTGATCGAGGCCGGCTGCGAAGTGCGCGGCGACGACGCCGTGCAGAAGACCGATGCGCGCGTCAAGGCTGCCAGCGAAGACGATTGGGACACCGAATATCTCGACGCGATCATCGCGGCGAAGGTGGTGGACGGTGTCGACGGCGCAATCGCGCATATCCAGAACCACGGCTCGCACCACACCGATGCGATCGTGAGCGCGGATGAGGCTGCTGCGAAGAAATTCCTGAGCGAGGTCGATTCCGCGATCGTGCTGCACAATGCCTCGACGCAATTCGCCGACGGCGGCGAGTTCGGTTTCGGCGCCGAGATCGGCATCGCCACTGGCCGATTCCACGCCCGTGGTCCTGTCGGCGCCGAGCAGCTCACGAGCTTCAAATATCGCGTCCACGGCACAGGTCAGACGCGGCCGTAAGTCATGTCGCGAGGCGTGGGGCATTGAGTAACAATTTCGTCGCGCCACGTTTCTTCGCGCAGGCCATTCCGCCCTACACCGAAGGCATGCGCGTCGGCCTGCTCGGCGGCTCGTTCAATCCACCGCACGAGGCCCATCGCGCCATCAGCCAGTTCGCGCTGAAACGCCTCCGACTCGACCGCGTGTGGTGGCTCGTGACGCCGGGCAATCCGCTGAAGGAGAACGGCACGCTGCATGAGCTCGGCGCGCGCATGCAAGCCGCGCGCGACGTCGCCGACGATCCCAGGATCGAGGTGACCTGTCTCGAATCCGTCATTCGTACCCGCTATACTATCGACACGATCAACACCTTGCGCCGCCGCCTCAGCGGCCTGCGCTTTGTCTGGATCATGGGCGCCGACAATCTCGCTCAATTCCATCGTTGGCAGCACTGGCGGCGCATCGCCGACCAGGTGCCGATTGCGGTCATCGATCGCCCGCCGCAGAGTTTTCGCGCCCTCGCCTCGCCCGCTGCCCAGGCCCTTGCACGCTACCGCGTGCCCGAGACGGACGCGGCATTGCTGCCGGATCGGCCAGCGCCGGCCTGGGTCTTTCTGACGGGGTTGAAACTGAACCTGTCCTCGACCGGCTTGCGGAACCCGGACGGGAGCTGGAAAGGTCCGAAGTGAGACGGAGTGTGTGGACGTTGTGGGGATTTCAGACTCTCTGGCATATTGAAACCCTTAACCCCACATGATGTAGTGTAACCAGTGAGCGTCGGATTCGGCGTTCGCGATACAGTGAAAGGAATGGTCCCTGACCACATCTGTATTGTCCAAGTCTGTTTTACCCAAGGTAGCGAAACCGGCGCGTAAAACATCGACCAAAGCTGCGGCCTTGAAGGCGCAACCCGACGCCGACAAGACGCTGAGCCTGATCCTCTCCCGCCTCGACGACATGAAGGCGGAAGAGACGGTCACCATCGACCTTCGCGGCAAATCGGCGTACTCCGACTATATGATCGTCACCACCGGCCGGGTGAACCGGCACGTCGGCGCGATCGCGGACAACGTCGCCAAGGGCCTCAAGGAAAACGGTATCAAGAACATCCACGTCGAGGGCTTGCCCAATTGCGACTGGGTGCTGATCGATTCCGGCGATGTGATCGTGCACGTGTTCAGACCCGAGGTCCGCGAGTTCTACAATCTCGAGAGATTGTACACCCAGGGCCCTGGGGCGGCGAAGGCGATCTAGGCTCATCGAGCCGATTTCGAATCGGCTGACGCGCATGCTAGCGTCGTGCGCGCGCATATTGCGCGCGGTCTTGAAACACGACCTGAAGATATCATGCGCGTTGCTGTCATTGCGGTGGGCCGGCTGAAGCAGGGCCCCGAACGGGAGCTTGCCGACCGCTATTTCGAGCGGTTCGACGAAGCCGGCCGCAAGCTCGGATTCCGCGAGCTCAGCATCCACGAAATCCCCGAAAGCCGCGCGCGCGACACCGCGACTCGGATGGCCGAAGAGGCCGCGGCGATCGGTGCGCACATCCCGGAAAAATCGATCCTGGTGGCGATGGACGAGCGCGGCCAGAATCTCGACTCCACCGTATTCGCACGGCACCTCGGGCGCTGGCGCGACGAGGGTGCCGGACATACTATCTTCGTGATCGGAGGGGCGGACGGACTTTCGCCCGAATTGCGCCGTAAGGCCAAGCTCGCGATCGCGTTCGGCTCTGCGACCTGGCCGCACCAAATGGTCCGCGTCATGCTTCTGGAACAGCTTTATCGGGCCGCCACCATTCTGGCCGGCCACCCCTATCACCGCGCGTGATGCGCGCACAACGAGCACCTTTGCGTAAAGCGATGCGAGCGCCGATCCTCAACCTGCTGCTGATCGCCGGCGTCACGGGCGCAAGCCTCGCGCAAGCTCAGACGCAAGGTCAGACAATTGCGCCCGCGCCACAGACGGCGGCTGTCTCGCCCGATGCAATCAAGCAGCGCGAGCAGGAGCTCGAGGCCGCCCGCGCGAGGCAGAAGAGCGCCGAGGAAGCGCAGGCCAAGCTCAAGGCCGAGATCACCTCGCTCGGCCAGGACCGCACCCAGCTCAATCAGCAGCTGATCGATACCGCAGCCAATGTGCGGACCGTCGAGACCAAGATCGACGAAGCCGAAGCGCGGCTGCGCTCGCTCAACGGCCGCGAGCAGCAGATGCGCACCTCGCTGGAGTCGCGCCGCGCCGACATCGTCGAGGTGCTGGCGGCCCTGCAGCGCGCCGGCCGGCGCACGCCGCCGGCGCTGTTGGTGCGGCCAGAAGATGCGCTGCAATCACTGCGCACCGCCATGCTGCTCGGCGCCGTGGTGCCGGAATTGCGCGGCCGCGCCGAGAAGCTCGCCGGCGACCTCGGCGAGCTCGTGGCCTTGCGCAAGAACATCGCCGCCGAACGCGACCAGCTTGCCATCGACCGCGACAAGGTCCGCAACGACCAGACCCGGCTTACCGCCCTGGTCGACGAGCGCCAGCGCCAGCAGGCGTCGCGTGAAAAGGATCTCGACGCCGAGAACTCGCGCGCCATCGCGCTCTCCAGGCAGGTCGGCGATCTCCAGGGGCTGATCACCAAGATGGAGCAGGATCTGCAGAGCGCCGCCAAGGCCGCCGAGAAGGCGGCCGAGGCCGCCAAGCAGGCCGAGGCCAAGGCGGCCGCCAGTGCCAAGCCCGGTCCGGGCACTTTCAAGGACCGGTCCCGGACCACCCCGGCGATCGCCTTCGCCGCGGCCAAGGGGCTCCTGCCTCTGCCGGTTAACGGTAACAAGATCAGGGATTTTGGCGGTTCCGATGGGGTCGGCGGTGTCCAGAAGGGCATTTCGCTGGCAACCAGGCCCGGCTCCCAGGTCACGACGCCGTGTGATGGCTGGGTTGTCTATTCCGGCCCGTTCCGCAGCTATGGACAACTCTTGATCCTCAACGCCGGGGGCGGGTATCATGTCCTGATCGCCGGGATGGAGCGCATTTCGGTTAACATCGGTCAGTTTGTGCTCACGGGGGAAC
Organism: Bradyrhizobium sp. LA6.1; assembly: GCF_040547805.1. NCBI lineage: Bacteria > Pseudomonadati > Pseudomonadota > Alphaproteobacteria > Hyphomicrobiales > Nitrobacteraceae > Bradyrhizobium > Bradyrhizobium sp. LA6.1. The sequence continues at coordinate 202,870 of NZ_JBEPQK010000014.1, read as the reverse complement.
CGGTCGCGACCATGGGGTCGACCTCTCAAGTCGCCTCCATTCTCGCCACGAACGCGAGTCAACCTGTGCTGTATGTCGAGTTCCGTAAGGACGGCACTCCAATCGATCCAGGCCCATGGTGGGCCGCAAATGAAGGCGAGAAGGTTCGCGGATGATGCGCAAGACTTCAGTTATCCTCCTCAGCGCGGCCACCGGTGCTGCGCTGACGCTGTTCGTGACCCAGCCGCGCGCGGTCTTCATGGGCTCCAGCGCGCGAGCCGCAACTGCAGACACCTATCGCCAGCTCAATCTGTTCGGCGATGTGTTCGAGCGCGTGCGCTCGGACTATGTCGAGAAGCCCGATGACACGAAGCTGATCGAATCCGCCATCAGCGGCATGCTCACCGGCCTCGATCCGCATTCGAGCTACATGGACGCCAAGAGCTTCCGCGACATGCAGGTGCAAACCCGCGGTGAGTTCGGCGGTCTCGGCATCGAAGTCACGATGGAGGACGGCCTGATCAAGGTGGTCTCGCCGATCGACGACACCCCCGCTTCGCGCGCCGGCGTCATGGCCAACGACATCATCACCAATCTCGACGACGAAGCCGTGCAGGGCCTGACCCTGAACCAGGCGGTCGAGAAGATGCGCGGTCCGGTCAACACCAAGATCAAGCTCAAGATCATCCGCAAGGGCCAGGACAATCCGATCGACGTCACCCTGGTGCGCGACAACATTCGCGTCCGCTCGGTGCGCGCGCGCATCGAGGCCGACGACATCGCCTATATCCGCATCACCACCTTCAACGAGCAGACCACCGAAGGCCTGAAGCGCGAGGTCGCCAACCTCTCGAATCAGATCGGCGACAAGCTCAAGGGCTACATCATCGACCTTCGCAACAACCCGGGCGGCCTGCTCGAGGAAGCGGTCACGGTCTCCGACTCGTTCCTCGAGAAGGGCGAGATCGTCTCGACCCGCGGCCGCAATGCCGAGGAGACCCAGCGCCGCACCGCGCATGCGGGCGACCTCACCAAGGGCAAGCCTGTCATCGTGCTGGTCAACGGCGGTTCGGCCTCGGCGTCGGAAATCGTCGCCGGCGCGCTCCAGGACCACAAGCGCGCGACCATCGTCGGCACGCGCTCGTTCGGCAAGGGCTCGGTGCAGACCATCATTCCGCTCGGCTCGGGCAACGGCGCGCTGCGGCTGACCACGGCGCGCTACTACACGCCGTCGGGCAAGTCGATCCAGGCGAAGGGCATCGTGCCCGACATCGAAGTGCTCCAGGATGTGCCGGACGAGCTGAAGTCGCGCACCGACACCAAGGGCGAGGCTTCGCTGCGCGGCCATCTCAAGAACGACGGCGACGAGAAGACCGGCTCGCAGTCCTACGTCCCGCCGGACGCCAAGGACGACAAGGCGCTCAAGCTCGCGGACGATCTGCTCCACGGCATCAAGAACAGCGCCTCCGCGGCGCCGACGCCGGGCGACAACAAGGCCACGACCGACAAGCCCAAAGCGGCGAACTAAGTCGGCGCGTCACCTCATCTCGCGAAAAGGGCGGCTCCGGGAGCCGCCCTTTTTGCTTGGGGCTCCTGCTAACCCCGGCCTATCCCGGCCTGACGCCGCTTGACCTCGGCGTGGTATCGTCGGCGGGAGTGATTCGGGATCTCGCATGACTGAAACGGCCGATGATCTGAGCGCCCCGCTCGGACAGGACAAGCCGCGCCGGAAGCGGCGGCTGCGGCTGCCGTTCACAGCCATGCAGGCCCTCGCGGTCATGCTCGGCCTGTTCCTGGTCGTCTTCGCCGCCTTCGCCATCTTCAACAAGGATCCGCTCGGCGGCGAGCCGATGACGCGAATTGCGATCCGCGAGCCCAGGGCCACCGACGAGAAGCCGGCCGCCGCGAGCCCTGGCCAGGAGAGCAAGCCGGAGAGCAAGCACGAGGCCAAGGAGGCGCCGAAGCAGGCGGGCGAGCAGAAGACCGTCACCATGATCGACGGTTCCACCGGCACGCGCCACGACGTGGTGATCGGTGGCGGCGATGCCGCCGACAAAGGCGACGCGGCGGCCGCCTCCGCCCCACCGCCCGTCATGACCGGGATCGACCCAAAACTGCTGGAAAAATCGCGCTACGGCATGATCCCCGTGACGGCCGAGGGCGCGAAGCCGTTCAACGTCTACGCGGCGGATGCCGACCGCGCCAAGGCGGCAAAGATGCCCGTGGTCGCGATCCTGATCGGCGGCCTCGGCGTCGGCGCGGCCAAGACCACCGACGCGATCATGCGGCTGCCGCCGGCGGTGACGCTGGCCTTCACGCCCTATGGTGCCGACCCCGGCAAGCTCGCCGAGCGGGCCCGCGCCCAGCGCCACGAGATCTTCCTCCAGATCCCGATGGAGCCCTACGACTTCCCGGACAACGACCCGGGCCCGCAGACGCTGCTGACCTCGCTCACCACCGACCAGAACATGGACCGCCTGTACTGGCACCTGAGCCGGATGCAGGGCTATGCCGGCCTCACCAATTTCATGGGCGCCCGCTTCGTGGCGACCGACGCCGCGATGCAGCCGATCATCCGCGAGGCGGCCAAGCGCGGCCTCGGCTTCTTCGACGACGGCTCCTCGCCGCGCAGCATCGCGCCCCAGGCCGCGGGCAGCCAGGCGATGCCGTTCGGCAAGGGCGATATCGCGATCGACGTGGTGCCGACCCCCGCGGAGATCGACCGCGCCCTGAACAAGCTCGAATCGATGGCGCGCGAGCGCGGCGTCGCAATCGGCACCGCCTCCGCCCTGCCGGTCTCGATCGAGCGCATCAGCAGCTGGACCAAGACATTGAGCGACCGTGGTATCCTTTTGGTGCCGTTGACAACCGCGATGCTGAAATCAAAATCTAGCTAAATCAACGGATTGGTACGTTACGGGCCCTCGGGACCGGCATACCCACCAAAAGCACGCGAGAGGTCTGGCGGAATGGCACGTTACGAGGATCTGCCCTACCGTACCTGCGTCGGTGTGATGCTGATCAACATGAAGGGTCTGGTGTTCATCGGCCGCCGCGCCGGTGGCATCGAGCATGTCGACGACGCCCATGTCTGGCAGATGCCGCAGGGCGGCGTCGATCCCGGTGAGGACACCTGGGATGCCGCCAAGCGCGAGCTCTATGAGGAGACCAGCGTGCGCTCGGTCGAGCGGCTCGGCGAGGTCCCGGACTGGCTCGTCTACGACATCCCGCGCACGGTTGCGGGACGCGCCTGGAAGGGCCGCTATCGCGGCCAGCGCCAGAAATGGTTCGCGGTCCGGTTCACCGGCAAGGACAGCGAGATCAACGTCGAAAAACCCGGCGGCGGCCACAAGGCCGAGTTCGTGAGCTGGCGCTGGGAGCCGATGAAGAACCTGACCGGGCTGATCATCCCGTTCAAGCGCCCGGTCTATGAGCGCGTGGTGAAGGAATTTTCCGCGCTGGCGGATGAATAAATCAAATCGTCATCCCGGGTTCGGTGCTAATGCATCGCCGGAATGACGATGAAAGACGCGCGCGTGACCAATCAAAAACCCTACCGTCCCAACGTGGGGATCGCCCTCTTCAATGCCGATGGCCGCGTGCTGATCGGCCACCGCTTCAAGGGCGACGGCCCCGAAATCATCCTGCCGGGCCTCGACTGGCAGATGCCGCAAGGTGGTGTCGATGAGGGCGAGAACCTGCGCGATGCGGCGCTGCGCGAGCTTTGGGAAGAGACCAGCGTCAAGAGTGCGGACTATCTCGGCGAGACAGACTGGCTGACTTACGAGTTCCCGCCCTACGACGGGCCGCAGACGCACCGGCTGGCGAAGTTCCGCGGGCAGCGCCAGAAATGGTTCGCGCTGCGCTTCACCGGTCGCGATGACGAGATCGATCCGCTGACGCCGCGCAACGAACAGCCCGCGGAGTTCGACGCCTGGCGTTGGGAGCGGCTCGACCGCGTCGCCGATCTCGTGGTGCCGTTCCGCCGCGAGGTCTACCGCGCAGTCGCGCGGCAGTTTGCGCCCTTCGCAAACTAAAACTGCGAAAACAACCCCATGCACAGTAGCCGGCGATTGCCGGCGCGATGCGCGGTGGTCGTTGCGAAGCTTTTGAAGCGTCGGAGAGAATCGGCCGCGCGGCGCAATCGTCGTGGCGGCCTATGTCCAGCAAGCTCTAATTGGTCGGTCCGACCGTGAACGGGCCAATCGCGATGACGTGGCAATCGCTGTCGCGCTTGGCGCAGTCGGCGAGCGCGGAGTTGACGGCGGTCTGCTCGTCCGCCGCCTTCAGGCCGAGGCCCGGCCGGCCCGCGGTTCCGACCGCGACCGCGTTCCAGCCCATGCCATCGGCGAGCTTGCGTACGACCTCGGCCCGCGCGTCGGCGGCGATCGAGGCGTTGGACGCGGCATGGAAGAAGCCGGTGATCCTGAGCAGGGTCGGGATCGGCACGACGAAATTGTCGTCGACCGCGACGATCAGACAGGCCACGCCGGCGATGGCGCCGCACGATTCCAGCGAACGCCGCGCCGAATCGTCGACGGATGACGCGCCCAGCACCATAAAATATTGACCGCCCGGGCCAAGCGCGATTGCGCGGGATTTCGCCGCCGGCACGAACATGTTCTCGAGCCGGACTTTTGCCGGATCGCGCACCATCGGAAAATCCTTCGGCGCGAAGGCCCGCTCGGTCATGGCGTCGTGGCGCACCCAGGGCTGCGGCGGCATCGGCGGCTTGCCGTGCGTGTAGACGACGTCGTTGCCGACCGCATAGAGCTCGCAGCGCCGCGGCGATTGCGCGGCATCGGCGCGCTTCTGGCACTGCTCGAGCGCCATGTTGCGCGCGGCTTCCTCGGTCGGCTGGTTCAACGCCGCGCCTGTGAAGCCGCCGACATTGAGCGCGAAGGCCTTGTAGTCGCCGGAGGCGGAATAGTCGCCAGCCAGATAGTTGCGGATGCGCTCGTTGATGAAGGGCACGCTGTCGGCGGCCAGCTTGCCCGATAGCGGCGCGGCGGATGGTGAGGACGCGGGCATCGGCGCCATCGCAGCGCCGGCTGGGCTCATCGGAGCCATCGGCGCCTTTGCCATCTGGGTCGGCATCGGGCTCGGCGCCACGGCATCTGCCGCTGGCGCTGCACTTGGCATTGCAGCACTTGGCGTCGCGGCCGGCGCGACTGCGGCGGTGACCGTCTGCTTGAGCTTGGTGTTGTAAAGGAAGCCGGTGACAAGGATGGCGACGACCGAGACGACGGCGACCACCAGCGGCCACATCCACGCGGGTGCCGCGGCCAGCTTGGAGGCGGGCTTCTTCAGTTTCGGCGTGGCGTAGGTGCCGTCCTCGCGCCGCATCGCCACCATGTAGGCATGCACCGGCGTCGGGATGTTCTTGACCTCTTGCGCGCCGATGTCGGCAAAGTGCACCGACAGCTTGTTGGCGACCTGCTCGTGCACGGCGCGGGAAACGCAGATGCCGCCGACCTCGGCGAGGCCTTCGAGCCGGGCGGCGATATTGACGCCGTCACCGAGCAGATCGCCGTCGCGCTCGACCACGTCACCGATGGTGATGCCGATGCGGAACGACATCTGCCGGCTCGGCGGATAGGCCATGTTGCGGGTTCGCAGGGATTCCTGGATGTCGATCGCGCAGCGCACCGCATCGACCGCGCTCGGAAATTCCGCGAGCACGGCGTCGCCCGCCGTGTTGAAGATGCGTCCGTTGGCCTTCGCAATGAAGTCGTCGACGACCTCGCGATAGGAGGCGAGACGCCGCAGCGTCTCCTCTTCGTCTTCCGCGACCAGTCTTGAGTAACCGGCAATATCGGCTGCGAAAATCGCTGCGATCTTGCGTTTCATCTGCTGCCAGCCCCGAAACAAATTCGCGGGCGCAGAATGCCGCTATCGGCGGCGCGGTGCAACAAAGTTTCAGCGCCCGCCACTTCCGTGACGAGCGCTGAACCTGTTCAGGAACTTGTAGCTTGAGCCCCGGAGCAGTGCACCGGGGCTTAGTGCATAGCCGTACTGTTGAGCTGCTGCTGGATGCTCTTGAAGTGGTCGAGCCGCTCGATGGCCTGATCGAGCTCGCCGCCTTCGTGCTCCTTCAGGCCGTCTTCCATCTCGGAGATGGTCGCGGCGAACTGGGCACGGTCGAGTTCGTCGAGCGACGTCGCGACGTCGGCGAGCACGGTGAGGCCCTTTTCGGAGACTTCGGCGAGACCGCCGAGCACGATGATCTTCACGTGCCTGCCGCCCGTGGTCACGGTGAGGATGCCGGGCCGGATCGCAGCAACGACCGGCGCATGTCCCGCCAGCACGCCGAAGTCACCCTCGACGCCGGGGATGTCGACCTGGTCGACCTGGCCCGAGAATGCGAGCTTTTCCGGCGAGACGAGATCGAAGTGGATGGTGGCCATTGGAAACCTGCGAATGGTGAGTAGCGAACGCGCGAGTGGCGAGCAGCGAATGGCGAATAGATTCTACTCGCCACTCCCTATTCGCCAGCTTAGGCGGCTTCCGCCGCCAGCTTCTTGCCCTTCTCGACTGCCTCTTCGATGGTACCGACCATGTAGAAGGCGGCTTCCGGCAGGTGGTCATACTTGCCTTCGCAGAGGCCGCGGAAGCCCTTGATGGTGTCCGCGAGGTCGACGAACTTGCCGGGCGAGCCGGTGAAGATTTCGGCGACGTGGAACGGCTGCGACAGGAAGCGCTCGATCTTGCGGGCGCGGGCCACCGTCAGCTTGTCCTCTTCCGAAAGCTCGTCCATGCCGAGAATGGCGATGATGTCCTGGAGCGACTTGTAGCGCTGCAGCACCTGCTGGACCTGACGCGCGGTGTCGTAGTGCTCCTGACCGACGACGAGCGGCGAGAGCATGCGCGAGGTCGAGTCGAGCGGGTCCACCGCGGGGTAGATGCCCTTTTCCGAGATCGCGCGGTTCAACACCGTGGTCGCGTCCAGATGCGCGAACGAGGTCGCGGGCGCCGGGTCGGTCAAGTCGTCGGCCGGAACGTAGATGGCCTGCACCGAGGTGATCGAGCCCTTCTGCGTGGTGGTGATGCGCTCCTGCAGCGCGCCCATGTCGGTGGCGAGCGTCGGCTGATAACCCACCGCCGAAGGAATACGGCCGAGCAGCGCCGACACTTCCGAGCCGGCCTGGGTGAAGCGGAAGATGTTGTCGACGAAGAACAGCACGTCCTGGCCCTGATCGCGGAAGTGCTCGGCGACGGTGAGACCGGTGAGGCCGACGCGGGCGCGGGCGCCCGGCGGCTCGTTCATCTGGCCGAACACCAGCGCGCACTTGGATTTCACGCTCGGATCCGGATTGTGCGGATCGGCGTTGACCTTGGACTCGATGAACTCGTGATAGAGGTCGTTGCCTTCGCGGGTACGCTCGCCGACGCCGGCGAACACGGAGTAACCACCGTGCGCCTTCGCGACGTTGTTGATCAGCTCCTGAATCAGCACGGTCTTGCCGACGCCGGCGCCGCCGAACAGGCCGATCTTGCCGCCCTTCGCATACGGAGCAAGAAGATCGACGACCTTGATGCCGGTGACGAGAATTTCAGCTTCGGTCGACTGGTCGGTGTAGCTCGGCGCTTCCTGGTGGATGGCGCGGAGACCTTCGGACTTGATCGGGCCGGCTTCGTCGATCGGCTCGCCGATCACGTTCATGATGCGGCCGAGCGTGCCGTCACCCACCGGAACCGCGATCGGCTGGCCGGTGTCGGTCACTTCCTGGCCGCGCACCAGACCTTCGGTCACGTCCATCGCGATCGTGCGGACGGTGGACTCACCGAGATGCTGCGCAACTTCCAGCACGAGGCGGATGTTGCCGTTCCGGGTTTCCAGCGAATTGAGAATGGCGGGCAGGTGGCCCTCGAACTGCACGTCGACGACGGCGCCCATGACCTGGGTGACGCGACCGACCTGGTTAGCTGCTGTAGCCATGAATAGCTCTCCTTCGAAATTCTGGACTTGAACGACCGTCGTTTGGTTCGTGCGTCAGACCGCCTCGGCGCCGGAGATGATCTCGATCAGCTCCTTGGTGATCTGGGCTTGACGGGTTCGGTTGTAGATCTGGGTTTGCTTGCGGATCATTTCGCCGGCATTGCGGGTGGCGTTGTCCATCGAACTCATCTGCGCGCCATAGAACGAAGCGTTGTTTTCCAGCAGCGCGCGGAAGATCTGCACCGCGATGTTGCGCGGCAACAGGCCGGACAGCAGTTCGTCCTCCTCCGGCTCGTAATCGTAGGACGTCGTCGGCGCGTTCGCCGCCTTTTCCTCGACGACCAGCGGGATGATCTGCTGCGCGGTCGGGATCTGGGCGATCACCGACTTGAACTGCGCGTAGAACAGCGTGCAGACGTCGAACTCACCGTTGTCGAAACGGGCCAGCACCTTCTTGGCGATGTCCTCGGCGTTGACGAAGCCGAGCTGACGAACGCTACGCAGGTCGAGGTGCTCGACGATCTGCTTGTCGAACAGGCGGCGGAGCTGCTCATAGCCCTTGCGGCCGACACAGAAGAATTTCACTTCCTTGCCCTGCGCGATCAGCGCCTGGGCGCGCTCGCGGGCGAGGCGCACGATCGAGGAGTTGAAGGCGCCGGACAGACCGCGCTCGCCGGTGCAGACCAGCAGCAGGTGGACCTGGTCCCTGCCGGTGCCGGCCAGCAGCGCCGGCGCGCCGGGCGAACCCGCAGCGGCGCTGGCGATGTTGGAGATCACCGCGCTCATCTTGTCGGCATAGGGCCGCGCCGCCTCGGCCGCTTGCTGGGCACGGCGCAACCTCGACGCCGCGACCATCTGCATCGCCTTGGTGATCTTCTGCGTCGCCTTGGTGGAGGCGATGCGGACGCGCATGTCTTTAAGTGACGCCATTCTTCGTCCCCGACGATCCGACCCTTTGGCCTGATCGCAAACCTATCCAGTCGTCATGCCCGGGCTCGCCCCGGGCATCCACGCGGTGCCTCACACGCCGTTAGACGTGGATGGCCGGGACAAGCCCGGCCATGACGGCATTTACGCGAAGCTCTTCGCGAAGCCTTCGACCACCGACTTCAGCTTGGCGGCGGTGTCGTCGGAGAGATCGCGGCTGTCGCGGATCGCGTTGAGGATCTCGGCGTTCTTGCCGCGCAGCAGCGACAGCAGACCGTCCTCGAACGCGCGCACCTTGTTGAGCGGGAGCGGATCGAGATAGCCGTTGGTGCCGGCCCAGATCACGCAGACCTGCTCTTCCATCTTCAGCGGCGCGAACTGCGGCTGCTTGAGCAGCTCGGTCAGGCGCGAACCGCGGTTGAGCAGGCGCTGGGTCGAGGCGTCGAGATCGGAGCCGAACTGCGCGAACGCCGCCATTTCGCGGTACTGCGCGAGCTCGCCCTTGATCTTGCCGGCGACCTTCTTGGTGGCCTTGGTCTGCGCGGACGAACCGACGCGCGACACCGACAGACCGACGTTCACCGCGGGACGGATGCCCTGGAAGAACAGGTCGGTTTCCAGGAAGATCTGGCCGTCGGTGATCGAGATGACGTTGGTCGGAATGTAGGCCGACACGTCGTTGGCCTGGGTTTCGATGACCGGCAGCGCCGTCAGCGAGCCCGAGCCCTGGTCCTTGTTCAGCTTCGCCGCGCGCTCGAGCAGGCGGGAGTGCAGATAGAACACGTCGCCCGGATAGGCTTCGCGGCCCGGCGGGCGGCGCAGCAGCAGCGACATCTGACGGTAGGCGACGGCCTGCTTGGACAGATCGTCATAGATGATGACGGCGTGCATGCCGTTATCGCGGAAGTACTCGCCCATGGTGCAGCCGGTGAACGGCGCGATGTACTGCATCGGAGCCGGATCCGAAGCGGTGGCGGCGACGATGATCGAGTATTCGAGCGCGCCCTGCTCTTCCAGCACCTTCACGAACTGGGCGACGGTCGAACGCTTCTGGCCGATCGCGACGTAGACGCAATACAGCTTGATGTTCTCGTCCGGCTGCGCGTTGAGCGGCTTCTGGTTCAGGATGGTGTCGAGCGCGATCGCGGTCTTGCCGGTCTGACGGTCGCCGATGATCAGCTCGCGCTGGCCACGGCCGATCGGGATCAGGGCGTCGATCGCCTTGAGGCCGGTCGCCATCGGCTCGCTCACCGACTTGCGCGGAATGATGCCGGGCGCCTTGACGTCGACGCGCATGCGCTTGTCGGCCTGGATCGGGCCCTTGCCGTCGATCGGGTTGCCGAGCGCGTCGACGACGCGGCCGAGCAGGCCCTTGCCGACCGGCGCGTCCACGATGGCGCGGGTGCGCTTGACGGTCTGGCCTTCCTTGATCTCGCGGTCGGCGCCGAAAATAACGATACCGACGTTGTCGGTTTCGAGGTTCAGCGCCATGCCGCGGGTGCCGTTCTCGAATTCGACCATTTCGCCGGCCTGGACGTTGTCCAGACCATAGACGCGGGCAATACCGTCGCCGACGGACAGCACCTGTCCGACTTCGGAGACTTCAGCTTCCTGGCCGAAATTCTTGATCTGGTCCTTCAGGATCGCGGAAATTTCCGCGGCGCGGATGTCCATCAGCCTGCCTCTTTCATCGCGTGCTTGATCGAATTGAGTTTGGTGCGAAGCGAACTATCGATCATGCGGCTGCCAAGCTTGACCACGAGGCCACCGATGATCGAGGGATCGACCTTCACGTTGAGCGCGACGTCCTTGCCGGTCACCGACTTCAGGGCAACCTTGAGGGCGTCGAGATTCTTGTCCGAAAGCGCCTCCGCCACGGTGACGTCGGCCGTCGTCTCGCCCTTGAACCTGGCGACGAGGGCGCGATAGGCGCGAATGACGTCAGCCACCGCGAACAGGCGGCGGTTGGCGGTCAGGACTTTCAGGAAATTGGCGGAGATGCCGGCGATGCCCGCCTTGTCCAGCACGGCCGAGAGGGCCCTGGACTGGGTATCGGCCGCAAACACCGGGCTGCGGACGAGGCGCGTCAGATCGGCGCTTTCGCTCAGCAAGCCCTCGAATTTATCGAGATCGGCTTTGACCTCGTCGACCACATTCTGGTCGCGGGCCAGTTCAAACAAGGCCGTTGCATAACGGCCCGACACACCGGAAACGGACGTATCTTCTGCAGCCACAGACGCGCTCTTTTTGCTGTCAAACTCGCAAGGGAAAAACCGTCGCCACAAAGCGGCGCCAAGCGATCCAAGCCCTTGGAATTCAAGCGGGACTTCGATTTTCGGCCGACACGGGAGGTGCCGGGTCCGTTAAAATCGCGGCTTTGCTAACATAGCAGGCGCGCACGTGCAACATGACGCCAAATTAAAGGCACGACCTTCTGTCGCCAGTTCGTCGCAGCCGACGGCACCGCGACAGCGGCCTGCCACGTCGCGGAATGACGCGCCCCCTCGGCGGCATCGCGGCCATTCGTTCCTGCCCTCAGCGCATAGCGGCCATGAACACGAATCGCTGAGGCGTGAGTCGGACGTGACGAGCGGCCTCCCCTGAATACTTTCCTAATTCTAAACATGAAGTATAATGACCTCGTTTTACAGTATTAATGAGTAATAAAATAGTTAAATAATTGTTAAAGCGAAAGATTCCAGAACATCGGCTGCAACATTGATGCCAATCACAGAATATTTCATGACGACACAGAACGGATTTACTGCCCAATTCACGCCTCATTAGGAATCGAAACGCGATCCCGCTCACAGACTTACGGGGGCTCCACTTGCCACATATGTGGCAATACTAGATTAGGGACCACTAAATGCTGTCTTTGAAGACGCTGGGCTCCGTGCCCCGGCCGCGCACGGCGATCGCTTTCGTTGCCGCCACTCTCCTCGTCGGTGGAACCGCCACCGAAGCTTCTGCCAAATCCCGGCATCACCACCGGTACTCTCACCATCATCACCGCCACCACGCCCAGAGCGATGCCAACACGACCTCCGATTGGCGCAACGCCAACGCGTCGATGACGCCGTCGTCGGGCACGGGCCGCAGCTTCTCCGGCATGGCCTCCTATTATGGCAACGAATCCGGCAGCCGGACTGCATCGGGCCAGCGCTTCAACCAGAACGCCATGACCGCAGCGCACCGTTCGCTGCCGTTCGGCACCAAGCTGCGCGTCACCCATGGCGGTTCGAGCGTCATCGTCACCATCAATGACCGTGGCCCGTTCATTCGCGGCCGCGTCCTCGACCTCTCCACGGGCGCTGCCCGCGCCATCGGCCTCACCGGCGCCGGCGTCGGCCGCGTCACCGCGGAAGTCGTCTCCTAAGGCGCCACCAGCGCCTCACCGACAAAGCGCAAATCTCGCCATCGTCCGCGGACGTGTGAGCGGCGAGACCAGTTCGGGCGAAACAAGCCCGCCGTCTTGGGGGACGGCGGGCTTTTTGATTCTTTCGTCATTGCGAGGAGCGCAGCGACGAAGCAATCCAGACTGCCTCCGCGGAGGGATTCTGGATTGCTTCGCTGCGCTCGCAATGACGGGGATGGATCGCAGCCTTACAAAAAGCTCTGCGGGTCGACGTCGACCTCGAGCTTTTGGTTGCCCTTCGGCTTCGGACACACCGCCAGCCAGTTGCGCAAATAGTCCGACAGATCGAAACCACGCGCCGATTTCACCAGGATGCGGAAACGGTAGCGACCCTTGATCACGGCGAGCGGGGCCTCCGCCGGTCCCAGCACCACGACGCGCTCGTCGCGCGGTGCGAGCGCAACGAGGCGGCGACCCAAACCTTCGGCGCTCGGGCGGTCGCCGGCCGAAATGATCAGGCTCGCGAGCCGGCCGAACGGCGGATAGAGCGTGCGCTCGCGCAGATCGATCTCGCTGTCGTAGAAGGCCTCGCGGTCGCAGGCGATCAGCGCCTTCATCACGGGATGATCGGGCTGGTGGGTCTGGAGATAGCCGACGCCGCGGCCCTGCTCGCGCCCGGCACGGCCGATCACCTGGTTGAGCAGCTGCCAGGTGCGTTCCGACGCGCGCGGATCGCCGTTGGACAGGCCCAGATCCGCGTCGACCACGCCGACGAGATTGAGCCGTGGAAAGTTGTGGCCCTTGGCGACGAGCTGCGTGCCGATGATGATGTCGACGCGGCCCTCCGCGATCTCGGTAAGCTCGGAGCGCATTGTCTCGATCGAGGTGATGAGATCGCTCGACAGCACCATGGTGCGCGCGTCGGGGAACAGCGCGGCCGCCTCTTCCTGCAAGCGTTCGACGCCCGGTCCGACCGCGACCAGCGATTCCTCCGCCGCGCAATGCGGGCAGGTCTGCGGGCGCGGCATCGAGAAGCCGCAATGGTGGCAGACCAGCCGCTGGCGAAAGCGGTGATCGACCAGCCAGGCATCGCAGATGGTGCAGGCGAAGCGATGGCCGCAGGCACGGCACAAGGTCAGCGGCGCATAGCCGCGGCGATTGAGGAACAGCAGCGCCTGCTCGCGCTTTTCGACCGCTTTTCTGATCTCGGAAGCCAGCCGCGGCGAGATATAGCGGCCGCGCGCGGGCGGCTCGCGGCGCATGTCGATCGCCTCGATATGCGGCATGTGCTGGCCGCCGAAGCGCGAGGGCAGCGCGATGCGCTGATAGCGGCTCTTGCGCGCATTGACCTCGGATTCGACCGACGGCGTGGCGGAGGCCAGCACGATCGGGATCTTGGCGATATGCGCGCGGACCACCGCCATGTCGCGGGCGTGATAATGCACGCCCTCGTCCTGCTTGTAGGCCTGGTCGTGCTCTTCATCGACCACGATGAGGCCGAGATTGGCGTACGGCAGAAACAGCGCCGAGCGCGCGCCGACCACGACCGGCGCACTGCCATCGGAGATCGCGGCCCAGTTGCGTGCGCGGGTGCGCGGCGTCAGCTCGGAGTGCCATTCGATCGGACGCACGCCAAAGCGCTGCGCGAAGCGGTCGAGGAACTGGCCGGTCAGCGCGATCTCCGGCATCAGGATCAGAGTCTGCTTGCCGCGGCGGATGGTCTCTGCAATCGCCTCGAAATAGACCTCGGTTTTGCCGGAGCCGGTGACGCCGTCGAGCAGCGCAACGTGAAAGGTGCCGTTGGCGGCGAGCGCGCGCATTGCATCCACCCCGGCGCGCTGGAGCGGTGAAAAATCCGGCTGGCCAAAATCCGGATCGGGTGCCGGCGGCGGCGGAGGCGGCGGCATCGGCTCGACCGTGAGCGTGCCTTCGTCGACGAGGCCGTCGATCACGCCGGCCGAGACCCCTGCTTCCTTGGCGGCCTCGGACTTGCCGTGCAGCAGGCGATCCGACAGCAGCTCGATCACGCGCTGCCGCGCCGGCGTCAGCCGTCGCGGCGGATCGCCGACCAGGCGCACACCGGCGCGCACCCGCTCCGGGCCGAGATTCTCGCCCATGCGCAGGCACATCCGCAGCACCATGCCGCGCGGGCTCAGCGTGTAATTGGCGACCCAGTCGACGACCGAGCGCAGCTCAGGCTTCAGCGGAGGAAGATCGAGCTTTTCGCTGACCTCCTTGAGCCGGTTGTGCAGGCGCGGGTCGGGATTGGCGTTCTCCGCCCAGACCACGGCCAGCACCTCGCGCGGGCCGAGCGGCACGCCGACGAGATCGCCCGCCTTCAGCTCCATCCCCCGCGGCACCTTGTAGGAATAGGTCTGGTCGAGCGCGACCGGCACCAGCACGTCGACCATGCGGGTCGCGTTGGCGGGGGTGGTCGTGCTGCGCGACGAATGATCCATCAAAGATCTTTGGAGGGAGAATCGGAACCTTGGGGCCTTGAGGCTAGCGCCCAGGGGCGGCCTTAGCGAACAGTAAACGGGTGTGATGCGATATACTGAGTGGAATCATTACGTCCAGAGCGCATGAGCAAAGCGGCCGCCCCCCCAATCGAGCTCGCCAGCGCCGATCCCTCGATCGCGCAGGAGATGACGCGCTGGCTGTCGCATCTTGGCGCCGAGCGGCGGCTGTCGCCGAAGACGCTGGAGGCCTATGGCCGCGACCTGCGGCAATGCCTGGATTTCCTTTGCGCCCATTGGGGCGAGCGCGTGACGCTGGCGCGCTTTGCCGCGCTGGAAGCCACCGACATCCGCGCCTTCATGGCGATGCGCCGCGCCGACGACATTGCCGGCCGCTCGCTGATGCGCGCGCTGGCGGGCTTGCGCTCGTTCGGCCGTTTCCTCGAACGCGAAGGCAAGGGCAAGGTCGGCGCACTCTCGGCTATCCGCGCGCCCAAGGTGGCCAAGACTTTGCCGAAGCCGCTGCCGATGGCATCCGCAAAACGTCTCGCCGATGCCGACGAGCGCGCCGGCGAGGAACGCGAGACGTGGGTTCTGGCCCGCGACGCCGCGGTGATGGCGCTCTTGTATGGCTCGGGCCTGCGCATCTCCGAAGCGCTGGGGTTGAAGCGCCGCGAGGTGCCGCGTCCCGGCGAAGGCGACGTGCTGATCGTGACAGGCAAAGGCAACAAGACCCGCATGGTGCCGGTGCTGCAGAACGTGCTCGCGCTCGTGCAGGAATACGTTGCGATGTGCCCCTATCCGCTGCCGGCGGAAGGCCCGATCTTCCTCGGCGCGCGCGGCGGGCCCTTGAGCCCGCGCATCATCCAGCTCGCGATGGAGCGGCTGCGCGGCGCGCTCGGCCTGCCCGACAGCGCGACGCCTCACGCGCTCCGGCATTCCTTCGCGACGCATCTGCTGTCGCGTGGCGGCGACCTGCGCGCGATCCAGGAGCTGTTGGGTCACTCCTCGCTCTCGACCACGCAGATCTACACCGGCATCGATTCGGAGCGGCTGCTCGAAGTCTATGCGAGCGCCCATCCGCGGCGATGAACCTGACATGAAGCTGTCATAGCGCGCGTGCCTCTTGCGCGGCGCCCGCGGTTCGGTCAATCGTGGGGAACCGCGACTGGAGGGAATCATGAGCGCACACGAAAGCATGGAGCATGCCGAACACGCCGAGCACGCGTCCGGATCGAACAAGAAGATCGCTCTTCTGATCGCCGTGCTGGCGCTGTTCCTGGCGATCTCCGAGACGCTCGGCAAGGGCGCCCAGACTGAATCGATCAGCAAGAACGTCGAGTCCGCCAATCTCTGGGCGTTCTTCCAGGCCAAGACCATCCGCCGCACCGTGGTGCTGACCGCATCCGAGCAGGGCAAGCTCACGCTCGCCGCCGCCGACGAGGCTCAGAAGCCGGCGGTGCAGAAGCAGGTCGACGACTGGACCAAGACCGCGCAGCGCTATCGCTCAGAGCCCGAGACCGGCGAAGGCACCGAGCAGCTCGCCGAGAAGGCCAAGCACGCCGAGCACGAGCGCGACGAGGCGACCGCGAAATATCATCACTTCGAGCTGGCCTCCGCCGCCTTCCAGATCGGCATCGTTCTGGCCTCGGCCACCATCATCACCGGCATGATCGCGCTCGCTTATGTCGCCGGCGTCCTGACCCTGGCCGGCCTCCTCATGACCGCGCTCGGCCTGTGGTGGCCGCATCTGGTGCATTTGCATTAGCGGCGTTGAGGCGCGCGCAGCCGTCACATCTTGGGTGTCATGCCCCGCGAAAGCGGGGCATCCAGTACGCCGCAGCTTCTCGGTTCTAGCCTTACCGTCGCTGGAATACTGGATTGCCCGCCTTCGCGGGCTATGACACCGAGTATGTGACGATGACAGTGTGTATGTCGCGAGCAGCTAGCGCGCCTGGTGCACGCTCTTGCGAAAGCGCTGGATCAGGCGGAGCGTACGGGCGGACCAGCCTTCGCCGTTGCCGGCGATCAGCTCGCGGATGCGCTGCTTGATCGGGTCGACCAGCTCGGCGGCCTTGGCGCGCAGCTTCATCACGAGATCGTAGAGCCGCTCGAACCAGTGCATCTCCATCAGCTTGTCGCGCGTCACGTCGAACACGAAGGCGGTGACGCCGACGCCGAGCAGCTTTGCGAACAGAAACGTGGATACGCCGCTCAGCCAGTATTCATGCGTGAGCAGATACAGGCCCATCAGCTTGAGCGGAAACAGCGGGATGATCGGCACCGCGAACACGATCAGTGTCATGGCCGGCGGCAGCGCATCGACGCGCTCCGTCAGCCATTGCTTGAAGCGTGCGAGCGGGATGGCTGCGACAACCCGCGCGACGATCGGCTCGAGATGGTCCCACAGCCAGGCTTCGATCAGGAAGATGATCGCCAGCAGGACCCAGACCGGTTGAAGTAGGCGGCGCAGCATGTGTTTCCCGCCCGATTCGACGCTAGGCGCGTCGCCTACATATGGATGGCCCGCTTGCCCACCGCAAGCGCGGCTTCCTTGATGGCCTCTGAACGGGTCGGATGCGCGTGGCAGGTGCGCGCAAGATCTTCCGCGCTGCCGCCAAACTCCATGAGAACGCAGGCCTCATGGATCATTTCGCCGGCTTCACGGCCGATAATGTGCACGCCGAGCACGCGATCGGTCTTCGCATCTGCGAGAATCTTCACGAAGCCGTCGGTGGTCTGGTTGACCTTGGAGCGGCCGTTGGCGGTAAAGGGAAACTTCCCAACGGTATACGCTTGACCCGCCTGCTTCAGCTCCTCCTCGGTCTTGCCGACGGAGGACACTTCTGGCGTGGTATACACGACGCCTGGGATAACGTCGTAGTTCACGTGGCCGGCCTGCCCTGCGATGATCTCCGCAACGGCTACGCCTTCATCCTCGGCCTTGTGCGCGAGCATCGGGCCCGCGACGACGTCGCCGATGGCATAGACGCCCTTCACGCTGGTCGCGAAATGCGGATCGATCTGCACGCGGCCGCGATTGTCCAGCGCCACGCCGGCTTCCTTCAGGCCGAGCCCATCCGTGTACGGCACGCGACCGATGCAGACGAGAACGACGTCGGCTTCCAGCGTCTCGGCAGCGCCGCCGGCCGCAGGCTCGATGGTCGCCTTCAGCGACTTGCCGGAGGTGTCGACGGCGGTGACCTTGGCGCCGAGCTTGAATGCAAAGCCCTGCTTCTCCAGGATGCGCTGGAATTGCTTGGCGATCTCGCCATCCATGCCGGGCAGGATGCGATCGAGGAATTCGACGACGACGACTTCAGCGCCGAGCCGCTTCCACACCGAGCCGAGTTCGAGGCCGATCACGCCGGCGCCGACGATCAAGAGCTTGCCGGGGACCTTGTCCAGCGACAGCGCGCCGGTGGACGACACGATGCGCTTCTCGTCGATCTCGATGCCCTTGAGGCGCGCGATGTCGGAGCCGGTCGCGATGACGATGTTCTTGGTCTCGACCACTTGCGACTTGCCGTCGGCGGACACTTCCACCTTGCCGGTGCCCAGGATCTTGCCGGTGCCCTTGAGCACGTCGATCTTGTTCTTCTTCATCAGGAACTCGACACCCTTGACGTTGCCGTCGATGCCCTGCTGCTTGAAGTTCATCATCGCCGGAAGCTCGAGCTTCGGCGCGGAAACGGAAACGCCCATCTTGGCGAAGGAGTGCGCGGCTTCCTCGAACATTTCGGACGCGTGCAGCAGCGCCTTCGACGGCATGCAGCCGACGTTCAGGCAGGTGCCGCCGAGCGTGGCGTCCTTTTCGACCACGGCGACTTTCATGCCGAGCTGGGCCGCGCGCACCGCGCAGACATAACCGCCAGGTCCGGTGCCGATGACGACGAGATCGTAGGTAGCCATGAGAGAAAGTCCCGTAAGTTTAGCGTGATGAGGATGTGTCAGCGTCCGCCGGACACATCGAGAATGGCCGAGGTGACGTAGGAGGCTTCGTCCGACATCAGCCAGACGATGGCGTTGGCGATTTCGTCGGCGGTACCGACGCGCTTCATCGGCACCATATGGGCCAGACGATGGGCGCGATCGGGCTCGCCGCCGGCGGCGTGGATTTCGGTGTCGATCAGGCCGGGGCGGATGCCCGCGACACGAATGCCTTCGCCTGCGACCTCATAGCCGAGACCGACGGTGAAGGAATCGATCGCGCCCTTGGACGCGGCATAGTCGACATAGGTATTCGGCGCACCAAGTCTGGCAGCGACCGATGACAGATTGACGATGACGCCGCCCTGGCCGCCGTGCTTGGTCGACATCCGCTTCACCGCTTCGCGCGCGCAGAGGATGGAGCCGGTGACGTTGACGGCCATCACGCGCCGGATGCGCTCCGCCGACATCTCGTCGACGCGCACGCCGCTCTGGCCGACGATGCCGCCATTGTTGACGAGTGCACCGAGCGTGCCGAACTTGTCGGCAGCCTTGAACAGCTCGATGATGTCGCTTTCCTCGGCGACATCGCATTTCACCGCGATGGCCTTGCCGTTGCTGGCCGCGATCTGGGCGACCACCTCGTCAGCAGCCGTTTTGTTGCTGGCGTAGCCGACGACGACACGGAAGCCGCGCGCGGCCGCCGCAATCGCGGTCGCCCGCCCGATGCCGCGGCTGCCGCCGGTGATGACAACGACTTTATCCGTCACGCGCGCCTCCATGGTTCGACCCGCGCCGTCGCACGATTAAGGCGACGGCGCTCGCAGAGCTTCAGGGATCAGAGATCGAGCACCAGGCGCGCCGGATCTTCCAGGCTCTCCTTGACGCGGACCAGGAAGGTGACGGCTTCCTTGCCGTCGATGACGCGGTGATCGTAGGACAGTGCCAGGTACATCATCGGGCGGACCTCGATCTTGCCGGCGACGACCATCGGCCGCTCCTGGATCTTGTGCATGCCGAGGATGCCGGACTGCGGCGCGTTCAGGATCGGGGTCGACATCAACGAGCCGTAGATGCCGCCATTGGTGATGGTGAAGGTGCCGCCCTGCATCTCGTCGATCTTGAGCTGGCCGTCACGGGCGCGGCGACCGAAATCGGCGATGCCCTTCTCGATGTCGGCGATCGACTTGTTGTCGCAGTCGCGCACGACCGGCACGACCAGACCCTTGTCGGTGCCGACGGCGACGCCGATGTGGTAGTAGTTCTTGTAGATCAGATCGGTGCCGTCGATCTCGGCGTTGACCGCCGGGATGTCCTTCAGCGCCTGCACGACGGCCTTGGTGAAGAAGCCCATGAAGCCGAGCTTCGAGCCGTGCTTCTTCTCGAACGCATCCTTGTAGTGGGCGCGTAGCGCCATCACGTTGGTCATGTCGACCTCGTTGAAGGTCGTCAGCATGGCCGCGGTGTTCTGCACGTCCTTGAGGCGGCGCGCGATGGTCTGGCGCAGACGGGTCATCTTGACGCGCTCTTCGCGGGCGGCGTCATCGGCGGGCGACGGCGCGCGGACCTGGACGGCGGCGGCGGGCTGGTTGACCGGGGTCGGCGCGGAGGCCGCACGCTCGATCGCGGCGAGCATGTCGCCCTTGGTGACGCGGCCGTCCTTGCCGGAGCCCGGAACGGTCGAAGCGTCGATGCCGGTCTCGGCCGAGAGCTTTCGCACGGACGGGGCGAGCGGGGCGTCGGCCGGCGGCGCTTTCGCGGCCGGAGCCGGCGCAGGAGCAGCAGCCACGGCGGCCGGAGCAGCAGCGGCGGCGGGCTTCGCGGGAGCAGCGGCGGGCTTCGCAGCGCCGGCACCGTCGGTGATCTGGCCGAGCAGCGCACCGACCGCAACGGTTGCGCCATCGGCAGCGACGATCTCGCTCAGCGTGCCGGCGGAGGGCGCCGGGACTTCGATGGTGACCTTGTCGGTCTCGAGCTCCACCAAGGGCTCGTCGACGGCGACGGGATCGCCGGCCTTCTTGAACCAGCGGCCGATGGTGGCCTCGGTGACGGATTCGCCGAGCGTCGGCACACGAATTTCAGTCATGGTCTTTTCCTTAAGGGATCGCCGGTGCGGTCAAAAATTCGGTCGTCATCGGCCCGCGAAAGGCAAGCCATCCAGCAAGCCGGACGTTCGTATTCTGCACGGACGCCGCGGCGTACTGGTGCCCCGCTCCAGTGCGCGATTGCGCACGAGGCGGGGCATGACGCAGTTCAGAAAGATCAGCTCAGTGCTTCGTCCAGCAACGCCTTCAACTGCGCCTGATGCTTGGACATCAGACCAGTGGCGGTCGCGGCGGAAGCGGCGCGGCCGACATAACGCGGACGCCGGCTCACACCGTGCACCTGGTTCAGCACCCATTCCAGATAGGGCTCGATGAAGTGCCAGGCGCCCATGTTGCGGGGCTCTTCCTGGCACCACACCACTTCAGCCTTCTTGAAGCGCGACAGCTCGGCCACCAGCGCCTTCAGCGGCACCGGATAAAGCTGCTCGACGCGCATCAGGTAGATGTCGTCGATGCCGCGCTTCTCGCGCTCCTCGTAGAGGTCGTAATAGACCTTGCCGGAGCAGAGCACGATGCGGCGGACCTTCTCGTCGGGGACGAGCTTGATCGCCTCGTTCGGCAGCATCTGGGCGTCATCATAGAGGATGCGGTGGAAGGTCGTTCCCTTCGCGAGCTCCTCGAGGCGCGACACCGCCCGCTTGTGGCGCAGCAGCGACTTCGGCGTCATCAGGATCAGCGGCTTGCGGATCTCGCGATGAAGCTGGCGACGCAGCACGTGGAAGTAGTTCGCCGGCGTGGTCGGGTAGACCACCTGCATGTTGTCTTCGGCGCACATCTGCAGATAACGCTCCAGACGCGCCGAGGAGTGCTCCGGTCCCTGGCCCTCATAGCCGTGCGGCAAGAGGCAGACGAGGCCGGACATGCGCAGCCATTTGCGTTCGCCCGAGGAGATGAACTGGTCGAACACGACCTGCGCACCGTTGGCGAAGTCGCCGAACTGGGCTTCCCACAGGGTCAGCGTGTTCGGCTCGGCGAGCGAGTAGCCGTATTCGAAGCCGAGCACGGCTTCTTCCGACAGCAGCGAGTTGATGACCTCGTAATGGCCCTGCTCGTGGCCGAGATGGTTGAACGGCGTGTAGCGGCTCTCGTCTTCCTGGTCGATCAGGACCGAATGGCGCTGCGAGAAGGTGCCACGCTCGGAATCCTGGCCCGACAGGCGGACATGGTGGTTCTCGTTGAGCAGCGTGCAGAACGCCAGTGCTTCACCGGTCGCCCAATCGATGCCGGCGCCGGTGTCGATTGCCTTGGCGCGATTGTCGAGGAAGCGCTGGATGGTGCGGTGGACGCGGAAGCCATCCGGCACCTTGGTGATCTTGCGGCCGATTTCCTTCAGCTCGGCGGTGTCGACGCCGGTGACGCCGCGGCGCGCATCCTCTTCCTGGTCGGCGATCTTGAAGCCGGACCACTTGCCATCGAGCCAGTCGGCCTTGTTCGGCTTGTAGGAGGTGCCGGCCTCGAACTCGGCGTCGAGCCGCGCGCGCCAATCGGCCTTGGCCTTGTCGACCTCGCCCTCGGTCATCACGCCTTCGCTGATCAGGCGGCGGGCGTAGAGCTCGAGCGTCGACGGATGGGCCGCGATCCTCTTGTACATCACCGGTTGGGTGAAAGCCGGCTCGTCGCCTTCGTTATGGCCATGCCTGCGGTAGCAGAACATGTCGATGACGACGGGCTTGTGGAATTTCTGCCGGAATTCGGTCGCGACCTTGGCCGCGAAAACCACTGCTTCCGGATCGTCGCCGTTCACGTGGAAGATCGGCGCGTCGATCATCTTCGCCACATCCGACGGATAGGGCGACGAGCGCGAGTAGCGCGGATAGGTGGTGAAGCCGATCTGGTTGTTGACGATGAAGTGCACGGAGCCGCCGGTGCGGTAGCCCTTCAGGTCAGACAGGCCGAAGCATTCCGCGACCACGCCCTGGCCGGCGAACGCCGCGTCGCCATGCATCAGGAGCGGCATCACCGAGATGCGCTGGTCCGGCGGATCGCCGTGCTGGTCCTGCTTGGCGCGGACCTTGCCGAGCACCACGGGATCGACGATCTCGAGATGCGAGGGGTTGGCGGTCAGCGACAGATGGATGCGGTTGCCGTCGAACTCGCGGTCCGAGGAGGCGCCGAGGTGATATTTGACGTCGCCGGAGCCTTCGACAGCATCAGGGTTGGCCGAGCCGCCCTTGAATTCATGGAACAGGGCGCGGTGCGCCTTGCCCATCACCTGGGTCAGCACGTTGAGGCGGCCGCGATGCGGCATGCCGAGCACGACTTCCTTCACGCCGAGATTGCCGCCGCGCTTGATGATCTGCTCGAGCGCGGGAATCAGCGATTCACCGCCGTCGAGGCCGAAGCGCTTGGTGCCGGTGAACTTGGTGTCGCAGAACTTCTCGAAGCCTTCGGCTTCGACCAGCTTCGTCAGGATGGCGCGCCGGCCTTCGCGGGTGAACGAGATTTCCTTGTCCGGCCCCTCGATGCGCTCCTGGATCCACGCCTTCTGCGCGGCGTTGCTGATGTGCATGAACTCGACGCCGAGCGTCTGGCAGTAGGTGCGCTCGCAGATCGCGGTGATCTCGCGCAGCGTGGCGTATTCGAGACCGAGCACGTGATCGAGGAAGATCTTGCGGTCGAAATCGGCTTCGCTGAAGCCGTAGGTGCGCGGATCGAGCTCTTCGCGGTTGCGCGGGGCTTCGATGCCGAGCGGATCGAGCTTGGCGTGGAAGTGGCCGCGCATGCGGTAGGAGCGGATCAGCATCAGCGCGCGGACCGAGTCGCGCGTGGCCTGGAGCAGGTCGGCGGACGAGAAATCAGCGCCCTTGTTGCCCGCCTGGGCCTGCGCCTTGGCGGCGATCTTGGCACCGACCGCCTTCTCGACCTGGGCCCAGTTGCCGTCGAGGGCGGAGGTGAGGTCGTCCTGCGGGGTCAGCGGCCAGTTGGCGCGCTCCCAGGACGGGCCTTCGGCATTCTTGCTGATATCGCCGGGCTGGTCGTTGAGGCTCTTGAAGAACTCCTGCCACTCGGCGTCGACCGAGGACGGGTCCTTCTCGTAGCGGGCGTAGATTTCGTCGATGTAGGTGGCGTTGGTGCCCTGCAAAAAGGAAGAGAGGGCAAAGGCTGCGTTCGCGTCCTGGCGAGACATGCTTAAGTTCCTGGCGATTTCGGTTCGCGCATAACAAACGGCGCTGGCGCTGAGCTCCCCGGCAGAGGCCCAGCGCGACAGGCACCATTTATCCTATTTGCTACGAAACTTCGCCCGGAAAAGTACGAAGAAGTGAATTAGCCTTTCAACTTTTCGGCAAGCGTGTGGCCGAGGCGGGCGGGAGACGGAGACACTGTAATCCCAGCCGATTTCATCGCATCGGTCTTGGAACCGGCGTCGCCCTTGCCGCCGGAGATGATCGCGCCGGCATGGCCCATGCGGCGGCCGGGAGGCGCGGTGACACCGGCAATGAAACCGACCATCGGCTTCTTGCGGCCGCGCTTGGCCTCGTCCTTGAGGAACTGGGCGGCGTCTTCCTCGGCGGAACCGCCGATCTCGCCGATCATGATGATCGATTCGGTCTTGGGGTCGGCGAGCAGCATTTCCAGCACGTCGATGAACTCGGTGCCCTTGACCGGGTCGCCGCCGATGCCGACCGCGGTGGTCTGGCCGAGGCCTTCCTGCGAGGTCTGGAACACGGCTTCATAGGTCAGCGTGCCGGAGCGGGAGACGATGCCGACGCTGCCGGTCTTGAAGATGTTGGCGGGCATAATGCCGATCTTGCACTCGCCGGCGGTCATGACGCCCGGGCAGTTCGGCCCGATCAGGCGCGACTTGGAACCGGCCAGCGAGCGCTTCACGCGCACCATGTCGATAACAGGAATGCCTTCGGTGATGCAGACGATCAGCGGGATCTCCGCGTCGATGGCTTCGCAGATCGCATCGGCCGCGCCCGGCGGCGGCACGTAGATCACCGACGCATCGGCACCGGTCTTCTCACGCGCCTCGCGCACCGTGTCGAACACCGGCAGGCCCAGATGCGTGGCGCCGCCTTTGCCCGGCGAGGTGCCGCCGACCATCTTGGTGCCGTAGGCGAGCGCGGCCTCCGAGTGGAAGGTGCCGTTCTTGCCGGTGAAGCCCTGGCAGATGACCTTGGTGTTCTTGTCGATCAGGATGGACATGAGGTCTGCTTTCGCGAACTAACGAGTGAGAGGTCAGTGGATGCGGCGGTAGATGCCGGTGAGCACGTCGGCCCAGCCTTCCGCGTCCGGCGAGAACTGGATCTTCAACGAGTAGGAATTGTCGTCGATGATTTCGTAGACGTGGCGCGCATTGCCGCGGAGCGAGCCGCGCACCAGCGTCAGGGTCTTGCCGACCCAGCCGCCGGAGGCGGGCGAGGGCGGCGTATAGCCGAGCGAGTCGTACCAGAACAATTTGTAGGTCCGGTCCTCACGATCGTAGGTGAAGAGGCCGTGGGTGGCGAAGACCTGCTTGCCGTCGCGGATCTGGACAGCATCTTGGATCAGGTAGAATCCGTTCAGGTCCATGCGCGCGACGACATGCGAAGTTGCCGGCCCACCCTCCGTCCAGCGAGACGGGAAGACCACCTCTTCGCCATTCCATTCGCCGGCGAACGCGGCGAGGCGCGTGTGCTCTGCAAGCGGAGATGATGCGGCGAGATGGTCCTGGGTCATGGCCTCAGCCTCCCTTGACGGCCTTCACGATCTTCTGCGCGGCGTCGTCGAGATTGTCGGCCGGCACCACGTTCAGGCCGGATTCACGGATGATCTTCTTGCCGAGCTCGACATTGGTGCCTTCGAGGCGGACCACCAGCGGCACGCTGAGGCCGACCTCGCGCACGGCGGCGGTGACGCCTTCGGCGATCACGTCGCACTTCATGATGCCACCGAAGATGTTGACCAGAATGCCCTTCACGTTGGGATCGGCGGTGATGATCTTAAAGGCGGCTGCGACCTTCTCCTTGCTGGCGCTGCCGCCGACGTCGAGGAAGTTCGCCGGCGCCATGCCGTAGAGCTTGATGATGTCCATCGTCGCCATGGCGAGGCCGGCGCCGTTGACCATGCAGCCGATATTGCCGTCGAGGGTGACGTAGTTGAGGTCGTACTTGGACGCCTCGATTTCCTTGGCGTCTTCCTCGGTCTCGTCGCGCAGCGCGAGCACCTCGGGATGACGGAACAGCGCGTTGTCGTCGAACGACACCTTGGCGTCGAGCACGCGGAGCTGGCCCTGCTTGGTCACGACCAGCGGGTTGATCTCCAGCATCGACATGTCCTTGGCGACGAAGGCGGTGTAGAGCTGCGCGGTGAGCTTCTCGGCCTGCTTGGCGAGATCACCGGAGAGTTTCAGCGCGTTGGCGACGGTGCGGCCGTGATGGCCCATGATGCCGGTCGCGGGATCGATCGAGAAGGTGACGATCTTCTCAGGGGTGTTGTGCGCGACGTCCTCGATGTTGACGCCGCCTTCGGTCGAGACGACGAAGGAGACGCGCGAGGTTTCGCGGTCGACCAGGATCGAGAGGTAGAACTCCTTGTCGATGTCCGAGCCGTCCTCGATGTAGAGGCGGTTGACCTGCTTGCCAGCGGGGCCGGTCTGGATCGTCACGAGGGTCGCGCCCAGCATCTGCTTGGCGAATTCGGTGACCTCAGCGGCCGACTTGGCGATGCGGACGCCGCCCTTGTCGCCGGCCGAGGCTTCCTTGAACTTGCCCTTGCCGCGGCCACCAGCGTGGATCTGGCTCTTCACCACCCAGACCGGGCCCGGCAGCGCCTTGGCGGCGGCTTCCGCGTCCGCGGGCTTCAGGACGGGGACGCCCTTTGAGATCGCGACGCCGAACTCGTTCAGCAGCGCTTTGGCCTGATATTCATGGATATTCATATGGTCGCTCCCTGAACCCGCGGGCGGTGACCTCTAGGGCCCACCTCAGTCTTGTGGCTGGCATACCATATACCACAGGAACTGCAACCCGGATTCTTTGACATCGAGATCTCTGGACTGCCGAACCGGGCGCCTACCCAGTCAAGCGGCCCCCGGAAGTGAAACCGCCGAAGACCGGATTTCGGTCTTCGGCGGGGATTTTTGCGCTTAGCGGCCGAGAAGATCGGGTGCGATCTTCTTGCAGGCATCGACCAGGCCCTGTACGGCACCGACCGACTTGTCGAACGCCTCGCGGTCCTTGCCGGTGAGCTCGATCTCGACGACGCGCTCGACACCCTTGGCGCCGATCACGACGGGCACGCCGACATACATGTCCTTCACGCCGTATTCGCCGTTGAGGTAGGCGGCGCTGGCCAGCACGCGCTTCTTGTCCCGCAGATAGCTCTCGGCCATCGCGATCGCGGAAGCAGCAGGCGCGTAGAAGGCCGAGCCGGTCTTGAGCAGATTGACGATCTCGGCGCCGCCGTTGCGGGTGCGGTCGACGATCTCGTCGAGGCGCGCCTGCGAGGTCCAGCCCATCTTGACGAGGTCGGGCAGCGGAATGCCGGCGACGGTGGAGTACTTCACCAGCGGCACCATGGTGTCGCCATGACCGCCGAGCACGAAGGCGGTGACGTCCTCGACCGAGACGTTGAACTCGTCGGCCAGGAAGTAGCGGAAGCGCGAGGAATCCAGCACGCCGGCCATGCCGACGACCTTCTTGTGCGGCAGGCCCGAAGCCTTCTGCAGCGCCCACACCATCGCGTCGAGCGGGTTGGTGATGCAGATGACGAAGGCGTCGGGGGCGTATTTCTTGATGCCGGCGCCGACCTGCTCCATGACCTTGAGGTTGATGGAGAGGAGATCGTCGCGGCTCATGCCGGGCTTGCGCGGCACGCCGGCGGTGACGATGCAGACTTTGGCGTTGTCGAGGGCTTCGTACGAATTCGCGCCGGTGTAGTGCGCGTCAAAGCCGTCGACCGGCGAGGACTGGGCGATGTCGAGCGCCTTGCCCTGCGGCACGCCCTCGGCGATGTCGAACATCACCACGTCGCCCAGTTCTTTCAGGCCGATGAGATGAGCCAACGTTCCGCCGATCTGACCGGAGCCAATCAAAGCAATCTTGTCGCGCGCCATGTGAACCTGTCCTTTAGACACGTTAAGGAGGGGAAAACTGAGACGGGTGGTTATCCCTTTCGCTCCCCCCGTTCAAGTCGGTGGATGCCCAATTGTCGGGCTTGGCGAACATTGAAGCGCATCCCTGTCATTCCGGGGCGCGACGAAAGTCGCGAGCTACGATGCGCAATTGCGCATCTGGGAATCCATAACCACCAGCGGGAGTATGGATTCCGGGCTCGTCGCTTTGCGACGCCCCGGAATGACAGCGCTGGCAAATAGGACTTAAGTCTCCACCAGACCCTTGGTGGAGCCGCTGGCGGTGGAATCCTTGCGGCCGTGAGGCAGCGCCAAATAGGATTCCGAGCTCATCTCGATCAGGCGCGACGCCGTCCGCTTGAACTCCATGGCCTCGTTGCCCTCGTGGGCGAGGTAGAGCGAGATCGGATTGGCATCGGCCGAGGCCATCAGCTTCACGGCATTGTCATAGAGCGTATCGATCAGCGTGATGAAACGCTTGGCGGCGTTGCGCTGGGAAAAATCCATCACTGGAATATGGTCGACCAGGATGGTGTGATAGTCGTGCGCGAGGCGGAGGTAGTCGGACGCGCCGAGCGGTTTTTCGCAGAGATCCGCAAATCCGAACCGCGCCACGCCATGGGCCGAGCACGGCACGTGCAGGATGCGGCCCTTGAACGAAATATCGCGCGACTTGCATTTGGCGCCGCCGGTCATCTTCGACCAGGCGCGGTCGAGGGCCGCGCCGGCGTCGCCGTCGGCCGGCGTCAGCCACATTGGCACGCCCTGAAGCTTTTCCAGGCGGAAATCCGTGCGCGCATCGAGCCGCAGCACGTCCATGTGGTCGGTGATCTGCTTGATGAAGGGCAGGAACAGCGAACGGTTCAGGCCGCCCTTGTAGAGATCGTCGGGTGCGACGTTGGAGGTGGCGACCACCACGGTGCCGAGCTCGAACAGCTTTGCGAACAGGCGGCCGAGGATCATCGCGTCCGCGATGTCGGTGACGTGGAATTCGTCGAAGCAAAGCAGCCAGCTTTCCTCGAAGATCGCGTTCGCGGTCAGCGTGATGACGTCGCCATCGGCGATCTCGCCGCGCGAGATGCCCTGGCGATAATCGTAGATGCGCTCATGCGCTTCCGCCATGAACTCGTGGAAATGCGCGCGGCGCTTGTGCTCGACGGTGCTGTGCTGGAAGAACAGATCCATCAGCATGGTCTTGCCGCGGCCGACCTCGCCATGGACGTAGAGCCCGCGCGGCGCCTCGTCCTTGTCGCCGCTGAACAAACGGCTGAGCAGGCCCTGCTTGCGCTGCGGCTTGTAGTTCGCGAGCCGCTGGTCGAGCGCCGCATAGGCTTCGGCGATTTCGGCCTGCGCAGCATCGGGCTCGATCGCGCCGGACGCGATCTGGGCCTGGTATGCCTCGCGGAATGAGGAACTGGGGGTGGAGAGCATGGCTCTTTACCGCCAGAGATGCGCGGAAATTGCAAGCCGTGAATTGGTGGGCGGGGTATGCGTTCCGCGTCCCGGACGCGCTGCAGCGTGCAACGCTGCCGCGCAGAGCGGGGACCCACTATTTCGTACATCGATTGTGGAGCAATGGGCCCCGGCTCAGCAGCGCACCGCCATAGCGTGTCGGAGACGCGCGTAAACGCGCTGATGGCGCTGCGCCGCGTCTGGGGCACGCGAGCTAGCTCACTCACACAGCTCGTAGGCGTCCTCGACCACATAGGGGCCGCCGCCGGTCGATGCGCGGGACGAGAACAAGACAAAACGTTCGGCCATGAACGCCTTGCTCGGGAAGTAACCGCGCAGCGAGAGATAGTCGGCGACGTCGCGGTCGGACGCGTCGTGCAGCCGGGCCAGCGTGACATGCGGGGTGAACTTGCGGCCTTCGGGATCGAGGCCGATCCGCTGCATCATGCGTTCGAGCTCGGCCTGCAATTCCATCAGCGGCTTGCTCGGCGCGATGGTCGCGACCACCGCGCGCGGCTTGCGGCCGCCGAAGCTCGTGAGCCCCTGCACCTTCACCTCGAAGGGCTTGCGATCAACGCGAAACAGCATCGATGCGATCTCGTTGGCGGACATGCCGTCGATATCGCCGATGAAGCGCAGGGTAACATGATAATTTTCGGGATCGACCCAGCGGGCGCCTGGAAGGCCGCCCCGTAAATTGGAAAGCGTCTGGCCGATCTCGGCCGGAATTTCCAGACCTGTGAACAAACGCGGCATCGTTTCGCACTCCCGATGCTTGGGCATGATCCCTGGGAAGGATCATATCCAAATTGTAGAGCCGGCGACGAATCACCGGTACCCTGATTCCTATCGCAGTTGTGTGACTCTGCGAAGCATCGCGCGCCTCACCCCGGTAAAACCCTGGGAATTACGGTTAGCGCTGCCCGCTTTTCAGCGGCGCTGCTCGCTTATGTTGCGCAAAAATGCCTCCACGGTGGGCATGATGTTGTTAACGATAATGTCGACGCCGGCCGCGGTCGGATGAATGCCGTCGGCCTGGTTGAGCTTGGCGTCGGCCGCGACACCGTCGAGGAAGAACGGATAGAGCGGCACGTCGAATTTTTTCGCAAGATCCGGATAAATCGAATTGAAGCGCGCGGCGTATTCCGCGCCGTAATTCGGCGGCGCCAGCATGCCGCACAGCATCACCGCGATCTTGCGTGCCTTCAATCGCTGGACAATGTCGGTCAACGCGGTACGCGTCAAATCGGGGTCGATGCCGCGCAGCGCGTCGTTGGCGCCGAGCTCGATGATCACGCCCTCGGTTCCGTCCGGGACCGACCAGTCGAGCCGGTCACGGCCGCCGGACGAGGTGTCGCCGGACACCCCGGCATTGGTCATCTCGACCGCTATGCCTTTGGCTTGCAAGGCTTTTTGAAGTTTTTTGGGGAATGCATCCTGGGCCGGGAGGCCGAGGCCGGCGCTGAGGGAATCGCCGAGAACGACAAGCTTGACCGGCTTTGCCGCTTCGGCCAATGCCGGATCCACCGCCGTCATCAAAGCGAACATCAACACGGCTATGTGCATGAAGAATCCGTAACGCCTCTCGACCGCGTATGCGGAGTTGCCATATGACCGGACCATGGACAGTCGCATCGAAACCTCTTCGCTCGCCGGCACCGCGCCGGACACCATCGCCATCTCCAACGTCAATCTTTCATTGGGTACGGGCGCGGCACGCGTTCACATCCTCAAGGATATCAGCCTGCGGGTCGCCTCGGGCGAGACGATCGGCCTGATCGGCCCGTCAGGCTCGGGCAAATCCACGCTGCTGATGGTGATGGCGGGGCTGGAGCGTCCTGATAGCGGAGAGGTGGTGGTGTCAGGCACGCCTTTCAATGCCCTCGACGAGGACGCGCTCGCCCGCTTCCGCGGCCGCCAGGTCGGCATCGTCTTCCAGTCCTTCCATCTGATCCCGACCATGACGGCGCTCGAGAACGTCGCCGTGCCGCTCGAACTCGCCGGCAACCCTGACGCTGCAAGACGCGCGGCGCAGGAGCTGCAATCGGTCGGGCTCGGCGATCGCCTGCATCACTATCCGACGCAGCTGTCCGGCGGCGAGCAGCAGCGCGTCGCGCTCGCCCGCGCGCTGGCGCCCGATCCCGCCATCCTCGTCGCGGACGAGCCGACCGGCAATCTCGACGAGGCCACCGGAAAGCAGATCGTCGATCTTCTGTTCAACAAACATGCCGAGCGCGGCATGACGCTGGTGCTGGTCACGCACGATTCCTCGCTCGCGCAGCGCTGCGATCGCGTGATCCGGCTGCGCTCCGGCCGCATCGACACCCAGTCTGCGCCAGCATGAGCATCGCGGCCGAACCGTTCGCGAAACCCAACGGCGTCGCGCTGTCGCTGCGCTACGCGCTGCGCGAATTGCGCGGAGGCCTGCGCGGCTTCTATGTCTTCATCGCCTGCATCGCGCTCGGCGTGATGGCCATCGCCGGCGTCGGCTCGGTCTCGGCGAGCCTGAGCGACGGTCTCGCGCGCGAGGGCCGCACGCTGCTCGGCGGCGACGTCTCCTTCGTGCTGTTCCAGCGCGAGGCGAAGCCCGAGGAAGTCTCCTTCCTGCGCTCGCGCGGCACCGTCTCCACCGCAGCGACCTTGCGCGGGATGGCGCGCTCCGCCGACGGCCAGCTCGCGCTGGTCGAGATGAAGGCGGTCGACGACACCTATCCGATGCTGGGTCAGCTGACGCTGGCGCCGCCGCTGCCGATGTCCGACCTGCTCGCGGAGCGCGACGGCGCGTTCGGTGCCGCCGCCGATCCGACGCTGCTGGCGCGGCTGTCGCTGAAGACCGGCGACCGCGTCACCATCGGGAGCGCAACGTTCCAGATCCGCAGCACCGTCGAAGCCGAGCCCGACAAGCTCGCCGGCGGCATCGGTTTCGGGCCGCGCTTCCTGATCAGCGAGGCGGGCCTGCGCGCCACCGGCCTGATCCAGCCCGGCAGCCTGGTGCGCTGGGTCTACCGGGTGAAGCTGCCTGACACCGGCAACAGCGAGCGCGCCACCGACACCTTCATCGCGGACGCGCGCAACGCTGCGCCGCAGGCCGGCTGGGAGATCCGCAGCCGCTCCAATGCCTCGCCGCAGCTCGAGCGCAACATCAACCGCTTCACGCAATTCTTGACGCTGGTCGGCCTCGCCGCGCTCCTGGTCGGCGGCGTCGGCGTCGCCAATGCCGTCAAGAGCCATATCGACCGCCGGCTCGAGGTCATCGCGGCCTTCAAGGCGGTCGGCGCCACCGGCCGCGACGTGTTCGGCATCTATCTGGCGCAGGTCCTCCTGCTGGCGGGAATTGGCTCGGTGATCGGCCTCGCGCTCGGCGCCGCCATGCCGTTCGCCATCGTCGGCCTATTCGGAAAACTGCTGCCGCTGCCGGTGGTGCCGGCCGTGCATGCCGACGAGCTCGCGCTGTCCTTCGTCTATGGCCTGCTCACGGCGCTCGCCTTCGGCCTGTGGCCGCTCGGGCGGGTGCACGACGTGCCGGTCGCCGCGCTGTTCCGCGACACCATCAGCTCCGAATGGCACCGGCCGCGCTGGAGTTATCTCGTGTTCATGGCCGTCGTGATCGCGCTGCTGATCGCGGTCGTGATCGGATTGTCCTTCGACAAGCGCATCGCCGCGGTGTTCGTGGCCTCCTCCGTCGTCGTGTTCGCCCTGCTCCGCGGCATCGCCGCCCTGCTGATGACGATCGCGCGCCGGCTGCCGCGCACGCGCCTGCCGATGCTGCGGCTGGCGATCGCCAACATCCACCGGCCGGGCGCGCTGACGCCCTCCGTCGTGCTGTCGCTCGGGCTCGGGCTCGCCGTGCTCGTCACCATCACCCAGATCGACGGCAATCTGCGCCGGCAGTTCCTTGCGGCCCTCCCCGAACACGCGCCGTCGTTCTTCTTCATCGACATCCCGAGCACGCAGGCCGAGCAGTTCGACGGCTATCTGCGCCGGATCGCGCCGGGCGCAAAGGTCGAGGACGTGCCGATGCTGCGCGGCCGCATCGTTGCCGCGCGCGGGGTGCGTGCCGAGGACCTCAAGCCCACCACCGATTCCGAATGGGTGCTGCAAAGCGACCGCGGCCTGACCTATACCGCCGAGCTGCCAAAGGGTTCCAAGGTGGTCGAGGGCGAATGGTGGAGCGCCGACTATTCCGGCCCGCTGCTGGTCTCGATGGAGAAGAAGATCGCCGACGGGCTCGGTCTCAAGCTCGGCGACGAGATCGTGGTCAACGTGCTCGGCCGCGACATCCCGGCCAAAATCGGCAATCTGCGCACCATCGACTGGCAGGGCATGGGCATCAATTTCGTGCTGGTGTTCTCGCCCAACGCCTTCAAGGGCGCGCCGCATACCCATATCGCGACGCTCACCGAGGCCGGCGGCACTGCGGCCGGCGACGGCAAGATTATCAGGCAAGTCGCCGACACCTATCCGATGGTGACGAGCGTGCGCGTGCGCGAGGTGATGGAGACGGTCGGCTCGGTCGTGACCAATCTTGCGCTCGCGATCCGCGGCGCCAGCGCGGTGACCCTGATCTCGGCGATCCTGGTGCTGGGCGGCGCGCTCGCCGCCGGCCACCGCCACCGGGTCTACGATGCCGTGATCCTCAAGACCCTCGGCGCGACCCGGCTGCGGCTGCTCGGCGCCTATGCCCTCGAATACCTGCTGATCGGGCTTGCCACCGCGGTGTTCGGCGTGATCGCCGGCAGCGTCGCGGCCTGGATGATCGTGACGCGGCTGATGACGCTGAGTTTCGTCTGGCAGGCCGGCAGCGCGGCCGGCGTGGTCGCGGCGGCCCTGGTCGTCACGGTCGGACTTGGGCTCGCCGGGACGCTGCTGGCATTGAACAAAAAGCCCGCCACGGTGTTGCGGAATTTGTGACAAATGGTAGCGGGCGAGCCCGCGATGTCGGAATCGCACGATTCCAGCGATTAACCACGTCTGCTCGCCAGGATTGCGGGCGAGGGCGACATTCAGCCGCGCGTGGACGGTTGCAGCGAATGTGTTAGTTTCCCACATATCCAATGGGTTCGGACCCCCGATTATGAGCCAGAATTTAGTCGGCACAGATCGGTATCCGAGATAGAATTTGACGAACCGGCGGCATGGCGACCCTCATGCCGGACCGGGCTAACCAACGGGAATTCGACCATGTCGGACCTAGACCGTAACTACGCTTCTCCTTTCGGCAGGGCCGCCGGGCGTGTTGACGCCGCGACGGTCGATGCCGGCCTGCGCGCCTATATGCTGCGCATCTACAATTACATGAGCATCGGCCTCGCCATCACCGGCCTGGCCGCGCTCGGCGTCTATATGGCCGCCGTGACCGACGTTCCGACCCCGGAAGCCGTCCGCGTCGGCAAGCTGTTCCTGACGCCGTTCGGCTACGCGATGTTCGTCAGCCCCCTGAAGTGGCTGTTCATGCTCGCGCCGCTCGCGATGGTGTTCGTGATCTCGGCGGGCATCAACCGTCTCGCCCCCTCGACCGCGCAGATCCTGTTCTGGGTGTTCGCGGCGCTGATGGGCATCTCGCTGTCCTCGATCTTCCTGGTGTTCACGCACACCTCGATCGTGCGGGTGTTCTTCATCACCGCGGCCACGTTTGGCGCGCTGAGCCTCTACGGCTACACCACCAAGCGTGATCTGACCGGGATGGGCTCGTTCCTGTTCATGGGCCTGATCGGCATCATCATCGCGAGCCTGGTCAACCTGTTCCTGGCCAGCACGATGCTGCAGTTCATCGTCTCGGTGGTGGGCGTGCTGGTGTTCGCGGGCCTCACCGCCTGGGACACCCAGCGGCTGAAGAACGACTACATCTACGGCTACGCCTCGGCCGGCGGTGACATCGCAGAGCGTGCGGCCATCACCGGCGCACTGTCGCTGTACCTGAACTTCATCAACCTGTTCACGCTGCTCCTGCAGCTCCTTGGCCAGCGCGACTAAGCGCTTCGACGAGAGAACGGATACGAACCCCGGCCGAGAGGCCGGGGTTTTTGTTTGGGCCGGGATGCGCGACGCCCCCCCCGCTTGTCATCGCCCGCCTTGTGCGCAATTGCGCACTGGGGCGGGCGATCCAGTACGCCGCAGCGGCTCGGTTCTAGCCGCGCTGTCTCGGAGTACTGGATGCCCCCCTGCGCGGGGCATGACAGCGGAGAAGATTGGAGGGCTGCTGCGCTGGCAATGACGGAGCATGGGGAAGCGGCGTTGCCCCTTCCAGTGACCGCGGGAAGGCTCTAATCTCGCCGCCATGTCCGCACCTGAGATCAGGCCCGCCATTGAGGCCGACCTTCCCGCCATCACCGCCATCTACAAGCAGGCCGTCCGCGAGGGCACCGCGACATTCGAGCTGGCGCCGCCGGATCTGGCCGAGATGACGCGCCGCTACCGCGCGCTGATCGACGGCGGCTATCCCTATTTCGTCGCCATCCTCGATCGTAGCGTCGCCGGCTATGCCTATGCCGGCGCCTACCGACCGCGGCCGGCCTACCGCTTCACGGTCGAGAACTCGATCTATCTCGATCCCGCGTTCCACCGCCGCGGCATCGGCTCATTGCTGCTGGACCGGCTGATCGCTGAATGCGAGGCGCGCGGCTTCCGCCAGATGATCGCGGTGATCGGCGATTCCGCCAATGCCGGCTCGATCGGCGTGCACACGCGCGGCGGTTTCAAGATGATCGGCACGCATCCCAATGTTGGCCTGAAATTCGGCCGCTGGCTCGACACGGTGATGATGCAGCGGGATCTGGGCGAGGGCGCGAGTACGGTGCCGAAATAACCTCGGTCTCGTAGGGTGGGCAAAGCGACTTGTCCGCCGTAGCTCGGAGAGCGAAGGCGGAAGCGTGCCCAGCATGCCCGGTGATTGAGGAAAGATGGTGGGCACGGCGCGGTGCGCCTTTGCCCACCCTACGGCACCGTCCGTAAGGCTAAACCACCGCCAATTTTCGATCGATCACCAGCAGCACGCGCTCGAGCTCGTGGCCGCGGCGCAGGATCAGGCCGGTCGCCGAGATCACGCTGTACATGCCCTGCTTGCGCGCCAGCCGCGGGTCCTTCTCGATCCGATAGATCGGCACCTCCGAGGCGCGGCGGAAGACCGAGAACACCGCGCGGTCCTTCAGGAAGTCGATGGCATAGTCGCGCCACTCGCCGTCGGCGACCATGCGGCCGTACAGGTTGAGGATGCGGTTCAGTTCCAGCCGGTTGAATGTCACCCGGTTGGGTTGGGCATTCGCAGCGGTGGGGCGCGCCACGGCGCGCTGCTCGCTCGGATCGGCATCCTCCGGCGTCAGACTCATCGAGCGCCTCCTCATCTCGCGGCATGATCGCATCCGCGAAGGACCGTCCCCGGAACCGCGGATCATGACAATTGCATGATCGCGCCAACTGTTCCCCGCCGCAAGGGGCTCTTCACTCAACTGATTGAATCGGGTGCGAATCGGAGCACACGCAGGAGTGGAATTCTGTCGCGGCAAACCGTCACGGGATCGTTAGAAGGAATCTTGATATCGCCGCTTTTCCGCCAAGCGCCTGCCGCCCTGCATTGCGAAAAGACCTGTGTGCGTTGACCCGGTCCTTTCGGTTCCGGATTCCTCAGCCCCCAGCCCCCCGGGGCCGTCAGGATCGGGTCTGTACGCGCGACAAGGAGGGCCAACGCAAGTTGGTCCTTTTTGGTTTGTGCCGAGATGTTTCCGGCACGACCAACTTCTCTCTGATTAACGCGAAGACAACTCTCACCCCTCATCCTGGGGAGCCGCGAAGCGGTGACTGCATGGTTCTCGCGGCGACGCGTAGCATCGTCCGCCTCGCGCGCAAGGGCGCTCCTCACCATGAGGCGTGAGAGCGAGTACGACGCTGGCGAGAGAAATCTGATCTAGTGCAGCGACGTGTAGGCTGCGCCGAGCATCGCACCCGGCTTCTCACGGCTGCCGTCCTGGACATAGACCACAGCGCCGTCGACGCCGTCGCGCGTGAGATTTTCCAACGGCACCGTCCAGCTTTCCGGACGCCCGTTCCAGTCGCCGACCTTGAGCAGGTTGCGCACGACGTTGTGATAGGTGATCTGCTGTCCGCGATTTTCGCCGCGGCTGATTGCGATCGGCACCGATTTCGTGATCGAGCAGATCCAGACCTCACCGTGCGAGACCGCCGACTCCTTGCTCGCCGCCACCGACACGTTGATCTGCTTGCCTGCAAGCGACATCGTCACCGGCACGCTCATTACGCCTGCGCCGTTGTCGGTCTTGCCGATCGCGCTCTCGATGCCGGCGCGATCGCTGCCGATGACATGCGTCGAACCGTTGACCACGACTTGCGGCGTATAGACCTCGCGGTCGCCGCGCATGCGCGAATAGGCGCGCTGCCGCGCCGAGAAGCGCGAATCCGCAAGCGTGTCCTTCCAGCCGAGATAATCCCAATAGTCGATCGGCATGCTCAGCGCGATGATCGACGGGTCGTTGGAGAGATCGCCGATGACCTGGTCGGCGGGCGGGCAGGAGGAGCAGCCCTGCGATGTGAAGAGCTCGACTACGGCGCGAGGATCAGCCTCGGCGGGACGGATGACGGCGACGATGGCGCAGATACCAAGTGCTCCCGACCAGAGTGCACCGGACCAGCGCGAAACCAGATTAGAAGCCATCATTGCAGTCATTTTGAACGTCACACCTCGCACGCGTGGGGGAAGATCCTATCGCCTGATGGTCACCGTAGTCTTACGGGCATCGTACATTCAACCGTCCAGGGCGAGGTTTTCCGCCGGGCGGGACCATCGGACGCGTGTTCTAACGCACGAAGGCGGCCTTGTGATAGGCCGCCCTCGTTTAACCTTCTACTCACGTCGCGGTGAGCCACCGTTCACAAATTCGCGCTTAGGCCGCGAGCTTGCGCAACACGTAGTGCAGAATGCCGCCGTTCCGGTAGTAATCGAGCTCGTCCAGCGTATCGATGCGGCAAAGCAGCGAAACCCGCTGCAACGAACCGTCGCCGGAGACGATCTCCGCGGTCAGCTTCTGACGCGGCTTCAGGTCGCCGACCAGGCCGCGCAGCGTGACCTTCTCGTCGCCCTTCAGGCCGAGCGACGACCAGGAGGTGCCCTCTTCGAAGGTCAGCGGCAGCACGCCCATGCCGACCAGGTTGGAGCGGTGGATACGCTCGAAGCTCTGGCAGATCACGGCGCGGACGCCGAGCAGGCGCGTGCCCTTCGCAGCCCAGTCGCGCGAGGAACCGTTGCCGTATTCGGCACCGGCGAACACCACCAGCGGCACCTGCTCCTGCTGGTACTTCATCGCGGCGTCGTAGATCGACATCTGCTCGCCGTCGGGCCAGTGCTTGGTGAGACCGCCTTCCGGGATATTTCCGTCAGCGCCCTTCAGCATGAAGTTCTTGATGCGGATGTTGGCGAAGGTGCCGCGCATCATCACTTCATGGTTCCCGCGACGCGTGCCGTACTGGTTGAAGTCGGCCGGACGCACCTGGTGTTCGCTGAGATATTTGCCGGCGGGCGAGGTGAGCTTGATCGAACCGGCCGGCGAGATGTGGTCGGTGGTGATCTTGTCGCCGAACATGGCGAGGATGCGCGCCTCGATGATGTCGGTGACCGGCTCCGGCTCCTTCTTCATGCCGTCGAAATAGGGCGGGTTCTGCACATAGGTCGAGCTCATGTTCCAGCGATAGGTCTCGCTCTCGACCGTCTTGATCTTGCGCCAGTTGGTGTCGCCCTTGAACACGTCGGCATACTTCTTCTTGAAGATCGACGCGGTCACGAACTTCTTCATGAAGGCGTTGATCTCCTTCGTCGTCGGCCAGATGTCCTTGAGGTACACCGGCTTGCCGTCCTTGCCTTCACCGAGCGGCTCGACGGCGAGGTTCTTGGTGACGCTGCCCGCGAGCGCGTGGGCGACGACCAGCGGCGGCGAAGCGAGATAGTTTGCCTGCACGTCCGGCGAGACGCGGCCTTCGAAGTTGCGGTTGCCGGAGAGCACGGCGGCCGCGACGATGCCGTTGTCGTTGATCGACTTCGAGATCTCCTCGGGCAGCGGACCGGAATTGCCGATGCAGGTGGTGCAGCCGAAGCCGACCAGGTTGAAGCCGACCTTGTCGAGATCGGCCTGCAGACCTGAATCGGCGAGATAGGCCGCGACCACCTGGCTGCCCGGGGCGAGCGACGTCTTCACCCACGGTTTTGCCTTGAGGCCCTTCGCGGCAGCGTTACGGGCAAGCAGGCCGGCGCCGATCAAGACGCTCGGATTCGAGGTGTTGGTGCAGGAGGTGATGGCGGCGATCACGACGTCGCCATGACCGATCTCGAAGTTCTTGCCGTCGACGGCAAAGCGCTTCCCGGGCTCGTCGGTCTTCTTGTACTCGGTGCCGAGCGCGAGCGAAAAGCCTTCGGCGACCGACGGCAGCGCGATGCGGCCTTCGGGACGCTTCGGACCGGCCATCGAGGGAACGACGTCGCCGAGGTCGAGGGTCAGCGTTTCCGTGAACACCGGATCGGCCGACTTGGCGGTGCGGAACAGGCCCTGCGCCTTGGCATAGGCCTGCACCAGCGCGACGCGCGCCGGAGCGCGGCCGGAGGTCTTGAGGTAATCGAGCGCAGCAGCGTCGACCGGGAAGAAGCCGCAGGTCGCGCCATATTCCGGCGCCATGTTGGCGATGGTCGCCTTGTCGGCGACGGACAGGTGATCAAGGCCGGGGCCGAAGAACTCGACGAACTTGCCAACCACGCCGAGCTTGCGCAGCATCTGCGTCACGGTCAGCACGAGGTCGGTCGCGGTGACGCCTTCCTTCATCGCGCCCTTCAGCTTGAAGCCGACGACGGTGGGCAGCAGCATCGACAGCGGCTGACCGAGCATGCAGGCTTCCGCCTCGATGCCGCCGACGCCCCAGCCGAGCACGGCGAGACCGTTGACCATGGTGGTGTGGGAGTCGGTGCCGACCAGCGAGTCGGGATAGGCGACCTCGAAGGTGCCGGTCTTCTTGCCGACCGTCATCTTCTCCTTCTTGGTCCAGACCGTCTGGGAAAGATATTCGAGATTGACCTGATGGCAAATGCCGGTGCCGGGCGGCACGACGGAGAAGTTCGAGAACGCCTTCTGGCCCCACTTCAGGAACTCGTAGCGTTCCTGGTTCTGCTTGTATTCCTCGGTGACGTTCTTGCCGAAGGCCTTGTTGTCGCCGAAGAAGTTAACGATCACGGAGTGGTCGATGACGAGGTCGACCGGAACCAGCGGGTTGATCTTCTCGGCATCGCCGCCGAGCTTCTGCATCGCGTTGCGCATCGCGGCGAGATCGACCACGGCCGGCACGCCGGTGAAATCCTGCATCAGCACGCGGGCCGGGCGGAATGCGATCTCATGCTCCAGCGACTTCTTGCGCAGCCACTTCGACACCGCCACGATGTCTTCCTTCTTGACCGTGCGGCCGTCCTCGTTGCGCAGGAGGTTCTCGAGCAGAACCTTCATCGAATAGGGGAGTTTCGAAATTCCCTTGAGACCATTCTTCTCGGCCGTGGGCAGGCTGTAATAGACATAGGTCTTGGCGCCGACCTTGAGGGTCTTTTTGCATTTGAAGCTGTCGAGCGAGGTCATGTAGGAAATCCCAATTGTTAGTTATACCCGGCAAGGGGTATTTTAACACCGTCAGCGAGTCCGGCTGGGTCGCTTGCAGGGGCAGGTTGAGTTGCTGCATCAAGTAGTTCCGGGCTTATAGAAGCTTTCTAACCGCGCCGCCACAGCCACAATCGTGCCGCAGCAATCCGCGAGCCAAAAATTCCCATGCGCTACCCCAAGATTTCCTGAGGCCAGGCTTTGAGCGGATTGAACCAAGGCAAGATGCAGCTATCCGGACGCGGGGTTGTCTGCGTGCGCGGCGGCCGCGAGGTGTTTTCCGGGCTCGATTTCGAGGCGGTCTCGGGCGAGGCCGTGGCAGTCGTGGGCCGCAACGGCTCGGGCAAGACCTCGCTGCTGAGGCTGATCGCGGGCCTGCTGATTCCGGCCGGCGGGACAATCGCGCTCGACGGCGGCGATGCCGAGCTGACGCTGCCGGAGCAGTGCCACTATCTCGGCCATCGCGACGCCCTGAAGCCGGCGCTGAGCGTGGCGGAAAACCTGTCATTCTGGGCTGATTTTCTGGGCGGCGAGCGCAGTGATGCGGCCAAGAGCCTCGCCATCGTCGGGCTCGATCACGCCACCCAATTGCCGGCCGCCTTCCTGTCCGCCGGCCAGCGCCGCCGCCTGTCGCTGGCCCGGCTGCTGACGGTGCGCCGCCCGGTCTGGCTACTGGACGAGCCGACCACGGCGCTGGACGTGGCCGGCCAGGGCATGTTCGAGGGCCTGATGCGGGAGCATCTCGGCCGAGGCGGCCTGATCATCGCGGCGACGCATGCGCCGCTGGGCATCGATTCGCGGGAGCTGAGGATTGGGGAAATGGCATGATTCCGACGGACCCTCAGCTTTCTAAGCGGCTGGGCTCCGCCCTCTCCGTTCCCTCCCCCCTCTTGTCCGCCGAAGCCTTGGCGAAGGCGGATGCGGGGGAGGGTCAGGGAGAGGGGTGCCACGGGCGACAATCTCTCGGTTCAAGCGCTGGAAAAGTGGGTGATCTGTTGCCGGCAGCTCATCCCCAACAACCATTCCTCCCGCGGCTACCCCTCTCCCCCGCCCTCCCCCGCATCCGCCTTCGCCAAGGCTTCGGCGGACAAGAGGGGGGAGGGAGCGCAGCTCGCCCGGGGCAACCGGCGGGGGTCGTCTCCTCACCCATGGGAGCCGTGGCATGACCGCCCTGTCCGCCCTCATCCGCCGGGATATCCGGATCGCGCTCCGCGTCGGCGGTGGGGCATTGATCGGCGTGCTGTTCTTCCTGACCGTCGTCGTCCTGATGCCGTTCGCGGTGGGGCCGGATCTGGCGCTGCTGTCGCGGCTCGGGCCGGCGATCCTGTGGCTAGGCGCGCTGCTGGCGAGCCTGCTCACCCTGGACCGGCTGTTCATGGCCGACCACGAGGACGGCTCGCTCGACCTGATCACGATGAGCCGGACGCCGCTGGAACTCGCCTGCGCCGCCAAGGCGCTGGCGCATTGGCTGGCGGCGGGCCTGCCACTGATTGTCGCAACCCCGGTGCTCGGCCTGCTGCTCAACCTCGACATGGTCGCGACCGGGGCGGTGGCGCTGACGCTCCTGGCCGGTACGCCGGCGCTGACCTTCACCGGCATGATCGGCGCGGCGCTGGCGGTGACGCTGCACCGGGGCGGACTGTTGATGGCCGTGCTGGTGCTGCCGCTGTCGATCCCGGTGCTGATTTTCGGCGTCGCGGCCTCGCAGGCCGTGATCGTCGGTCCTATGACGTTCGGCGCGCCGTTCTCGATCCTGTGCGCGCTGTCGCTGGTCAGCCTCGTCATCGGCCCTTTCGCGGCGGCGGCGAGCCTGCGCCATGGTCTCGATTGAAATGGGCCGAATTGCCCTTGACCCCGATCAACTTTCGCTGCGCGCTTTTATGCTGATTGCGTGAGTGCTGACCTGTGATTATCAGAATACCATGACGCTGATCGATCTCGCCAATCCGACACGGTTCCTCGCGCTGACGGCGCGGGTGCTGCCGTGGCTTG
Source organism: Bradyrhizobium sp. LA6.1 (assembly GCF_040547805.1). NCBI lineage: Bacteria > Pseudomonadati > Pseudomonadota > Alphaproteobacteria > Hyphomicrobiales > Nitrobacteraceae > Bradyrhizobium > Bradyrhizobium sp. LA6.1. The sequence continues at coordinate 160,042 of NZ_JBEPQK010000014.1, read as the reverse complement.
TGGCCGCGACCGTCATCCTGCTCACCATCGGCCTCTACCAGTCCGCTCTCGCGCCCGACGACTACCAGCAGGGCGCGACGGTGAAGATCATGTTCATCCACGTGCCCAACGCCTGGCTGTCGATGTTCGTCTGGGGCGTGATGAGCATCGCCTCATTGGGCACGCTGGTGTGGCGGCATCCGCTCGCCGACGTCGCCGCCAAGGCCGCCGCGCCGATCGGCGCCGCCTTCACCTTCCTCGCGCTGCTCACGGGATCGCTGTGGGGCCGGCCGATGTGGGGCACCTATTGGGAATGGGACGCGCGGCTGACCTCGGTGCTGATTCTCTTCCTGATGTATCTCGGCCTGATGGCGCTGTGGCGCGCGGTCGAGGATCCCTCGCGCGCGGCGCGCGCCGCCGCCGTGCTGACGCTGGTCGGCGCGATCAACCTGCCCATCATCAAATTCTCGGTCGATTGGTGGAACACGCTGCACCAGCCGGCGTCGGTGATGCGCATGGGCGGCTCGACGCTCGACAAATCGTTCCTGATCCCGCTGCTGCTGATGGCCATCGCGTTCACGCTGCTGTTCGTCACGTTGCATATCGCGGCGATGCGCAATGAGATCCTGCGCCGCCGCGTCCGCTCCTTGCAGATGATGCAAGCGAGCCAGAAGGCCGCATGACGATGTCACTTGGTCCCTACGCGTCCTTCATCGTGACGTCCTATGCCGCGGCCGCGCTCGTCATCGTGATCCTGATCGGCTGGATCGTGCTCGACTATCGCAGCCAGACCGAGCGCCTGCGCGAGCTCGACCGCAGCGGCGTCACGCGCCGCTCCGGACGCAGCGCAACGGACACGCCATGAGAGATCAATCATGAGCGATCAACCGACTTCCGCTCCGCCGCAGCGCCGCACCTTCCTGATGGTGCTGCCGCTGATCGCCTTCATCGCCCTGGCGCTGCTGTTCTGGTTCCGGCTCGGCAGCGGCGATCCCTCGCGGATTCCGTCCGCGCTGATCGGCCGGCCGGCGCCGCAGACCGCGCTGCCGCCGCTCGAGGGATTGCAGGCCGACAATTCGCAGGTGCCGGGCCTCGATCCCGCCGCGTTCAAGGGCAAGGTCAGCCTCGTCAATGTCTGGGCGTCCTGGTGCGTGCCCTGCCATGACGAGGCGCCGCTCCTGACCGAGCTCGCCAAGGACAAGCGCTTCCAGCTCGTCGGCATCAACTACAAGGACGCGGCCGACAACGCGCGCCGTTTCCTCGGCCGCTACGGCAACCCGTTCGGCCGCGTCGGCGTGGATGCCAACGGCCGCGCCTCGATCGAATGGGGCGTCTATGGCGTGCCGGAAACGTTCGTGGTCGGGCGCGAAGGCACCATCGTCTACAAGCTGGTGGGACCGATCACGCCGGACAATCTGCGGACGGTGCTGCTCCCGCAGATGGAGAAGGCGTTGAAGGCGGGGAGCTGAGCTCCGCTCTCGCGCGAGCGCAGGGGCCAGCACCACGCACCGCTGTCATGCCCCGGCTTGACCGGGGCATCCAGTACGCCGCGGCCTCACCGTATCTCACGACTGTCTCTGGAATACTGGATCGCCCGGTCAAGCCGGGCGATGACAGTTGAGTGTATGGCCGCATTTCAGCTCGCAATGACGAGCTGAGAGACCGTCACCTTTTCCTTACATCCCCCGCCTCGGCCTCGCTCGCCTCCAGCGACGCCGGCTCGATCCCGTAGCGCTTGGTCAGCGGCATCTGGGCGATGGCGAAGATCATCGTGATCGGGGTGACGCCGAACACCTTGAAGTTCACCCAGAAGTCCGTGCTCTGGGTGCGCCAGACGATCTCGTTCAGGATGGCCATGCCGGCGAAGAACAGCGCCCAGCGCAGCGTGAGGATGCGCCAGCCCTGCGGGGTCAGGTTGAACATCTGGTCGAACATCACGGCGATGAAGGAGCGGCCGAACAACAGCCCGCCGCCGAGGATCGCCGCGAACAGGCCGTAGATGATGGTCGGCTTGACCTTGATGAAGGTCTCGTCGTGCAGCACCAGCGTCAGCGTGCCGAACACCAGCACGATCACGCCTGTCACGATCGCCATGATCGGGATGTGGCGCGTCACCACATAGGACGCGATCATCGCCGCGACGATCGCGACCATGAAGGCGCCGGTCGCGGCGAACAGATTGAACTTCGCATTCACGAAGAAGAACACGAGCAGCGGACCGAGCTCGGTCGCGAGCTTGAACAGCGGATGCGGCTGGGTCTTGTCCATTCTCAGCTTTCGATTCCGGCGATCGCACGGGCGAAATCGCGCGCGGTGAACGGCGCGAGATCGTCGACGCCTTCGCCGACGCCGATGAAATGCACCGGCAGTTTGAATTTCTCCGCGAGCGCCACCAGAATGCCGCCGCGCGCGGTGCCGTCGAGCTTCGTCATCACGAGGCCGGTGACCCCCGCCGTGCGATGGAAGGCCTCGACCTGCGACAGCGCGTTCTGGCCGACCGTAGCATCAAGCACCAGCAAGACGGCATGCGGCGCAGTGTCGTCCACCTTGCGGATCACGCGCACGACCTTTTCGAGCTCGTTCATCAGCTCGGCCTTGTTCTGCAGGCGGCCGGCGGTGTCGATCAGGAGCACGTCGATGGCCTGCTCCTTCGCTGCCGTCAGCGCGTTGAAGGCGAGGCTTGCCGAATCCGAGCCCTGGGTGCCAGCGATGACCGGCGTCCTGGTGCGCTCGCCCCAGACCTTGAGCTGCTCGATCGCGGCCGCGCGAAACGTGTCGCCGGCGGCCAGCATCACCTTGCGGCCCTCGGATGCGAATTTTTGCGAGAGCTTTCCGATGGTCGTGGTCTTGCCGGAGCCGTTGACGCCGACGACGAGAATGACGAACGGCTTCCTGCCCGCGTCGATCTCGAGCGGCTTTGCCACCGGCGCCAGCACCTTCTCGACCTCGGTGGCGACGACGTCCTTGACCTCGTCCGCCGAGATCGCCTTGTCGTAGCGGCCCGTGCCGACGGCGTCCGCGATCCGCACCGCGACCGACGTGCCGAGGTCGGCGCGCAGCAGCACGTCCTCGATGTCGTCGAGCATGGCGCGGTCGAGCTTGCGCTTGGTGACGAGGTCGGCGACCGCGGTCCCGAGCGAGGACGAGGTGCGCTTCAGCCCGTTGGACAGGCGGCGCCACCAGCTCAGCTTGGGGGGATCTGACGTGGTATCGTTCATGGTGGCGGTGTGTTAGCCGTTCCGGCTCCCAAACGAAAGTGTTGACCGAAAGTCTTGCAATTGCTCGATGTTCCCGAATTGACCGCCGACGAGATCCTGGCGCGCGTGCTCCATCGCGACGGGCTGATGCTGGTCATCGACAAGCCCGCCGGCCTGCCGGTGCACCGCGGCCCCAAGGGCGGGGCCAATCTGGAAACATCGTTCGAGGCGCTTCGTTTCGGCCTGCCGCGGCCGCCGGTGCTGGCCCACCGGCTGGACAAAGACACCTCCGGCTGCCTCGTGCTCGGCCGCCATCGCAAGGCGACCGCCTCGCTCGGCCTCCTCTTCAAGCACGGCAAGATCGGCAAGACCTACTGGACCGTGGTCGAGGGCGGCCCTGCCGAAGACGAAGGCACCATCGACATGCCGCTCGGCCGGCTCAATGCCGAGCGCGGCTGGTGGCAGAAACCCGATCCCGAGGGCCAGAAGGCGATCACCAACTGGAAAGTGATGGGCCGGGGCGACGGGCTGACCTGGCTCGCCATGGAACCGGTGACCGGCCGAACCCATCAATTGCGGGTGCATTCGGCCGCGACCGGCTGGCCGATTTTCGGCGATAACATTTACGGCAACGGCCCGCGCTTCGGCGAGCCGCGGCTGCACCTGCATTCCCGCGAGATCGTGGTGCCGATCTCCCGGAACAAGGAGCCGATCCGCGTGGTCGCGCCGGCCCCGCCCCACATGCACGACAAGCTCCGCGCCTGCGGGTGGAATGGGGAATGACGTTGCCAGACCCTCATGGTGAGGAGGCCGCGTAGCGGCCGTCTCGAACCATGAAGGCCCGACTGTCGCCCGCGGCCATCCTTCGAGACGCCCGCTTCGCGGGCTCCTCAGGATGAGGAGCAGTGGCCGGTCGGGGAGCAAAGCAGTGCTCGCCTTCCGCCCCGTGGTTTACGAAACGTTCAGTGCTCGTCTCTAATGATTGCGATTGCTTAGAACAAGCTTCCGTCATTCGCTCAGGACGAGCAACGCGTCATGTCCACGGCCGAGTTTTCGATCATCGATGAAGTCGAATCAGCGATTCGGCTCGGCTCGGCGGAAAAGGGCCTGGAAACGGCCCGCCGCGTCACCGACCTGTTTCTCTCCTCCGCCGGAAGTTTTGGCAACGAGCAGATCGCGCTGTTCGACGACGTGCTCGAGCGCCTGATCGGCACCATCGAGCTGCGCGCCATCGCCGACATGGGGGCACGCGTTGCGCTGGCCGAGATCAGCGCGCAGCTTGCGCCGATCGCGCAGGCGCCGCCCTCCGTGATCCGCCGCCTCGCCAATAATGACGAAATTCGCATCGCCGGCCCCGTGCTCCAGGAATCCGCGCGCCTCGACGATGGCGAGCTGGTGAAGATCGCCTCCAGCAAGGGCGAATCGCATCTGCTCGCGGTCGCCGGTCGCTGGTGGCTCAAGGAGATCGTCACCGACGCGCTGCTGGCGCGGCGCTATCCCAGCGTCAGCCGGCGGCTTGCCGCCAATCCCGGCGCGCGCGTTTCCGGAAACGGATTTGCCGTCATCGTCGGGCAGGCGGAGGCCGATCCCGAGCTCGCCGTGAGCGTCGGCGTCCGCGTCGACCTGCCGTCCGACTTGCGCCGCCGGTTGCTGCGCTCGGCCACGGATACCGTGCGGACCCGTCTGCTGTCGCGCGCACCGCCGCATCTGTTCGAGGAGATCCAGGGCGCGATCGCCGCCGTGACCGTCGGTGTCGAGCGCGAGATGTCGGCCGTCCGCGATTTCGAAGGCGCCAAGCGGGCCATCGCAAATCTCAAGGCGACGGGCCAGCTGACCGAGGCGACGCTGCTCGGCTTCGCCACGCAGCGGCGCTACGAGGAAACCGTGGCTGCATTAGCGGCCCTGTCCGGATCGACCGTCGAGGTGATTCGCCCGCTGATGCAGAGCCTGCGCGAGGACGGCTTGCTGGTGCCGTGCAAGGCGGCCCAGCTCAGCTGGGAAACCACAGCCGCCGTGCTCGAGAGTCGCTTTGCCACCGGCGCGATGAAACCCGCTGATATCGCGAGGGCGAAAAGCAATTACGCGCGAATGACGTCGGAGAACGCGCGGCGGACGCTGCGATTCTGGCAGGTGCGGGCGTTGTAGGCCTGCTGCTCATCACACACTCCGCTGTCATTGCCCGCGAAAGCGGGCAATCCAGTATTCCAGAGACGGCAGCGATAGAACCGAGGAGCCGCGGCGTACTGGGTCGCCCGGTCAAGCCGGGCGACGACACTGATTACGTGGTTAGCCGCTCGCCATCGCTGCCGGCGATCATCAGCGGCACCACACGGCCAATACGTTCACCCGCGATCGCCACCGGCAGATAATGCTCCGTGCGGCCCTGGCTGTCGCTCTCGATCAGCACATCGCGCGTCGTACCCACTTCCTCTTGCAGCCGCCGTCGTAATGCCACTTCGCCCGCCGCACGCAGCCGCTTCGCACGCTCCTTGATCGCACCGCCCGCGACCTGCGGCATCCGCGCGGCCGGCGTGCCGGGGCGTGGCGAATACGGGAAGACGTGCAGGAACGTCAGACCGCACTCCTCCACGAGATCCAGCGAGCGCGAAAACATCTCCTCGGTCTCGGTCGGAAAGCCCGCGATGATGTCGGCTCCGAACGCGATGTCCGGGCGCAGGCGGCGGACCTGGTCGCAGAACGCGATCGCGTCGTTGCGCGAATGCCGCCGTTTCATGCGCTTCAAAATCATGTCGTCGCCGGATTGCAGCGACAGGTGCAGATGCGGCATCAGGCGCGCATCGTCGCCGATGGCATCCAGCAGATCGGCATCGGCCTCGATCGAATCGATCGAGGAGATGCGCAGGCGCTTGAGCTCCGGCACGTGCCGCAAGATCTGCTTCGTCAGCATGCCGAGTCTTGGTGCACCCGGCAGGTCGGCGCCATAGCTGGTGAGGTCCACACCGGTCAGCACGATCTCGGCATGGCCGCGCGCAACAAGCGCCCGCACCTGATCGACCACCGCGCCCATCGGCACCGAGCGTGAATTGCCGCGGCCATAGGGGATGATGCAGAACGTGCAGCGATGGTCGCAGCCGTTCTGCACCTGCACGAACACGCGCGGCAGGCCGCTCGCAAAGCCGTCGATCAGATGCGGCGCCATCTCCTTCACCGCCATGATGTCGCTGACGGCGATCTTTTCGCTCGCACCGAGATCGAACGCGGCACGCGCATCGCGCCAGGCTTCGCTGCGCATCTTGTCGTCATTGCCGAGGACGCGATCGACCTCGGCCATGTCTGCGAACATCCGGCTCTGCGTCTGCGCCGCACAGCCGGTGACGACGATGCGCGCACCCGGCCGTTCGCGCTTCAATTTACGGATCGACTGGCGCGCCTGCGCCACCGCTTCGTTGGTGACGGCGCAGCTGTTGATGACGATGGTATCGGAAAGGCCAGCGCCTTCAGCCTCGCGGCGGATCAATTCGGCCTCGAAGGCATTGAGGCGGCAGCCGAAGGTGACGACGTCGACGGCCATCAGCCGACCGGCGCGAACAGCGCCGGATCGAAGGAGCCCTCATATTCGAAGGTCGCGGGGCCCGTCATCAGCACGTGGTCGTCGCTTTCACGCCATTCGATCCCGAGCTTGCCGCCGGGCAGCGTGATCTCGACATTGCGCTCGGTGCGCTTCAGCCGCGCGGCAGCGACCGCGGTCGCGCAGGCCGCCGAACCACAAGCTCTGGTCAGGCCCGCGCCACGCTCCCAGGTGCGGATCGTGACGTGGTCGCGATCGACGATGTGGGCGAGCGTGATGTTGGCGCGTTCGGGGAAGATCGGGTGATTTTCCAGCAGCGGACCGAAACGCTCGAGATCATAGGCGTTGACGTCCTCGACCCAGAAGATCGCATGCGGATTGCCCATGCTCACCACCGAGGGCGAATGCAGGATCGGATTGTCGATCGGCCCGATCTGCAATTCGATGTAACGGGTGTCGCGAAACTCTTCCGCCAGCGGAATGTCCTGCCAGCCGAATTTTGGCGCGCCCATATCGACGGTGTAGAGATCGGGTGCCGGGCCCTGCCAGCAATTGAGCAAGCCCGCAGCGGTCTCGAACGTTGCCGTGGTCTGCCCGGTCTTCTCGAAGATGCGCCGCACCACGCAGCGCATGCCGTTGCCGCAGGCGCCGGCCTCGGAGCCGTCATTGTTGTAGATGCTGATGAACGCCTCGGTCCCGTCGAACCGCGGCTTCCGGAGCACCATGAGCTGGTCGTAGGGCACGCCGCCCGGCGCGGACGCGACCGCGCGGACGTCGTCCGGCGTCACCGGCGCGGCGGAATCACGCATGTCGACAACGACGATCTCGTTGCCGATGCCGTTCATCTTGGCAAATGCGTGGTTGGCCAGAGCGCTCATGAAATGTCCCGAATTTCGCCTGCCTTATATGGCGATCCTTGGCGGCTTGGCCAGTGATTTGCCGCCATAGCCATGACGCATCTGTCATGGGACGAATTCGGCACTCGCGTGTTAGAACGGCACGGTTCGCGCAATCCGGGACGCGCGGCCGGCTCAAGGCCTTGGGGATGTAAGGCCTTGGCGCATAAGCCCTTGGGGAGAATAGAATGAATCGTTTTTGTCGCCTCGCACTGCTCGCGCTGATCCCGGCAGCGACCATGTCGTTTGGCGTGCCCGGCGCTCTGGCGCAGACCCCGAGCCCGGCGCCCGCCGCGTCGGCCAGCCCTTCGCCGGCTCCGTCGGCCTCGCCCTCCCCGGCCGCAAGTGCGGCACCTGCGCCCGCGGCGGCGCCCTCTCCGGCGCCATCGCCTGCGGCCAGCGCTTCGCCCTCACCCGCTCCGGCGGCCCCGCCGCCCGCTGCGGCCGCGACGCCCGCCCCGGTGCAGACCGCCGATCCCTTTGGCCTGGAGACCACGCTCGAGCCGAAGAAGGTCGTGATGGTCAAGGGCACTGCCAATTGGGATTCGGCCTTCGACACGCTGATCGACGCTTTCAAGGCGCTGAACACGCTGCTGGACAAGCAGGGCATCAAGCCCGCCGGCAATTCGATGATCGTCTACACCTCGACCGACGACACCGGCTTCACCTTCCTGGCCGAGATCCCGGTCGAGCAGGACCCGAAGAACCTGCCCAAGGACATGAGCATCGGCAAATCGCCCGAAGGCAAGGCGCTGAAATTCGTTCATCGCGGCTCCTACGACAACATGGACAACACCTATGAGGCGATCACCAATCACCTCGACGACAAGAAGCTGGAAGCCAAGGACACCTTTATCGAGGAGTACCTCACCGATCCCCTGAAGACGGCGGAGGACAAGCTCGTGATCAACGTGTTCGTGCCATTGAAGTGAGAGAGATGAAGAAGCCTGCCGTCCTTTTTACGTCCCTTGCCGCCGCTTTCGCCGCCACGCTGCTGGCGACGCCCGCACGCGCGGACGATTTTCCCTCCGCGATCTCGGTGAGCGGCGAAGCCACGATCTCCGCGGCGCCCGATCTCGCGCAGATCGACGCCGGCGTCGCCAACGACGCCAAGTCGGCGAAGGAAGCCTCCGACGCCAACAACGCCGCGATGGGCAAGGTACTGCTGGCGCTGAAGGGCGCTGGCATCGCCGAGAAGGACTATCAGACCTCGCGCCTGTCCTTGCAGCCGCAATACGGGCAGAACAAATCCACCGGCGCTTCGCCCGTGGTCGGGTTCCGCGCCTCTAACCGCGTTACCGTGAAGATCCGCGACGTGACCAAGGTCGCTGGCATCATCGACACGCTGGTCGGCGCCGGCGCCAACGACATCGGCAACATCTCCTTCGAGGTGACGCAGGCCTCAAAGCTGCTCGACGACGCCCGCGAACAGGCGGTCGTGGACGCCCGCCGCAAGGCCGAGATCTATGCCAAGGCCACCGGCGTCACGCTCGGCTCGCCGCTCAGCGTATCCGAGGGCGGCGCTCCGGTGCCGCTGTTCAAGGCAAGAATGGCGACCGCGCCGATGGCGGCGCCCGCGGCAGTCGCGCCGGGCGAGGAAACGCTGTCGGTGACGGTGAATGTCAGCTGGGCGATTATTCGCCCTGAAGGCAAATAAGTCTCTTGTCCCGGACGCGCTGCAGCGTGAAACGCCGCTGCGCAGGGCCGGGACCCAGAAAGCCAACGGCACGTGCTGCTGCATGGGCCCCGGCTCTGCAGCGCACCGTCGAAGAGACGCTGCGCTGCGTCCGGGGCAAGTTGTGTACGTGGATGGATTTAGATCTCCACCACCTGTCCCGGCTGCATCGCCACGAACCGTTCCTGCGGAAGCTTCGCGGCATCCAACGCTTCGACCAGCGCCTTGGCCGGCGCGTCGATCGCTTCATCGGTCAGCTGGAACGTGCCGTGATGATGCCCGAGCGCGGCTTGCGCGCCGCAATCGGCCAGCGCCTTCACGGCGTCTTCCGGATTCATGTGCTGGTCGCGCATGAACCAGCGCGGTTCGTAGGCGCCGATCGGGAGGATCGCCAGACGCAGCGGCCCGTGCTTCTCTGCGACGCGGCGAAAGTGCCCGCCGTCGCCATAGCCGGAATCGCAGACCACGTAGATTTTCCCCGCCGGCGTCTCCAGCACGAAACTCGCCCACAGTGCCTTGTTGCGATCGAACATGCCGCGCGCCGACCAGTGCCGGGTCGGCACCAGCGTCACGGCGATGCCGCCGCCGAGCTCGACGCGATCGTGCCAGTCGAAGGCCTCCACCTTGATGGAGGAGTCGGCGCTGCGCATCGTTACGTCGTTGCCGAGTGGCGTCACCACGCGCGGCGCAAAGTTCTTGGCAAGCCGCGACAGCGTCGCGATGTCCAGATGATCGTAATGACCGTGCGAGACCAGCACGACGTCGATCTTCGGCAACTTCTCGAACGCGATACCGGGGTCGTTGTGCCGCTTCGGTCCGGCAAAGCTGACGGGCGAGACCCGCGAGGACCAGACGGGATCGACGAGGATGTTGAGGCCGCCGGCCTGGACCAGCCAGCTGACGTGGCCGACGAAGGAGAGCCGCACCTTGTCGCCCTCGACGCGCTGCGGCGGCGTGTCGGCATAGGGGTTGGGCACCCAGTCGGGCCAGTCCGCGCGCTGCCCCCGGCCACCTAATTGCCACCGCAGCACCTCGCCGAGCGATCTCGGCGGCGCCCCGTCGGGATCGAAGAAGGTCAGGCCGTCAAAATGGTCGGAGGCGGGGCCGTCATAGGTTTTCATGCGGGACATCCAGAGGGGCGGAACACCGACCAGCGCGGCACCACCGGCGAGCAATCCAAAGAGGCGGCGGCGGGTGATTGGCACAAGCGGGCTTCAGGGATGGTAGCGGTGGTAAGTCATCATCTTGTATATGGGCGGAGCCTAGGCAAAAGGAACCGGCCGCCGAAAGTTCCGTATTTTCAGAGTCTTGGCCTGGCAAAGGCACCCCGGCACCCTAACTTTCCTTGACTTTTGGGCGGGAGCGGCGTTTAACCCCGCCACTTTCTCGGAAAGGCTTTCTTTTCGACCCGCCCACTGGCCCTGGAGGCCAGAGGCCAACGCCCGACAGCGCTGTGCGCCCTCGGGCGCAAAGGTGTTTGGAAGATCGCTTGCTTAGGAAGTGGTCATCGCCCGACTTGATCGGGCGATCCAGTATCCCAGAGGCAGCTCGGCTGAACCGAGGTGCCGGGGCGTACTGGATGCCCCGGTCAAGCCGGGGCATGACGATGGTGAACGCGGCAACCCTGCGCGAGCAGGACAAGGGACAACGGCATTGTTCGACAATCTGTCGGAACGGCTTGGTGGCATTCTCGATCGTCTGACGGGGCGCGGTGCGCTGACCGAAAAGGACGTCGACGCCGCGATGCGCGAGGTGCGCCGCGCGCTGCTGGAAGCCGACGTCGCGCTCGAAGTGGTCCGCAGCTTCACCGAGCGCGTCCGCGAGCAGGCGATCGGCGCCACCGTCGTCAAGTCGGTCACGCCCGGCCAGATGGTGGTTAAGATCGTCCATGACGAGCTGATCAACACGCTCGGTGCCGAAAGCCAGACCATCGACGTCAATTCCGTGCCGCCGGTGCCGATCATGATGGTCGGTCTGCAAGGCTCCGGTAAGACCACCACCACCGCGAAGCTCGCCCGCCGCCTGGTCCAGCGTGACAAGCGCAAGGTGCTGATGGCCTCGCTCGACGTCTATCGCCCGGCGGCGATGGAGCAGCTGGCCGTGCTCGGCCGCGACCTCGACATTCCGACCTTGCCGATCGTGGCGGGCCAGCAGCCGCCGCAGATCGCGAAGCGCGCACTCGAAGCCGGCAAGCTCGGCGGTTACGACATCGTGCTGCTCGACACCGCCGGCCGCACCACGCTCGACGAAGACATGATGGCGGAAGCGGCTGCGATCAAAGCCGCTGCCAATCCGCATGAAGTGCTGCTGGTAGCAGACAGCCTCACCGGCCAGGACGCCGTGAATCTTGCGCGCGCCTTCGATCAGCGCGTCGGCCTCACCGGCATCGTGCTCACACGAGTCGACGGCGACGGCCGCGGCGGCGCCGCGCTGTCGATGCGCGCCGTCACCGGCAAGCCGATCAAGCTGATCGGCACCGGTGAAAAGACCGACGCGCTGGAAGATTTCCACCCCGATCGTATCGCCGGCCGCATCCTCGGCATGGGCGACGTGGTGTCGCTGGTCGAACGTGCCGCCGCCAACATCGACGCCGAAAAGGCCGCGCGCACCGCCGAGCGCATGCGCAAGGGTCAGTTCGACCTCAACGACATGCGCGAGCAGCTGTTGCAGATGGCGAACATGGGCGGCATCAGCGGGCTGATGGGCATGATGCCCGGCATCGCCAAGATGAAGAACCAGATCGCGGCCGCCGGCATCGACGACAGGATCCTGAAGCGGCAGGTCGCGGTGATCGATTCCATGACGCGCGACGAGCGCCGTCATCCCGACCTGCTCAAGGCCAGCCGCAAGAAGCGCATCGCCGCAGGAAGCGGCCAGAGCGTCGAGCAGGTCAACAAGCTGCTCAAGATGCACCGGAACATGGCCGACGTGATGAAGGCCATGGGCTCGGGCAAGCGCGGCCCGCTCGCCGGCATCGCACAGGCGATGGGCTTTGGCGGTGGCATGAAGCCGCCCTCACCGGAAGAGATGAAGGCGTTGCAGGAGAAGATGCAAGGCGGCGGACAAGGTCTGCCCAGCCTGCCGAAGGATTTGCCCGCTGGTCTGCGCACCGGCCTGCCCAACGTTCCCGGCCTGACCGGGCTGAGCGGCAAGCCGACGCTGCCGGGCCTCGGCGGATTTCCGGGCAAAAAGAAATGAGGAATTCGTCGCGAGGGATCCTAAGCATCTCGCGCGACGCGGAATACCAATCAACCGAACAAACTGTACTTTGAAGGAGAACCAGATGTCCGTCGTTATCCGCCTCGCTCGCGCAGGCACCAAGAAGCGCCCCGTCTATCACGTCGTCGTCGCCGATTCGCGCTTTCCCCGCGATGGCCGCTTCATCGAGCGTCTCGGTTATTTCAACCCGCTGCTGCCGAAGGACAACGAGGCCCGCCTCAAGCTCGACATGGACAAGGTGAAGGCTTGGGTCGCCAAGGGTGCGCAGCCGTCGGACCGCGTGGCGCGTTTCCTCGACGCCGCCGGCGTCAAGAAGCGCGAAGCGCGCAACAACCCTGAGAAGGCCGTGCCGCGCAAGGAGCGCAAGGCGCAGGCCGAAGCCGCCGCGAAGGGTTAAGGTCAGATCATGTCGGCGCTGGTCTGCGTCGCGCGGATCGGCGCCGCCCATGGTGTGCGCGGTGCGGTCAAGCTGTGGACCTTCACCGAAGATCCCTTTGCCATCAAACGCTACGGGCCACTTCTGTCCAAGGACGGCAAGCGCCAGTTCGAGGTCGCGCAGGCGCGCGAGGCCAGGGATCATCTGGTCGCGACGTTCAAGGGCGTCACGACCCGCGATGAGGCCGAGCGCCTCAACGGCATCGAGCTCTACGTCGCGCGCGAAAAGCTGCCCGCGACCGACGAGGACGAATATTACCACACCGACCTGATCGGGCTCGCCGCCGTCACCACCGACGGCGACGCGCTCGGCCGCGTGCTCGCGATCCACAATTTCGGCGCCGGCGACATTATCGAGATCGCGCCGCCAAAAGGCACGACGATGCTGCTGCCGTTCACAAACGCGGTGGTGCCGGAAGTCGATCTCACAGGCGGCCGCGTCGTGATCGCGCTGCCGCAGGAGATCGAGGGTGATGATGACAGCGAGGCTTCGTCATCATGACGGCGCGGTAACGGCTCGCTAACAAATCTCGCGAAATCTTCACTTGCATCGGGCATCCGGCTCGTTCACGCTTTGGTTGCATCGCCCTCCCGCGCGTCTCCCGAACACCGGAGTCCCAAATGCTGCGCCGCTGTCTTCCGGCAACGATCAGCCTGCTCGCATCCGCGGGCCTCGTCAGTGCGCAGACGCCACCGAGCCCCCCGCCGGCTGCAGCCGAGCAAGCCACCTCGCTCGCCCCGATGGAGGAGCCGCAGGTCGGTGACCACTGGACCTACGAGATGCGCGACGAGATCACGGGCGACCTCAAATCGACCATGACGCATACCATCACCGACGTGTCGGCCACCGAGATCAGCGTCCGGTTCGAGATCCTCGGCAAGCCCGGTTTCGGCTACCAGACCTATGACCGGTCGTGGGACATCATCAACAATGGTGCATGGCGGTTCACGCCGAATGACGGCACGGGCATCCGCATGCCGCTCGCGATCGGCAAGACCTGGACGTTCAAGTCCAGCGACTCCAACAGCACGGCGGGTGTCAACCTGAAGCGCACTGGTACCTCGAAGGTCACGGCGAGGGAGACCATCACCACCCGCGCCGGCACATTCGAGGCCTACAAGATCGAAACCTCGATCGAGATGCGAAACGCCAACGATCCCACCAAAAAATCCCAGGCCGAGCAGCAGGCCTGGTACGTGCCCGAGATCAACCATTGGGTGAAGCGCACTTACGTCAGCAGGGCGGACGGCAGGGTTCGCGAGCGGGGCGCGCTCGAAATGATCGAATACGGCCGCCGCTAGCGGCCGGCGCAAAAGCGACCGTCGATGACCGAAGCCTTCCGGGGAGCATGAAGATGTCTCGTTACGCGGCCACGATGATGGCTTGTCTGCTTGCCGGCACCACCCTGGCATCGGCGGCGAGCGATCCGCCCGCTGCCGCAAAGCCGGTCATCGCGATGGAGGCACCCCTGCAAGGCGACTTCTGGACCTACGAGGTGCGGGACGAAATCAGCGGCAAGGTCAGCGCGGTCCGCAGGAACATCGTCACCGAGGTCACGCCTGCCGAGATCAGCGTTCGGGTCACGACCGACGGCAAGGAGGCCGAGGGCCTGAATATCTACGATCGGTCGTGGAATCTGAAGAACGCGGGTGAGTGGAAATATCAGCCCGGCGACGGCAGCGGCATCCATGCGCCACTGAAAATCGGCGATAGCTGGAGCTTCTCCGCCGATGACGTCAACAGCAGCAAGGGCTTCATCTGGAAGCGCTCGGGCCATTCGAAGGTCGTCGGCCAGGAGACCATCACCACCAAGGCCGGCACATTCGAGACGTACAAGATCGAAACGACGCTCCTGAGGCGCCCGACCAACGATCCGAGCCGCAAGCACGAGATCACGGCCATGACCTGGTACGCGCCGGCCATCGACCACTGGGCGAAACGGACCTACGTGGCGCGCGGCAACGGCCATCTGCTGACCAATAACGTCATCGAGCTCGTCGAGTACGGCCGCAAGCAATAACCAACTCGGCCGGCCGGGCCTCGACCTGTCGGCCGCAATGCCCTAACCAGCGGCCATGACGACCTCCTCACCCTGGCGCGCGACGGTGCTGACGCTGTTTCCGGAGATGTTTCCGGGGCCGCTCGGCGTGAGCCTGGCCGGCCGGGCGCTGGCTGGCGGGCTCTGGGAGCTCGAGGCGCGGGACATCCGGGCCTCGGCCACCGACCGGCACCGCAGCGTCGACGACACCCCCGCGGGCGGCGGACCGGGCATGGTGCTGCGGGCCGATGTTCTGGCGGTGGCGATCGATGCCGCCGGGATCAGCCCGGACCGGCCGAAACTGCTGATGAGCCCGAGGGGTCGGCCATTGACCCAGGCCCGGGTGATGGAGCTGGCCGAGGGTCCAGGCCCCCTGATCGTCTGCGGACGGTTCGAGGGGGTGGACCAGCGGGTGATCGACGGACGGGCCCTGGAGGAGGTCTCGATCGGCGACTACGTGCTGTCCGGGGGCGAAATCGCCGCGCTGGCCCTGATCGACGCCTGCGTCCGGCTGCTGCCCGGCGTGATGGGCAAGGAGGTCTCGGGAACCGAGGAAAGCTTTTCGGAGGGCCTGCTCGAATACCCCCAATACACCCGCCCGCAGCTGTTCGAGGGCGCTCCGATCCCGGAGACCCTGACCTCCGGCGACCACGCCAAGGTTGCAGCCTGGCGGCGGGCACAATCCGAGGCCCTGACCGCGGCCCGGCGGCCTGATTTATGGGCGCAAATCCCGGCCAAAGCCCCGAATCGGGCCGGACGCCAAAAAACGCCAAAAAACAAGACAGACGGGTGACAAACGCTCCGGCTTGCCTTATAGGAGCGGCCACATCCGCAATAGCTGGATCAACGAATTTCGCGCAGCCCCCGTTCTGCGGCTGGGCGCGCCGATGGAGATTTACCCATGAACCTGATCCAACAGCTCGAAAAAGAGCAATTCGACAAGCTCTCCGCCAGCAAGGAGATTCCGGAATTCGGTCCCGGTGACACCGTGATCGTCAACGTGAAGGTCGTCGAAGGCGACCGTACCCGCGTGCAGGCCTATGAAGGCGTCTGCATCGGCCGTTCCGGCGGCGGCCTCAACGAGAGCTTCACCGTCCGCAAGATCTCCTATGGCGAGGGTGTCGAGCGCGTGTTCCCGCTGCTCTCCCCGATGATCGACTCGATCAAGGTGGTGCGCCGCGGCAAGGTGCGTCGTGCCAAGCTCTATTACCTCCGCAACCTTCGCGGCAAGTCGGCCCGCATCGTCGAGAAGACTGAGCACGCCAAGGCCGTCAACGAGTAAGCTCCGTTTACAGACGAGTTCTAGAGAGCGCAGGGCAAAACCCCGCGCTTTTTTGTTGCGTCAGCCGTGCGCGTCAAAGCACTCGCGCTTCCAAATCGGCCTGCTATATATTCTTGGAATGTTTCCAGATCAGACCAGCCTTGCCCCCGTCACGCGCATCGTCATCGACGATCGCTCGCGGCTGCCTGGCCGGTTCTTCGGACGCTTCGCGACCTCGGCAACGTCAGAGCTTACGCGCGCAGCCTAAAAGCTGCGCTGACGATTTTGTTGCCCGCGCGTGACCGCGCATATCCGCACCACAACATTCCTGGAGCTGAAGCTCATGTCCAAGCCGACCACATTGTACGACAAGATCTGGAACGACCATCTGGTGCACGAAGCCGACGACGGCACCTGCCTGCTCTATATCGACCGCCATCTGGTGCACGAAGTGACCTCGCCGCAGGCGTTCGAGGGTCTGCGCGCCACCGGCCGCAAGGTGCACTCGCCGGAAAAGACGCTCGCCGTCGTCGACCACAACGTGCCGACCACCGATCGCACCAAGCCGAATCCCGATCCGGAGAGCATCGAGCAGATCAAGGCGCTGGCCGAGAACGCCAAGCAATTCGGCATCGAATATTACGACGAGTTCGACAAGCGCCAGGGCGTCGTCCACGTCATCGGCCCCGAGCAGGGCTTTACCCTGCCCGGCACCACCATCGTCTGCGGTGACAGCCACACCTCGACGCATGGCGCGTTCGGCGCGCTCGCACACGGCATCGGCACCTCCGAGGTCGAGCACGTGCTGGCGACGCAGACGCTGATCCAGAAGAAGGCGAAGAACATGCGCGTGACCGTCGACGGCAAATTGCCTGAAGGCGTGACGGGCAAGGACATCATCCTCGCCATCATCGGCGAGATCGGCACTGCCGGCGGCACCGGCTACGTGCTGGAATACGCCGGCGATGCGATCCGCGCGCTCAGCATGGAAGGCCGCATGACGGTCTGCAACATGTCGATCGAAGGCGGCGCCCGCGCCGGCCTGGTTGCGCCCGACCAGAAGGCGTTCGACTTCCTGCGCGGCCGCCCGAAGGCGCCGAAGGGCGCGGACTGGGACGCGGCGATGCGCTACTGGGAGAAGCTGCGCTCCGACGACGGCGCGCATTTCGACCACGAGCTGCGCCTCGACGCTGCCAAGCTGCCGCCGATCGTGACCTGGGGCACCTCGCCTGAGGACGTCATCTCGGTGACCGGCATCGTGCCCGATCCGGATCAGATCGCGGACGAGGCCAAGCGTCTCTCCAAGCACCGCGCGCTGAAATACATGGGCCTGACGGCGGGCACGAAGATCACCGACATCAAGCTCGACCGCATCTTCATCGGCTCCTGCACCAACGGCCGCATCGAGGATCTGCGCGCGGCGGCGAAGATTGCCGAAGGCAAGACCGTTTCAGCGCATGTCAACGCCATGGTCGTGCCGGGCTCCGGCCTCGTGAAGGAGCAGGCCGAGGCTGAGGGTCTGGACAAGATCTTCATCAAGGCCGGCTTCGAATGGCGCGAGCCCGGTTGCTCGATGTGCCTCGCGATGAACCCGGACAAGCTGGCTCCGGAA
This sequence comes from Bradyrhizobium sp. LA6.1, assembly GCF_040547805.1. NCBI lineage: Bacteria > Pseudomonadati > Pseudomonadota > Alphaproteobacteria > Hyphomicrobiales > Nitrobacteraceae > Bradyrhizobium > Bradyrhizobium sp. LA6.1. Next base: position 142,200 of record NZ_JBEPQK010000014.1, on the reverse strand, counting down.
GAGCGCTGCGCCTCGACCTCGAACCGCAACTTCGAGGGCCGCCAGGGTTTCAAGGGCCGCACGCATCTGGTGTCGCCGGCGATGGCGGCAGCCGCCGCGATCGCGGGTCACTTCGTCGACGTCAGGGAGTGGCGGTAAGCCGCTCCCTGCAATTTGAGCTAAAGCGGCAAACGGCCGTTAATCGGCATCGCCGACACTGCGTCCTCGCGACGGTTTCGCGAGGACGCGCGCCATGGCCAACAAGCCTGAATATGTCGATCTGATCAGCGCTGCGACGCGCCAGCACCGGCGGCGCGCAACGCCCTTGCCCATCGTCGCCAAGCCCGAGGTCGAGGAGACCTCGAAGCTCAGCCGCTGGCCGCCGGCGATGATCAAGCAGTGGAAGCTCGAGAACCTGACGCGGTGGACGCCGGCGTCGTGGAAGCTGAAGGATTGGCTCTAGGCCACACGAACAAAGGGCGCCGTCGCGGCGCCCTTTTCATTTCGATCGCGATTACCAATAGCGGTACGGATAGTGCCAGCGATGCCACCGGCAGACGCGGCGCGGACCGTAATAGGTCCAGATCACCCGGCAGCGGCGCGGATAGTTGTAGTAGGGATAGTAGCCGCCGTAATAATAGCGCCGGTGGAAGTGGCGATAGCCGTAATGCGGGCGATAGATCCCGTAGCGATGAAACCCGCCATAGTGGCGAAATCCGCCGTAGCGATAGCCGCCACCATGAAAGGCGGGTGCGGCGCGGAAGCCGCCGATATGGCCGCCGTGAAAGCCACCGCCGCGGAAACCGCCGCCGCCATGGAAGCCGCCACCATGTCCACCGCCGCCACCACCATGACGGACCTGCGTGATCATGTCGTCGCTTGCAGCCTTCGCCGCCGGCAACGGCGTCGGATTGATCGGTGTCATCGCTTCGGCACGTTGTGCAGTCCCGGCCGACAGCATCAGCGTGGCAACGGCCGCAAGCCCGAGCAAGCGTATCGGGCTTGTCCGAGCATCCAAGACCCGCAGCATGGAATTCTCCCTGAATCTGAACGGCAGCATTGCGGCGCAGCGTCGCTCGCATCGCTGTTCAATTGCAGTCGCTCCCAAGATTAAATTAGGGACAGCGACGTGAACGCCTTGTGAATGAACAAGCTTCCTGCCGAGGCGCCGTGCCACGACAAAAGGAATTCGAAAGATGACCGTCTACGCGATCGCGCAATTGAAGATGACGGACCGCGCGGCCTATGACCGCTATCAGGCGCGGTTTTTCGACGTGTTCAGAAAGTACAATGGACGGCTGCTCGCCGCCGACGAGCAGCCGCGCGTGCTCGAGGGCCCGTGGCCATTCGACAAGCTCGTCATGATGTCGTTTCCCGACGAGGCCGCATTCCTCGCCTTCTCGAATTCACCGGACTACGAAGAGATCTCGCGCGATCGCAAGGCGGGCGCGCAGGCAACCGTGCTGCTGGTCAGGGGATTCGCGACGGCGGGCTAACGCGACGGCGTCACCACCACGGCCCGTAGCCGAACACGAAGGGTGCCGGCACGCCGTAGGGATAGGGACGGTAGTAGACGGGCCGCGCGTAATAATGCGGATCATGGGGCGCTGAGCGCCGCGCAACGTCATGGTGTCTTGCGTGCCGTCTCGCATCGAAAATCGCTGTCCCGGCCGAGGCATCCGACTTCGTCACACTCTGCGCGGTTGAAGCGCGAGGCAAACCCGCTGCGAGCCCGGCGACAACGGCCAATGCAATCCATCTCGTCATGACGAACTCCGCCCTCAAGATGCGGGCATCACGCGGCCGTTGAGGCGCGTCAGCCCCGCCGCCAGTAGCAGCTCATATGCGGCACGATCACCGTGCCGCTCGGCCGATATTCCTGCACATAGGTGGCGTTGCACTCGCGGACCGCATCGGGACCCGGATAGTAGCGCGGATAGACGCCGTCCGGAGCGTAGTAGGGCGTGACGCGCAGCCGGGCGGGCGGGCGCCTGCGCGGCGGAGGAACGTCGTCTGGCGAGGCCGCCTGGGCCAGCCTGACACCGGCGCCGGCCGTCTGGGCTTCCGCACCAACGCAAAATTGCGAAAACAACCCCATGCAAAGTAGAACCAGTATTGCTGTTCCCGCCCGCATCGCACCACCACCCACCTGAGCTATCCCCTTGAGGCGCCGTACGCTCCCCGTTTTCGCGCGCGGCGTCAACTCTTCGTAGCCTTCTATAAAGCCGGATGCATCGCCACGGAACCCGCGCTAAGAAAAGCCCATGTGGACGGAATTGAAAGCCCCCTCGCTGGCCGAGATGGAAACGACGGCGCATGACATCTTCGAGCGCCTGCCGGCGGAATTTCGCGGCCTCTGTGAGGGCGTGATCCTCCGTGTCGACGACTTCCCGACCGAGGAAGTGATGGACGAGATGGATTGCGAGAGCGAGTTCGACCTGCTCGGCCTGTTCCAGGGCGTCGGCCTGCCCCAGCAGAGCCTGGGCGATGTGGCGCGGCTGCCCAACATGGTCTGGCTCTACCGCCGGCCGATCCTGGATTACTGGGCCGAGCACGACGAGAGCCTCGGCCACATCGTCCGCCACGTCCTGATCCACGAGATCGGCCACCATTTCGGCCTCTCGGACGACGATATGGCCGCGATTGAGGCTCAGCCGGAGTAGGACGTCATCGGTTGCGTATGGTTGGCGCAGCGAGAAGCATCGTCAGTCGATAGTCGGACCAGCCCGCGAGAGACAGCGACACCTGCTGATAGTGCAGCAGTCCCATGGTCGGATGATCGAACGCACGCTCGCCGCCTTCGCGTGCCAGGACCCCCTGCGTCTCCCAGCAGCGTTCGAAGTCGGGGCTTCCAACTCTCAGTTCCTCGACGAGCCGGCGAATGTCCGGATCGTCGGAATAGGCTGTAACAGCGGCGCGGAATTCTGCGACGACGCGTTGCGCGCGTGAGGTCCAGTCGAGGATCAGTGTTCGCGCCTCGGGCCTGAGGAAGATGTAGCGCAGAAGATTTTTTTCGCCGTCAGCATCGAGCCATCCGGCAAACAACCGGGACGCTTTCGCATTCCAACGGCGCGCGCCCCATGTGCGATCGAGAATGTAGGCCGGCCCATCGATCGCATCGACGCAGGCCAGCACCTCCTCAGGCGGATCATCGCTGTGGCCGGGACGCTCGGGATCGCGCTTGCCCCCAACTTCGAACAGATAGCTGCGCTCCGCTCGTGACAGGCGCAATCCGCGTGCGAGGCGCGCAAGTGTCGAAGCCGAGACGGAGACATCGCGACCCTGCTCGATCCACGTGTACCAGGTGACGCTCAATCCGCAGAGCTGAGCGACCTCCTCGCGCCGGAGGCCGGGCGTGCGCCGCCGTGCTCCGGCGGCGAGGCCGAATTCTGCCGGAGACTGGCGCTCCCGGAGCGCGCGCAGGAACGCGCTGAGCGAGAGAGCTGGAGCGATCGGGTCTGGTCCCTTCATGGTGATTTTTATACCAGCATAAAGAACATTCTTAAACGGGTATAATCGGCATGCTAACTCTTTGCCGCTGCGGCGTCGCTGCGGAAAGGACGAACGGGTATGGGCAAGCAATTCGCAAGGATCGAACCCGAGCACAGGGCTTTCATCGAACGGCAGAAGATCTTCTTCGTCGCGAGCGCCCCACCGAAGGGACGCATCAACGTGTCTCCCAAGGGCCTGTCGTCATTCCGGGTGCTGGGAGAGAGCGACGTCGCCTACCTCGATTGCACCGGCAGCGGCAGCGAGACCCGTGCGCATCTGACCGCCTCCGACGACAAGCGGATGACCATCATGTTTTGCGCCTTCGACGGCGCCCCGATGATCCTGCGGCTCTATGGCCAGGCTCGATCGCTCATGCGCGGCACGCCGGAATATTCCGATCTCGTTCCTGACTTCGAGGACATGGCAGGCGCCCGCCAAATCGTGCGCCTCTCGGTCGACCTCGTGCAGACGTCATGCGGTATGGGCGTGCCGCTGTTCGACTACAGACAAGAACGCGGCAGCCTCGTGCGCTACTGGACGGCGCAGGGTGTCAACAATTTGCGAAAATACTGGGGTCTGAAGAACATGAAGAGCATCGACGGCCTGCCGACCGGCTTTGCCCCTGACAGCATGGCTCCGCCAGGCTGAAGACGAACCTCGATTTACGCCCCTTAGGCCTGCCGAATCCGGCCTAGGATTTGTGTGCCAACCGGGCTAAATAGCCCTCCCCTGACTTCAAACCGGGAAGCCTGAAATGGACAAGTTCACCACGCTGGAAGGCGTCGCGGCGCCGCTGAAGATCATCAATGTCGACACCGACATGATCATTCCGAAGCAGTACCTCAAGACCATCAAGCGCACCGGCCTCGGCAAGGGGCTCTTCTCCGAGCAGCGCTACAAGGACGATGGCAGCGAGAATCCGGATTTCGTCCTCAACCAGCCCGCTTATCGCAATTCGAAGGTGCTGGTCGCCGGCGACAATTTCGGCTGCGGCTCGAGCCGCGAGCACGCGCCCTGGGCGCTGCTCGACTTCGGCATCCGCTGCGTGATCTCGACCTCGTTCGGCGACATCTTCTACAACAACTGCTTCAAGAACGGCATTCTGCCGATCCGCGTCTCGCAGGAAGACCTCGACAAGCTGTTCGACGACGCCGAGCGCGGCGCCAATGCGACGCTGACGATCGACCTGCCGAATCAGGAGATCCGCGGCCCCGACGGCGGCAAGGTCAAGTTCGAGATCGACCCGTTCCGCAAGCACTGCCTGATCAACGGCCTCGACGACATCGGCCTGACGATGGAGAAGAAGGCCTCGATCGACACCTACGAGGAAAAGCTCAAGCGCGAACGCGCCTGGGCCTGAGATCGAGCTCCAGTTCGAGCCCCGGTGCTGATAGCGCCGGGGCTTTTTCTTTGTCCTGATTAACCCCTAGACTGACGCGCATGCTGCCCGACATCGTCACCTTCTGGCACGGCCCGATGGACGCACTGCGCCAGACCTGTCTGCGCTCGCAGCTCGCGGCCGGCCACAAGGTCACGGTCTACAGTTTTGACACCATTCCCGGCCTGCCCGCGGGCATCGGGAACGCGGACGCCGAGGCGATCCTGCCGCACGCGTTCTCCGAACGATTGCGACCGCCGCAGCCGGACGGAAGCTGGCGCGACTGGACCACGCTGCAGTTCAGCGACTTCTTCCGCATGAAGCTGATGGCGAAGAACCTCGGCCTCTGGCTCGATGCCGACGTGCTGCTGCTGAAACCCGTCGAGATCGATCCGGCAAAACCCTACTTCGCCTGGGAACGGCCGCGCCAGCTCGGCAATTCCGTGATCTATCTGCCGGCGGAGCACGGCATCGTTTCCGCCTTCGAGGAGCTGATGGAGCAGGAGGAGCTGACGCCGAACTGGCTGTCGGTGCGCCATCGCATCACCTTCATGATGCGTCGCCTGCGCGGGGGCTCGAACCGTCTCTCGGACATTCGCGTCGCAATCTTCGGACCGGCGGCGCTCACCGCGCTCGCGCGCCGCACCGGTGAAATACAGAACGCACTGCCGAAGCAATCGTTCTACGCCGTGCATGCCGAGCCAAAGCTGTTCTTCGATCCCTCAAGCTATCTCGGCCTCGTCACCGACCCCGAGATCATCGGCCTGCACATCTCCCCCAAGGGCCGCGGCGGCGAAAAGCCGATCCCGGGCAGCCTGTATGCGTGGGCGACGGAGCGGTTCGCGTAACTCAGTCCGCTACGCGGCGCTCTCCTGCCCCGGACGTAGCGCAGCACCATAAGCGCGTTCACGCGCGTCTTCGACGCGCTATGGTGATGCGCTGCTGAGCCGGGGCCCAGAGATGCGGCGAGATGGGTCCCGGCTCTGCGGAGCGGCACTTCGCGCCGCACCGCGTCCGGAACACGAAACCAACCACCAACGCGCCACACTCCAACGCTTCCAAATTTGATCCAGCGCAACGCGCCTCTGCACCATTGTGCCTAATCTCGCTCCAATTCCGCCGCCCGAATGGAGCTTTCCATGAGCACCGCAAGCAGGCCTTATCCCATCGTTCAGGACCTCATCGAGTCCTTTGCCGCCTGGCTGAAGCATCGCCGCGAGATGAACGAGATGCGGCAGCTCGATCGCGCCGATTTCGACCGGATCGCGCAAGATCTCAGGATCGCGCCTGACGATCTGGAGGAGCTGGTCCGTCACGGCAAGCACGCTGCCGACGAGCTGCCGAAAATGCTCGAGCAGCTCGGCATCAGCGCAGACAGGCTCGGTCGTGCGCAGCCGCTGCTGCTCCGCGACATGGAGCGCGTCTGCTCGCTCTGCAATCAGAAGGGACAATGCGACCGCGATCTCGCCGAGGGCACCGCCGCGGAGAACTACCACGGCTATTGTGGCAATGCATCGACGCTGGAGTCGCTCGATCGGGCCGACGTCGCCCCGCGCTGACGCGTCGTCGGGATCGAAAAGATCAGATCGTGCCGTTACGCGCGCATGCGTCGCGCTGGGCAAATCCTTTCACGAGCTTTCTGCACGCTCGATAGCGCTCTTCCATACTCGCTCCGCCGGCATGACCCGGAGGGCCAGGTTCGGCCGCGCTCTCTTTCTTGACTGCATGAGCTCGCGACGTTTTATCGCGCTTGGTCGGAGGTTCGGCATCCTCGGGCACCGGCATAAGCTGCCAGACTGGACGAAGCTCGATATTCGCGGTCTCCGACGGATTCTCCTTATTGACGGAAGTCAGGGCAAGGACGTTCTTGTCCAGCTTGGCCGTAACCGGCGTTCCATTGATAGAGAATTTATCGTTCGCAATGAACTCGGCGAACGATTTGTATCCCGCCACATCCTTCACCCATGATTGTTTCGTGGGCGGCCCCCAGAGGTAGTATCCCTTGGCCAAGCCCGTCGCGGAGACCTCCGTGACGATCAGCATGGCGTAGCGCCCCTTGCCATCGGTCCACCCACGCTTGTTGGACCACACGCCGACAAACCTGGAATTGGCGTTGAGTGGATCGTTCTGATCGGACGAGATGGTGAAGCTCGGCAATTCGAGTTGCTGAGCTGCCGCGATGACAGAGATTTTTTTGTTGTCGTCGGGCGTAAATAGATTTCGTACGGCGCGCTTGGCATCAGCCTCCTGGCGTCCGCTCGCATCGGATTTCGGAGCAGCAGCCGGAGATGATAGCGCCGCAACTTCGCTGGCCTTGAGATCCTTGATTCGCTGGCGGGCTTCGACGGCGTGGTCGCTGCGGGGGTATCTGGCGAGAAACTCCTCAAAGAGAGCTGCCACCGTCGACGTTCGGACAGCCTGCCAGAATTTCTCGTCTTCCGCAGGAGCTGCAAGCGCCGGAGTCGATGCTCCTGGCGCCTGAGCGGCGACGGCAGGGGCCTTGAGGTAAATCTCTTCCTTCGACAAGGAGCCATACACGAAAGGCTGCTGTTCGCGCCTGGTTGCCGCCATCACGTCGTCACGAACCCGGCGAAACAGAAACGATATTTCCAGGCCGGGTGTTTCGATGTGGCGAAGCAGCGACGTCGTGAAGGGGCTATTCCGCCCATCGCCGTCGCTCGCCGTGGTGCCGTCCCGGGCGGCATACGCAATCAGGACGTTGTCGGACGGCTCCGTCGGCGCGAGCCCGCGAGCCACGGCCCGGGTGCTCAACGAGCGCTTCATCTTCGCGGCAAAAGGGTTGTTGCGGCACGCGTCAAGTATCACGAGGCCCAACTTCCGTGCCTTCGAAACCTGAAGGCTCACCGAACGCAGGCTGATCGCCTCGCTTTCGGCGTCGGTATCGCTGCGCAGCTCGGCGCTGATTGGGATCAGCCAATTCTCGCCGCCGACTTCCATGCCGTGCCCGGCGTAGAACACGACGGCGATGTCGGACATTTCGGCGGATCGACCGAACTCAACGACGGCCTTCCTCATCTCTTGCGCGGTGGCGTTCCTGACTTGGGTGACCTTGAAATCCAGCCGCTCCAGCGCGCGGCCGATGTCGGCCGCGTCGCGAGTCGGGTTCGGCAACTCGGGCACCTTCTCGTAGGCGCCATTGCCAATGACAAGCGCAACCCGCGCCTGCGCAAGGGCGGGCTGAGCGGACAAAAGCGACATGACGAGAAAGACAGCTGCCCCAAAAAAACGCATCAATAGATTGCCCGAACCCACCAATGGCTTCGAGGGTAGCACCCCTGTTCACCACCGCAACGGGAAAAGCCGAGATCGTGGACTTCGGCGAAACGGCCGTCGTCGGGACGAGCCGACGACAAGCTGCCGACGATGCCGGTGCAGCTCGGCATCGGCGCGGAAGCGCCCGGGCCAGGGCAAACTCACGCGCTGCCGCAACAATCACTGGTCGATCACCACGTGTGGCACCTCGCCCAGTAGCAAAGGGCTTCAATAGTATGATGTATGCAAGGCCCTGTTTGCGCGGCGAGGATGCTGGCAAGGTCTCCGCAATTGTCCGTGCTTGATCTCGACGAATGGCTCTGTTTGGATGGTTGCCCTTCGGCAATTCGAATTCCGGACAATCATGGCAAACGAAATAGATGGTTACCGTCGTTCGTTGGGTGCTCGTTCACCGGAAAGCGCCGTGACCGTCCACCGCACGGGCATCGGGAATCGACTATTGGCGGCGTTGCCGCCGGCGGATCTCGGTTTGCTCACGCCCTACTTCCAGAAGGTCTCGTTCGAACCCGATGCCATCCTGGTGCGGTCGGGCGATGAGCTCGACCCGGTTTATTTTCCCCATAGCGGCGCCATCGCCTTCATGATCGATATGCCGGACGGGCAAACGGTCGCAACCACCTTGATGGGACGGGAAGGCGCTTTGGCCTCGTTCTCCGTGCTCGGCCCGTCGCTGTCATCCGTGACCGCGATTGCTCGGATCGCCGGCACAGCATCGCTGATTTCCGCCGCCAAGTTTCGCGCGGCCTTTGCGCAAAGCGCCGCCATCAGGAACGTCGTGCAAGTCCACGCCCGCGCGGTGTTGTTGCAGCTCCAGCACGTCGCCGCCTGCAACGCGCTGCACCGGGTGGATGGCCGCATGGCGCGGTGGCTCCTGCAGCTTCACGACCGCGTTCCCGATGACCGGCTTCCGATGACGCACGAGGCGCTTGCGCAATTGCTTGGGGTGCGACGGACGACAGTGACCCTGACGATGAGCAAGCTGCGCGATGCCGGCGCCGTCCCGTCCGACCGGCGCGGGTTTGTCGAGATCCATCGGGCGCGGCTCGAGAAGGTCGCATGCGATTGCTATGCGCTCATGCAGCGCAAGATCGATCAGATGTATTGCCAGGAATTGGCGGCGCCGCAGCCTGTCGATGCGCCGTCCCGCGAAAGCGCCATCGTCGCGGGTGACGAATCCAGAGCTGCTTCACGGGCGGGAAAATAGGCGATTGGGACTGACCGCCGCGATGACCGTTTGGGTCACAAGCGGCAGTCCTCTTGACGTCGAGAAGATGTCCGCCTGGCCGGGAAAAGCGGATATCGCTTCTTCGAGTTGACGCCTCAGCCCTTGCTCATCGCTGCGATTGCGTCCGCGATTTCGATCGTGCGCCGCGCCATGTCGGCGTGGAGACGCTCCACCATTGCGCCATCGAGCCGGATCGCGCCGCGCGAGACGTTCTCAGGCAGCTCGAACGCCGCGATGATCTTTCGCGCGCGCGCGACTTCCTCTTCGGGCGGCGTGAAGATCGCGTTGCAGGCCTCGATCTGCGACGGATGGATCAGTGTCTTGCCGTCGAAGCCGAGGTCGCGGCCCTGTGCGCATTCGGTGGCAAAACCGTCGGAATTGGCGATGTCGCTATAGGGGCCGTCGAGGATCTCGAGGCCATGGGCGCGCGTCGCCAGGATGCAATGGGTGATCATCGGGATCATCGCCGCGCGGCCCGGCAGCATCCTGATGCGCGTCTCGCGCGAGATGTCGTTCGGGCCGAACACGAAACCGGAGAGGCGCGTCCTGGGATCGCGGCCCGCGGCGGCCAGCTCCTCGGCGTGAAGCACGGCGCGCGCGGTCTCGATCATCGCCCAGACCTTCACCGTCGGCGCGGCGCCGAGCTCGGCAAGGCGAGCGCCGATCGCCTGGAGATCCTCGATGCTTGAAACTTTTGGAACCAGAATGCCATCAGGCGAGGCCTTGGCGGCCATCGCGACGTCATCGGCCCACCAGGGCGTGTCGAGGCCGTTGGTCCGGATCAGAATCTCGCGCTTGCCGAACCCCTTGTCCGCGATCGCAGCGGCGATGCCGTCACGCGCCACCCCCTTGAGGTCGGGGGCGACGGAATCTTCCAGATCGAGGATCAAGCCGTCAGCGGCGAGATTTCGCGCCTTTTCCAGCGCGCGGGGGTTGGAGCCGGGCATGAACAAATGGCTGCGGCGCGGGCGGGTCATGCGAGCATTCCTTCCAGTTTCCTCGGGTGTATTCTGGAGCATGATCCCGGAAAAATGTGCGGCGGTTTTCCGAAAGGATCATGCTCAAACAACAAGCCAAGCCGATAGCATCTGGCCTGCCTATTCGAAAGGCTTGTTCGCCCCTCTGGTCTATGGTTAGGCATAGGCCATGATCACATTCCCGAAGCATTTGCTGGAAGGCTACAAGGCCTTCGCCACCCAGCGGCTGCCGACCGAGCAGAGCCGCTATCGCGAGCTGTCGGTGAAGGGGCAGTTCCCGGAAGTGATGGTGATCGGCTGCTGCGACAGCCGCGTCTCGCCCGAGGTGATCTTCGACGTCGGCCCGGGCGAACTGTTCGTCGTCCGCAACATCGCCAATCTGGTGCCGGTATATCAGCCCGACGGCAATGCGCACGGCGTCTCCGCGGCGCTCGAATATGCCGTGACGGTGCTGAAGGTGAAGCACATCGTCGTGCTCGGGCACGCGCAATGCGGCGGCATCCGCGCCTTCGTCGACAAGATCGAGCCGCTCACGCCGGGCGACTTCATCGGCAAATGGATGCAGATGTTCATCAAGCCGGGCGAAGTGGTCGAGCAGCGCGACCACGAGACCATGGCGCAGTTCGTCGAGCGCATCGAGAAGGCCGCGGTGTTCCGCAGCCTGGAAAACCTGATGACGTTTCCGTTCGTGCAGAAGGCGGTGGACTCAGGCCAGATGCAGACCCACGGCGCCTATTTCGGCGTGGCGGAGGGATCGCTGTTCGTGCTGGACAAGGTCGCGAAGGAATTCAAGAGCGTGCGCAACGCGGCTTGAATTCGTAGGATGGGCAAAGGCGCAACGCGCCGTGCCCACCATCTTTCCCGATTGAGACCTTGGTGGGCACGCTTCGCTTTGCCCACCCTACGAGATCCCGCTCGTTACGCCGCCTTCTTCTTCGCGCTGATCAGCTTGCGGTTGATCAGCACTTCCGCGATCTGAATGGCGTTGAGCGCCGCGCCCTTGCGCAGATTGTCGGACACGCACCACAGCACGAGGCCGTTCTCCACCGTCGCGTCCTCGCGGATGCGGCTGATATAGGTGGCGTCCTCGCCGGCCGCTTCATACGGCGTGGCGTAGCCGCCGGGCTCCTGCTTGTCGATGACGAGGCAACCCGGCGCCTTGCGCAGGATATCGCGCGCTTCGTCGGCCGTGATCGGATTCTCGAACTCGATGTTGACGGCCTCGGAGTGGCCGACGAACACCGGCACGCGCACGCAGGTCGCGGAGAGCCTGATCTTGGGATCAAGAATCTTCTTGGTCTCCGCCATCATCTTCCACTCTTCCTTGGTGTAGCCGTCCTCCATGAAGACGTCGATCTGGGGGATGACGTTGAAGGCGATGCGCTTGGGGAATTTCTTCGCGATCAGCTCGCTGTTGGTGTAGACGGCCTTGGTCTGCGAGAACAATTCGTCCATCGCATCCTTGCCGGCGCCCGAGACCGATTGATAGGTCGAGACCACGACGCGCTTGATCGTCGCCTTGTCGTGCAGCGGCTTCAGCGCGACCACGAGCTGCGCGGTCGAGCAGTTCGGGTTGGCGATGATGTTCTTCTTCTTGAAGCCCGCCGTCGCGTCCGCGTTCACCTCGGGCACGATCAGCGGCACGTCCGGATCCATGCGCCAGGCGGAGGAATTGTCGATCACGACCGTGCCGGCGGCGCCGATCTTCGGCGACCATTCCTTCGACACCGAGCCGCCCGCCGACATCAGGCAGATATCGACATCGGAGAAGTCGTAGTGCTCGAGCGCTTTGACCTTCAGGGTGCGGTCGCCATAGGAGACCTCGACGCCGACGCTGCGGCGTGACGCCAGGGCCACGACCTCGTCCGCGGGGAATTTGCGCTCATCGAGGATGTTGAGCATTTCCCGTCCGACATTGCCGGTCGCGCCGACGACTGCGACTTTGTAACCCATCGTTCACTCTCCGATGAAAAAGCCCGTTCCTGAAGCTGACGCTTAAACAGGAAGAGCAGCGCTTCTATGCGAGAACCGGCCTCAAGACAACGTTGGACCATGCCTGAAGGCCGTGGATGCAGTCGCCAGAGGCCAGCACGGCCGCAACCCCTACCCAGATCCATCTGGCGCTCGCAGCCCTCGCCGACGAAATCGTCGGCACGCTGGCGCGCCTGTTCGCCTATGTGGGGACGCTGGTCCTGTTTGCCATCCTCGCCCTCGCCGCGCTCGACCAGCTGCCCAGCCTGCGTGACGATGAGCCGGCCGAGAAGCCGGGGTGGAGCGTGGCCGATCGCTCGCAACCGGCGTTCGCCCTCAGTCGGCTCGATTCATCAGAAAAAACAGCCTCTTACGTCATTCTCAGGCATCCCGAAGGCGGCCGTAGGGACGTGATGCGCTGGACCGGCGAGGCGGACAAGCCCGTGGCGGAGCTCGAGATCTACCGCGAAGGCGGCGAATTCGACGTGACCCGCCCGGCGACAGCGGACCTGGCGGTCCACATGGGCCTGGGGGAAGCAACGCCGCTCGAGCAGGCCGGCCTGATCGACACGAAATTCGGTCCCGTCGCCCTGTTCCGGCCCACCGGCACGGCGGAGGCCGCGCGGGCGTGCCTCGGCTACCTCAAGCGCAGCGAGGAGCCGGCGCTCCAGATCTCCGGCTTCTCCTGCCAGGGCGACACCCTGCCCGCCCGGCGCGCGGCGATCGCCTGCACGCTGAACCGGCTGACGCTCCTGACCTCGGGCAACGAGCCGAAGCTGGCGGACTTGTTCGCCCATGCGGAGCTGAAGCGCCGCTCCTGCGCTCCCCAGGGTTCGTCGGACTGGCTGCTGGGCGCGGCGAACGCGCAATTGCGCGGGGCGCTCTAACCGGCATCAAGGTCAAGTGGCTGGTATTGATGCAACTTTTGCCAGCGCGCACGATTATTCCGAGCTGGTGTGACCCAATAGACCTAGTTGCGGCCACCCTTGCCGGGCTAGTATGGGGATGAAATCGATTGGCGGCTTGCCGCCTGAAGGGGACGTGATGAGCTCGAATTTCTCCGCCGCGAACAAACTGGCGATATGGCTTGCGGCCGGCGCCGTGGTTGCCATGTCCTCAGCCCTCGCGACTCCCGCCTCGGCCGACACCAAGAAGCAACGTTACGACAACAGCCGGCCCTATTACGGTCCGAGCGGCCCCAACGCGGTCTATCAGCAGGGCCGCACCCGCCTTTATGTGAGCAAGCGCTCCTGGCTCGACGGCGGCACCGAGGTCAATCCGGGCGACCGCAAGTTCTCCGACTACGCTTTCCCGCCGGCGATCGGCTATCCGACCTTCGCCCGCGAGAACAACAACCGCCCGATCGATCGCCAGCCGCTGAGCACGCCGGCCGACGTCGGCGGTTATCCGCGGAATTTCCCGCTGTACTGAGCGGAATGATCGACCGAATCAAAATGGCCGGGCTCACGCCCGGCCATTTTTGTTTGTGAGAGATACGTCCGCTTCAGGCGTTGGCTGCCGGGTCGTAGCGCCTGCAAAATTCTTCGATCGCCTCGGAGCGGAAATCGCCCAGGCGCTCGAAGATGAGTTCGTCCGGCCAATCCCACCAGGCAATGCGGCGCAGGCTTGCCGCGACCGAATCGTCAAAGCGTTTGCGGATGGCACGCGCGGGAACGCCACCGACGATCGTGTAGGGCTCGACATCGCGGCTAACGACCGCGCCCGCGGCAATCACCGCCCCGTCGCCGACCGTGACGCCCGGCAGCAGGATGGCGGCGTGCCCGATCCAGACATCGTTGCCGACGATGACGCGATCTCCGCGACGATCCGCAAAGAAGTCGCGGTCACGCGTCGCACTCGCCTCGTAATATTCCGGGACATAGGTGAAGCGATGCTGGGACGGACGGCCCATCGGATGATTGGGCGCGCCGATGCGCACCGAATTGGCGATGGCGGTGAATTTTCCGATCACCGCGTCGGCGACCTCACAGTTCTCGCCGAGATAGGAGTAGTCGCCGAGCGCGGCATATTCGATGCGGGTGTTGGCGAGGATTTCGCAGCGGCGCCCGATCTGCGCCTCGCGCTGGCGGACCGTTTCATGGATGATGGTTTCCGCGATCTTGGGGCGGGGCGAGGCATCCATGAGTTGGCTTCCCTGAGGTCGTCGGCAGAGCCGTAGGGTGGGCAAAGGCGCGTAGCGCCGTGCCCACCATCTCCCGGCAATCGCGATCGAAATGGTGGGCTCGCTATCGCTTTGCCCACCCTACGATTGCGGTGTTTGTGGCTACGCGTGCAGCTTCTGCAATTCCTTCAGGATCGCTTCGCCCATCTGCGTGGTCGAGGCGGCCGTGGTGCCTTCCGACTTGATGTCGGCGGTGCGCAGGCCGCTCGCCAGCACCGCGGCGATCGCGGCATCGACCTTGTCGGCGAGATCGCCCATGTCGAAGGAATAGCGCAGCGCCATGCCAAAGGACGAGATCATCGCGATGGGATTCGCGAGGCCCTTTCCGGCGATGTCGGGTGCCGAGCCGTGCACGGGCTCGTACAGCGCCTTGCGCTTCTTGCTCTTCACATCGACCTCACCGAGCGAAGCCGAGGGCAGCATGCCGAGCGACCCCGTCAGCATTGCCGCGATGTCGGAGAGCATGTCGCCGAACAGATTGTCGGTGACGATGACGTCGAACTGCTTCGGCGCCTTCACCAGCATCATGCCGCCGGAATCGGCGAGCTGGTGCTCGAGCGTGACGTCAGGATATTCGCGCTTGTGGACCGCCGTCATGACCTCGTTCCAGAGCACGCCCGACTTCATGACGTTGCGCTTCTCCATCGACGTCACCTTGTTCTTGCGCTTCCTGGCAAGCTCGAAGGCGACGCGGCCGATGCGCTCGATCTCATAGGTGTCGTAGACCTGGGTATCGACGGCACGCTTCTGGCCGTTGCCGAGATCGGTGATGGTTTTGGGCTCGCCGAAATAGACGCCGCCGGTGAGTTCGCGCACGATGACGATGTCGAGACCCTCGACCGCCTCGCGCTTCAGGCTGGAGGCATCGGCCAGCGCCGGATAGCAGACGGCGGGACGGAGGTTGGCGAACAGGGCGAGATCCTTGCGCAGGCGGAGCAGGCCGGCTTCGGGGCGCACCTCGTAAGGAACGGCATCCCACTTCGGGCCGCCGACCGCGCCGAAGATGATGGCGTCGGCGGCCAGCGCCTTGGCCATGTCGCCCTCGGAGATCGACACCTTGTGGGCGTCATAGGCGGAGCCGCCGACGAGTCCGGTATCGGTCTCGAATTTGGCGATCCCTGCCGAATTGAGCCAGTCGATCAGCCGCTTCACCTCGCCCATCACCTCGGGGCCGATACCGTCGCCGGGGAGCAGCAGCAATTTGTGGGTCGCCATGGTCGTTTCCTCTGAGATCGAATTCGGCCGGAGTGCTAGAGCGGCGTTGCGCGCTTGGCAAGACACCATTGCCGCCTCGCGGCTGTGCAAGGCCCGCAGGGCCTGCCACACTGGGCGTGCCGGAGTATCCCTTGCGCGCCCCTGATCGTCCCCCGCCCGACGCACATCCCGCGCGGCTGATCCTGACCCTGTCGCTGGCGGCGACGGTCGGGCTCGGCATCGGCCGCTTTGCCTATGCGCTGGTGCTGCCCGATATGCGGGAGGACCTCGGCTGGTCCTACTCGGCGGCCGGTTTCATGAACACCATCAATGCCGTCGGCTACCTCGTGGGCGCGCTTGTCGCGTCCCGGCTGATCCAGCGCGTCGGCTGGTCGGCGGCGATCCGCGGCGGAACCCTCGCCTGCGTCGCCGCGCTCGCCACCTGCGCGCTGACAGGCAATTTCGTTGCGCTGAGCCTCGCACGCCTCGTGCTGGGCTTGGGTGCGGCGGCCGGCTTCGTCGCCGGCGGCGCGCTGGCCGCGGCTATCGCGCAGTCGCGCCCGGAACGGGCCAATTTCCTGCTCAGCCTGTTCTATGCCGGGCCCGGCATAGGGATTCTCGCCTCGGGGCTGATCGCCCCGTTCACGCTGCAATATTTTGGGCCGGGCTCGTGGTGGCTGGTGTGGTGGGCGCTGACGCTGCTGTCCGTCGTGATGACCGTGCCGCTGTTCCTGATCCGCATCGAGAGTGGGGTGCGCTTCTCGGAAGGCAGCCACGCCGCCTTCGCGATTCTACCCGTGCTGATCTATCTCGCCGGCTACTTCCTGTTTGGCGCCGGCTACATCGCCTACATGACCTTCATGATCGCGTATGTGCGCGACGGCGGCGGCGGGGCCGCGGCGCAGGCCGCGTTCTGGAGCCTGATCGGCCTCAGCGCCTTCGTCACACCCTGGGTCTGGCGCGGCGTGCTGGCGCTCGACCGCGGCGGACTTGCCACCGCCATCATCCTCGGCACCAACGCGCTCGGCGCGGCCCTGCCGATGCTTGGGCATTCGCCGGCGTGGCTTGCGGTCTCGGCGGTGGTGTTCGGCGTCGCCTTCTTCGCCGTGGTCGGCTCGACCACGGCCTTCGTGCGCTTCAACTATCCGCCCGAGATGTGGCCTACCGCGATCGCGGCAATGACGATCTCGTTCGGCGTCGGGCAGACGCTCGGCCCGATCGTGGTCGGCGCGATCACGGATGCACTGGGGAGTCTGAGTTACGCATTGAATGTGTCAGCGGCGCTGCTGGCGCTGGGGGCGGTGGCCGCGTTGTGCCAGCGCAAGGTGGGGCCGGCCAAGCAATCGGTGCCGTAGGGTGGGTTGGCCGAAGGCGTAACCCACCACTTCTGCCACTGCGGAAACGAAAGAGGTGGATTACGCCGTGCGACCGCGCTTCGCGCAGCCGTAGGGCTAATCCACCCTACGGCAGCGTGCCTAGCTCCCGCTGAACGAATTGTACCCCTGGTCTTCCCAATAGCCGCCCTTGTAGTCGTTGGTGACTTCCATCGAGACCACGTATTTCGGGTTCTTGAATCCGAGTTTCGTCGGCACGCGGATCTTCATCGGGAAACCGTAGGCGCGCGGCAAAATCTCGTTCGCGTATTTGAACGTCATCTGGGTTTGCGGATGCAGCGCGCTGCGCATGTCCAGCGGCGAGTTGTAGCCGTCCTTGTCGGCGCACTGGAACCAAACGTATTTCGCACGCGTGTCGGCGCCGATCAGCTTGAGGAAATCGCGGAGCGGCGTGCCGGTCCAGCTTCCGATCGCGCTCCAGCCCTCGACACAGATGTGGCGGGTGATCTGCGTGACCTGCGGCAGCTTGTAGAGCTCGTCCAGGGTCCAGGACTTCTTGTTGTCGACGAGGCCGCGCACCTCGAGCTTCCAGTCGGCGCCGTCGACATCGGGCGCGTCGTCGAGATCGTAATAGGCGTTGAACGGGAACGGTTTCGTAATCGCGCTCTCGGGGAAGGTCGGCGCCAGCGCGTCGGGATTGAACATCCACGCCTGCACGGCGTCGTTGAACTTCGAGACCTTCGCGAGCAGGGTATCGGCCGACGAGGAATCGACGACGTCGCAGCCGGTGAGCAGCGTCAGCGCGCCGAGGCTGGCGCCGCCGGCGATGAAGCGGCGGCGGGTGAAGTCCGGCATGGACTTGATGGAGTCCTTGATCAGCAGCCGCTTGTCGACGCCGGGGATCAGGAATGAACGTTTCGCCAAGACTTCCTCCCTCTCAGCGACCAATGATCATCGCGCGCAGGCTCTTCGGCACCAGCAGCGCGAGCAAGACGTGAACGACGAGGAAGGCGCAGATCGCGGCCATGCAGAAGAAATGGACGTAGCGCGCGGTCGGGTAGTCGCCGAACAGCATCACGAGCCAATGCAGTTGTACCGGCTTCCACATCGACAGGCCCGACAGCACGATCAGCACGCCAACCACGATGATGCCGGCGTACAGTGCCCGCTGCACGTAATTGTAGACGCTCAGATCGTCATGGCCGAGCTTGAAGGTCAGGGCAGCCCTGACGTCGTGGAGCACACCGGACGGCGTGATCGGCAGCAATTTTTTGCGGAAGCGGCCGGTGGCGAAGCCGGTGATGAGATAGGCGAGGCCGTTGATCATCAAGAGCCACATGGCCGCAAAGTGCCAGAGCAGGCCGCCGCCGAGCCAGCCGCCAAGCGTATATTCGCGCGGAAAACTGAAGCCGAACAGCGGCGAGGCGTTGTAGATCTGCCAGCCCGACAGGATCATCAGGATCATGGCGACCGCGTTGGTCCAGTGCATGACACGGACCCAGGCCGGCTGGATCACTTTGGCGGGGGTGGCGCTGACCTGCTCGTCGCTGACTGTGAGGCTCGACATGATGGTTCCGTCCTGAAGGTCGTCTGACACCGAATATACGCCGATACTTCCGCTTTCGTTACGCCCCCGCACGACGCCGAATCGAGTCTGCGGGCGGCCTTGGTCACAATAAAGCGAGCCGGGTGCCCCCGGCTCGCCGTTTCGTCGCATCCTGCTTGCGGGATGAAACAGGGACGCGCGGTGTTACGTCGCCGGCATCAGCACGGTATCGACCACATGGATCACGCCGTTCGACTGGTTGACGTTGGAGATCGTCACCATCGAGGTGCCGCCCTTGGCATCGACGATCCAGACCTTGCCGTCCTGCTTCTTCACGGTCAGTTCCTCGCCTTCGGCGGTCTTCATCTTCTTGCCGTCGGTGAGGTCGGAGGCCTCGAGCTTGCCGGGCACGACATGGTAGGTGAGGATCTTGGTCAAGGTCGCCTTGTTCTCGGGCTTGACCAGGTTGTCGACGGTGCCGGCCGGCAGCTTGCCGAAGGCGGCATTGGTGGGCGCGAACACCGTGAACGGGCCCTTGCTTTCCAGCGTCGGCACCAGGCCGGCCGCCTTCACCGCCGCCACCAGCGTGGTGTGATCCTTGGAGTTGACGGCGTTCTGGACGATGTTCTTGGACGGGAACATCGCGGCGCCGCCGACCATGACGGTCTTCTCCTCGGCGCGGACAGGCGCGACGACGGTCGCGGTGATGGCCAGGGCGCTGAAGGCGGCGGCAGCGAGATAGGCAATACGCTTCGACATGGAGAGTCTCCCGATTGAATTGTGACCGGCAATTGCCGGCATTTGCGTTGGGGCAACAACGGCGCCTGCGACCTTTTGGCGTGAAGCAGCAGTGCCGTCGTTGGACCGAACTACGGGAGGGTTCGCGATGGGGTTTCGGGAAATAATTTATCGTGATGCGTGAAACTAAGCGGGGGCACGTTCGTGTGTGAGCGAGCGCGCCACACATCTCAGGAGCCGTAGGGTGGGCAAAGGCGCGCATGCGCCGTGCCCACCATCTCTCCGCGATTGAGGATAGGTATGGTGGGCACGCTTCGCTTTGCCCACCCTACAAGGCTCAATCCCTGTTGTTCGGCGTCTGAATGAATCCGCGATTATGCGTCGGGCTGATCAGGAGCTCGTTGATGCAGACGCGCGGCGGCATCGATGCGATGAACGCGATGGTGCGGCCGAGATCTTCCGATTGCAGCATCTTGGCCTGCTCCGCCTCGCTCGGCACCACCGGGCGCAGCTTCAGGATGGGAGTAGCCACCTCGCCCGGCATCAGGCAGCAGGCGCGCAGGCCGTTGACGCATTCGTCCATGTTGAAGGAATGAGTCAGCGCCAGCACCGCATGCTTGGTGGTGGTGTAGGCCGGGCCCGGCATCTTCGAGACCTGGCGGCCGGCCCAGGACGAGACGTTGATGATCGAGCCATCCTGCTGCTTGCGCATCGTGGGCAACACTGCGCGCATGCAATACAGCACGCCGTTGAGGTTGACCTGGACGAGCTCGTCCCAGCCCTCCAGTTCCATGTCCTTCCAGCTCCGCTTGGGGACATTGATACCGGCATTGTTCACGAGCAGGTCGATGCGGCCGTGCTTGGCGACGATTTGATCGGCCGCCTTCTGGGCTTCGGCGGCGTTGGACACGTCCAGCGCAATTGCCTCGGCCGCCCCGCCCGCCTTGGCAATCCTGGCAACCACGGTATCCAGGGCGTCCTTGCGGCGGCCCGAGACCACGACTATCCAGCCGTCGGCCGCGAGCGCCTCGGCGCCGGCCTCCCCGATCCCGCTGCCGCCGCCCGTCACCCAGGCCACGCGTTTCCCGTTTTTGGTCATGCAAACTGTCTCCGTTGCTTCATTGGGGCGGTTTTTGCTAATCCAGCCCTCGGTTTTGACCGGCCTTGTTTGCCTTGCGGTCGAGGAAATCTTGCATGAACCAAGCTGCCAACGCCAACCTGTTTTCCCGCCTGTTCGACGGCCTGGACGATCCCAAACGCCTCGCGGTCGAGACGCAGGACGGCGGCCGTATCAGCTATGGCGATCTGATCGCGCGGGCCGGGCAGATGGCGAACGTGCTGGTCGCGCGCGGCGTGAAGCCCGGCGACCGCGTCGCGGTGCAGGTGGAGAAATCGGTCGCCAATATCGTGCTGTATCTCGCCACCGTGCGGGCCGGCGCGGTCTATTTGCCGCTGAACACGGCCTATACCCTCAACGAGCTCGATTACTTCATCGGCGATGCCGAGCCGTCGCTGGTGGTCTGCGATCCCTCCAAGGCCGAGGGCCTCGCCCCGATCGCCGCCAAGGTGAAGGCCAGGGTCGAGACGCTCGGGCCCGACGGCAAGGGCTCGCTGACGGAAGCCGCCGACAAGGCCAGCAGCGAATTCGTAACCGTCTCGCGGGCAAACGACGATCTCGCCGCGATCCTCTACACCTCGGGCACCACCGGCCGCTCCAAGGGCGCGATGCTGACGCACGACAATCTCGCGTCGAACTCGCTCTCGCTCGTCGGCTACTGGCGCTTCACCGACAAGGACGTGCTGATCCACGCGCTGCCGATCTACCATACGCACGGCCTGTTCGTGGCGACCAACGTGACGCTGTTTTCGCGCGCGTCGATGATCTTCCTGCCGAAGCTCGACCCTGATCTCATCATCAAGCTGATGGCGCGCGCCACGGTGCTGATGGGCGTGCCGACCTTCTACACGCGGCTGCTCCAGAACTCCGCGCTGTCGCGCGAGACCACAAAGCACATGCGGCTGTTCATCTCGGGCTCGGCGCCGCTGCTCGCCGAAACCCATCGCGAATGGTCGGCGCGCACGGGCCATGCGGTGCTCGAGCGCTACGGCATGACCGAGACCAACATGAACACGTCGAACCCGTATGACGGCGAGCGCGTGCCCGGCGCGGTCGGCTTTCCCCTCCCCGGCGTCGCCGTGCGCGTGACCGAGCCCGAGACCGGCAAGGAGCTGCCGCGCGACGAGATCGGCATGATCGAGGTGAAGGGCCCGAACGTCTTCAAGGGCTATTGGCGCATGCCGGAGAAGACCAAGTCCGAATTCCGGCCCGACGGCTTCTTCATCACTGGCGACCTCGGCAAGATCGACGACAAGGGCTACGTCCACATTCTCGGCCGCGGCAAGGATCTCGTGATCTCCGGTGGCTTCAACGTCTACCCCAAGGAAATCGAGAGTGAGCTCGACGCCATGCCCGGCGTGGTCGAATCCGCCGTGATCGGCGTGCCGCATGCCGATTTCGGCGAAGGCGTCACGGCGGTTCTGGTCTGCAACAAGGGCGCCGACGTCACCGAGGCCGCGGTGCTGAAGGCGCTCGACGGAAGGCTGGCAAAGTTCAAGATGCCCAAGCGCGTGTTCGTCGTCGACGAATTGCCGCGGAATACGATGGGCAAGGTGCAGAAGAACGTGCTGCGGGATACGTACAAGGATATTTACGCGAAGAAATGAGTGGGGGAGCTCTGCTCTCTCGCCGTCATTGCGAGGAGCCTCTACCCGGTACGCTGTCATGCCCCGCGAAGGCGGGGCATCCAGTACGCCGCGGCCTCTCGGATCAATCACCGGCGCTGGTGGAATACTGGATCGCCCGCCTTCGCGGGCGATGACAGCGGAGGATGTGGCGCGGAGTTCAGCCGAAGCCGTTCACTGTCCGCCCACCAAGCTCATCACAAACCGGCTTCCGACGATGAACAGATAGCAGCCGAACGCCACCTCCAGCGTTCGCTTCGACATCGCATGCGCGGCTCTCACGCCGAGCGGCGCTGTCACGAGGCTCATCGGCATCACCAGCACGGCGCCGATCAGCGAGACGTAGCCAAGCGCGAACGGGACTTGCAGCGCTGCGACGGCCGGATAGGTCGCCGCCGCCGGCCAGCCGGCATAAATGTAGCCGAGCGCGCCGGGGATCGAGATCAGGACCGCGAGTGCCGACGAGGTCGCCACTGCCTGGTGGATGGGCCGGCCGTAGAACGTCATCAGCAGGTTCGAGAACAAGCCGCCGCCGATGCCCATCAGCGTCGAGAGGATACCGACGCAGAAGCCGTAGACGCGCATCAGCGGGCCTTTGGGCAGATCATCGCCGAACTTCCAGCCCTCGCGCGCGAAGATGAGACGCGCCGACGCGGAATAGGCGACGCAGACGAACACGATCTTGAACAGCTTCTCCGGCGCGTAACGCGCGATGACGCTGCCGGCGACGACGCCGATCACGATCGGCAGCCACCACACGCGCAGGATCGTCATATCGACGGCGCCGCGCTTGTAGTGCGCCTGGAACGAACGGATCGAGGTCGGAATGATCACCGCGAGCGAGGTGCCGATGCAGAGCGGCATGCGCACTTCGAGCGGCACGCCGGCGATCCGGAAGCATTCGTAAAACACCGGCACGAGAATCGCGCCCCCGCCAATGCCGAACACGCCGGCCAGGAATCCCGAGAGCGCGCCGGTTGCGATCAGCAACAGCGCGAGCTCGACGATCTCCTTGATATCAAGACCTGCAATCACCCCTGACCTGCCCCGGCGACTGGTCGCAACTTCTCCGAAACATGCCTTCGGAAAGCTGCGTGCGGAGCTTTAGGCGATCTGATTCTCGCGGTCGACACGCCACATCTTGCGGCTGGGGTGGAATGCAAGGTGCGCATATCCGGACAGGGGCCAAAACGGGCCGGGGCGGGAGCTGTTTGGTGCCGTCCGAAAGGCGTTAGCGGCTCAAAAGACCGGCCCCGGGCGGGTTTGGACGGCATGGTCCGTTTAGAGGCGTTCCAATAGCAATTTCAACGCGCATCGGTCCCTTCAGAACAAATGAATCTATATTCTGTTTTTCGTTGGCGGACAGAAGTGCTGGTATACCAAGCCACTGATTGGCCTTGCATCATCAACGCTCTAGAGCTGAACCGCGGTTCGATTTATGGCGATTTGGTGATTGCGCAGGCGAAATCGACTCCGTAAATAGAGCCGACCTTTCGCGATCCCCGCGTGCCCCCTGCTGGGCCGCAATAAACATCAAAAGCCCATGACCGCACGGATCGAACGACCGCTTTCCCCCCACATGCAAGTCTACCGCTGGACGCTGACGATGGCGCTGTCCATCGTCCATCGCGCCACCGGTATCGCGCTCTACGTCGGAACCCTGCTGCTGGCCTGGTGGCTGATCGCGGCGGCTTCCGGCCCCGCCGCCTATTCCCACGTCCAGGCCTTCACCGGCAGCATCATCGGCCGGCTGATCGTGTTCGGCTACACTTGGGCGCTGATGCACCATATGCTGAGCGGTATCCGGCACTTCGTGTGGGACCTCGGCTACGGCTTCAAGCCCAATGAGCGCGAGGCCCTGACCTGGGGCGCGCTGATCGGCGGCATCGTGCTCACGGTCCTGATCTGGATCATCGCCTATGCGATCGGAGGCGGACGATGAGCGCGACCGATACGCCCAAGCGCAGCATGCGCACCCCGCTCGGCCGCGTCCGCAATCTCGGTGCGGCGCATTCGGGTACGTCCGATTTCTGGCGCCAGCGCATCACCGCCGTCGCCATGACGCTGCTGATGATCCCGGTGCTCGTGATCATCATGATGCTGCTCGGCCGCAATCAGGCCGGCGCCGCGCAGATCCTCGGCTCGCTGCCGATCGCGGTGATCCTGCTGCTCTTCATCGCCGCCAGCGCCTGGCACATGAAGATCGGCATGCAGGTCGTGATCGAGGACTATATCCATAACGAGAAGCTGAAGCTCATCTCGATCATGCTCAACAATTTCTTCTCGATCGCCGTGGCGCTCGCCTCGACCTACGCGATCCTCAAGCTTTCATCCGGAGTGTAACCCATGGCCACAGCGACGAATGGCAAGGGCAACGGCGCTCCCGCCACCAACGGCAAAGCCTATCCGATCGAAGACCACACCTATGACGTCGTCGTGGTCGGCGCCGGCGGCGCGGGCCTGCGCGCCGTGGTCGGCTGCAGCGAAGCCGGTCTGCGCACCGCCTGCATCACCAAAGTGTTTCCGACCCGCTCGCATACGGTTGCGGCCCAGGGCGGCATCTCGGCTTCCCTCGGCAACATGCACAAGGACGATTGGCGCTGGCACATGTACGACACCGTGAAGGGGTCGGACTGGCTCGGCGACCAGGACGCGATCGAATACATGGTGCGCAACGCGCCCGAGGCCGTCTACGAGCTCGAACATTGGGGCGTGCCGTTCTCGCGCACCGAGGACGGCAAGATCTACCAGCGCCCGTTCGGCGGCATGACCATGGACTACGGCAAGGGCCAGGCGCAGCGCACCTGCGCCGCCGCCGACCGCACCGGCCACGCCATGCTGCACACGATGTATGGCCAGTCGCTGCGCCACGCGGCCGAGTTCTTCATCGAGTTCTTCGCCATCGACCTGATCATGGACGACCAGGGCACCTGCCGCGGCGTCATCGCGCTCAAGTTGGATGACGGCACGCTGCACCGCTTCCGCGCCCAGACCGTGATCCTGGCGACCGGCGGCTACGGCCGCGCCTACGCCTCCTGCACCTCGGCGCACACCTGCACGGGCGACGGCGGCGGCATGGTGCTGCGCGCCGGCCTGCCGATGCAGGACATGGAGTTCGTGCAGTTCCACCCGACCGGCATTTACGGCTCGGGCTGTCTCGTCACCGAAGGCGCGCGCGGCGAAGGCGGCTATCTCGTCAATTCCGAGGGCGAGCGCTTCATGGAGCGCTATGCGCCGTCCGCGAAGGACCTCGCCTCGCGCGACGTCGTCTCGCGCGCGATGACCATCGAGATCCGCGAAGGCCGCGGCGTCGGCAAGAAGAAGGACCACATCTTCCTGCATCTCGACCATCTCGATCCCGCGGTGCTGGCCGAGCGCCTGCCGGGCATCTCCGAATCCGCAAAAATCTTCGCCAATGTCGACGTGACGCGCGAGCCGATCCCGATCGTGCCGACCGTGCACTACAACATGGGCGGCATCCCCACGAACTATCATGGCGAAGTGCTGACCAAGCGGGATGGCGACGACAACGCCATCATCCCCGGCCTGATGGCGATCGGCGAAGCCGCCTGTGTCTCCGTGCACGGCGCCAACCGCCTTGGCTCCAACTCGCTGATCGACCTCGTGGTGTTCGGCCGCGCCGCCGCTTTGCGTCTTGCCGAAAAGCTCACGCCCAACGCCAAGCAGCCGGAGCTGCCGGCGAACTCGTCCGAACTCGCCCTCGGCCGCCTCGACCATTACCGCTACGCCTCCGGCGGCACGCCGACCGCGAAGCTGCGCGAAGGCATGCAGCACGTGATGCAGAACAACTGCGCGGTGTTCCGCACCGGCGACATCCTGAGCGAAGGCCAGAACCTGATCGAGAAGGTCCACAGCGGCATCACCGACATCGCCGTGTCAGACCGCTCGTTGGTGTGGAATTCCGACCTGATCGAGACGCTCGAATTCGACAATCTGATCTCGCAGGCGGTGGTGACGATGGACTCCGCCGCCAACCGCACCGAGAGCCGCGGCGCCCACGCCCGCGAGGACTTCTCCGCGCGCGACGACAAGAACTGGATGAAGCACACGCTGGCCTGGCTGGACGATGCCGGCAAGGTCAAGATCGAGTACCGCCCCGTTCACGACTACACCATGACCAACGACGTGCAGTACATCCCGCCCAAGGCGCGCGTGTACTGAGCGAACAGCGAAGGCCTTAATCGAAATGGTTGAATTCGCACTTCCGAAGAACTCCAAGATCACCGGCGGCAAGACCTGGCCGAAGCCGGCGGGCGCGACAGACGTTCGCGAATTCCGCGTTTATCGCTGGAATCCGGACGACGGCAAGAATCCGAGCGTCGACACTTATTACGTCGACACCCATGATTGCGGTCCGATGGTGTTGGACGGCCTGATCTGGATCAAGAACAACATCGACCCGTCGCTGACCTTCCGCCGCTCCTGCCGTGAAGGCGTCTGCGGCTCCTGCGCGATGAACATCGACGGCCAGAACACGCTCGCCTGTACGCGCTCGATGCATGACGTCAAGGACGGCGCGGTCAAGATCAACCCGCTGCCGCACCAGCCGGTCGTGAAGGACCTCGTTCCTGACCTCACCAATTTCTACGCGCAGTACGCCTCGGTCGAACCGTGGCTGAAGACGACCTCGCCGACGCCGCAGAAGGAATGGCGCCAGAGCCATGAGGACCGCGAGAAGCTCGACGGCCTCTACGAGTGCATCCTCTGCGCCTGCTGCTCGACCTCGTGCCCGAGCTATTGGTGGAACAGCGATCGCTATCTCGGCCCGGCCGCCCTGCTCCAGGCCAACCGCTGGGTCTCCGACTCCCGCGACGAGGCGACCGGCGAGCGGCTCGACAATCTCGAGGACCCGTTCCGCCTCTACCGCTGCCATACCATCATGAACTGCGCCAAGGCCTGCCCGAAGGGCCTGAATCCGGCGGAAGCCATCGCCGAGCTCAAGCTCAAGATGGTCGAGCGCCAGATCTAGGCCTCATTCATGCTACGGCTCCCCGGCCGCGACGGCCGGGGCATTCTACGCCATAGCCCGCACCACGCGCGAACGTCCGGATTACAACCTCCGGTTCCATCGACAGGCCACTTCCTTCCCAGCGGGAATTTCAAGTAAGCTCTCCGGTCAGGGACCGGAGCGACTGTGCAGGGTGCGCAACGCAACTCGCTGAGACTGTTGCAGTGGATGATGGCGGCATCCCTGGCGCTGCCGATTGCACTGTTCGTCTTCACCTCCACGATCTCCTACACATCGACGAAGGACATCGCCGACCGCGAGATCGAGCGCACGCTCGATGTCGCCCATGAGCACGCGCTCAAGGTGTTCGAGACCATCGACCGCAGCTTGGCCGAACTCAACGAAGTCGTGCGCGGCCTTCCCGACGAGGTCATCCGCTCGCGCGAACCGGCGCTGCATCGCCGCCTGAAACGGCTGACCGATGCGCTGCCGCAGCTCAAATCGGCCTGGATCTTCGACTCGAACGGGAAATCGCTGGTCAACAGCCTCGCCTCGCCACCGCAGGATCTGAGTTTTGCGGACCGCGATTACTTCTACGCCCATGTCGACCAGAACATTGGCACGTTCGTCGGCGCAGCCCTGACGCCGCGTCCGCCCTATCAGGGGGCACGCTTCTTCGGCATGAGCCGGCGCCGCGAAACCGACGATGGCAGCTTCATCGGCGTCATCCAGGCCTCCGTCCTGCCGGAATATTTCGAGAGCTTTTATGCCAGGATCGGCTCCGATCCCGGCAGCTTCTTCGCCATGGGACGCACGGACGGCGTGGTGCTCACCCATTTTCCCCGGCTCGACCGCGACTTCCGGCTCGATCCGACCGGGCCGGTCGGGCAGCAGATCGCCGCTCACCCCGAGCACGGCCTCATCACCATCGCCTGGCCCTCGGACGGAATCGAGCGGCGCGTCGGCTACAGGCGCGTCGCCGAATATCCGATCTATGTCAGCGCCGGGCTCGAGACCGCGGCGATCCGCGCGCGCTGGCTCGCCACCATGGGCCAGCATCTGGTGTTCGGCATTCCCGCCACGGCGCTGCTGTTTCTGCTGCTTGCGCTCGCGTTCCGGCGCACCCAGCATCTCCACGCCGAGGCCGCAGCGCGACGCGAGGCCGAGGAGGCGCTCAAGCACAGCCAGCGGCTGGAAGCGCTCGGCCAGCTCACCGGCGGTGTCGCGCACGACTTCAACAATCTCCTCACCGTGATCCGCGCCTCGGTCGACCTGTTGAACCGGCCGCAGCGGAGCGAGGAGCGGCGGCAGCGCTACATCAATGCCATTGCGGACGCGGTCGCGCGCGCCGCCAAGCTGACCTCGCAGCTGCTGGCGTTCGCGCGGCGCCAGACCCTGAAACCGGAAGTGTTCGACGTCGGGGAACGGATGCAGTCGCTGCACGACATGCTCGCCACGTTGCTCGGGCCGGCGATCGAGATCGGAATCCGGCTGCCGACCGAGCCCTGCCTCGTCAAGGCTGATGCCGGCCAGTTCGAGACGGCTCTGATCAACATGGCGACCAATGCGCGCGACGCCATGCAGGGCAAAGGCAGGATCACCTTCGCCGTGCAGGCGGCGGCGACCATACCCGATACATTGGTGCACGTTTCGGGCAGCCATGATCTTGCAGGCGGCGATGGCTTCGTCAGTGTCGCCGTCAGCGACACCGGCATCGGCATTCCCGCCGCACGATTGGGCCGCATCTTCGAGCCGTTCTTCACCACCAAGCAGGTCGGCCAGGGCACCGGTCTCGGCCTGTCGCAGGTGTTCGGCTTCGCCCGGCAATCCGGCGGCGAGGTGACTGTCGAGAGCGAGGTCGGCCAGGGCAGCACCTTCTCCCTCTATCTGCCGCGCATGCCGGCAGACCTGCTGCCGCAGCGGCAGGCGCCCAACACCGCACCGGCAGTGGCCGGCAGCGGCATGTCGGTGCTGTTGGTCGAGGACAATATCGAGCTCGCCAATTTCGCGGCCGACGGCCTCACCGAGCTCGGTTACAGCATCACTTTGGTGGACAACGCCACCGACGCGCTTGCCGAGCTCACCGTGGACACAGATCGCTTCGACGTCGTGTTCTCCGACGTGGTGATGCCCGGGATGACCGGGCTCGATCTGGCGCAGGCGATCCGCGAGCGCGGCATCCGCGTGCCGATCGTGCTGACCACCGGCTACAGTCAGGCCCTGTCACAAGATGGCGCCGCCGGCTTCGATCTCGTGCAAAAGCCCTATTCGATCGAGGAATTGTCGCGCGTTCTTCATCGGGCCGCGAGGCTCCGGCCGGTCCGCGACGGCGCCGCCGAGTGAGGCTGGCATGGAACCAACGGGAACCGATTGATTTGGTTCGCGTTATCCGCTCATGCACAAGCTGGCCGCAAAGCGCGAACAGGGCAGGAAGCCCCCCATTGTCGAGATCAAGGGCGAGAACGGCGACGAGGTCACGCCGCCGCCGCCGGAGGTTATTGAACCCGATCCCGCACTCTCGCCCGAGGAGGCAGAGCAGGTTCGCAAGGACTATCTGCTGACGCGCTTCTGGATCAGCTCACGTGGCTTCTGGGGCCGCAACGGCGACCGGCTGGCGTGGCTCTACTCGATCGGCCTCGTCGTGCTGATCGTCCTCACCGTCGGCTTTCAATACGGCATCAACGTCTGGAATCGCGCGATCTTCGACGCCATCGAGAAGCGCGAGGCGAGCACCGTCTTCCATCTCACCGCGGTGTTCTTCCCGCTCGCGATCGGCAGCATCGTGCTCGGCGTCGCGCAGGTGTTCGCGCGCATGGGAATCCAGCGCCGCTGGCGCGCCTGGCTCACGGCAAGCGTGCTGACGCGCTGGCTGGCCAATGGGCGCTATTATCAGCTCAACCTGGTCGGCGGCGACCACAAGAACCCTGAATATCGCATCGCCGAGGATCTGCGCGTGGCGACCGATTCCCCGGTCGATTTCCTCGCCGGCGTGACCTCAGCGCTGTTGTCGGCGGTCACTTTCATCATCGTGCTCTGGACCATCGGCGGCGCGCTCACGGTCACGCTTGCGGGATCGACCATCACCATCCCCGGCTTCCTCGTCATCGCCGCGATCCTGTACGCCGCAATCGCCTCCGGTTCGATCCTGGTGATCGGCGGGCGCTTCGTGCAGGTCTCCGAGGACAAGAACCAGGCCGAGGCGGATTTCCGCTACACGCTGACGCGCGTGCGCGAGAACGGCGAGAGCATCGCGCTGCTCGGCGGCGAGGAGGAGGAGCGCGGCGGCATCGATCGGAATTTCACCAACGTGCTGCGGCAGTGGGCGCGTTTGGCCGGCCAGCACATGCGCACAACACTGGTGTCGCAAGGCTCGAGCCTTGTTGCTCCCGTGGTCCCTCTCCTGCTCTGCGCGCCAAAATTCCTCGACGGCAGCATGACGCTCGGACAGGTGATGCAGGCGGCCTCCGCCTTCACCATCGTGCAGAGCGCGTTCGGCTGGCTGGTCGACAATTATCCGCGGCTCGCCGACTGGAACGCATGCGCGCGTCGCATCGCCTCGCTGATGATGTCGCTCGACGGCCTCGAGCGCGCCGAGCAGGGCGACGGCCTCGGCCGCATCAAGCGCGGCGAGACCAGCAACGACGCCATGCTAGAGATGAAGGATCTCTCCGTCACGCTCGACGACGGCACGGCCGTGGTCGGCGAGACCGAGGTGGTGATCGAGCCGGGCGAGCGGCTGCTCGTCGCCGGTGAATCCGGCACCGGCAAGAGCACGCTGGTGCGCGCCATCGCGGGGCTCTGGCCATGGGGCGGCGGCAGCGTCAATTTCCATCCCGACCGGCGCCTGTTCATGCTGCCGCAGCGGCCTTACGTGCCGTCCGGCAGCCTGCGCCGCGCCGTCGCCTATCCCGGCGCCGAGGACGACTGGACCGTGGAGGAGATCGGCGAAGCCCTGCACAAGGTCGGCCTCGACCACCTCAAGGAGAAGATCGAGGAAGAGGGACCGTGGGACCAGACGCTGTCAGGCGGCGAGAAGCAGCGCCTCGCCTTCGCGCGGCTGCTGCTGCACAACCCCGACATCGTCGTGCTCGATGAAGCGACCTCCGCGCTCGACGAGAAGAGCCAGGACAAGATGATGCAGATGGTCACCGACGAGTTGCCGAAGGCGACCATCGTCAGCGTCGCCCATCGGGTCGAGCTGGAAGCCTTCCACAGCCGCAAGATCGTGCTGGAACGCCGCAAGGGCGGCGCCAAGCTCGTCAGCGATATCGACCTGATCCCGCGCAAGGGCAAGCGCAAGCTGCTCGGGCGATTCCTGAGGCAGCGGAAGGCGGCGCCAAAAAAGGCGGCGTGACACGCTGTCGTCCCGGGGCGCGCGAAGCGCGAGCCCGGGACCCATAGCCACGGGATTGAGTTTGGCGAGGACTCGTAGTTGCCAGTCCCATGTCACAACTCCTCCCTGGGGTTATGGGTCCCGGGCTCGCTTCGCGCCCCGGGACGACAGCTGTGATGGAGCGTTGGAGTCCCCGGCAAAACCGGCTATGCATGCGCCGCTTGCAACGAGGATCGCCTGCTTGACGCCCGACAACGCCCCTTCGTCCGCGCCGTTCGGCGCGTTTGCGCCGAACGCGGCGCAGGCTGCGATCATCCGCCTTGCGCAACAGTCGGGGCTGAAGCGCGGTGCGTTCCGCCCGTGGATGTCGCGGCTGGTCAACCTGATGCGCGGCGGGCCGATCGATGTGCAGTACCAGGGCGCCTCGTTCCGCTTCTATCACCAGGGCAGCGCGACCGAGCGCGGCGCGCTGTTCAATCCCGACTACAATCTCGACGAACTCGACTTCCTGCGCCGGCACACCCCGGCAGGCGGCGTGTTCGTCGACGTCGGCGCCAATGTCGGGACCTTTGCCCTGGTGATGGCGCAGCAGGTCGGCACCAATGGCAAGGTGGTCGCGATCGAACCGCATCCGATGACGTTTGGACGGCTTTCGTTCAATCACGCCGCGTCGAAGACGATGCAGGTGCGCCTGGTGCAGGCTGCCGCCGGTGACAGCGACGGCGAGCTCATGATCGAGAGCGGCGGCGGCAATCTCGGCGCCACGCACGTCGTCACCGGCACGGCCAGCGCGGACGCCATCAAGGTCCCATCACTGCGGCTGACACGCATTCTGGACGAGGCCGGCGTCGGCCAAGTCGATTCGCTCAAGATCGACGTCGAGGGCTTCGAGGACCGCGTGCTGATCGGCTTCTTCCGCGACGCGCCGCAATCGCTGTGGCCGCGCGCGGTGGTGATCGAGCATCTGTCACAAAACGAATGGCAGCAGGATTGTATCGCTGACATGGTCGCGCGCGGCTTTGCGATCGCGCGCAAGACGCGGAGCAATACGTTCCTGTCGCGCTAACCGTGAGCAAGGGAGATTTGCGATGATCGACCATTTGGGTTTTTCGGTCTCCGACTATGAGCGCGCGAAAGCGTTCTACGCCAAGGCGCTGGCACCGCTCGATTACAGCCTGATCATGGAAGTGACGGCGGAGCAGACCGGCCACGCTCCGGCGGCAGGCTTTGGCGCCAACGGCAAGCCGGACCTCTGGTTCGGTGCCGAAGGCGCGATGAACAAGCCGGTGCATATCGCGATTCTCGCGAAGGATCGCGCCACGGTCGACGCCTTCTACAAGGCGGCCATGGCGGCCGGCGGTCGCGACAACGGCGCACCCGGCATCCGCCCGCATTATCATGCGAACTATTACGGCGCGTTCGTGCTCGACCCTGACGGACACAACATCGAGGCCGTCTGCCACGCGCCGGAATAGCGCGCGTTCAGGCACGACACGACAAGGAACATCGGCGCGGCATCATCGTTGTCATTCTCCAGACAACTGACCTCGATGATGCCGATGCCGATCGAACCGCCCGAGATTCCGCCGGCAACACCAGGCACCCCCACCGAGCCGCCGCCTGGAATTCCGCCGGGCAATCCGCAGCCTGAAATTGCGCCGCCGGTGCGCGAGCCCGGCGAATCACCGCGGCCCGACGAACTGCCGGGCCACGTGCCGGAAGAGATTCCATCGCGCGGACCGAACGGACCGCTCACGCCGAATCCCGCGACAGATGCAAGTTCGCTGCGCGATCACATGTGAGGCGAAGCATCACATGTGAGGCAATTGCAACCTGCGTCTGAATGCGCAATGAACGTCACCATAGTGAGGTGATTTGCGTGCAGAAATAAATCGGCCCGCGACCTCTTCGCCCGCCACATTCCGGCCTAACGCGTAGCTGTTCATCCCGACACTTCGTCAAAGAACCTTCCGGGGAAGTTCACCATCATGACCAACCTTCGTTTCGTGCTGCTTGCAACGACGGCTCTGACCGCGATGCAATTCGCAAGCTCCGCATCGCATGCGCAAAGCGCGCCGCCGCTCGTGGTCGCGCAGGCGCAGACACAACCACCAGAGACCGACAAATCGAAGCAGCCTCCGAAGGAAGCGCCGAAGGGACCGCCGCCTGGCGCACGTCCTGCCGCACCACCTCCTCCTGCCGCGGCACCGCCTGCAGCTCCTGCGCGCCCCACGGCGCCGCCGCCCGCAGCTGCACCTCCGCATCCTCCCGCTCCGCCGCCGCCGGCTGCCGCGCCATCGCGCCCGACCCCACCACCGCCTCCTCCGCCTGCGGCACGTCCGGCACCTCCGCCTCCGCCGCCACCCCCACCGCCGGCAGCGCCCAAGCAGCCGTCGCCGCCTCCAGCTGCGGCACCCCAGCAGCATGCGCCTGCGCCAACTCCGCCGCCGCCGGCCGCGCAGCAGCACACGCCGACGCCGCCTCCCGCCGCAGCTCCGCCTGCCGCGCGTCCCGCTCCGACTCCGCCGGCAGCAGCAACGCCGCCCGCAGCAGCACCCGCACGTCCGGCACCTGCGGCTACGCCGTCGCCTTCACCGGCCGCGCCTGCGGCCCGCCCTGGCGCGGCTGCACCGACCGCCACGCCTGCTCCGACGGCGACACCTGCGCCGACGGCAACGCCGGCACCGGGCGCCACGCCCGGCGCACCGCCGACTGGACGCCCGGGCACCCCGCCGCCCGGCGGACGTCCCGGCACGCCTCCGGCTGCAGGATCACCGACACCGGCCCCCGGTGCCGCGCCCGCTCCAACGGCCACGCCGGCCCCCGGTGGCGCTCCGACGCCGCTGCCGGGCCGTCCCGGTGCAGGACCGACGCCCGCCCCCGGCACAGCTCCGGCGGCGACGCCGACCCCTGGTCAACAGGGCGGAACGCCTCCTGCTGGCGCGCCCGCAGCCGGAACTCCGGCTGCGCCGCCCCAGGCCGGCGGCCTCCCGCCGCGGCCCGCGGCGCCCGCCGGTGCCGCTGCGCCGAGCACAGTCCCGGGCTCAGCGGCCGCAACGCCGCCGCCCAACCGGGCGCAATTCGCTCCGCCGACGGTTACGCCTGCCTTCCAGGCCAGGCCGACAGTCGTCGCACCGCTGCCACCTCCGCCGCGCCCGCCGCAGCGTGACCTGACACCGCTCGCGATCGGTGCGGGCGTGGTGGCCGGTGCCGTGATCGGAGCCACCATTGCCGACCTGCACAACCAGCGACGCGAGGCCATCGAAGGCGGCCGCACCGTCTACACCGAACCGGATCGCATCATCATCCGCGATCCAGGCGGGCAGGCCTACGTCCGCGGCAACGACCTCTATCGCTTCCGCTATGGCGCCCGCGACATCCGCACCGACACCGTCGGCGGCGAGACCCGCACGGTCGTGATCCGTCCTGATGGCAGCGAGGTCATCACCGTGGTCGGTCCCGACGGTTCGCTGCTGCGGCGAATCCGCAGGGACCCCGGCGGGCGCGAGATCATCATCATCGACAACAGCTACCGCGATCCGCGGTCGGTCGGCGGCTTCTATGTCGACGTGCCGCCGCCGGTGGTCAACATGCCCTACGATCGCTACATCGTCGACGCCGAGGAAGCATCGCCGGACGTGATCTACCAGACCATGGAGGCACCGCCGGTACAGCGGATCGATCGGCGTTACACGCTCGACGAGATCCGCTACAGCCCCAATGTTCGCATGCAGATGCCAAGCATCGACGTCAACACGATCACCTTCGAGACGGGCTCGTGGACCATCCCGCCGGACCAGGCGGCCCGGCTGCAGGGGATCGCCGACGGTCTCAACCGTGCGATCCAGCGCAACCCGCGTGCGGTGTTCCTGATCGAGGGACACACCGACGCGGTCGGCAACGAGGTCGACAATCTGTCATTGTCGGATCGCCGTGCGCAGTCCGCGGCCGAATTGCTGACCCAGCAGTTCGGGGTGCCCGCCGAGAACCTGACCTCGCAGGGCTATGGCGAGCAGTATCTGAAGGAGCAGACGCAAGGACCGAGCCTGATCAACCGGCGCGTCACGGTCCGCAACATCACGCCGCTGCTCAACGGTGGCCAGGCCTCGCTGCCGCCGCCCCCCCCCGGCACCGCGCCGCCGCGCTGAGGCGAAGCACAAATGCAAAATGGCCGGGAGCAATCCCGGCCATTTTTGCTTGGATCAGGCGCCCGCTGCCTGAAGCGGCACACAGGCAGCGCAGATGGCTGCGGCATGCCTGTGATCGGTGCCGCAGCAACCGCCGAGCAGTTGCATGCGCGGGAATGCCCGCCTGAGCGCCACATAACGGCGGCCAAGATCGGCGGGATCGCCGCTGTCGAGCACCTCGGACTCATCGAGCTCGGCATGACTCTTGGCCGACGCATTGGCCCTCACGCCATGAATGCGTTCGACCCATGGCTCGCCGGCTTGGAGGGCACTCTCGAAATGGGTCGGATGAGCGCAGTTGATCAGGAAATATTCGCAGGCGCTTTCCGTTGCACGATCGACGATTTCGATCGCCTCCCGCAGGGTCTCTCCCCTGACCAGGCAACCGTCAGTTGCGACCGTGAAGGAGTGGCAACCGGGATCGCGTGCACCTTTGCAGCGCGCACCACGCCGATGGCTTCATTGACGCTGTTCAGCGTGAACGCGGTGACCATGTCGGCGCGGGCCTCGGCGAAGGAGGCGATCTGGGACGAATGATAGTCCATCGCCTCCGTCGCATCCATGTTGCCGGCCTTGTAGCCGTCGCCCCGCGGACCGATCGCACCGTTGATCACACAGGGCAGGCCGGAGGTCTCCCATGTGCCGCGCAATTCCTCAAGAAAACGAATTGCCCGCATGTTGATGGCCCTGAGCGCGTCCATATCGTAGCCGAGCTTGGCACCCCAATCAGGATTGGCGCGCCAGGTCGGGCTGTCGAGCACGAAGCCGAGCCCATGCTGACGCGCGATCGCAAGATAGGCCTCGTAATACTGCCTCAGATGCGAGCGGCCGGCCTCGCTCTCGAGCAACACGAAGGCAGCAAAGTGAGGAAGCTCCAGACCTTTGTGAAAGATCAGGGTCGTCTCCATGCCGCCGTCGGTCAGGAAGATGCCGCCGCGGCGCTGAGGCAGATTGTCTCTGTACTTCGCCATTGGTCGCTCCGTCGCTGCGAGGCCCCACTCATTCGGTCGTTTCAACCTCCTTCCGGTCTCATGCGAGATGGTGCCGCATAATGTCGCGCGGTACGCGACTGCTCCTATTGCCCTGCGGCGAGCCCAAGCGCATCGACCATCACGCGAAACACTTCGGTGTTGTCCATCGAGCCGTGCACGCGCTCGCTGCCCGGGCCAGTGGCCGTCAGGATGACGTCCTCGCCCGAATGCACGCTGGCACCGATCATCGCCGACAGATTGCCCGGGCGCAGCACCGCGCCGGGGACGTCCTTGTATTTGTCGTTGGCCTTGAAGGTTCCGTCGTCGCCGGCCTTGACGGTCGGCTCGTTGGGATTGTCGAGCTTCGGGCGGAACGTCTCGTAGTGGTCCGGCAGGCTGGCCGAGAAGATGGCGAGCCGGCGGCTCACATCGACGCGTGACGGATAGCCCTCCGCATCCGGCGCCGGATAATTGGGAAATCCGGCCTGCTCGTAGACGCCGACGCGCTCGCGCAAGGGAACGTTGGGCGTGGCGCCCATGTCGTCGTTCACCGTGCCGACAAGGCTGTTGGGATGATTGTGGTCCGCCAGGACCAGGATGAGGGTGTCGTCGCCGCGCGCCCGTGCCCATTCGCGCGTCTGGCGCACCGCGTTGTCGAGCATGATCGTGTCGTAGACCGCCCGCTCCATGTCGAGCAGGTGCGCATATTTGTCGATCAGTCCGGATTCGACCATCAGGAAGAAGCCGGTCTCGTTCTTCGAGAGGATGTTCAGCGCCGCCCGCACCTGCTCGGTCAAATCAGGCTGCTCAGGAAATTTCTTCACGCCGCCGCCCTTGAGGAATTTGCGGTCGAGCACGCCGTCCATGTTGCCGGTCGCGAACAGGCCGAGCAGCTTGCTTGTCTCCGGCTTTGCGGCAGAAGCGCCGAACTCGCTCGCAGTCGTCGCAACCTGATAGCCTGCGTCGCGGAACTTCGCGATGTAGTCGGCTTCGTCCTTGCGTTTGGAGCCCGCCGCGGACTTCGGCAGAAAATTCGCGCTACCGCCACCCATCAGCACATCCGGCTTCGCCGCGAAGAACTGCTCGACGATCTCGTCATAGGCGGCGCGCCGGCGGGTATGCGCAACCATCGCGGCCGGCGTCGCGTCTTCGATCTCGGTGTTGGTGACGACACCGATCGCCATGCCGTGCCGCCGCCTGGCAAGACTCGTGATGGTTTCGACGCGGGGATCGTCGAACGGGCTTGCGGTGCGGTCCGCATAGACGCCCAGGGCGTTGACGGCGCTCTTGTGGCCGGTCGCATAGGCGCTGGCCGAGTTCGCGGAGTCCGTGATGATCGAGTCCGAGCCCGCGGTCGCCACCAGCGCCATATGGGGCATGTCGTCGATCGCGAGCTTGCCGCGGCTCTTGCCTTCCGCAATCCCCTTGGAGAGGATTCGCGCTGCGACCCGATGCGCTGGCGACATGCCGTCGCCGATGAACAGGATGACGTTCTTCGCCTTGCGCTGACCGGTGTCGTAAACCGTCCATGCGATGCTGCGCTGCTGCGTGCCGTCGCTGACATCCACCGTGACGGTGCCGGGCTTGGTCAGCGTGACGTCGCGCAAAATCAGCGCCGACTGGTCCTTGCCGTCCTCGCGATCGATGAAGGTCCCGCTACGTCCGAACGCGACAGCATAGTCCGTGCCGTTCACGGTCACCTTCAGCCTGGCCGGATCGACCGGCCCGGGAAACTCGACCTTGAAGTCGAACCGGGCGCCAGCCAGGATCTCGGTACGATCGATCGGATAGATCGTCTGCGCCGACAGCGACGTTGTCCAACAGAGGGCGATAAGTGAGGCGAGTGCCGATCCCTTGACCATGCTCGATGCTCCGCAATCCCGTTTCCAACAGGAGCGGGAAACTAGCGATCGAGAATGACACCGTCATTAAGTCGCGCGTCGCCCGGTCGGGCGACAAAAGGCCTCAGCCCTTGTCGCTCTCGAGCCGGAAGATCTGCGAGCCTTCGCTGCCCGACAGCAGGCCCGTATCCGTGTAGAGCTTCAGCTTGGTACGGGTGTCGGCGATGTCGAGGTTGCGCATGGTGAGCTGGCCGATGCGGTCGGCCGGCGTGAATGCGGCGTCTTCGACCTTCTCCATGCTGAGCCGTTCCGGCGCATAGGTCAGGTTGGGACTCTCGGTGTTGAGGATCGAATAGTCGTTGCCGCGGCGCAATTCCAGCGTCACCTCGCCGGTGACGGCGCGCGCGACCCAGCGCTGCGCGGTCTCGCGCAGCATCAGGGCCTGCGAATCGAACCACCGCCCCTGATACAGCAGGCGTCCCAAGCGCATGCCGCTGATGCGGTACTGCTCGATGGTGTCCTCGTTGTGGATGCCGGTGACGAGGCGCTCATAGGCGATGTGCAGCAGCGCCATACCGGGCGCCTCGTAGATGCCGCGGCTCTTCGCCTCGATGATGCGGTTCTCGATCTGGTCGCTCATGCCGAGTCCGTGGCGGCCGCCGATCGCATTGGCTTCGAGGAACAATGCGACGGGATCAGAGAAGGTCTGGCCGTTCAGCGCCGTGGGATGGCCTTCCTCGAAACGCACGACGACCTTCTCGGCCTTGACGTTGCAGTCGTCACGCCAGAACGGCACGCCCATGATGGGGTTGACGATCTTGATGCCGCTGTCGAGGCTCTCGAGATCTTTGGCCTCATGCGTGGCGCCGAGCAGGTTGCTGTCGGTCGAGTACGCCTTCTCCGCGCTCATCTTGTAGGCAAAGCCCTGCGCGGTCATGAACGCCGACATTTCGGCGCGGCCGCCGAGCTCGTCGATGAACTGCTGGTCGAGCCAGGGCTTGTAGATGCGCAAGGATGGATTGGTCAGCAGGCCGTAGCGGTAGAAGCGCTCGATGTCGTTGCCCTTGAAGGTCGAGCCGTCGCCCCAGATGTTGACGCCGTCTTCCTTCATCGCCGCGACCAGCATCGTGCCGGTGACGGCGCGCCCGAGCGGCGTGGTGTTGAAATAGGTGATGCCGCCGGTCGAGATGTGGAAGGCGCCCGACTGGATCGCGGCGATGCCCTCGTGGACCAGCTGGGTGCGGCAGTCGACCAGCACCGCCTTCTCGGCACCGAACGCCTCGGCCTTGCGCGGGATCTCGTTGTAGTCGGCTTCATCGGGCTGGCCGAGATTGGCCGTGTAGGCGTAGCAGCGCGCGCCCTTCTGCTTCATCCAGAGCAGCGCCGCGCTGGTATCGAGACCGCCCGAAAAAGCGATGCCGACTTTCTCACCCTTGGGCAGGCTTTTCAGGATCGTGGTCATGGGGCTTCCAATCGGGTCTCAAGGGGCGGATGGCGTTCGTGGGTTGACCGCGCGAATATCAAATTTCGCGCGCCTCGGCACGCATTTAATGGCTCAAATCGACGGCTCGGGGCCTGTCTTGCGGCCGAACAGGCGCTGGCGGAGCCGGTAGGCGGGCATGTTCAGCCGGGTCAGGGCGGCATCGACCGCCTCGTCCGAGAACCGGGTCCGCGGCCAGCGGTAAATCAGCGCGTAGGCGAACCAGATCACGACGAAGGTGACGAGGCCGGCGATCGAGACGTCCGTGAAGAAGTGGCCGCCGAAGGCCATCCGCAGCCCGCTGGTGACCATGCCGAACACAACCGCACCGGCATAGGCGAGCGGCCGCCATGCCGGCGGCGCCAGCGCAGCCGGCGCCAGCGTCCAGAACGCGGTCGCGCCCTCGCCCGAGAAGAACGAGCAGTTGCGCGCGCAATCGCCGCGCGGATCCCACCACGGCACGAATTGCTGGTCGCCGGCAAACTCAGTCACCACCACCGGACGCGGCCGTCCCCAATAGGTCTTGAAGGTGAGATTGGTGAGGATGCCTGCCGACATGATGATGGTGACCAGCAGGAATACGATCGCGCGCCCCGATACCATCAGCGGCCGGTCGGGTCGGATCATCTTGACCACAAGCGCGACCAGCGGCGGCAGCACGAATGCCCAGGCGACCCACATGGCGGCGTCGCGCGCGACGCCCGCCCACTCATTCAGCTTGAGCGGAAACGTCTTCGTCTCGGGGTCGAAGAACAGTGCGGCGAGCTTGAGATCGAGCTCGGGATAGAGGCCGAAAACGACGCCGATCACAAGCCACAGCGCCAGGGCGATGAAGAGTCCAGTCCGGTTCATGGCGCGCGGTTTAGCGGAGTGGGGAGGAGATGAAAACCCCGGAAGCGGCGCGACTCATCGCGCATCCGGCCGCGAATTCGACGGGAGCGGCGGAGGCGGCTTGTGCGGGGGCGGCGGATTGCGCCAGGCGCCGGCGTTGCAGCCGGCAATCAGCCAGTAGACCACGCCTGAGACGATGCCCGCGCCCGTCATGATCTCCAGATGCCGCCGCACGATGCCTTCGAACTGGAGCGTATCGGAATGAAAGGGAATGAGGCCGAGATAGCAGGCTAGGCCAACTACGCCGCCACCCACGGCATAAGCGAGCGCGCTGCGGATATAGAGCGCTTCGGTGATCGCGACGATCACCGCCGCCGGAACCAGCGCAAAGCCGGAGACGAAGATGAAGCCGAAGCCGAGCAGAATGTCGATCGCACCCTGGTCGACCGGACCGGCGCCGAGATCGGCAAACTCCGGAAACAACAGCGCGACGACGACGATCATGCCGCCGACGAAGCAGGCAGCGAGAAAGCCGATGAAGATGACGATGAGGCGGCCGATCAGGGACATGACAGAAATGCCAATTCCGCCGTCATTGCGAGGAGCCACCCGGTCCCGCCTTCGGCGGGCCGGATGACAGGCTCCACGACGAAGCAATCCAGACTGTCTCAACGGAAAGATTCTGGATTGCTTCGCTGCGCTCGCAATGACGAGGATGCGAGAGCGAAGGCATGAACTATCAATCCGTCATCGCCATGGCGCGCAGCGCCTGACGTTCGCGGGCCGAGAGCTTCTCGGTCTCCGACTTGAGCTGGCCGCAGGCGGCGAGGATGTCGCGGCCGCGCGGGGTGCGCACCGGCGAAGAATAGCCGGCATTAAAAATGTATTCGGAGAATTTCTCGATCTGGTCCCAGTCCGAGCATTCATAGGCCGTGCCGGGCCAGGGATTGAACGGGATCAGGTTGATCTTGGCGTGAATGCCCTTGAGCAGCTTCACCAGCAGCTTCGCATCGTCGAGCGAATCGTTGACGCCCTTGAGCATCACATATTCGAAGGTGATGCGGCGCGCGTTGGAGGCGCCGGGATAGTCGCGGCAGGCCTGCAGCAGCTCCTTGATCGGATATTTGCGGTTGAGCGGCACCAGCTCGTTGCGCAGCTCGTCGCGCACCGCATGCAGCGAGATCGCGAGCATCACGCCGATCTCGTCGCCCGCGCGCACGATGTTCGGCACCACGCCCGAGGTCGACAGCGTGATGCGGCGACGGGAGATGCCGATGCCTTCATTGTCGCCGACGATGAGCAGCGCGTCGCGCACCGCGTCGAAATTGTAGAGCGGCTCGCCCATGCCCATCATCACGATGTTGGTGACGCGACGCGTGCCGTCCTCGCGATCGGCCCAGTCATTGAGGCGGTCGCGCGCGACCATCACCTGTCCGACGATCTCGCCGGCGGTAAGATTGCGCACCAGCCGTTGCGTGCCGGTGTGACAGAAGGAGCAGTTCAGCGTGCAGCCGACCTGGGAGGAGACGCAAAGCGTGCCGCGATCGGTCTCGGGGATGTAGACGCACTCGACTTCATGGGCACGCTCGACATTGTCGCCGCTCGGCAGCCGCAGCAGCCATTTGCGGGTGCCGTCGTTGGAGATCTGCTCGGCCACGACTTCGGGACGATCGACCGTAAAATGCTGCGCGAGCTCGGCGCGAATGCCCTTCGAGATCGACGTCATATCGTCGAAGCTTTGGGCGCCGCGGAAATAGAGCCAGTGCCACAGCTGCTGGACGCGCATCTTGCGCTGCGCGGGCGCGACGCCGATCTCGCCGAGGCGGTCGGCAAGCTCGCTGCGCGACAGGCCGATCAGCGAGGGCCTGGCCGGCGGCACATAGGTTTCGAGCGGAGTCTTCTCCACCAGGATTGCGTTGTGCGGCTCGGTCGTCGGTTGCATTGGTTGCCTGATATCTCTCGTCGTGCCCGGGCTTGTCCCGGGCATCCGCGTTCTGTTCCACCCGTTGCTAGCGCGTGGATGGCCGGGACATCTGGTGCGAAGACGCGCTTCGCGCTTTAGCCCGGCCATGACGGCTACACCTTTGGGATACCCTTATATAGCAACCGGAACCGCCGATTGCGACCGTGAAGCCGCCCTCAGGCTTAACGCCGGCAGTCCTACCGCCTGCAATCCTGGGCGATCCGGTCGAGCGCCTGGGCGAGGCCCTTCAGCGAAAACGTATCGGTTGTCTCCGTTCCCTTGGCCGAGACGCCCTTGACCACGAGATCGGCGGATTTGCGCATGGCCTCGACCATCCGCTCTTCCTCGGCCGCGTTCTTGATCCAGAGGCCGTCGCCCTGCGTGTACATCGCGAAAGCGGCGCCCCCGACCTCGACCGAGGATTCCGAGCCCGGCTTCAGCGCATAGCCGATCATGACCGAGACTTCGTTGTTCACCTTTTCCGCCGGCCGGGTCGAAACGAAGGCATAGGCGGGATCGCGCGGGCGGTTCGGCGGGTTGGTCTTCGACGACGACGGCTTGGCCAGCGCGAAGCAGACCTTCTTGCCGTTGGGTGTGGCCGAATAGGCGCCCCAGGTGCCGAACTGGCCGATCAGGGTCGGCTCCGCGCCGCCCGCAACCGCCGTGGCTGGAGCCACCGGCTTGCTCTCGGGCTTTGCTGCGGTCTTTGGAGCTGTATTGGCCGCCGGTGCAGCCGCCTTTGGCGCGGCTTTGGGCGCCGGTTGCGTCGTCTGCGCCCACGCGGAATCGGTGATTCCCACGGCCATAACGCCCGTCATCAAGGCTAAAATCAGCACCCGCCACATGCTGGAGTGGTTCCCTCAATATTGTGACTGGAAGATGGCCCGGCCGCGCTTTGTCCCCCGGCAGGGATAACCGGGAAAGTCCAATTTGGGAAGGCAGTTAGCGGCTCAGCCTTTGGATCGCGCAGCCCGCTGCTCGGCCCATTGCGCGTCGGTCCAGCGCAACAAATCCTCGGCGCCGGAACTGCGCAAATGCGCGCCGCCGTCGATCACGACCATCTCGCCATTGATATAGCCGGCACGGTCCGAGACCAGGAAGCTGGCGAGGTCGGCGAGCTCACTGTGTTCGCCGGTACGCCCCATCGGGTTCCGGGCGGTCCAGCCTTCGTCGCGGCCCTCGGGACGGAGCTGCCCCGAGGCGCCTGCGGTCGGGAACGGGCCCGGGGCGATCGCGACGGTGCGGATGCCCTTCGGGCCCCACTCGACCGCGAGACTCCTGGTCATCGCCAGCACCGCCGACTTCGCCATCGCCGAGGGAACCGTGAAGGCGCGGCCGGTGATGGTCGAGGTCGAGAGGATCGAGAGCACGACACCGTTGTGCTTGCCGTCGATCCAGCGCTTGCCGGCGGCGAGCGTGCAATACATCGCGCCATGCAGCGTCGGCGCGAGGATCGCGTCCGCGGCGCGAAACGACAGATGCTCGCTCTGCGCGATGAAGGTTGCGGCAGCGTTGTTGACGAGAATATCGAGTGGCGCCTCGCGCCAGATCGCGTCCATCATGCTCTCGACGGCGCCACCGTCACGGACATCGCAGGCGATCGTGGTGACCTTGCCGCCGGTCTGCGCGCGCATCTCGCTCGCCGTCGCTTCCAGCCGGTCGAGCTTGCGGCCGCAGATCACGAGCTCGGCGCCAAGCGCGAGAAAGCGACGTCCCATCGCGGCGCCAAGGCCGGAGCCGCCGCCGGTGACGAGGATGCGCTTATCCCTGAGCAGACCCGTTTCAAACATCGTTTGAATCCTTCTTTTTCTTCTTACTTCGTCATTGCGAGCGCAGCGAAGCAATCCAGACTATTTCCGCAGGACGGATTCTGGATTGCGTCGCTGCGCTCGCAATGACGCGAGGATAGGCCTTCACGCTGCGCTAGACAAAGAAACCGGATTGTCGGACCGCACTAAATCCGGCAGAAACGGACCAACTATAATTCCGCCTCGAAACGCCCAGTATTCTCAAGAAGGTGCCGCCATGAAAGCCATCCTCTGCTCGCAATATTGCCAGCCCGATGATCTCGTGCTTGCCGACGTGCCGGATCCGGTGGCAGGTCCCGGCGAAGCGGTGATCGCGATCAA
Organism: Bradyrhizobium sp. LA6.1; assembly: GCF_040547805.1. Taxonomy (NCBI): domain Bacteria; kingdom Pseudomonadati; phylum Pseudomonadota; class Alphaproteobacteria; order Hyphomicrobiales; family Nitrobacteraceae; genus Bradyrhizobium; species Bradyrhizobium sp. LA6.1. The sequence goes on along the minus strand of NZ_JBEPQK010000014.1, from coordinate 97,444 downwards.
GGCGGCGGCGCTGAACTTCTTCGACATCCTGATGATTCAGGGCAAGTACCAGATCAAGCCGCCGTTCCCGTTCTCGCCCGCCGCCGAAGTCGCCGGCGTGATCGAGAGCATCGGTCCCGGCGTGACTGATCTGAAGGTCGGCGATCGCGTCGTTGCGTCCTGCGGCCACAACGGCGCGCGCGAAAAGATCGCGCTGCCGGCGGCATCGATCGTGAAGATTCCCGACAATCTCGACTATGACCGCGCGGCCGGCATCATCATCATCTACGGCACCGCGCTGCATGCGCTGGAAGACCGCGCGAGCCCGAAGCCGGGCGAGACGCTCGCGGTGCTGGGAGCAGCCGGCGGCACCGGCTTGGCTGCCTGCGAGCTCGGCAAGCTGATGGGCCTGAAGGTGATCGCCTGTGCCTCGTCGGACGAGAAGCTCGAATTCGCGAAAGCGCATGGCGCCGAGCTGACGCTCAACTACGGCAAGGAAGATTTGAAAGAGGGCCTGCGCAAGCTCACCGGCGGCAAGGGCGTCGACATCATCTTCGATCCGGTTGGTGGCGCCTATGCCGAGCAGGCACTGCGCTCGATCGCCTGGGAAGGCCGCTTCCTGGTGATCGGTTTTGCCGCCGGCGACATTCCGAAGATGCCGCTGAACCTCGCGCTACTGAAGGGCTGCGACATCCGCGGCGTGTTCTGGGGTGCATGGACCCGGCTCAACCCGGCCAAGAACCGCGCCAATCTCGAGAAGCTCGTGAAGTGGACCGCGGAAGGAAAGATTTCCTCGCATGTCGACCGCACCTTCCCGCTGGCACAAACCGCCGACGCACTGAAGGTTCTGGCGGGACGCCAGGCCATGGGCAAGGTGATCCTGCATCCGTGATGGTGTGAGCCGCAGCGCTTGCCTGCCACACGCACTCGCCACATATGCGACCGTCGTCGCCCGCCTTCTGCGCAATTGCGTAGTGAGGCGGGCGGTCCAGATTTCAGAGACGCCAGAGATTTCAGCCGAGACGCCGCGGCCCACTGGATGCCCCGGGGTCAAAGTCAGCGGAGTCTAGGAAAACCTTCCTCAACCATCACCGCCAAAATCGTGGTGCATTCCTCCGCTCCGCCTCAATCAAACCCAAATATTTCCTAATTCGCGCAAACCGTCGTCGTTTTTTGGGCTGATTCCAACTGCGTTTTACCGGTTCCATTTGCGGGACACTTTGGACAAAAGCAAGAAGACTTAAGCCGAATTGCCCCTGCGTTGCGTTGGTAATGGGGAGCATGACCATGGAGACGACGGCACATCGCCCGTCGAAGGAGTCGAAGGCGTTCGACTCCGATCGAGCCACATCACATCCGCCGACCGCGTCCTTTATCCGTGCGCGCGCCGCGCGGGCCGATCTTTCGCAGGACGATCCAATTCCACTCTTCCTGTCCGATCCGCTCGGTGCGCCGGACCCAGGCGAATATGCGCCCATTGAGGTGCGCTCCAGAATTGTCCCGCGCGTTCTCGCGGCCGTTCTGACGGCATCCACCCTGGCAATTCTGGTCACACTGTATCAGTCCGACTTTCGCGGCCTCTTCCCCGCCAATGCCGTTAGCTGGATGGGCATCGCGCCGGAGCAAGCCATGGCGTCGGCCAACACGCCGGCCATGACGCAGAGCTCGCTGAAGGATTCGGACCGCGCGACCAACACGACGCTGGCGAGCGCCGACACGCAGGTTCCCCCTGCACCGTCAACGCCGAGCCGCGAAGCGATCGCGACCGCCTATCAGACGGCGCTGCAAGCCCAGGCACCCATACCTGCGCCCGCACCCGTCGCGGCGCCGCCGGCGCCCACTCCGCCCGCCAAGACGCTAGCCAAGACGCTCGATGCCGACACGCTGGCCGGGCTGATGACACGCGCGAAGAGCCTGTTGAGGATCGGCGATATTGTTGCAGCCCGCCTGCTGCTCGAGCGCGCGGCCAATGCACAGGATGCAACGGCCGCGTTTCTGCTGGCGCAAACCTATGACCCGGCCGTGCTGGGCACCAGCGACGCGCGGAGCATCGCCGGCGACGCGACCGTCGCGCGTGACTGGTACCAGAAGGCCGCGGCACTCGGATCGGCGGAGGCGCGGCAGCGCCTCGCTCAGCTTCAGAACTAGAACTTTTCAGAGGGTATCATGCGTAACGCTTTGGGAATGGCGGTTGCCGCCATCATGACGATTTGCGCCTTCGCGGCACGCGCCGAGCAGACCGAGTACGATCCGGCCAAGGTCTCGGACGGCCTGAAGGCCATCTTCCAGTTCGGCTCGACCTCGACCAAGCAGTCGCTGAACGCCAATACGGTCACGCTGATCACCGGCACGATCGGCGGCACCTACGTGCAGTTCGGCGCCGACCTCGCCTCCGTGCTCGACGACGGCAACAAGATCCGCGTGCTACCGATCGTCGGCCGCGGCTCGGTGCAGAGCGTCGCCGACATTCTGTTCCTGCAAGGCGTCGATCTCGGCATCGTGCGGGCGGACACGCTCGACTATCTCGAGCGCAAGGGCTTTGCCAAGGACATCAAGAAGCAGTTCACCTATGTGACCAAGCTCTACAATGAAGAGATGCAGGTGATCGCGCCGAAATCGGTCGCGACGCTGAAGGATCTCGAGGGCAAGAAGGTCAGCGTCGATCTGCCCAATGGCGGGACCTTCGTCACCGCGCTGACGGTGTTCGAACGGCTCGGGATCAAGGCGAACTTCGTCTATGTCGAGCAGCGCATCGCGATGGAGAAGCTGAAAGCCGGCGAGATCGACGCCGTCATCGTGGTCGGCGGCAAGCCGTACAAGTCAGTGTCGACCTTCAGCAATGACGGCCGCTTCCACCTCGCGGGGGTCGACTATGCAAAGCCGCTCCAGAGCGACTATCTGCCGGCGACGCTGACCGCCAAAGACTATCCGAACCTGATCAAGGAAGGCGAGAACGTGGACACCATCGCGGTGCCGGCGGTGCTCGCGGCCTACAACTGGGCGCCCAACACCGACCGTTACCGTAAGCTTGCGCTGTTCGTGGATGCGTTCTTCACGAAATTCCCGACCCTGCAGAACCCGCCTTTCCATCCCAAGTGGAAGGAAGTCTCGCTCCCGGCACCTCTGACGGGCTGGAACAGATTGCCGGTGGCGCAGCAATGGCTCGACAAGCACGGCGTCGAACCGGTGACCCGGGAGCGCTTCGAGGCGTTCCTCAAGCAGAACCCCGCGGCCCAGAAGGTGTCCGACGCAGACAGGGAAGCGCTGTTCAAGCAATTCCAGGCGTGGGACGCGGGGAACGCGCGGGCGGAGAAGAAGTAACGAGCGGCATTGCGGCCGATGGTGTCGCAAGCGGCACCCACACACTCGCTGTCATCGCCCGGCTTGACCGGGCGATCCAGTACTCCGTGACGTCAGTGATTGAATCGAGAGGCCGCGGCCTACCGGATTCCCCGCCTGCCACCTACGCTAAAGCTTCGGCTGCCCTGGACCGCAACCCCGGCGAAGCCTTGGCGTGGCCGGGTCGCGGGGAATGACAGCGGTGGGCGTGGCTACGGCGTGTAGCCAACAACGCCTACTGCGCCGCCTCCGCACCATCCACCCCACGCTTCAGCACGGCGCGGGCGGCTTCGCGGTGCTCCGTCGTGATGTGGCTGGCGACCATGCGGATGGCGGTGGCGAGCACGGCGGCGTCATCGGTGAAGCCGAGGATCGGCATCACGTCGGGGACGAAATCGAACGGCAGGATGAAATAGGCGATCGCTCCGAGCAGCGACGCCTGGACATGGCGCGGCGTCTGCCGGTCGAACGCACAGTAATAGGCCGCGAGCAGGTCTTCCGCGAACGGCAATTGCGCGGCGACACGCTTCAGCTTGCGCCAGAAACGGCGGCGCACGCTCTCATGATCCTCCGCGAGCCGATCGGCCGGCTCGAAGCCGACGCTGTGTTCGGCAGCCATGTTCGACAAACTCCCCATTCAGCCAGGGGCGGCAGATGGCCGCATCTCCTGCTGATCACAACATGGGGATGCAGCCGATCCTCGCAAGGTGTCAGGTAGCTGTCAGCTTGGCGATCGTGTTCATCGTCCTGGCCAGCTCGATGTCGAGCTTGGTGACGCCGCCGGCGTCATGGGTCGACAGCACCACCTCCACCGTCTTGTAGACGTTGCGCCATTCGGGGTGGTGATCCATTTTCTCGGCAACCAGCGCCGCGCGGGTCATGAACCCGAACGCCTCGTTGAAATCCTTGAAGACAAAGGTCTTCCCGATGGCGTCGCGGCCCTGAACCTCGGTCCAGCCCGGTATGGCGCCCAGTGCCTGCTTGCGTGCTTCCGGCGTCAGCCGCTCTGCCATGATCGCCTCCATTTTCAGGGGAACTTTACCCTAACACCGTGCGTATGGCCCTGGTTCAGACCGGATTTCGTCCATCCGCTAACCATGACGGAGATGTAACCCCGCGGGACAAGAAATTTGCTATGATTGCAGGTGTAAATCGCCGGCCAAGATGAAACTGAGCCTCAAGCGCCTGTTTGGGAGATCGATGACCGGGGGATTGGACCTGGCCGAAGCGCCCACCCCGCCTTCGCCGCGATCAGCGGCGCGGAAGACGGCGCTTGTGTCTCTGGCGCTGGTGCTTGCGATCATCGGCGCGCTCGTCGGCGGATACTATTTCGCGATGCGGCCGGTGACGTTGAAGATCGCGGTCGGTCCGGCCAATAGCGACGACCTCAAGGTGGTGCAGGCGCTGACGCAGGCTTTCGCGCAGCACAAGAGCTTTGTGCGGCTACGCCCGATCCAGACCGACGGTGCCACCGCCAGCGCCGATGCGCTCGCGGAAAACAAGGTCGATCTCGCCATCGTGCGCGGCGACGTCGACGTGCCGAAGAACGCGCAAGCCGTTGCGACCCTGCGCAAGAACGTCGTGGTGCTGTGGTCCGTGCCCGGCAAGGGCAAGAAGAAGGGCGCGAAGATCACCAAGATCGCGCAGCTCGCCGGCCATCGTGTCGGGGTGATCGGTCGAACCCAGGCCAACGTCAATTTGCTCAAGGTGATCCTCCAGCAATACGGGGTCGATCCCGCCAAGGTCGAGGTCATACAGTTCCCGGCCAATGAAGCCGCCGAGGCGATCAAGGCCCAGAAGGCCGATGCCTATCTCGCAGCCGGCCCCGTCAACAGCAAGATCACCTCGGATGCGATCGCGGCTTCCGCCAAGGACAGCGGCACGCCGACGTTCCTCGCGATCGATTCCGCGGACGCGATCGCGCAAAACCATCCCGTCTACGAAGCATCGGAGATTCCCGCCGGCACCTATGGCGGCTCGCCCGATCGCCCCGATGACGAGGTCAAGACCATCAGCTTCTCGCACCACATCGTGGCGCGCAAAGGTGTGTCCGATACCACCATCGCAGCGTTCACGCGCCAGCTCTTCGCCGTGCGCCAGCAACTGGTGGCGGAATTCCCGATGGCGGCGAAGATCGAGACGCCCGACACCGACAAGGATGCGGTGATCCCCGTGCATCCGGGCGCCGCCGCCTTCGTCGACGGCGAGGAAAAGACCTTCCTCGACAAGTACAGCGATTACATCTGGTGGACCCTGATGGCGCTCTCGGCGATGGGCTCGATCGGCGCCTGGTTCGCGGGCTACCTCAAGAAGGACGAGCGCGACAACAACAGCCATTTGCGCGACCGCCTGTTCGACCTGATCGCGGCGGCGCGCAAGAGCGAGACGACCGACGAGCTCGACCAGATGCAAACCGAGGCTGACGAAATCCTGCGCGACACGCTGCGCTGCTTCGATCACGGCGCGATCGAAGAGGGCGGGCTCACCGCCATCAACATCGTGCTCGACCAGTTCCACGCCGCCGTCGCCGACCGCAAGGCCGTGCTGTTTGCCATGCCGCAAAGCCTGCAGCGCGCGGGCGCGCAATTCAGGGCCGCCGGCAACGCGTAAACGCCTGCCGCGTTATTGCTGCGTCATACTGTCTCAGTATAGCTTTCGCCGTCATTCCGGAGCGCCTGCAGCGCGAGTCCGGAATCTCGAGATTCCGGGTCCGGTCGTTCGGACCGTCCCGGAATGACGACGCGAGATGCGCACGAGACAAAAAGCGAAGCCGCCATGAACATCAAATTCTCCCGCCGCCGCTTCCTCACCACCGGCGCCGGCGCACTCGGCGTGATCGCGATGCCCCATCTCTCGCGCGCGGCCGACCGGCCGGCAGTTACGCATGGCGTGCAGTCCGGCGACGTCACGGTCGACGGTGGCGTGGTCTGGGCGCGCACTGACCGGCCATCGCAGATGCTGGTCGAGGTGGCCACGACCGAGTCCTTCAAGGACGCCCGCGCGCTGCCGCCGATCGCGGCGCTGCCGGAGAGCGACTTCACCGCGAAGATGCTGATCGAGAACCTGCCGGGCGGACAGGACATCTTCTATCGCGTCCGCTTTCGCGATCTCTCGCATACCGCGATCGAGGGCGAACCAGTGGTCGGCCGCTTCCGCACCGCTCCGGCCGACCGTCGCGACGTCAGCTTCGTCTGGGGCGGCGACGTCGCAGGGCAGGGCTGGGGCATCAATCCCGATGATGGCGGCATGTTCACCTTCTCCGCGATGCGCAAGCATCGCCCGGATTTCTTCCTGCATTCCGGCGACACGATCTATGCCGACGGTCCGATCGAATCCGAGGTGAAGCTCGCCGACGGCAAGACCTGGAGGAACGTCACCATCCCCGAGAAGGCCAAGGTCGCCGAGACGCTGGACGAGTACCGCGCCGCGCACAAATACAATCTCACCGACGACAACGTCCGCGCCTTCAATGCCGAAGTGCCGATCTTCGTGCAGTGGGACGACCATGAAGTGACCAACAACTGGTCGCTGTCGAAGGAGTTGCCGGCGTCCTACAAGGTGCGCGACATCTCCCTGCTGGCAGCCCGCGCCGGCCGCGCCTTTCACGAGATGTATCCGATGCGGGAGAGCATCGTTGAGCCGGGCCGCGTCTATCGCCAGATCTCCTACGGCCCGCATCTCGACGTGTTCATGCTCGACGAGCGCAGCTATCGCGGCCCGAACGGCGCCAATCTCGAAACCGCTTACGGGCCCGCCAGCTACTTCCTCGGCCCGGACCAGATCGCCTGGCTCAAGCGCGGCCTCCTCAACTCGCGCGCCACATGGAAAGTCATCGCCTCCGACATGCCGCTCAGCCTCGTCGTCTCGGACACGCCGAAGGGCGGATCGGAAGCCATTGCGCAGGGCGACGGCCCGGTACGCGGCCGCGAGTTCGAGATCGCCGACATCCTGCGCTTCATCAAGATGGCGCCGATCAACAACACGGTCTGGCTGACCGCGGACGTGCACTACGCCGCCGCGCATTATTACGATCCGAACAAGGCGCAATTCCAGGAGTTCGAGCCGTTCTGGGAATTCGTCTCGGGCCCGCTGCATGCGGGCACCTTTGGTCCAAATGAGCTCGACAACACCTTTGGGCCCGAGGTGCGTTTCGTCAAAGCGCCGGGCAAGGACAACCAGAACCTGCCGCCGTCCGCAGGCATGCAGTTCTTCGGTCACGTCAAGATCGACGGCGCATCCGGCCAGATGACGGTGACCTTGCGCGACCGCGCCGACGTCGCGCTGTGGTCGACCACGCTCGATCCGAAATCTGCCTGAAGCCGGGAGAACGCCGACGGGCGATCAGGCGCCGCCCGAGCGCAGCGCGGCCTCCAGCGCTTCGCTCGAACACGGCTTTTGCAGCCGCGGCCGCGTCTTGAATTCGGGAGCGATCCGATCCTCGGCGCCGTAGCCCGTCACGAAGACGAAGGGAATCTGCGCAGCCGCCAGCCGGTCGGCGACGGCAAAGCTTTTCTCGCGGCCGAGCTCGACGTCGAGTAGCGCGAAATCCGGCGCGCGCGCTGCGATCGCCGCCAGCGCCTGCGCCACCGACCCCACGGTGCGCACGCTGCTCACGCCAAATCCGAGCAGGCGATCCTCGAAATCGATCGCAATGATCGGATCGTCCTCAACGATCAGAACATCGGAAGGCATGCCGGCGGAGTCGTCCGGGTGAGCAGGTATCATGATGGTGGACATCGAGGGCTGCATGTTCTTACCGATCAAGGACAGCCTCATCCCGACGCCTACGCCCAGCGCATCGGAGGGTTCCCGGAACGAAACTCACCACAGAACAGTTTTCACGTCTGTCCACTTGTGCACACAGCCCATGATCGGACCTCGCTAGTGTTGAAAGGAGAGCAGGGGATTTACGATGGACGCGCGTATCAGCAAGACAACCGAAGTCGACAGCCGGCCGGCCAACAATCTGCTGCGACGCTTGAGTCCGGCTGACTACGCGCTGCTGGCACCGCACGTCACCCTGGACACCGCCGGGGCCAACGAGCTGCTCTACAGTCCCGGCGACGATGTCCAGGTCGTGCACTTCCCCTGCGGGCCGTCGCTTGCGACATTTCTCGTTCCCAATGAGGACGGCCGCGACGTCGAGACCATCCTGGTCGGCCGCGAAGGCGCAGTGGGCGGCATCGTCAGCGAGGGATTTTTGCCGGCCTATACCCGCATCTGCGTGAAATTCGGCGGACCATTCGCGCGCATTCACGTCGCCAAGCTGGACGCTGCCAAGATGCGCTCGGCCTCGCTGCGCAACATTTTCGCCCGCTATGCCGACTGCATGCTGGCGCAGATGTTCCAGTCCACCGCCTGCAACGCCATCCACTCCATCGAACAGCGTACGGCCAAGTGGATCATCGCGGCGATGGAGCGGACCGGCGACGAGAGCAGCGTGCCGCTGACGCATGAGCAGCTCGCGACGCTGCTCGGGGTCGGCCGCAGCTATGCGAGCCGCGTGCTCCAGTCGTTCAAGGCCGAGGGCGTGCTCGATACAAGACGCGGCGCGATCCTGGTCCGCAATCTCGACGGCCTGCACCTGCGCGCCTGCCTGTGCAACGAAGCGGTGAAGATGCACTTCGAGGAGGTGCTGCGCGGGGTCTATCCGACCGAGGAGACCAGCCCCGGCTCGGTGCAGGGCTGATCGAGGCCCCGTCCCCGAGCAAAGGCCGGTTTGGTGCTGGATTTACCCTAACCCCCGGAGATTCCCGGACAAAATTCAGTCAACCAACCAGCAAAGAACACATTGTTTTTTGGCGGTTTTTGCATATATTGCGCCGCAATGCGTAGGGTGCCTGGTCGAGATGGCCGGGCGGCCCTTTTTGGGCGGAAAGCGCCCGTTTCCAGTCTTCCAGCGTTGTTTCGAGAAGAGGTCCCGGTCCGACCGGCGAGATCGCGCTTAACCCATTGTCCGACCGCAAAGAAGCTCACTCATGAACCTCCGTAACGTCGCCATCATCGCCCACGTCGACCACGGCAAGACGACCCTGGTCGACAAACTCCTCCAGCAATCCGGTACGTTCCGCGAGAACCAGAAGGTGACGGATCGCGCCATGGACTCCAACGATCTGGAGCGTGAGCGCGGCATCACCATCCTGGCCAAGGCGGCCTCGGTGCAGTGGAAGGACACCCGCGTGAACATCGTCGACACCCCCGGCCACGCCGATTTCGGTGGTGAGGTCGAGCGCATCCTGAACATGGTGGACGGCGCCCTGGTGCTGGTCGACGCCGCCGAAGGCCCGCTGCCGCAGACGAAGTTCGTAGTCTCCAAGGCGCTCAAGGTCGGCCTGAAGCCGATCGTCGTCATCAACAAGGTCGACCGCCCCGACGCGCGCCCGACCGAAGTCATCAACGAGGTGTTCGACCTGTTCGCGGCGCTCGACGCCAGCGAGGAGCAGCTCGACTTCCCGATCCTGTACGGGTCGGCCAAGCAGGGCTGGATGGCCGAAAGCCCCGAAGGTCCGCAGGACAAGGGCATGGAGCCGCTGTTCGACCTGATCCTGCGCCACGTCGCGCCGCCGACGGTCGAGGAAGGCCCGTTCAGGATGATCGGGACCATCCTGGAGGCCAACCCCTATCTCGGCCGCATCATCACCGGCCGCATCTCGTCCGGCGTGCTCAAGCCGAACCAGCAGGTCAAGGTGCTGCATGCCGACGGCAAGCTGGTCGAGTCCGGGCGCATCACCAAGATCCTGGCATTCCGCGGTCTCGAGCGCACGCCGCTCGATGAAGCCGAAGCCGGCGACATCGTCGCCATTGCCGGCCTGACCAAGGGCACCGTCGCCGACACCTTCTGCGATCCCACCGTCGAGGTGCCGCTGCCGGCGCAGCCGATCGATCCGCCGACGGTGTCGATGTCCTTCATCGTCAACAACTCCCCGCTCGCCGGCACCGAAGGCGACAAGGTGACGAGCCGCATGATCCGCGACCGTCTGCTGCGTGAAGCCGAAGGCAACGTCGCGCTGCGCGTCGTCGAAGCCTCCGACAAGGACGCGATGGAAGTCTCGGGCCGCGGCGAATTGCAGCTCGCGATCCTGATCGAGACCATGCGCCGCGAAGGTTTTGAGCTCTCGGTGTCGCGCCCGCGCGTCGTCTATCAGAAGGACGAGGCGACCGGCGCCACCATGGAGCCGATCGAGGAAGTCGTGATCGACGTCGACGAGGAGCATTCCGGCGTCGTCGTGCAGAAGATGAGCGAGCGCAAGTCCGAGCTGGTCGAGATGAAGCCGTCCGGCGGCAACCGCCTGCGCCTGGTGTTCTACTCGCCGACCCGCGGCCTGATCGGCTATCAGGGCGAACTGCTCACCGACACCCGCGGCACCGCGATCATGAACCGCCTGTTCCACGGCTATGCGCCCTACAAGGGCGAGATCCAGGGCCGCCGCAACGGCGTGCTGATCTCCAACGACCAGGGCGAGGCGGTCGCCTACGCCATGTTCAAGCTGGAAGACCGCGGCCCGATGATGATCGAGCCGGGCTGGAAGGTCTACAAGGGCATGATCGTCGGTGAGCACACCCGCGACAACGATCTCGAGATCAACGTGCTCAAGGGCAAGCAGCTCACCAACATCCGCACGACATCGAAGGACGAAGCCGTTCGCCTGACCCCGCCGATCCGCATGACGCTGGAAAAGGCGCTCGCCTATATCGAGGACGACGAGCTCGTCGAGGTCACGCCGAAGTCGATCCGCCTGCGCAAGAAGCACCTCGACCCGAACGAGCGCAAGCGCGCGGAAAAGTCCAAGGAAGCGGTGGCGTAAGCCGCTCCACACCGTAGTGCCGTAGGGTGGGCCAAGCGTAGCGGGCCCACCACTTGAAATCCCGGTCGGCAATGGTGGGCACGGCGCAAGAGCGCCTTTGCCCACCCTACGAAGGTGGATCACTCGCCCCAGTGCACAACGTGCGCACAAGGCGGGTGATGACAGCTCACTTTGTGGTGGCTTCAGCGCTCTTCGCGAACGTGCTAGAGCCCGCTCATGACCTCCCTGCCCTCGTCCGTCAACGTCGCGATCATCGGCGCCGGCGCAGCCGGCCTCGGCGCGGCGCATGCGCTGGCTGACTCCGGCCTCTCCGTGATCGTGCTGGAGGCGCGTGACCGGATTGGCGGACGCGCCTGGACCGTGCAGGCCTCGCCTGAGGTGACCTTCGACGTCGGCTGCGGCTGGCTGCACTCCGCCGACAAGAATTCCTTCGTCGGAATCGCGAAGCAGTTCGGCTTCGAGGTCAACAAGGACCTGCCACCCTGGCGCGAGCGCGCCTTCGGCAACGCGTTTCCACAGGCCGAGCGCGACGATTTCATGCGCGCGATGGACACATTCTACGAGCGGCTGTGGCAGGCCGCGCAAAAGGGCAAGGACGAGCCCGCAAGCCTGAGCCTCGATCCGGGCAATCGCTGGAATCCCATGATCGACGCGGTCTCGACCTACATCAACGGCTGCGAACTGAAGGACATGTCGACGCTGGACTGGGACGCCTATGAGGACAGCGACCTCAACTGGCGCGTCCGCCGTGGCTATGGCGCGCTGGTCGCGGCCTATGGCGCCCCCTGCCCGGTGGCCCTGGGCTGCAATGTCACGCTGATCGATCATTCCGGCCAGCGCCTCCGCATCGAGACGTCGCAGGGTACGCTGACCACCGACAAGGCGATCGTCACCGTTCCAACCAATCTCATCGCCGATGAGGCGATCCGCTTCTCACCGCCGCTGCCCGCCAAGGTCGATGCGGCGGCCGGCCTGCCGCTCGGCGTCGACGACAAGGTGACGCTGGCGCTCGACGATGCAGAAGCCTTTCCGAAAGAGGGCAATTTGCGCGGCGCCACCATGCGCACCGAGATGGGCACCTACCACATCCGCCCGTTCGGCCAGCCCTGCATCGAGGGCTTTTTCGGCGGCAGCTTCGCCCGCGAGCTGGAAGACGCCGGCGACGGCGCCATCGCCGCGCACAGCATCGACGAGATCGCAGGCTTTCTCGGCAACGACATCAGGCGAAAGCTCAAGCCGCTCTACGAGTCGCGCTGGGCCCACGATCCCTTCGCAAGAGGCTCCTACTCGCATGCCCTGCCGGGGCACGCTGGTGACCGGGCCGTGCTGGCTGCGCCAGTGGATGGGCGGCTGTTCTTCGCGGGGGAAGCGACGTCGCCAAGCTTCTTCACGACGGCGCACGGGGCCAGGGACAGCGGGGAGCGCGCGGCGAAGGAGCTAAGGAGCAGCTCTAATCGACGTGGAACGCCTGCTTCAAAATCTTAAGCAGTTCCAGTCCAGAGCTGCGATCTAGCTGAATGGACTGACTCTTCTTCTCCGGCATTTCGCGTGACTTACGACCATAGGTATCGATTTGCAGGAAGCTTCGCCCATCGCGCTCGAATATCGAGTAGCGCGCTTCGATTTCATCGTGGATTGAATTCCGCTCCATAGAGCGTTCTAAAAACTTCCTAATCATTGCCATTTTTTGGGGCCTCCCTGTTCGATTACCCTTGCCCGTAAGTCCACGTCCGGAACGAAGCAGGCGTCATACTTCCCGAAGATGCGATAGCGGTTGCGCGCGATGAGGCTGTAGACTGGATCCCGCAGCGACTTTGGCACGGCAAACAACGCGCGCACCCAACCCCATCCCGGCAGATGCGACAGCACGGTCAGCGCGGCGTCGGACTTCATAAAGACCTTTCCGTCATGGACCACGGCATTGGTGTCGGGATCGTCAGGATCGATGCCAAACGTACGGGCAAGCCGCGCCCCATAATCCGACTGGATCGGCGTGAAGCGAAACCGCTTCGCCGTGTCGCGCTTGGCGACGAAGCGGACCCAGCGCGAGCAGAAGATGCAGACGCCGTCGAACAGAATTACGTCATCGTCGGGCCATTTGCTCATCAGTCTCTCTATCTTACGCGTTTTCTGGGCGCGAACCGGGATCCACTTCGCGTGAAAACGCTATCGATTATCCAGCATCATAAGCGCGGCCAGCATCAGCACGATCGCCGGTCCTGTCTTCACCAGCGCGCCGAGCGGCTCGATCCAGAGGTCGGGCGTGAGGATTGCCGCGCCGACCATATAGCCGAGCGAAGCGACGATGCCTGCGATCAAACCGATCGCCGCGGTGCGGCGGAAGGCGATCAGCATGCCGATGCTCATGTCCATCAGGCTGGTGCCGATGGTGATGGGATCGACCAGCGCGGGCGAAAAATTGTGCGCGGTCAGGATGCCGGCGGCGGCGCGGTAGGAGACGAACAGCGCGATGAAGCCGGAGACGAGCCAGAACGCAATGAGGCTGGCGAAGATCAGCGCCTTGATCAGGAACAGCCGCGCGAACCATTTGTCCTGGATGGTGGCGGGATGGCGCCCGATCGTATCAGTCAACGTCTTCGGCACGATGCTCGTGGTGGCGATCCAGGTGGAGGGATCGCCGGTCACGCCGCGGCGCAGCTCGGCGACGGCGGTGGAGCGCATCGGCGGCATCCAGCCGAGATAATTGGCGAGATCGCCGATTTTCGCGCCGAGATCGAGCATGAAGGATGGCATCGCGAGGCGCGGCCAGCCGGCCGTGCCGAAGGCGTGGCGGAACTGTTTGATCACGCCGGCCATGCTGAGTGGCTCGGCCTGCATCAGGTCCCACGTCACGGCTTTGACTGAGGCGTCATCGATATCGCGCGCGGCGAGCCAGGCGATGGTGGCCGAAATGTCCTCGACGGCGACGGACTGGAATGGCGTCGACATCTCCTTCTGCGGCAGGTCGAGCGGGAAGGCGGCGAGCGCACGCAGCATGGCGCTGCCGCCATAGGCTGACGGTGCGACGACGAAGCCGGGCCGCAGGACAGCGTGGGGAATGCCGGAGGCTGCAATCAGGCGTTCGGCCTCGCGCTTGGTCGTCGCGAACGCGGTGCGATCCGCCTCCGCGGTCCCGGGGATCGAGATGTGCACCAGCCGGATCGCGCGGCCGCTGTCGGCGATCGCCTCAAGCAGGCGCACGACGAAATCGCGATGCACCGCGCCGGTGTCGCTGCCGGGACCGTCCTGGAGCACGCCGAGACAGTTCACGACGACGTCGACGGCGTGCTCGCGGAAGAGGCGCATCAGCGCGGCTGCATCGAGCGACAGGATCGGCTGCTCGATATCCAGCGCGCTCATCTTCTGCGCGGGCGACAGGCTGCGTGCCACGCCGACCACGCAAAATCCCCGCGCGCGCAGATCGTCGGTGACGAAGCGCCCGATCAGGCCGGAGGCGCCGAGCACCAAAACGGTTGGCTGGGTCATCGCATCTCTCAAAACGGTTTCGCGATCATCAGCCACAGGATCAACATCGTCGCGCCGAAGCCGGGGAAACCGAACGCGAACCAGCGGCGGTAGAGCAAGAAGTAGCGCTCCGGGCGCGCGCTGCGCTGCTCGGCCGCCTTGCGCGCGAGATCTCGCATCTCGATCTGCATGAAGACGACGGGGACCCAGAACAGGCCCGCAAAGACGTAGAGCCCAAGCGAGGCCAGCAGCCAGCGTTCCGTGATCGGCATGGCCGAAAGCATCATCAGCACGCCGCCCGTCACCGGCTGGAGGATCACGGCCGACAGCGTGAAGATCGCGTCCGCAATCACCACCACCGAAGCGGTGCGCGCGATGAATTCGGCGTCGTTCGTGCGATGCGCCATCAGCATGAAGAAGGCGATGCCGGTGCCGGTGCCGAGAATGACGATGGCGCCCAGCACATGGAGGTATTTGACCAGGAGATACAGCGTCATCGCTTCTTGGCCGCCGCCGGTTTGGACTGGTTCAGCGCAAGCCCGAGCTCGCGGCTGGCGGCTTTGACGCCGGCTTCGCTCTCGATCATCCAATGCCCCTCGCTGCCGACGGCCGGCAATGTGCGGAAGTCCACCTTGCCGCCTCCACCGCGAAACGCATCGGCCAACTGCCGCGAGAACGCCGGCGCGAAGTAGCTGTCATTGGTCGCCACGAGCCATGTCACGGGAATACGCGCCGCCTTGCCGAACTCGGCCGCCGCGGCGAGAAGCGTCTGCGGCGCGCAGATCCGGTTCGGTTCGTCATTGGCGTGGCCACCGCGCCCCGGCGCAAGCGCGATGATCGCGGAGATCGCGTTCGGATCGGCATTCGCGAGCGCCAACGCCCCCCAACCGCCGGCGGAATGGCCGAGCACGACCGCCGAGTCTTGGCGAACGAAATCCTGCTTTCGCAAAAAATCCAGCGCGAGCGAAATTTCGGCGGCCGTCGCGCGACCGGAACGCGCGTAATCCGCCTCGTCGCAGCCGCCCTGGTCCTCGACATAGCGGCCGCCGGTCGCACCATGGCCGAGCCGCTCCGGCACCAGCACGGCGAAGCCGTGCGCGACGAGAAACGCGACCAGCGCGCGGTATTCAGGCTGCGGCATTTGCGCCCGGCGCAGCACATTCTGCGTCGAGGCATGTGCGATCACCGCAAGCCGGAACGGACCGGCGCCGACGGGGCGAAACAGCAGCGCATGCGCGGCAATGTCGGTATCCGGCGATGGCACGCGCCATTGTTGCCGGCGAAACGGCTCGCCCTCCTCACCCGATGACCCAAACGTGACCTGTGCGCACAGAGGCGACGCCAGCAGCAAGGGCAGCAGAGGCAGGACGGCGAAGATGTTGAAGAGGCGCATGAATCGCCGCAGGCGAACACGGACAGCGACGGATCTGCAGGAACGAATCATTTTCGGCGGGCTTTTTGCGTTGCCATCGCGGTTCATTGGTTACCGCAGGGCAGTTTTGCACCGGCAATGGCAGGCCGGTGCCGTTCGAAATGGCGTCTTGTCTTCTTTCGGTACAACATGGTTAAAATACTGATGCACAAAATCCACACGTTAACCGATAATTAACGATAGGTCTTGCCGCCGGCGCGGCGACTTGGTTTGATCGTGTCCATGAGCACAACCCTGATCGAGGTCCGGCCGGCCAAAGCTGCAGATGCAACTGCGGTGGCGTCCACCCATGACGAAGCCTGGCGCTCCGCCTATCAGGGCATCATTCCCGGCGGCGAACTGGAAAAGCTGATCAACCGCCGCGGTCCGCAGTGGTGGGACAGTGCGATTCGCAAAGGCAGCCGCGTCAGCGTGCTCGTGTTCGGCGACAAGATCGCCGGCTATGCCAATTACGGCCGCAACCGCGCCCGCAGCCTGCACTTCGACGGCGAGATCTACGAGCTCTATCTGCGTCCGGAATTCCAGGGTCTCGGCTTCGGCCGCCGCCTGTTCACCGCAGCCCGCCGCGACCTGATGCAGAGCGGCCTGAAGAGCATGGTGGTGTGGGCGCTCTCGGACAACGATCCGGCGACCGAGTTCTACCGCGCCTTGGGCGGCCGCATGGTGGCGCGCTCCTCCGAGCGTTTCGGGCCGAAGTCGCTCGACAAGGTTGCCTTCGCTTGGACCAATTGAGCTGCTGAAAGTCTAGCCGGCAGCGCTTCCCATCCGTCGATACCGTTGCCTTTTGAGCCGGTAGTCGCTGGATTCATTATTTCACAAAAACACGATGGATTGGCGCGCCAAGCCCGCGTATGACAGCGCCAAAATCGCTGCCGGGCGCGATTTAACCTCGGCAACAACGGAGCCTTGAATGCGTATCGATGCGGTCTCGATCGGAAAAAACGTCCCCCACGACGTCAACGTCATCATCGAAGTCCCCGTGGGCGGCGAACCGATCAAATACGAGATGGACAAGGAAGCCGGCACGCTCGTTGTCGACCGCTTCCTCTACACGCCGATGCGTTACCCCGGTAACTACGGCTTCATCCCGCACACGCTGTCCGATGATGGCGATCCCTGCGACGTGCTGATCATCAACACCCGCGCCATCATCCCCGGCGCCGTCATGAGCGTGCGCCCGGTCGGCGTGCTGTTCATGGAAGACGAAGCCGGCGGCGACGAGAAGATTCTCGCTGTGCCGTCGTCGAAGCTGACGCAGCGCTACGACAAGGTGAAGTCGTACTCCGACCTGCCCGACATCACGCTGCAGCAGATCCAGCACTTCTTCGAGCACTACAAGGATCTCGAGAAGGGCAAGTGGGTGAAGATTCTGCGCTGGGGCGGCCCGGAAGACGCCCAGAAGCTGATCCTCGAAGGCATCGAGCGCGAGAAGAAAAAGAAGGCGTGAGCTCTGCTCCCTCGCCCCGCTTGCGGGGCCGCGACGAGCTTCGCTCGCGCTGAGAGGGTCGGGGTGAGGGGGAGTCTCCGCAAGGACGGTGAGACTTAGATTCGCGGACAGTCCCCCACACCCGGAATTCAGGCTACGCTTGAATTCCGACCTCTCCCCGCAAGCGGGGAGAGGTGAAGAAAACCTACACCGCCGGCTTCGGCAGCCCCGCGATCGCGCACGCCGCGCGCAGCGTATTCACCAGCAGGCAGGCGACCGTCATCTGGCCAACGCCGCCCGGCACCGGCGTGATCGCGCCGGCAACGGCGAGTGCTTCCTGATAGGCGACATCGCCGACGAGGCGCGTCTTGCCGTCGTCCCTGGGGATGCGGTTGATGCCGATGTCGATCACGGTCGCGCCCGGCTTGAGCCAGTCGCCGCGCACCATCTCGGGCTTGCCGACCGCGGCATAGACGAGGTCGGCGCGCTTCACGAGCCCGGGCAGATCGCGCGAGCGCGAATGCGCGATGGTCACCGTGGCATTCTCGTTGAGCAGCAATTGCACCAGCGGACGGCCGACCAGATTGGAGCGGCCGATCACGATGGCATTCATGCCTTCGAGCGAGGCGTGGACGCTCTTGGTCAGGATGATCGAGCCGAGCGGCGTGCAAGGCGACAGCGCTTCAAAGCCGCCGGCGAGCCGGCCGGCATTGTTCGGATGCAGGCCATCGACGTCCTTGGCGGGATCGATGGCGTTGATCACGGCCTCGGTATTCAGGCCCTTCGGCAGCGGCAGTTGCACCAGAATGCCGTGCACGGCCGGATCGCGGTTGAGTTTTGCGACGACGGCCAGCAGATCGGCCTGCGACACGTCGGCCGGCAGCTTGTGCTCGAACGAGGCCATGCCGGCCGCCTGGGTCTGGGTGTGCTTGGAGCGGACATAGACCTCGCTGGCGGGGTCGTTGCCGACCAGAACCACCGCAAGGCCCGGCACCAGATTGTGCTCGCGCTTGACGCGGGCAACCTCGTCAGCGACGCGCGCGCGGAGTTCCGCAGCGATGACTTTTCCATCGATGATCTTGGCCGTCATGTCAGTTCCCTAGGTCTGTCGGTTTGGCGTCTGCCGATTTGGCCTGGGCGAGCTTGCGCAGGGCTTCGCCGAGCCGCGCCGGATCGCCGTCGACCGCGATCTGCTTCAGCCGCGAGGTGGCACCGGATAGCAGCTTTACACTGGCCTTGGGAACGCCGAGCGATTTCGCCAATAGCACCAGAACGGCCTTGTTGGCCTCGCCGCCATCGGCGATCGCGCGCACCCGCACCTTGAGCACGCTGCGGCCATCGGCCAATTGCTCGATCCCGTCGATGTCGTCGCGGCCGCCGCGCGGCGTCGCCCGCAGCGCGATGCTGATTCCTGCGGCCGAATAGCGCCAGGGTTCCTTGAAGGCCTCTTTCGCAACCAAGGCGCTCCCGCCTGCTTAGATCACGTTCGGGTAGATGTAATACAGGATCACCCGCTCGATGAACATGATGAGCAGGATCAGGATGATCGGCGAGATATCGAGGCCGCCAAGGCTGGGCAGGAAATTGCGAATCGGCGCCAGCACCGGCTCGGTGATCCGGTACAGGAACTCCGCCACCGCCGAAACGAACTGGTTGCGGGTGTTCACGACGTTGAAAGCGATCAGCCAGGACAGGATCGCGGAGGCGATCAGCAGCCAGACGTAGAGGTCGAGCACGATGATGACGATGTCGAGAACGGCACGCATGGCTTTTGAAGACTCTGGCTTTCGGTCGGGATTGACGCTTTTTGCTAGATATCGGTTCCCCCCGGCCCAAACAAGGGAAGTTGGTGCCGGGGATGGTTAAAACCGGGTCACACCCGTCCTTGACTTGACCTTGGCGGGGACTTAAATGGCGCCCGGTTGTCGGCCGCATTCACCAGAGCGGCCGCCAAACGGGGCCATAGCTCAGCTGGGAGAGCGCGTCGTTCGCAATGACGAGGTCGGCGGTTCGATCCCGCCTGGCTCCACCAGCCTTCGCTCGCTTCGCGAGCTACGGCTAGGCAAGCCAGCCAAGCTCTCTCGTAGCGAAGTGAGCGAAGGCTGTCCCGCCATAGCCCGAAGGGCGACGGCGGACCCCATCCACCTCACTGACATTCGCGAGCTACGGCTAGGCAAGCCAGCCGAGCTCCCTCGTAGCGAAGCGAGCGAAGGCTGTCCCGCCATAGCCCGAAGGGCGACGGCGGACCCCATCCACCATCACTGACATTCGCGAGCTACCGCTAGGCAAGCCAGCCAAGCTCCCTCGTAGCGAAGTGAGCGAAGGCTGTCCCGCCATAGCCCGAAGGGCGACGGCGGACCTTTTCCCCGAGTTCAGCCAGCCCCCCTACTTCCCCGTAAACCTCGGCGGCCGCTTCTCCATGAAGCTCGCGACCCCCTCCCGGAAATCGCTGCCGTTCAACGCGACCATCATCTCGCGGTTCGCCTCGATCGTCGCCTCCGCCAGGGTCTGGAATGGCACCTCGTAGAGCTGCCGCTTGATCACGGCCATCGCGCTCGGCGAGACGAAATCGGCGAGGTCGCGCGCATAGGCGTAGGTCTCCTCGCGCAGCTTTTCCGGCGAGCAGAGCCGGTTGACCAGGCCGATCCGCAGCGCCTCTTCGCTCGACACGCGCCGGGCCGAGAGCAGCAAATCCATCGCATTGGCGTGGCCGACGATGCGCGGCAGCATCCAGGACATGCCATGCTCGGCGATCAGTCCGCGCCGCGCGAAGG
Source organism: Bradyrhizobium sp. LA6.1 (assembly GCF_040547805.1). Taxonomy (NCBI): domain Bacteria; kingdom Pseudomonadati; phylum Pseudomonadota; class Alphaproteobacteria; order Hyphomicrobiales; family Nitrobacteraceae; genus Bradyrhizobium; species Bradyrhizobium sp. LA6.1. The sequence continues at coordinate 77,224 of NZ_JBEPQK010000014.1, read as the reverse complement.
CTGTCGTGAACACGGTATTGTCGGCGGCAAAGCGCAGGTCGCAATAAAGCGCGTGGACGAGGCCGATGCCGGCGGTCGCGCCGTTGAGCATGGCGATGACGGGCTTTCCGATCGACGGATAGAAGCCGTAGCGCGTCTGCCAGTCCGGCCGGCGGTTCATGTCGAAGGGCGGCAGGTTCGAGGCACACCTGACGTCGTTGGGGTCGAGCCCCTTCAGCGCATCCATGTCGGCGCCGGCGCAGAAGGCGCGGCCCGCGCCGGTGAGCACGATGACGCGGACATTGTCATCGGCGCTCGATGCTTCCATCGCATGGCGCACGTCGCGCTCCATCGTCGGCGTCCACGCATTCATGCGATCAGGGCGATTGAGCGTGATGGTCGCGACCTTGTCGCTCACCTCATACAGAATGTGTTCATAGGCCATGACGCTCTCCCTGTGTCTGCCGGCACGCGTTCGCGCGCGCTCGTTAGGAACGAGCCTAGCATATCCAGGGATGAGGCAAGGGCTTGCGCCAAGGCCTTAGGTGAAGCACCTGCGCGAAGGCGCGATCACTCGGCGGCTTGCGCCAGCACCTGCCGGCGCGCCAGCCAGCCGTCGATGAAATGATCGAGCCAGGCCCGTTCCGCAACGTCGTACACTGCACGGTCCGCGAAATGATGATGCCGCTCGCGCGCGCCGGGCGCGCTGAGGCCGTCATAGCCGCGCGTGGTCCAGCAATGCATCATCGCGCAGGTCACGTCAGGATGAAACTGCACCCCGAAAGCGTTGCCGGTGCGGAACGCCTGGATCGGAAAATCATCGCCTTCCGCAAGCAGCTCAGTGCCGACGGGCAGTTCAAATCCTTCGCGATGCCAGTGATAGACCTGTGCCGGCCAATTCGGGCAGAGCGCGTGGCCCGCGGCGGTCGGGCGGATCGGATAGTAGCCGATCTGGGTCAGTGCCTGCGCATGCGGTGCGACGCGGGCCCCCAGCTGCATCGCCAGCATCTGCGCGCCGAGACAGATGCCGAGGAACGGTCGCTGTTCGCGGAGCGGAATTTCGATCCAGTCGATCTCGCGACGGATGTAGTCGTCGGGATCGTTGGCGCTCATCGGACCGCCGAAAAAAACAGCGCCGGCATGCTGATCGAGCGTATCGGGCAGGGGATCGCCGAAGCGCGGCCAGCGAATGTCGAGGCGATGGCCGAGCGCGCGCAGCGCATTGCCGACGCGGCCGGGTGTTGAGGATTCCTGATGCAGGATGATCAGAACCGGCAACCGGGCTTCGGAGGCGGCGGCGCTCGGCGTCCTTCTGGGGAAGGGCACCAATTCTGCGCCACCAAACCTGTCTGTCCGGAACGACATGGCCTCTGCGAGTGCTATCGGTTCAGACCGCCAGCATAGCTAAGCGGTAGTTAACATCGTGTGAGTTCGCGCACACGCGTCCCGATATTGAAGCAAGCTCCGGGCCATTACGGGGCTTTGAGCTTTCTTCAAAGCGTTTTCGAGCGAAGTGGATACCGGTTCGCGTGAAGAAAACGCGTCAAAACAAGAAATCAGTGCCTCTGCCTCTGGAACCGGCTGGTGGCGGACAGGATGAAGCCGCGCGGGAAGAAACGCAGCGCGAACGGCACGATCTTGATGCCGAGACCAGGCAGCACTGCCCGCTTGTTGGCCATCAGGCCGCGATAAGCTTGTTGCGCAACTTCGGCGGCAGACACGTTGAGAAGAGCCGTATCATGCCCAGCCCCGACGCCGGCGCGCGCCTGGAATTCGGTGGGCACCGGACCCGGGCAAAGTACGGTGACGCGAACGCCGCGCGGCGCGAGCTCCGCCCGCAGGGCCTCGGTGAGGGAAATCACATAGGCCTTGGACGCGTAGTACACGGCCATGCCGGGGCCGGGCAGAAAGCCCGCGACCGATCCGACATTGAGAAGACCGCCCTTGTTCCTGATCAGCTGATCGGCAAAGCGTAGCGACAGATCCGTCAGAGCCCGGACGTTGACATCGACGATGCCGACCTGTTCGACGCGGTCGCGCTCGATCGCATCGCCGAACACGCCGAAGCCGGCATTGTTGACGAGATGGTCGAGCTCGACGCCTTCGGCGGCAAGCGCGGCGGCGATCTTCTCGCCCGCATCTGCCTCCTGCAGGTCGCAGGCGATCACGATCGGCTTCTTGCCGCCCTTGGCGGCGAGCTCGTTCGCAAGCGCCTCCAGCCGGTCCGCGCGTCGCGCCGTCAGCGCGAGGCGATGCCCGTTGGCGGCGAACACACGCGCCAGCTCCGTGCCGATGCCCGCCGAGGCACCGGTGATCAATGTTACCCGCTCAGTCACGATCGAAGTCTCTTGAATTGAAGTTTTTTGGCCCCGCAATGGCGGAACGAGAGCATAGGCCGAGCGTGACAGGCAAGCGTCACCGGCGGCATGGCTGCTTGAGCGGACAGCAGGAACGCAGGAAAACTACGGATTTTACGGGGAAATCCGGGGCCGGGGTGGCCGACGAAGGTATATTAAAGTTTCGTCATGTGGTCCGCACAACCGGCAATAATACCGCATCGACGCGGCTCAACCGCCGACGGCACCGTCCTTGACCTGACCACCGGCGCGGTTTGCGACCGCATGCTTGAGCTCGATCCGGTCGCGCTGGGCGATCCCGAGCAGGTCGGAGGCGCGCCAGACGACGTTGTCCTCGAACTCGGAAACCTGGCCGTCGGCATAGACCAGCTCCCACATCATCTGGACGATGCGCTTGCGGCCCTCTTCGTCGAGCGAGCGCATGATGACACTGGTGAAGTGATAGAGGTCGACGGCCTCGCCCTCGACCTGGGTGGCGTCCGCGATCAGGCGATCCGCGGTGCCGCGATCCAGCCCGAAATGGTTTTCGATCAGGCTGTGCAGCTTGCGCTGCTCGTTTGCCGTCGGCTGGCCGTCCAGCGAGACCACGTGAACCAGCAGCGCGGTCGCCGCAAGCCGGTAATCGCTATCGCCGAAAGCACGATCCGCGGCATGAGGAGCCACAATGTCAGCGATGAATTGGCGCAGGCCGTCGAGCATAGGATCCTACCGAAAACGATGAAGCCGCGGGGGTGCGGCCGCCACCAGCATTATATGAGCAGGAAACTCAACCGCCGCAACGTGCGTCAGCTCCGCGCGGGCATTACCTTTCTGCAATCTGGACGAGCTGGTTACCGTCATGACCGGGCTAGTCCCGGCCATCCACGCGCCACAGCGAAGCAAGGCGTGGATGCCCGGGACTAGCCCGGGCATGACGACAGAGAGTGTGGCACGCACCTGTCTCCACATCGTCATTGCGAGCGCAGCGAAGCAATCCAGACTGCCTCACTGGAAAGACTCCGGATGCTCGCTAAGCTCGCAATGATCGGGAGTGCCGTCCTCACGGTATCTCGTACACCACCATCTTGTCGGCGATGCCGCGCAGGGCCGCCTGCTTCTGGATCGGCTTGATCGCGCGCTGCTCGAGCACCTCGGCGACTGCGGGCGCATCGAGCACGGGGCCCGTGATGTGGATCTCCCGCGCCGTCGACAGGCTCTGGACGCGAGCGGCGATGTTGACGGTCTGGCCGAAATAATCCTGGCGTTCGTTGAGCATCACCGCAAGACACGGGCCTTCATGGATGCCGATCTTGACGATGAGATCGTCGGTGCCGCGCTGCCTGTTGAGCTCGTCCATCGCGGCCCGCATCCGCAGGCCCGCGACGATGGCGTGCTCCGGGCGGACGAAGGTCGCCATCACGGCGTCGCCAATCGTCTTCACCACCGCGCCCTTCTCGGAGGAGATGATCTCGAGCAGCGCATGGAAATGCGCGCGCACGAGATCGAAGGCGGCGAGATCACCGACGCGTTCGTAGAGCGTGGTCGAGCCCTTCAAATCGGTGAACAGGAATGTCAGCGACGTGATCTGGAGCCGCTGGTCGAGGCTGAGATTGTCCGCCTTGAAGACATCGCGAAACGTCTGGTTCGACAGCATGCGCTTGGCGGTAAGGAACGGCTTGCGCTTGCCGATGAGATGATGGAGCGCCTCGGCCGCGATGAACACCGACGGCAACACGCGCACGCCGGCCTGGTTCTCCAGCGACAGCCGCAGCGGCCCCGGCCGCATGGTCGTGGTCCCCGTCGGAGCCTGCACCTTGTTGTACATGATCGCGAACTGCTGGCGCTCCTTGGTCGGCTCGCCCTGGACGTCGATGAAATGGGCGGCGTGCGTCACCGGCTCGAAGATGATGATGAAGTCGCCCGGCAGTTGCAGCGACATGGTCGCTTTCTCGCCTGCCGGGAGCTCGAGCGTATCGAGCGTCACCTCGTTGGCGAGCGTCGCGAAGGATTCCTTGTTGAAGTCGACGCCGGAACTCCAGAACACCTGCTTAAAATATTCCCACACCGGAAGCGTATCGGGATCGTGCGCCGCGATGCGCCGCACGCGCGGATTCACGGTGAAGGAGACCTCGACCTGATCGTCGACCGACGCCTTGTAGCCGCAGGCGCAGAGCGCGCAGTGATAATCGTCCGGCTTGAGCGCCTTCAGCGTCGAATGGGCGCCCAGCACGCCGCCGCAGCCCGGACAGAGCACGTTCCAGCCGAGATCGAACAGTCCGAGCCGCGCCGAATGCAGGAAGGTGGAGATCGTGTGCTCTTCGTCGAGGCCATGCTGCCTGGAGAAATCGAGGACATTGACGCGGTTGAGCTCGTGATCCTCGCCGTCCTCGATGAGGCGCGCAATCGCGTCGACCACCTTGGCATCGGCGGTCTGCTTCAGAACGGATAACTGGGCCTGGATGTCGCTCATGGCGGAGGCTCTATCTGGGGTGGATCGCGCCATCGGGCAGACGAATGTCTGTCACCGACGCGTGATGCGGAACAAAGGTGAGTGGTCCGGCTGGGTCGTCACGACGCCGAGCGGGATCACCGGAACCCTGTCGGCAAGCTCGATACGGAACGCGCCGATCAACCGGGCCAGCGCCAGCACGGATTCGGCTTGCGCGAACGGCGCGCCGATGCAGACGCGCGGACCCGCGCCGAACGGCAGGTAAGCGAAACGGTCGGGCGCCTCTTTCGACATGAAGCGTTTTGGAATGAAGGCGTTCGGCTGATCCCACAGCTTCTCGTGCCGGTGCAGCAGCCAGGGCGCGATCATGATGATGTCGCCCTTGCCGATCTCGACGCCGGCCGCATTATCCTTCTCGCGCGCGGCGCGCGCGACCAGGAAGGCCGGCGGATAGAGCCGCATGGTCTCCTCGATCACCGCGCGGGTGAACTTCTGGCGATCGATGTCGGCCATGCTGTCGAGATGCTCGCCGTGGGTCTCGGAGGCAACTTCCTCTTGCGTCTCCGGATCGAGCGCGAGCAGATAGAGCGCCCAGAACAGCGCCGTCGCCGTGGTCTCGTGACCTGCCAGGATCATGGTCGCGACCTCGTCGACGAGTTGCGCGTCCGAAAAGCCCTTGCCGGTTTCGGGGTCGCGCGCCGCGTCCATGAGATCGAACAGGTCGCGCGGCGGCGCGCCATCCTTCTTGCCCATCGTGCGCCGCTCAGCGATCAGCATCGCGACGAATTCGGTCCAGCGTTTGCGGAAACGCGCGCGGGCAAAATCCATCGGGGTCGGCCAGGACACCGGCAGCAGCATGTCGAGGAAATAGGGTCGCCCGAGCCGCGCGCCGTATTCCATGACGAAGTTGCGCAAAGTCGGACCGTGACGGTCCATGCCGAACGAGAACATCGTGCGCCCGGCGATCTCCAGCGTCATGCGCTGCATCGTCTCGCGCAGATCGACCGGCTCGCTTGTTCGCGCATCGAGCTTTGTGGTGGTCTCGTCGAGCACCGCGGTCATATGCGGGACGAGATTTGCGGTCGCACGCGGCGTGAAGGCCGGCGCGAGCGTACGGCGCTGATGCGCCCAGGCGTGGCCTTCCGCGATCAGAACTCCTTCGCCGAGCACCGGACGCAGCATGCGGATCCCCGCCGGCGTGCGCGTGTAGTTTTCATAATTGCTGAGCAGGACATGCCGGATTGCATTCGGCTGATTCAGAATGAAGCTGTTGTGGAGGAAAAAGCGGCCCTTGATGACCTCTTCTTCGTAGGCACGCTGCCCCCAGGTCGCGATCATGTTCTGCTTGAGGACCGCGACCCGGCCGAAAAACGACATGTCGTCGGGCGCACGCGGCGGGGTCGGAGGGATGATGGGCCGACGCACACTGGCGATGTTCATGGCTCTCTCCCGCAGATATAACCCAGGCCAATAGCTAGTAAGTCAGCTCGGCAATCGCAATCCTGTTCTCGGAGGCGGGCCAGGCGCGCGCCACAATTCGTTCTTCGGCGAACTGGGCCACGATGTTACGCCCGGCCTCCGCGGCCGGGAGCCGCAAGGTTGCTGCCGAATCCGTGGGCACACCCGGCTTGACGTCGGCCGGCTCCTTGCCGTCGAGCAGCACCACGTCCCGCGGCAGGCCGAGATAGCCGCGCGGTCGCGACATGATCACGACGGCGCCGGCATCCTTGTCCGCCGGCCCGAGCGGGCGCGCGGCACGCAGATGCACGACATCGGACGAGCGCGGGAAGGGCGTGCGGTAGATATGCGTCGTCGGCGCGTCCGGCGATGTCAGGACGAATTCGAGGAACCAGGAAGGCTCGACCTGCGCCGGACCCCAGCGGCCGTCGGCGCCGGTCTTCGCGCTGTGCACCGCGCTGCCTTTGCGCTCCCCGGTATCAGGATCGACGCGGAAGACATCGACGGTTGCACCTGCCACCGGGCGATTGGTCGACACGCCGCCTGGCGTACCGGTCACAAGGCCGCTCAAACTGACGCTCTGCTCCGGCACAATCGCGATGCGCGCGGGCTCGCGGCCGGCAATGAATTTGTAGATCTCGCGGAAGGCGCGCGGGTGAAACGCCACTTCGCGATGGTCGAGCGCGCCGAGCACGAGATTGGTGGCGCCCTTCAACTCCGGCCCTTCGACGGTAACACCGGTCGGCGTGCCGGGCTTGCCGATGAAGCGGCCATCCGCCTGGGCGTATTTGTCCATGCCGTCGCTGCGCAGCGTAAGGAAGGCAACACCCGGCGTCACCTCGCTCTCGCCCTCGTTGAGACCGCGCAGAAATGTGCCGCGGCCGTTGAACTCGTTGTTCGGCTGGTCATCGGTCGCGAACACGCCGTGATTGGGTGTGCCGCACAGCACAGCATGGCTGACATCGCCGGCACCGCCGTTCCTGATGACGTTGCGAATCGCATAGCCACCGCGCGAGCTGCCGACCAGCGCCACGCGGGCCGCGCCGGCGCGGTGCTTCAATTCCGCGATGGCCGCCGCGAGTTCGCGGCGCTGGTCCTCGGTCGAGGAGCGCCCCGCTTGCTCGACCTTGTCGTCGCTCCGCGCATTGGGATCGGTGAAGTTGATCGCCATCATGCGATCGCGCGCGACGCCGTTGGATTCCATTCGCCACAAGGTCGTCATCCAGAGCGCGTCGTACTCGCCATTGCCGTGGACGAACAGGATCGGCGGTACCTCGGCATTCTGAGCCGTGGGCGCGGTCTGGGCCAGCGCGCCTGTCCGCAAGCTCGCAACCGCGAAAGGCAAGCTGCCTGCCCCCAGCAGGATCGACCGTCGCGACAGCTTCATATGTTTCTCCGGAAAAACCATGTCTTTGTGCCGCTTATAGCGGCCTAACCACTGGACAGCGAAGGACTTTCGCAGGCATCACTGAACCTGCCGGAATCACCCAAAGACCATTCCAAGACCACTTCTGCCAGCCCATATGGAAGGGGATATGACCGAGCAGCCGAACCGTCAGAAATTCGCCGGCGACGGCATCGCCGCACCCCTGCGGTACACCGTGTTCCGGCGCATCTGGCTCGCCAGCCTGCTCTCCAATCTTGGCCTCTTGATCCAGGGCGTGGGCGCGGCCTGGGCGATGACGCAGATGGCGGCATCGGCCGACAAGGTGGCGCTGGTGCAGACCGCGCTGATGCTGCCGATCATGCTGATCTCGATGCCGGCCGGCGCCATCGCCGACATGTATGACCGCCGCATCGTGACCTTGATTTCGCTCGCGATCGCGCTGATCGGCGCGACTGCGCTGACGGTGCTGGCCTGGCTCAAGCTGATCACCCCGGAAACGCTGCTCGTCTTCTGCTTCGTGGTGGGCAGCGGCAATGCGCTGTTCGGGCCGGCGTGGCAATCCTCGGTCAGCGAGCAGGTCCCGCCCGAATCACTGCCGTCAGCCGTCGCTCTGAACGGCATCAGCTACAATATTGCACGCAGCTTCGGTCCCGCGGTCGGCGGCGTCATCGTCGCCTCGCTCGGCGCGGTGGCCGCGTTTGCCTGCAACGCGATCCTCTATCTGCCGCTGCTGGTGGTGCTGCTGCTCTGGCGGCGCAACACCGAGCCCTCGCGCCTGCCGCGGGAGAAGCTCAATCGCGCGATGGTCTCGGGCTTCCGCTACATCACCAATTCGCCGCCGATCAAGATCGTGCTGCTGCGCACATTGGTGATGGGCCTGATCGGCGGTGCCATCATGGCACTGATGCCGCTGATCGCGCGCGACCTGCTGCATGGCGGCGCGCAGACCTACGGCATCATGCTGGGTGCCTTCGGCATGGGCGCCGTCGTCGGTGCGCTCAACATCCATGAATTGCGCAAGCGCATGAGCGGCGAAGCCGCGATCCGCGCCTGCACCATCTCGATGGCATTCGCGATGGCCGCGCTTGCCGTGAGCACGGAGCCGGTGTTGGCGGCGGCGGCGCTTGTGCTCGCCGGTGCGGTCTGGATGGCGGCTGTCGCGCTGTTCAACATCGGCGTGCAGCTCTCGGCGCCGCGCTGGGTCGCGGGCCGTTCGCTCGCGGCGTTCCAGGCCTCGATATCCGGCGGCATCGCGATCGGCGCCTGGGGCTGGGGCCATCTCACCGATTATGCCGGCGTCGAGGTCGCGCTGCTGACGGCCGCCAGCCTGATGCTGATCTCGCCGGTGCTGGGCATTTGGCTGGCGATGCCGCGCGTCGGCGCCCGCAACGAGGACGCGGACGTGCTCGCCGATCCGGAAGTCAAACTGTCGCTCACCGCGCGCAGCGGGCCGCTGGTGGTCGAGATCGAATACAGGGTGAGCCAGGAGAACGCGCGCGCCTTCCACAATGTGATGCAGGACGTGCAGCTCTCCCGGCAGCGCAACGGCGCCTATGGCTGGTCGATCGCGCGCGACATCGCCGACCCCGAATTGTGGACCGAGCGCTACCACTGTCCGACCTGGCTCGATTACTTGCGCCAGCGCAACCGCTCGACACAGTCCGAACGCGCGTTGCATCAGCAGGCGATCGATTTCCACATCGGCCCCGATCCGGTGCGGATCCGCCGCATGCTGGAGCGTCCGTTCGGCTCGGTGCGCTGGAAGGAAGAGACGCCGGATCGTGCCGGCGCCGAGGTGCTGCCGGTGGTCGCGAGCGCGGCGGGAAGCAGCACTTAGCTTTTGGCCTGTAGCCCGGATGGCGCGAAGCGCAATCCGGGACGATCTCACCGCGCGGGCAGACCCCGGATTTCGCTCAGCCGGGCTGCGACGGCACATCTTACTGGCCGTGATCCGTCAGCACCTTGTCGCAGGCTTTGCTGAGGCGGGTGCGGTTCTGCTTGAGGCAAGCGAGCACGGCGCCATCGCCATTGTTCATCACGGCACGGCAGAAGCGCGTCACATCGCGCGCGCAGGCATCGTGGCCAGGCTGCTGTTGCGCTGAGGCGCTCGATGCGCACAGAATCAAAGAAACAATGAAAAGAAATCTGGTCATCGCGTAATGCCTCTTACCCCAAGGAAGTGCGGGCGAAGCTAGTGCGACGATCCCGGGGCCGCAACGGCTTTATTGCCGAGCGGGACTGGCGCGCGTGGCCCCGGCTTGACGCCGGGGGCACATCGCGAGGGGAGCCAACAACGATCGCCGTTGCGCGTTTTCCTACTGCTTGTCCTGGGCGTCAGCGACCTTGCGTGAGGCGCCCTTTGCGAGGTCCTTGTCCATCACCGCGCGGCAGCCGGCGCTCAGATCAGAGCGATGCTTCATCATGCACGCCGTGATCTTCGGGACGTTGGGGATTTCCGAGGAGCACAGACGGAAGGCATCGCCGGTGCACTGCTGCTGCGCTTCGGCCGAGAAGGCGAAGCTCGAGGTCGTCGAGACGATCGAGACGATGGCGGCAAAGCCCAGAGCCAGGCTGGTGTCGCGGATCCTACTCGTCAGCGATTTGGCAGAAAAAGACTTGGTCATTTGAAGTTCCCGTGGGCGCCGCTGGAAGCGGGACCCGTTGTTGATGGGAACTACGATGCTCCGGCAAAACAGTTTCCACTGTGATGACGGTCACGGGTGGCCCACCCTCTGTGACCTTCGTCACATGGCGCACCTCGCTGAAAATCCGGCGCAAACGCCGTCGTGTTGGTGTCACGTTAACTGTTCCTTCGCATTAATGGCTCGTCGCGCGGGAGATTCCGCCGGGTTGGTTGCGTAATTGGAAAGAATAGCGATGCGTAATGCGTTGGGCCTGATGCTGGCCAGTGTAGTTGCGGCGGTCGTGATCGCCGCCGGCGGTTGGTTTTATTATTCCGCGCGCGCCGATCAGGGCGCCCCCAAAACAACGGCCGCCCGTGCCGCCGATCAATTGCCGGCACAGGCGAAGCTCGCCGCCAAGGATGACGTCGAGACCACCGCGGCGATCGCGGCCAGGCCGACGGCAGTTGCTCAGGCAGCGGCGCCTGCGCCCGCTCCGGCCATGCCGGTGCAGCAGCGGTCGACCTGTGCCAATCCGAACGCGCTGGGCGTTGCCCGCGTGGTCGAGATCGACACCACCGGCGGACCCGGCTTCGGCTTCGAGCATTTCAAGCAGTTCGACTTCCTCACCGACAAGGAGGTCGTGCTGACCTTCGACGACGGTCCGTGGCCGGTCAACACGCCCGCGGTGCTGAAGGCGCTCGGGGATGAATGCACCAAGGGCTTGTTCTTCTCGGTCGGCAAGCACGCGACCTATCATCCGGAAATCCTGCGCCAGGTGCTGGCCCAGGGCCACACGGTCGGCACGCACACCTGGTCGCATGTCAACCTGAACAGCAAGAAGATGACGGAGCAACAGGTCAAGGACGAGGTCGAGAAGGGCTTCAGCGCGGTGAGGTTCGCGCTCGGCACCAATCCGGCACCGTTCTTCCGCTTCCCGCAGCTTCAGCACAATCCGGCGATGGTGAGCTATTTCGGCACCCGCAATGTCGCGATGTTCTCGACCGACATCGACTCCTTTGACTTCAGGAAGGGTGCCACGCCGGAGAAGATCGTCGACAACGTGATGACCAAGCTCGACAAGCTCGGCAAGGGCATCATCCTGATGCACGACTTCCAGAAGCACACCGGCGAAGCGATGCCGGCGCTGCTCGCGCGGCTGAAGGCTGGCGGATACAAGGTCGTGCAGATGAAGGCCAAGGCGACGCTCCAGACGCTGCCGGAATATGACGAGGCGCTGCTGAAGGACCTGAAGGTGCCGACCTCGAGCGCGCGTCCGATAACGAGCGTGGTGCAGACGGTGTCGCAGTAAGCCCGAAACGCTTCCTCAATACGCGCATGGCCGGGCTCTTGCCCGGCCATTTGCTTTTGGAGCGAGCAGCGGCCTTACCAGTAGATGCCGTGGCGATACAGCTCGCTGATGATGCGGCCTTCAGTCCAGCTGCGCTTGTGCTTTGGCTTGCCCGCCTTTGCGGTCTTCGTGGCGGGCTTGCTCGTCGCCGCCGGCGCTGAGGTCGTCGTTGTCGCGGTCACGGCAGGAGCCGTCGCCACGGCGGGAGCAGGGGCCGAGACTGCCGGCGGACGATCGACGTATTTCGGAGCTTCCGTGGCTTGCGCGACTTCGCTGACCTGCGTCGTCGGAGCGGCGGTCGTGGTGGCCTGCGGAGCAGCCGTTGCCGTGGCCAGCGACAGGCTGCGGTCGGCAGCATGGGCAGATGCAGAAGCCAGGACCATGGCGGCGACCAGAATGATCTTGCGCATGTGAAATCTCCCCGTGTTTGCGTGACCGGGAAATTAGGGGAGATCTGATCTGCGTTATGTGACTGTCATCACGTAGACTGCGCTCGGTCTTGAACCCGCGATCAGCATCCGCGGCGATCAACCCGCAACGTCATGTCGCGTTTGACGATTGTTTCCAAATATTTCTGATTGTGGCAGACGCTCGACACCTATCAAAAGGCGTGCCGAGTCCGCCCGTTGTGACCTTCATCAAGCGAGTGAAGCGTAAGCTGCTGCCGCCGCGAGAGGTTATTCAGGGGTACGAGAACCCGGAACTGGTTGAAACGATTTTCCTGAAGACAATCAACTACAACCCGGACAGCGACTGGCCGCTGGTCGCGGGCATAAACACGGTTCTGGATTTCGGCGGAGGCGCCGGCCTGCATTACAAGGTGGCGCGCCGGCAATGCCCGGACATTCGATGGGCGATGGTTGAGACGCCAGCAATGGTGCAGCGCGCCAAGGAGCTTGGCACCGATAGGCTGATGTTTTTCGAGCGCATCGACCAGGCCGCCGACTGGCTCGGCACTGTCGATCTCATCCACTCGAATGGGACCATACAGTACGTCCCGGATGCATTGGAAACCGTCAGAACGCTGTGCTCGGTTCGGCCGGCAATGTTGGCATGGTACCGCGTTCCGATCAGCGAAGAGACCCGGCGAGAGGTTCAGACCTCGTACCTGAGCGACAACGGTCCAGGATCGTCGCTCGCCTCCAAGGAGAAGCTCGTCAGATACGAGCGCAACTGGATCTCCGAGCAAGCATTCATCCAGGCTCATGAGGGATTTCGCATCACTGAGCGGAGCCCGGATCCCACCGAGCGCGGCACGCAACAATTCAGGTTCGCGCGGGTCTAGCTTGCGACAATACGGGGGCGATGTGTTTGACAAGTTTGCAGACTGGTTACGTCAGACGGCCTTTTTCTCGACGGCTATCGACATCGCGCGCCAGACGTTACCGGAGCCCGCGCTGATCTGGTTGCGCACGCAGATGGTGCGCAATCTCCGTGGAACGCCTGGCGAGGTGTTCGGCGAGATCTATCGTCGCAACGTCTGGGGCTAAAAGGAAACCGCTTCCGGCGGCGGATCCACGCTGCACAATACCCAGAGGGTGCGAGAAAGCCTTCCTGGTCTGGTTGGCGACCTCGGGATCCGTACCCTGCTCGATTTGCCTTGTGGTGATTTTCATTGGTTGTCGAAGATCGAACTTCCAATTTCTCGCTACATTGGAGGAGACATCGTTCCGGAACTGATTGCGCGAACGGCTGACCAATACAGTCGCCCAGATCGCACGTTCCTCCGGATCGATCTCTGCAACGATCCGCTCCCGGAAGCTGACCTGCTGCTCTGCCGCGATTGCTTCATTCATCTTTCCGAAGAGATGATTTTTCAAGCAATCGACAACATTCGTCGATCCAACATCAAGTATCTCCTGACGACCACTTACCCGGCGGGCCGAAATCGTGCGATCCGCACGGGTGACTTCTTCTCCATCGATCTGAGCGCTCCGCCCTACAACTTCCCGCCGCCGATCAAGGTGCTGGACGACTACGCCCCACCGTTCGACCGGCGGCAACTGGCGCTGTGGGAAATCGAAAGCCTGCGCAAAGTCTGAGGCGATGGCACGCCGTCTCGCGGCGAGGCTGCTTCGGAGGATGAAACAACGGCGCGGAAAACAACGGAAAATCAGAGTGATAAATGGTGCCGCAAGAGGGATTCGAACCCCCGACCCCGTCATTACGAATGACGTGCTCTACCAACTGAGCTATTGCGGCGAACCCTACCGGGACCCGCGCAATGCAGGTCCCGATACGCGCGCTCCTGATATCGGGCATGGCCCGAATTGGCAAGGTGGAGCGGGCTTCGAAATGTGCCTCACGCGCCCCAGCGGGACCAGAATCCGCGCCAGCCGCCGGCCTGGGCCTTTGCATGGGTTCTGGGCGTGCCGATTTGTTCCGCAAATTCATCGCTCGGACCCTCGTCATCAATCCCGGGATCATCGGGGGCGCGGACTATCGGGATGACGGCCTGGATCGGGGCCGGCGCAGGCTTGCCGAGGTCGGCGCGGGTCCGGAACACCGGCGTTGCCGCCTCCGGCGATGATTCGGCCGCCTCAGGGGCGGGATTGACCGGCTCGGCAGCCGGCGTGACCGCAGGCTCTTCTTTGGCGGCCTCCCCGGTCGTTTCCTTGGCCTCAGGGGGCGAATTGTCCTGTGCGGCGGGGACCGGATCCGGTGCAGCCGCGGGCGGTTCCACCGGGGCTTCGCTCGGGGCTGCCGTCACCCGCTTCGGCGGCGGGGCGGCCAGCATGGCTTCCTCGAAGGCCGAGGATTCGATGGTGGCGCCCTTGTCGGAGGGCAGGCTCGCGACCGGCGTTTGCCACTGGAAGGCATCGAGACGGCCGGTGACCGGCGAGACCGGACGCCAGCGGTCGCTGACATAGCCGTCCGCGGTCCAGGCCGGATCGTGACGGGCGCGCACCGCGCGCAAGGTCCAGGCGCGGGCACGGCCGCCGTCGCCGTGCTCGGTGCGCTCGAGCTCGGCCATCAGCAGCGCGACGCGCTGGGTCGGATCATTGACGTAGGGTGCCAGCACCGCGCGCGCACGCGCGAACTCGGAGGCGTCGATCGCGGCGCGCGCGATCGCGAGCTGGCCCTCGACATGGCCCGCCTTGTCGGCGGGCGTCTTGGCCGCCAGCGTCTCGACCCGCTGCAAGCGCTGCCGCGCAGAATCGCCGAGCTTCACATGCGCGTAGGCGTCAGCGAGATCCGGATGCGGATTGGCGAGCCACGCGGCCTCGACCAGCTTCATGGAGCGGCGCACCTGATGCGCTTCGCTCTCGAACTTCGCCGCAAGTACCGCGGCCGGCACCAGCGTCGGCGCGAGCTTGATGGCCTCCATCACGCTCTCGCGCGCCACGTCGCGGTCCATGGTTTCCAATTCCAGCGCGCGGGCCGTGAGCAGCACGCCGCGCTGGCGACGATAGGCCGCCTTGTCGATCAGGCCCGCGGACAGATTCGAATCGAGGATCGCGAGTGCGCCGCTCCAATCGCCGCGCGCGCAGCGGAAGCCGAGCACCGCGTGCGAGGCCCAGGTCGAGGACGGCGACAGCTTGATCGCCTCCTCCGCGATCATCACGGCGCCGACCGCATCGTCGGCACGCTGCGCCTCGATGAACAGGCCGCGCAGGCCGAGCAGCCGGGTATCCTCGCGCTCAGCCATGACGCGGAAGACGCGCTGGGCCTCGTCGCGATTGCCTTCGAGCTGGGCCGACTGCGCGTGCAGCAGCAGTGCGAGCGGATCGTTCGCGGCCAGCCGCCGCGCGGTATCGGCGTGGCGGCGGGCGAGGGCGGTATCGCCATGACCGATCGCGAGCAGGCCGTGGGTGATGGCATGGCGGCCGCGCGCATGGCGTTTCTCGTGACGGCGGCGGCGCAGGCGTCCCGGCGCGCGCCAGATCATCGTCACGATGCTCCAGACCAGCACGACCGCCGCCGCAAAGACGCCGAGCAGAAACACGAACCTCGGAAGCGTCGTTGACGCGCGGAAACCGCCCGCGGTCAGGACGAGATCACCGGGCTGATCGGCAACCCAGGCCGCGCCGGCCGCCGCCAGCGCGATCAGGACGAGGAAGAGGACGATGCGAAGCATGGCGATCCCTATTACGCGCTGATTATTGCGCGAACCTTTACTGAGCAGGCTTGACCAGATCGGGCTTGGCGAGATCCGCCATGGCATCGTCGGCGAATTTGCGGGAGGCGCCGAGCGCGGCGTCGCGCGCATCGGCCTTGTCGAGCCAGGCCTGTGCCGGTGCACGATCGGCCTCGGGCAGCGTCTTCAGCTCGCGCCGCGCTTCCGCGAAATCGTTGCGGAGCGCCGCCGCCGTCACCCGTGCGACGATGGCGCCGCGATCATTGCCGACGCCGTCGGTGCGCTCGATACGAACGAGTTTCGAGGCCCCCGCCTGGAGACGCTCGACGATGCCGGCACCGGCAGCCGGGGCTTCCGCCGGCGGAGACAGCTTTGGCACGATGTTGAGCAGCTCGCGGCTCAGCGCGACCGGCGTCGGAATGCCTGATGATGCAAAGGTGTCGAGCGGCTTCAGCATATCGGGCTTGGCCGCGAGCGACCGCGCCGTGGCCAATTGCGATTCGTAAGGATCGCCATGCCGAACCGCGACGTCGAGCAGAGCCGCCGCCACGACATGGCGCAGGGGCTTGTCATTCGTCGCCTTGTTGTCGGCAATCTTCTCGCCCTGCTGTGCGAGCTCGGCGCGCTCCGTCTTGCTGGCACGCTCCAGCTGCGCAACGCGGTCGCTGAGCGCGGCAAGATCGGGCGCGGCAGCGCGCGGTGCCGATTTCACGTCGTTGGCGGTCTTGTCCGACTGTGCGCGCAGATTGGCGATGTCACTGCGCAAGGCATTTGCGGATTTCTCCAGTGCATCGATCCGCGCCACCGTGGCCGGATCGGCGGCGGGCTTGCCCGCCTTGGCTTCGACCGCGGCGACACGTCCGCTGAGCGCGTCGACTGTCGCGCTCGTGACCTGCGGCGCGGCCGGCGGCGCCTGCACGGCGGGCCAGCCCAGCATCCAGCCGACGGCAATCACGATTGCGGCTGCGACCGCGCCGGAGAGCGGCGCAATGACCCAGGGCGACATCGGCGCCGACGCGGGAGCGGAAGCAACCGCGGCCTCCGCGTGCGCGGGCTCCGGGTCGGGCCTGGCCTCTTCGGATTTGGACTCTTCGACCGTGGCCTGCTCTGGCGTGGCCTGCTCCAGCGTCGGCTGAACCTCCGGTTCGGCGGCCGCCGTTGGCTGCGGCTGGGTCGAGACTTCGGTTGCCTCAAGTTCGATGGTGGGCGGGGTGCGCTTGGCACGGCCTGACTCGGGAGCCAATCCTGCGTCTTCAGGCTTGTCGTCGGCCATCGTGACGGTTCCTCACACTCAAATGCCCTGAACGGACCCGATCGCGTCGGATTCGGCCCGACCTCTTACGCCAAACGGGTCCGCAAAGCACGCTCCAAGGTATCAAATAGGGCATTTTCGTCCGGCGTCGCGGCCCCCAGAACCTGCGACGCGCCGGCATCGCGCAGCACGCTGGCGACCGTCTCGGACAGGCAGCATTGCGGGATCGCCAGCGCCGAGATTTCGACGCCTTCGTCCCGTGCCGCATCCAGGAAGGCCCGTGCGCTGCGACGGGAGTAGTGCAGCACCGCCTCGATCCCATGCGCGGCAAAGCCATCGCAGACATCGCGCGGCAGGATCTTGACTGGAGTCATGCGATAGGTGGTCTGCGTCACCACGCTGAAGCCCTCCGCGCCGAGCTCGCCGCCGAGGTCGCGCGACAGATCCGCGCCCGCGAGATAGAGCAGCGTGCTTTTCTTCTTCAGCAGCTTGTCGCGCGCGCTCTGCATCACCTTGTCGCGCAAGGCCGCGGCATTGCCGCCGGCGACGATCACCTCGGCGAAGCCGGCGTCGCGCGCCGCGGCAGCCGTGTGCTCGCCGACCGCAAACAGCGGCAGATCCAGGAGGCCAAGATTCTTTAAGCCAAGATCCTGCAATTGCGGCGCGACGGCGCGGATCGCATTGGCCGACGTGACGATGATGGCGCCGTAGTCGGCCTCACTCTCGTCATGGAAGGCGACCGGCTCGAACTTGAGCATCGGGGCGAGCAGCACCACATGACCCCGCGCCCGCAAATTTTCCGCCGTCGCCTCATTGTCGGGATGCGGCCGTGTGACAAGAATGGACATCGCTTGTGTTCCCGAACCGCGTGGCGGTGACGCATTCACGAAGGCGGCTGCGCGTGACGATTGCGCAAGTGGACCCCGGAATGCTACCGGACGTACCAGAACTCTGCTTTACGGATGAGCGCAAGGGCGCAAATTGGATAACAATTCGCCAATGCTGGTACTGGGCATCGAAACCACCTGCGACGAGACCGCCGCGGCCGTGATCGAGCGCGCGCCCGACGGCCGCGGCAAGATCCTGTCCAACATCGTGCGGTCCCAGATCGAGGAGCATGCCCGCTTCGGCGGCGTAGTGCCGGAGATCGCCGCGCGCGCGCATGTCGACGTCCTCGACGGCATCATCGACCGGGCCATGCACGAGGCCGGCATCGACTATGCGCAGCTCAACGGTGTCGCCGCCGCGGCGGGGCCGGGGCTGATCGGCGGCGTCATCGTCGGCCTCACCACCGCAAAGGCGATCGCGATGGTGCACGACACGCCGCTGGTCGCGGTCAACCACCTCGAGGCGCATGCACTGACGCCGCGCCTCACCGACGGAATTGAATTTCCGTACTGCCTGTTCCTCGCCTCGGGCGGGCATACCCAGATCGTCGCCGTCACCGGTGTCGGCCAATATGTGCGGCTCGGCACCACCGTCGACGACGCGATGGGCGAAGCCTTCGACAAGGTCGCGAAGATGCTGGGCCTGCCCTATCCGGGCGGGCCGCAGGTCGAACGCGCCGCGGCAAGCGGCGATGCCACGCGCTTCGCCTTCCCGCGCCCGATGCAGGGACGGCCCGATGCCAATTTCTCGCTGTCGGGATTGAAGACGGCGGTGCGCAACGAGGCGAGCCGGTTAACCGAGATCGCGCCGCAGGATATCAGCGATCTCTGCGCGAGTTTTCAAGCCGCCGTGCTCGACTCGACGGCCGACCGGTTGAGCGTCGGCCTGAGGCTTTTCCGCGAGCAGTTCGGCGCTCCGCATGCCCTCGTCGCCGCCGGCGGCGTCGCGGCCAATCAGGCGATCCGCGGCGCCCTGCATGACGTCGCGCGGCAGGCCGGGACGCAACTGATCATGCCGCCGCCCGCGCTCTGCACCGATAACGGCGCGATGATCGCCTGGGCCGGCGCCGAGCGCCTGGCGCTCGGCATGATCGACACGATGGACGCCCACCCCCGCGCACGCTGGCTGCTCGATGCCAACGCCACGGCGCCGGCCGGTTACGGCAACACGCGGGCGGGATTCTAGCCATGACGGCGTTCCGGTCCGTCGCGGTGATTGGTGCGGGCGCATGGGGCACGGCACTGGCGACGGTCGCGGCGCGCGCCGGGCGGAACGTGACGCTCTGGGCGCGCAACAGCGAACAT
The DNA here is from genome assembly GCF_040547805.1 of Bradyrhizobium sp. LA6.1. NCBI lineage: Bacteria > Pseudomonadati > Pseudomonadota > Alphaproteobacteria > Hyphomicrobiales > Nitrobacteraceae > Bradyrhizobium > Bradyrhizobium sp. LA6.1. Next base: position 58,121 of record NZ_JBEPQK010000014.1, on the reverse strand, counting down.
GCCGCGCGAATCGCCTCGACCCGCGACAATCCGCGGCTGCCCGGCGTGCGGCTGGCGCCGGAGATCGTCGTGACGCACGAGCTTGCGGAGGCCGCGCGCGCGGACATGGTGCTGATCGCGACGCCCGCACAGCATTTGCGCGGCGCAGTCAACATGCTCGCCTCGCATCTGACAAAGCCGGTGCCGATCGTCGCCTGCGCCAAAGGCATCGAGCACGGCACCCATAAATTCATGACCGACGTCATCGCGGAAGCCGCACCTCACGCGCCGCCGGCGATCCTGTCGGGCCCGAGCTTTGCCGACGACGTCGCGCGCGGCTTGCCGACCGCGGTGACGCTGGCGGCGAAGGATGAAGCGCTGGCGAGCGCGCTGGTGCAGGCGCTGGGCTCGGCGACCTTCCGGCCCTATCACACGACAGATGTCCGCGGCGTCGAGATCGGCGGGGCGGCCAAGAACGTGTTGGCGATCGCGGTTGGCATCGCGGTCGGGCGCAAGCTCGGCGCCTCCGCCCAGGCTGCGCTGACGACCCGCGGCTTTGCCGAACTCACACGCCTCGGCCGTGCCCTCGGCGCGCGCGGCGAGACGCTCACGGGCCTGTCCGGCCTCGGCGATCTGATCCTGACCTGCTCGAGCCCGCAATCGCGCAATCTCGCGCACGGCCTTGCGCTGGGCCGCGGCGAGCAGCCGCCCGCGGGCAAGCTTGCCGAAGGCGAGTTCACCGCGCCTGTGTTGATCGAACTCGCAGCTTCGCACAACATCGAGATGCCGGTATCAGAAGCGGTCGCTTCGATCCTGAGCGGCCGGAGCACGATCGACGCTGCGATCTCGGGGCTGTTGACGCGCCCCTTCAAGGCAGAGGAATGACGTCTTTCTCGTCATGCCCGCGCTTGTCGCGGGCATCCACGTCTTGATATTGAATTGGTGGCAGAGACGTGGATGGCCGGGACAAGCCCGGCCATGACGAACGGATAGGACGCGCGATGAACTACTGGCTGGTGAAATCCGAACCGTCGGTATGGTCCTGGGACCAGCAGGTGGCGAAAGGTGCCAAGGGCGAGGCCTGGACCGGCGTGCGCAATTACACCGCGCGCATAAACCTCGTGAACATGAAGAAGGGCGACAAGGCGTTCTTCTATCATTCCAACGAGGGCAAAGAGATCGTCGGCATCGCGGAGGTCATCAAGGAGGCCTACCCTGACCCGACCGACAAGACCGAAAAATTCGTCTGCGTCGACATCAAGGCCGACAAGCCCTTGAAGACGCCGGTGACGATGGCCGCGATCAAGGCGGACAAGAAGCTCGCTGATATGGCGCTGGTGAAATATTCGCGCCTGTCGGTGCAGCCGGTGACGGCGGAAGAGTGGAAGCTCGTCTGCAAGATGGGCGGGATGTAAGCGACTTCAACGGTCGGGCGGGCAAAGCGTAGCGTGCCCACCAATCGAGACCGGAGCTTGCCGTTAGAGGGTGGGCACGGCGCGCAAGAGCGCACTGCGCTTCGCTCCGTCGGGGCTACGATATCCGGGCTTGCGCCTCCGGCAGCGCGAACACCTCGCATGGCGAAGCGATGCCGCGCAGCGGATGCGATCCGAGCGCGACGAGAGGCGTGTCCGTCTCCGCGGCAAGCGCCCCCGATACCAGCACGGTCCGTTCCAGGGGCTTGCACAATCCCTCGAGCCGGCTGGTGAGATTGACTGCGGGACCGATCGCCGTGAAATCGAGCCTGTTGGCGGCGCCGATATTGCCCCAGAGTATTTCGCCGAGATGAAGGGCCGCGCCGAACGCAAGCGGCGGCAGTCCTTGAGCGCCGCGCTCCCCGTTGAGATACGCCATGCCAGCTTCGGCTGCGCCTGCGGCACGCAGCGCGGCGTCGCAGGCGCGGCGCGGTGAGGCCTCGACCACCGGGAAGATCGCGAGCACGCCGTCGCCGATGAATTTCAGCACCTCGCCGCCGAAGGCATGAACAGCACCGGCGATGCGATCGAACCAGGCGTCAAGCGCTGCGATGACGTCGGCCGGCGGTGTGGTCTCCGACAAGGTCGTGAAGTTGCGCAGATCCGCATAGAGCAGCGCGGCTTGAATGGTCTCGCCGAGATCACGCCGCAGCGGCGCCGCCAGCACGCGCTCCGCGCTGCGCTTGCCGAGATAGGCATCGAGCGTCGCGCGCAACGTGGCGCGCGCGGCGAGCACGGCCAGCGGCGTCGCGGCGAAACGCGCAGCCTGGCGCAATTGCTCGATCTCGTCTGCGGTGAACGGACGCGGCCCCATCCAGCCGAGCTGCGGCCCATCTGGTCGTCCGACCACCTCTTCGTGCACCTCACCGCGCGCGATATCGCGCAGCCAGCGGCGACCGGCATCATTGGGCGGGTCAGGCGCCAGCCCACTTGGTGCGAAGCCGAGGGCCTCGATGACCCGGCCGTTCTCCGCGCGCCACAGCCAAGTCCGCTTCGCGATCAGCGGATGCGGCACCTCCAACGTCAGGCTGCCTGCCGCAAGCGGCACACCGTCGGCAACCAGATGGGCGCCGAGTTCCGCGAGCAGACGGTCGGCCCCGGGGCAATCCGAGGCGGCATCGACGAGCCAGGCGAGGGTCCGGGAGAGTAGCATGGCCCGATGATGGCGAAGATCGGCCATCTTTGTCACGGGCAATCCTTGACGCACCGCGCCACCGCCGCCATGTGGCCAGTGTCAGCCCAGGGATGATCGCCGATGACCGAGCCGTTCGTAGTGCGACGCGAAACCCAGATCGCAGCCCCCCGCGCCACCGTCTTCGCCTATTTGACCGACCCCGACAAAATCCTGAGCTGGATGGGCTCCGACGCGACCACGGAGCCGCATCCCGGCGGGCTCTATCTCCTCAAGGGCATCGGCCCGCGTGGCGGCGTCGGCCGCGGCACCTTCCGCGAGGTCGTGCCGGTGCATCGTCTGGCCTACACGTTCGGCTGGGAGGGCGGTCAGGAAGTGCCGCCCGGCTCGAGCCTGATCGAGATCGACCTGATCGAGCGCGACGGCGGCACGCTGCTGCGCATGACCCATAGCGGGCTCCCGACCGAGGAACAGGCCGCCGCGCACGCGAAAGGATGGGCGCATTATCTGGGCCGGCTCACGAGCGCAGCCGCGGGCAGCGATCCCGGTCCGGACAAGGGTGTATCCGACAAAATGTAGCGACGTCGGGCGGATCAGACCGCCGCGGTCGCCACCACCTGCTGCAAAAGTTGCTCGCGCCTGGCCTGCGAACGCTGGCCCTTCATGGTCGCGGCGAAGCGTTCGAGGATACCGTCCTCGAAGGCGGTGACGATGGTGTCGTGGACGTAGCTCTTGCGGCAGATCGCCGGCGTGTTGGAGAGCTTGTCGGCTGCGGCGCGGATGGCGTCCAGCACCTGCTTCTTGCGGCCGCGCTGGCTGGTCGCCGGCGTGATCCGCGACAGCGATTCCACCACGACTGCGGACGCCATCAGGGTGCGAAAATCCTTCAGCGAAATCTTGATGCCGGCGATCTCGCGCAGAAACGCGTTCACCTGCGTGGTGCTGACCGCGCGCACGATGCCGTAGGCGTCGCGATACTGGAACATGCGCTTGCCGGGAACGCCGTTCAGGATCCCGATGGCGCGTACCAGCTTGGCCGCGTCGCACTCCTTGCGCACCGCCTTGCCGCCCTTGGCCTTGAAGGTCAGCACGAAGGAATCGTCCTCGAGCGTAACGTTCGACTTCAGCATCGTGGTGGCACCGCGGGTGCCGTTGAGGCGGGCATAGGATTCATTGCCGGGACGGATCGCGGTGCGCGCGATCAGCTCAATCACGGCCGAGAGTGCGAATTCACGCGTCGGCTCGTCGCCCGACAGGAACGCGGAGACCTTGCGCCGGATCTTTGGCAGCGCGCCGACAAGCTTTTCCAGCCGGTGCGCCTTGCGGTGCTCGCGGACCTTTTCCCAATCGGCGTGGTAGCGGTATTGCAGCCGGCCCGCGGCATCGCGTCCCACCGCCTGGAGATGCGAGCTCGGATCGGCCGAGTAGCGCACCTGGCGATAGGCCGGCGGCACCGCCATGGCGTGCAGCCGGCGGATAGTGCGGGCGTCTCGGATATGCGCGCCGTTGGGACGGACGAAGGAATAGCCCTTGCCGCGCTTGATGCGCCGGATGGTCAGCTCGTTCTGGTCGCCGAGCCGCAGGCCCAGCTCCTTGGCGATCGCCTCAACCGAGGTCGCAGGCGCGGTGTCGAAGACCTTTTTCGGGCTGAGACGGGCGGAACCGGCCGGTTTCGGCCATTGTCCGAGGGCTTTGGCCAGAGCGACAGCAGAGGGATCGGCCGAAGCGAGCCGCATGGTCCCGAGATTCTGCTGATCGATCATAGTCTTAAGCCTTAGCCCTGTCTGTTATCGGTCAATGCCGCTGTTCTGATTTTTGTTCCAAGGGTCTCTTGAACAGTCTCTTGGACGGTCTCTCGGGACCCGGGTTGGCCATTTAGGGTGTTCCGAACCGCATTGCGAGTCCCGAATCAGTGACAGACGGTTTCTAAATACCTCCTGCGGCGCATGGGCGCCCTGCACAGGCCTATTCCGGCGTCTTGGTAAAGGCCTGGAAAGCAGCGCCGGCCTGTTTCAGATCTGCGACAGGCGCGCCAGGCGGCGTTGATCTTCCGCATGGCCGCCCGCTCGCCGAAGGTCCAGCTTGTGCTCCTTGTCGGGTCCGGTTAGGCGGACGCATAATCGGTTCAATGATGACGTCGGCTCGCCAGTCGCCTGGGCTCGGCTTGCCGTATCTGGAGGGAAGCATGTCCGAGAAGACCTACGACGTCCCCGCGGAATGGGCCAAGCGCGCCTGGATCGACCAAGCCAAGTACAAGGACATGTACGCCCGCTCGATCTCGGACCCGAACGCCTTCTGGGCCGAGCAGGCCAAGCGTATCGACTGGATGCACGCGCCGACGAAGATCGAGAGCGTCTCCTTTGCCCCCGGCAACATCTCGATCAAATGGTTCGAGGACGGAATCCTCAACGTCGCCCATAATTGCATCGACCGGCATCTGCACAAGCGCGCCAACCAGACCGCGATCATCTGGGAAGGCGACGATCCCTCGCAATCCCGGCACATCACCTACAAGGAGCTGCACGACGAGGTCTGCCGGATGGCCAACATCCTGCGCACCCGCAACGTCAAGAAGGGCGACCGCGTCACCATCTACCTGCCGATGATTCCCGAAGCGGCCTACGCGATGCTGGCCTGCGCGCGGATCGGCGCGATCCACTCCGTGGTGTTCGCGGGCTTCTCGCCCGACAGCCTCGCCCAGCGCATCAACGACTGCCAGTCCAAGGTGATCATCACCGCGGACGAAGGTCTGCGCGGCGGCAAGAAGGTGCCGCTGAAGGCCAATGTCGACGCCGCGCTCGCCAAGGCCGACGGCGTCGACTGGGTCGTCGTGGTCAAGCGCACCGGCGGCACGGTCGAGATGAATCCGTCGCGCGATCTCTGGTATCACGACGCCGCCAAGATGGTGACGACGGAATGCCGGGCCGAGCACATGCACGCCGAGGATCCGCTGTTCATCCTCTATACGTCGGGCTCGACCGGCCAGCCCAAGGGGGTGTTGCACACCTCGGGCGGCTATCTCGTGTTCGCCGCGATGACGCATCAATACGTCTTCGACTATCACGACGGCGACATCTACTGGTGCACCGCCGACGTCGGCTGGGTCACCGGACACAGCTACATCCTTTATGGGCCGCTGGCGAACGGCGCGACCACGCTGATGTTCGAAGGCGTGCCGAATTATCCGGACAATTCCCGTTTCTGGAACGTCATCGACAAGCACAAGGTCAACATCTTCTACACCGCGCCGACCGCGATCCGCGCGCTGATGCAGAGCGGCGACGAGCCCGTGAAGAAGACGTCGCGTGCAAGCCTCCGGCTGCTCGGCTCGGTCGGCGAGCCGATCAATCCGGAAGCCTGGGAGTGGTATCACCGCGTCATCGGCGACGACCGCTGCCCGATCGTCGACACCTGGTGGCAGACCGAGACCGGCGGCATCTTGATTACCCCGCTGCCGGGCGCGACCAAGCTGAAGCCGGGCTCGGCGACGCAGCCGTTCTTCGGCGTCGTGCCTGAGATCGTCGATGCCGACGGTAAGGTGCTGGACGGCGAGACATCAGGCAATCTCTGCCTGACGCGGTCATGGCCGGGCCAGATGCGCACGGTCTATGGCGATCACGCCCGCTTCGAGCAAACCTATTTCTCGACCTACAAGGGCAAGTATTTCACCGGCGACGGCTGCCGGCGCGATGCCGATGGCTATTACTGGATCACCGGCCGCGTCGACGACGTCATCAACGTGTCCGGCCACCGCATGGGCACCGCGGAAGTCGAAAGCGCGCTGGTCGCGCACGAGAAGGTGTCTGAGGCCGCCGTGGTCGGTTACCCGCACGACATCAAGGGCCAGGGCATCTACGCCTATGTCACCCTGATGGCCGGCGTCGAGCCGACCGACGAATTGCGCAAGGAGCTCGTCACCTGGGTGCGCAAGGAGATCGGCCCGATCGCCGCGCCCGACCAGATCCAGTTCTCGCCCGGCCTGCCCAAAACCCGCTCCGGCAAGATCATGCGCCGCATCCTGCGCAAGATCGCCGAGGACGAGCCGGGCAGCCTCGGCGATACCTCGACGCTCGCCGATCCGGCCGTGGTCGACGACCTCGTCAAGAACCGGCAGAACAAGAAGTCGGCGTAAGGCACGTTCTCGTGCCCCGGACGCAGCGCAGCGCTTCTTCAGCGGTGCGCTGCAGAGTCGGGGCCGATCCAACGGCAGAGCGTGTGGCCTCCTGTCTCCCGGCTCTGCTCAGCAGCGCCAAGGCGCTGCAGCGCGTCCGGGACACAGAGCCCCCCTCGAAATAACAGCCATTCACACCCTCACGCACTTGTCAGGGCGCGATCCGTCGCGCCCGCATCTTTCCAGCCAAGTGTTGTTTTCTTGTCATTTACTTTATTTCGAACATTTTCTTTGTTCCGCGTGCTGGCGGGCCCTTGGCGGCCTCGCGTGGAAACCATCCGGTTAACAGGCGCGGTTAAGAATATCCGGGCAAGCGGGCAATTGCCGGTGCTGCGTAGTTTTGGACGATCCGTTCGGGGCAGAGGAAAAATTGATGTCGGTAAGGATTGCTGTGGCGCTCGCCGCCACCATCGGGGCAGGGGTTTTGATGTCGACGGCGGCGCAGGCGCGGCCGGAAATGGTGGGGGCGCATCTGGCCGACTATTCGCCGGGCACCATCGTGGTCAAAACCAACGAGCGGCGGCTCTATCTCATCCTCGATAACGGCCACGCCGTGCGCTATCCGGTCGGCGTCGGCAAGTCCGGCAAGCAATGGGCCGGCACCACCCGCATCGACGGCAAATACCTCAACCCGGCCTGGTCGCCGCCTGCGGAAGTGAAGCGCGACAAGCCCAGCATCCCCGACGTTATTCCAGGCGGCTCGCCGCGCAACCCGATGGGCGTTGCGGCGATGACGCTGGCCGGCGGCGAATATGCCATCCACGGCACCAATGTGCCGGGCTCGGTCGGCGGCTTCGTGTCCTATGGCTGCATCCGCATGCTCAACGACGACATCACCGATCTCTACAGCCGCGTCTCGGTCGGCACGACGGTGGTCGTGACGCGCTGATCTCCAAACTCGTAACAGAATTGAAAGAGCCGCGTCTTTCGACGCGGCTTTTTGTTACCAGAAGCGCCAGCCGCGCGCGCACCAGCCGTCGCGATGGCCGCCGTTGTAGCTCCGCGCGTAACCGCCCGCGAGCAACGCGGCAGATACGTCCGCAGTTCGTTTTGTCGCAACGTTGGCGAGAACACGGCCGTATTTGTCGGGGCCGAGATTGGCGATCGTCACGCCGCCCTGGCCGAGCAGATCGCGTAGCGCGCCGGTTGCCGCTTGAGCCTTGTCCAATTCATCCTGGCAGGATGCCTTCATCTCCGGCGCATCGATACCGCGCAGGCGAACGCGCGCAACGAGAACGCGTCCGTCGCGCTGGCGCACGCGAGCAAGAAAAGTATCGCCGTCGATCGTGCGAATGACGTCGACCGGCTGACGGATGTCCGGATTGGCCTGCTGCAAAATGATCTGGGCATCTCGCGATTGACCGTCGATCGCATGCGGGAAGGGCCAGTTCATCCCGTGCCGGAACGTAAGCACGACGGCCACCACGATTGCGACCACGAACATCCACGGCAACAGCCCCGAGAAGTGACGGCCGAACGGCGAACCACTGTATGAGGGCCGGTATGGATGGCTGGGATCGAAACGCGGCATCCGCGCACGCTAGGGCTGAGTCGGGCGATCCGGCAAGATAGCCTCAAGAGACAGCCTCAAACGACAGCCTCAAAAGTCCGAGGCAATACCTTTGCGCTCCCAATCGCCGTAGCGGGTAGGCTCGGGTCCCTTCGGTCCCTGCAATTCCTTCGGCGCCGCCGCGGCGTGGGCAGCAGCAGCCTGCCGGCGCGCTTCGGCCTCGGCCAGCGCGCGCTGGGCGGCCGGCGGGAGCGGCTTGCGATCGGGAACGGGGGGCTGGTCACTCATCTCGGCGGTTCCTAGCGCAGGATCACGGGGTGTGCGACGTCCAATAACGCATTGCTGAGATGGTCATGGCGGGCTGTAAACGCGAGAGGCCATTCTTACATTTGGCATATTCGCATGCCAGAGATACGTCTCTCGAGGCATGCGCCCATTGCGGCGGAACTGCCGCTCGCCAAGAACCTTAAGCCGCATGCCATCTCAACGTTTCGCTCCTCCGTCCGAAGTGCCCGGTCTCGCGGCGCGGCGGATCGCCGCTGACATCGTCGACGGCGTGCTGCACAAGCACCGCACGCTTGACGATCAGCTCGACGGCAGCGGTGCCCATCCCGGATTGAAGACGCTCGCCGACCGCGACCGCGCGCTGATGCGCCGACTGGTCGCGACCGTGCTGCGCCGGCTGGGCACGCTCGGCCATGTGCTGTCCCGCCTGCTCGACAAGGGCATTCCCTCCGAAGCGCCGCGCGCGCAGAGCGCACTCCTGATCGGCGCCGCCCAGATCCTCTGGATGGACGTGCCCGATCACGCCGCGGTCGATCTCTCCGTCCGCCTTGTCCAATCCGACCGGCGTGCCGCGCGTTATGCCGGCCTCGTCAATGCCGTGCTGCGCCGCTGCGCGCGCGAGGGCAAGGCGCTGGTGGATGAAGTTGCCACGCAATCGCTGGACCTGCCGCCCTGGCTGCTCGCGCGCTGGAGCGCGCATTACGGCGAGGCGACCGCGAGGGACATGGCGCTGGCGCTCGGCCACGAGCCCTCGCTCGATCTCACCGTGAAGTCGGACGCCGCGCAATGGGCGAGCCGGCTGCACGGTGAAGTGCTGCCGACCGGATCGGTGCGCACGGTGCTGCACGGCGCCGTGACCATGCTGCCCGGCTTCACCGAGGGGCAATGGTGGGTGCAGGATGCCGCCGCCGCGTTGCCGGCTCGGCTATTTGGCGACATCAAAGGCAAGTCCATTGCCGATCTCTGCGCCGCCCCGGGCGGCAAGACCGCGCAACTGGCCCAGGCCGGCGCGCATGTCACGGCGATCGACCGCTCACCCGCCCGGGTGGCGCGCCTGCGCGAGAATCTGACGCGGCTGTCGCTCCAGGCCGAGACTGTCGTCGCCGACGCCGTGGAATGGGCCGGCCCTGCCGAGGGTTTTGACGGCATCCTGATCGATGCGCCCTGCACATCGACCGGCACGATCCGCCGCCATCCCGACGTCGCCTGGCTCCGGCAGGAATCCGACGTCGCCGCCCTGACCGCGCTCCAGCAGCGGCTGCTGAAGAAATCCGTCTCGCTGCTCAAGCCGGGCGGGACGCTGGTCTACTGCACCTGTTCGCTGGAACCCGAAGAGGGCGAGCAGGCGATCGCGGCGCTGCTGGCCACGGAGGGCGGCCTGCGCCGCGTGCCGATCGAAGCTTCCGAGGTCTCGGGGCTCAGCGAGATCATCACCACGGAGGGCGATCTGCGCACGCTGCCCAGCCACCTGCCGAACGCCGATCCCAAGCTCGGCGGGCTTGACGGTTTCTACGCAGCCCGGCTCGTTAAATCCTGATTTTGCACCGGTTTTTGCGCCGGCGCTGATTCGCGACGCTTCAAGATGGTGTCAGACGTCCGATTTTGGGATTAAGAAGGATTCGTCGTTCATCCTCTCCCCCTTCAAGGCAAGGCGTGTCGGTCGCTCAACGCAGACGTATCTCGACGCTGGTGATGAACCGCTTCGCGCGGAACATGCTCGCGCGCGCGAGCGGCGGTTCCGTTGCGCTATCGCGGGTCTGGCCCGGCCGTACCGACCGGCTGATCATCGCGCCGCATGACCTGCGCACCGCGGATGCGACCCGCGCGGCAGAGATCTATGCCGGCCGCTTCGTCTTCGCCGGCAAGATCGTCAATTGCCACGGCCGCTCGATCTTCGACCTCGAACCGCCGTCGGAAGACTGGGAGGTCGCGCTGCTCGGCTTCGGCTGGCTGCGCCATCTGCGCGCCGCCGACACCGCGCTGACGCGCGCCAATGCGCGCGCGCTGGTCGAGGACTGGATCGCCAACCCCGCCAACAAGCGCCGCGCCGTCGCGCGGCGTGCCGACGTGCTGGCGCGGCGCGTAATCTCGCTGCTGTCGCAGGCGCCGCTGGTGCTCAACGACACCGACAACAAATTCTACCGCCGCTATCTGCGGGCGCTGGCGCGGGAGATCCGCCTTCTGCGCTACACCATGGTCAACATGCCCGACGGAGTGCCGAAGCTCCAGGTGCTGATCGCGCTGTGCTACGCGGCGCTGTGCCTTGCCAACCAGGCGCGACAGATCCGCAGTGCCTCGAAAAAGCTCTCGGACGAGTTGCAGCGGCAGATCCTGCCCGACGGCGGCCACATCTCCCGCAATCCGGGCGCGCTGATCGAGCTCTTGATCGACCTGTTGCCGCTGCGGCAGACCTTTGCCGCGCGCAACATCGCACCGCCGCCGGCGCTGCTCAACGCGATCGACCGCATGATGCCGATGCTGCGCTTCTTCCGGCACGGCGACGGCAATTTCGCGCTCTTCAACGGCATGAGCGCGACGCCCTCGGACCTGCTCGCCACGCTGCTCGCCTATGACGACACTCACGGCGCGCCGATGGCGAACATGCCGCATACCGGCTTCCAGCGCCTCGACGCCGGCCAGACCACGCTGATCATCGACACCGGCCCCCCGCCGCCGGCCGGCGTCAGCCACGACGCCCATGCCGGCTGCCTGTCGTTCGAATTGTCTTCCGGCATCAGCCGCATCGTCACCAATTGCGGCATGCCGACCACGGGACGCGACAATTGGCGGCCGTTCGCACGCGGCACCGCGGCGCATTCGACGCTGACCTATCATGAGACGTCCTCATGCCAATTCGTCGAGATGTCGGCGATGAAGCGCCTCCTGCACGGCTCGCCCGTCACCAGCGGCCCGGTCGAGGTCGAGAGCTATCGCGAGATCGTGCAGAACGGCACGCTGCTCACGACCTCGCACGACGGCTATCTCGCGAAATTCGGCGCGATCCATCGCCGCGTGCTGATGGTCGCCAATGACGGCGCACGCATCGACGGCGAGGACACGCTGTCGCCGCCGCAGGGCGGACGCTTTAAGGGCGCCGACGCGGATTTCGCGCTACGCTTCCATCTGCATCCGGCGGTGAAGGCCAGCCGGCTGTCGGATGCCCGTGGCGTCATGCTGGTGCTGCCGAACCGCGACGTCTGGACCTTCGAGGCGCTCGACGACAAGGTCGATCTCGAGGACAGCGTGTTCCTGGCCGGCAATGACGGCCCGCGCCGCACCGCGCAGATCGTGATCCGGCAGGATGCGCGGCAGGCGCCGTCGATCCGCTGGAGCTTCGTCCGCTCCACTGCATCGCCTGCGGTCACCAATGCCCGCCGCAACGCCCGGCGCGAGCCGGAACTTCCGCTGTAAACGCGCACGATTCGGCCCCATCTCATCGTTGTGAAAACGGCCGAAAGCTGCTATCGAGCCCTCGCTCGCGCGACTGGCGACCTTGGATGGAGCACCATCGGGAAGCGCGGGATACAGAAGCCGCGCGCCTGGGCATAGACACTCCTTAAGACAGAGGATCTTGCTCATGACTGACCATCCCCGCCGCGTCACCCGTGCTCTTCTCTCCGTCTCCGACAAGACCGGCCTGATCGAGTTCGCAAAGGCGCTTGCCGCGCACGATGTCGAGCTGGTCTCGACCGGCGGCACCGCCAAGGCGATCGCCGCGGCCGGCCTCAAGGTGAAGGACGTTTCCGACCTCACCGGCTTCCCCGAGATGATGGACGGCCGCGTCAAGACGCTGCATCCGAAGGTGCATGGCGGCCTGCTCGCGATCCGCGACAACAAGGAACATGCGGAGGCGATGAAGGCGCACGGCATCGCGCCGATCGATCTCCTGGTCGTCAACCTGTATCCGTTCGAGGCGACCGTCGACAAAGGCGCGGGCTTCGAGGATTGCATCGAGAACATCGACATCGGCGGCCCCGCAATGATCCGCGCCGCGGCGAAGAACCATGACGACGTCGCCGTCGTGGTCGAGGCCGAGGACTACAAGGCCGTGCTCGACGAGCTCGCCGCCAACAACGGATCGACGACGTTGAAACTGCGCCGGCGGCTTGCCGCAAAGGCCTATGCGCGCACCGGAGCTTATGACGCCGCAATCTCGAACTGGTTCAACCGCCAGCTCGAAATCGACGCGCCTGACTTCCGCGCCTTCGGCGGCAGACTGATCCAGTCGCTGCGCTATGGCGAGAACCCGCACCAGACCGCGGCGTTCTATGCGACGCCCGACAAGCGGCCAGGCGTCTCGACCGCGCGCCAGCTCCAGGGCAAGGAGCTCTCCTACAACAACATCAACGACACCGATGCGGCCTATGAGTGCATCGGCGAGTTCGACGCCAAGCGCACCGCGGCCTGCGTCATCGTCAAGCACGCCAATCCGTGCGGCGTCGCCGAAGGCTCCGATCTCGTCAGCGCCTATCGCAAGGCGCTGGCCTGCGATTCCACCTCGGCGTTCGGCGGCATCATCGCAATGAACCGCGCGCTCGACGCCGACACCGCGCGCGAGATCACAAAGATCTTCACCGAGGTGATCATCGCGCCCGATGCCAGCGAGGAGGCGATCGCCATCATCGGCGCGCGCAAGAATCTGCGCCTGCTGCTCGCCGGCAGCCTGCCCGATCCGCGCGCGCCTGGCCTCACCGCCAAGACGGTCGCCGGCGGCCTCCTCGTGCAAAGCCGCGACAACGCGGTGGTCGACGACATGACCTTCAAGGTCGTGACTAAACGTGCGCCCACCGACGCCGAGATGCGCGATCTTAAATTCGCGTTCCGCGTGGCAAAACACGTCAAGTCCAACACCATCATCTACGCCAGGGATCTGGCCACCGTCGGCATCGGCGCGGGCCAGATGAGCCGGGTGGATTCGGCGCGGATCGCGGCGCGCAAGGCGCAGGACGCGGCGAATGAGCTCAAGCTCGCAGAGCCGCTCACCAGGGGCTCGGTGGTGGCGTCGGATGCGTTCTTCCCGTTCGCCGACGGCATGCTCGCCTGCATCGAGGCCGGCGCCACCGCCGTGGTGCAGCCCGGCGGCTCCATGCGCGACGACGAGGTGATCAAGGCCGCCAACGAGCACGGCATCGCCATGGTGTTCACGGGCACGCGGCACTTCCGGCACTAACGCGATTTGCGTAGCCCGGATGGAGCGCAGCGAAATCCGGGTTTCACGTCTCAGCGACAGCGGCCCCGGATTGCGCTTCGCTCCATCCGGGCTACGCCACTAATCCCGTACCCGCATCAACAACCCCAGCCCCGCGACGAAGAACACCACCAGCACGGCCATGCCGGCCTTCTGGCTCGCCGTCACCGCGGTGATCATGCCGATCAGCAGCGGGCCGATGAAGGACGTTACCTTCCCCGTCAGCGCGAACAGGCCGAAATACTGCGCGATGCGATCCTTCGGCGCGAGACGGATCAACAGAGTGCGCGAGGCGGCCTGAAGCGGGCCGCCGGCAGCGCCGATGAGACAACCCAAAACGAGATAAGCGCGCTCGGCCGCGCTCGAGAACAGGGGCGCGCCCGGAAGAGGCGGCGCAACCTTGACGAACAGGACGCTGTCCTTGTCGACCAGAAGAATCGCCGCCACCGCCAGCAACAGAACAAGCAGGCTGCCGGCGATGACGCGCTTCGGCCCGAGACCATCGTCGAGCTTGCCGCCAAGCCATGCGCCAAGGGCGCCGGCAATCGCGAGCATGATGCCGAAGGTGCCGATCTGGATCGTGTGCCAGCCGAAGGTGCCGGCGGCATAGATGCCGCCGAACGCGAACAGCGACACCAGGCCGTCGGTGTAGATCATGTTGGCGAGCAGGAATGCCGCGAGCGATTTCCGCTGCGGCAGGCCCTTAATCGATTGCTTGAGATCCGACAATCCCTCGCGCAGCGCCTCGCGCACCGGATGCTTCGCCGGATAATCCGGCGTGAACAGGAACAATGGCGTCACGAAGATGATGAACCACAGCCCGGTCAGCGGTCCCACGATGCGATCGCCCTGGTGGCTGACCGGATCGAGCCCGAACAGCGGCTTGAAGCCGAGCAGCGTGCGGCCGGTCTCGGGATTGGCGGCGAGGAAGCCGAGCACGATGACGAGGCTGACGATGCCGCCGATGTAACCCGTGGCCCAGCCGGTGCCGGAGAGCCGGCCGATCCGCTCAGGCGGCACCAGGGTCGGCATCATCGCGTTGTTGAAGACGGTGGCGAATTCCGCGCCGACGCTGGCGAGCGCGACCGCCGTGAGCAGCGGCGCAATGATGGCGGGATCGCCGGGCTTGCCGATCCACAGCGTGCAGGCCGCCAGCACCAGCAGTGCGCCGAATCCAGCGATCCACGGCTTCCTGCGGCCCGAGGCATCGGCAATGGCGCCGAGCACCGGCGACATCAGCGCGATCGCGAGGCCTGCGGCCGCCATCGCAAAGCCCCACAACGACTGGCCGGTGGCGGCATCTGGCGCAATGCTGGTGGCGAAATAGGGTGCGAAAACAAAGGTCGTGATCAGCGTGAAGTAAGGCTGCGCGGCCCAATCGAAGAAGATCCAGCTGATAACGGCGGCGCGCGGCGGATAGGTCCGCTGCGCGCCGGCCAAGCGCGCATCCGAGGCGATCGTCGTCATATTCCAGTCCCCATCACGAACAGTTTTGCCTCTGTTGGGGCAAAGCGTATAGCATTGAAGCGACGCGTGGGAACTGGCCTGAGGCCGCGACGGAAGCTTGATGATGTCGTCATATCCGACACGGCGGACATTTTTCGCCTTCATTGCCACTCTGGCGTTTGGTTTTTCGTCTGCCACCGCACAGGATGCGCGGCGAGCCTATGTCCCACCCGCGCTCGACACGGTGCACGCCGTTCCGTCCGAGCACGGCATGGTGGTGGCGCAGGAAAAGATATCGGCGCAAGTCGGCGCCGACATCCTGCGCCGCGGCGGCAACGCGGTCGATGCCGCGGTCGCCACCGGCTTTGCGATGGCCGTGACGTATCCGCGCGCCGGCAATATCGGCGGCGGCGGATTCATGGTGATCCATTCGGCCGAGCGCAACGAGGACATCACGATCGACTATCGCGAGACCGCGCCGGCTGCGACCACCCCGCAGATCTTCCTCGGCGCTGACGGCAAGCCCGATGCGGCGAAGTCGCGGGATTCCGCGCTCGGCGTCGGCGTGCCCGGCACCGTCGCCGGTCTTGTGCTGGCCTTGGAAAAATACGGCTCGGGCCGGTTCACGCTGGCACAGCTGCTCGAGCCCGCGATTGGGCTCGCCCGCGACGGTTTTGTTGTCACCGACGACCTTGCCGACACGCTGCCGGGTTGGCACCGGCGGCTGGCGCGCTGGCCGTCGTCGGCCAGGATCTTCTCGCGCCCCGACGGCACACCGCTCGGCGAAGGCGACAGGCTGGTGCAGAGTGATCTCGCCGAAACGCTATCGGCCGTCGCCGCACAGGGGCCGCGCGGCTTCTATGAGGGACCGGTCGCGGACAAGCTCGCCAAGGCCGTGACTGACGCCGGCGGCATCATGACGCCGGCCGATCTGAAATCCTATCAGGCCGTGGTCCGTGCCCCGGTGCGCGGCACATATCGCGGCTACGACATTGTCTCGATGCCGCTGCCGTCCTCCGGCGGCGTGGTGCTGGTGGAGACGCTCAACATCCTCGAGGGCTTTCAGCTGGCCGATCTGAAACAGGGGTCGCCGGCCTCGCTGCATCTGCTGATCGAAGCCATGAAGCGCGCCTATGCGGATCGTGCGCGCTATCTCGGCGATCCCGCCTTCGTCAATGCGCCGATCGACACGCTCACTGCAAAGGACTACGCCGCCAAGCTGCGCGCCGGCATCTCCACGGAGCGCGCCACGCCGTCGAAGCAGCTCGTCTCTGCCCCTCCCGCGCCGCGCGAGGGCACCAACACCACGCACTTTTCCGTCGTCGACGCCGGCGGCAATGCCGTCAGCAACACCACCACGCTGAATTTTAGCTATGGCGTCGGCCTCGTTGCCGAAGGAACCGGCGTGCTGCTCAACAACGAGCTCGACGATTTCACCGCCGCGGTCGGCGCTTCCAACGCCTACGGCCTCGTCGGTTTCGAGCCCAATCTGCCCGGACCCGGCAAGCGGCCGTTGTCCTCGATGTCCCCGACCATCGTGCTCAAGGACGGCAAGCCGGTGCTGGTGACGGGCTCGCCCGGCGGCAGCCGCATCATCTCGACCGTGCTCCAGGTCATCGTCAACGTGCTCGACTACAAGATGGATGTTGCCGCCGCCGTCGCTGCGCCACGGCTGCACCATCAATGGCTGCCGGACGAGGTGCGCGTCGAGAGCGGCTTTCCCGGCAATGTGCTGTTCGAGCTGAAGGCGATGGATCACCTCATCGTCGAGCCGATGGGACAGACCTCGGCCAATTCGATTCTGGTGACGCCGAACGGGCCGCTCGGCGCGCCCGATCCGCGTACCCGCGGCGCGGAAGCCGCGGGACAGTAGTCTTGCCGTTGCATGGCACGGCAGCGCGCGCCTGCTTGCGCGGGCTGCCGTGCGTGCTACCACCGCGCAGCTTTAAGGGACCGCCGGGGAAACGCACATGAGCACAGCCGATCCGACCCAGCGCATTGAGCGCGCGGAGATCGAAGACACCAGCCTTCTCGCCTTCTATCGCGACATGAACGCGCCGGAGCGACGGACGTTCTGGGCCTGCGCGGCGGGCTGGGCGCTCGACGGCATGGACTTCATGATCTATCCGCTGGTGATCGGCACCATCATCGCGCTGTGGAAGGTCGATGCGGCCTCGGCCGGACTCGCCGGCACCGTGACGCTGCTGGCCTCCGCGATCGGCGGCTGGCTCGGCGGCTATCTCTCCGATCATATCGGACGTGTCAGGACGCTCCAGATCACCATCATCTGGTTCTCGTTCTTCTCGCTGGTCTGCGCGGTCGTGCAGAATTTCGACCAGCTCCTGATCGCACGCGCCGTGCTCGGCCTCGGCTTCGGCGGCGAGTGGGCGGCGGGCGCCGTGCTGATGGGCGAGGCGATCCGGCCGCAATATCGCGGACGCGCAGTCGGCTCGGTGCAGTCGGGCTGGGCGGTCGGCTGGGGTCTCGCCGTGCTGTCGCAGGCAATCCTGTTCTCGGCTTTGCCGCCGGAGACGGCGTGGCGCTGGATGTTCGTGATCGGCGCACTGCCGGCGCTGCTGGTGTTCTACATCCGCCGCTCCGTCACCGAACCCGAGATCGCTACCGAGGCCCGCGCAAAACAGGCCGCGAGCGGCGATCGTCCGGCGCTCTGGGAAATCTTCGCCGGCCCGATCCTGAAGACCACGATCCTGGCCTCGCTGATGGCGACCGGCTGCCAGGGCGGCTACTACGCCGTCACCTTCTGGGTGCCGCAGTTCCTGACCAAGGAGCGGCACCTGTCGATCGTCGGTTCGACCGGCTATCTCTCGACGCTGATCATCGGCTCTTTCATCGGCTATCTCGTCGGGGCCTGGCTCGCGGATCGCATCGGCAGGCGCAATCTGTTCCTGATCTTCTCGATCGGCGCCATGGCCGTGGTGCTGCTCTACACGCAGCTGCCGCTGACCAACGAGATCCTGTGGGTGCTCGGCTTCCCGCTGGGCTTCTTCGCCTCGGGCTATTTCTCAGGGATCGGCGCGTTCCTGACCGAGCTCTATCCGACGCGGTTGCGCGGCTCCGGCCAGGGCTTCTGCTACAATTTCGGCCGCGGCATCGGCGCGCTGTTTCCATTCCTGGTCGGCGCACTCTCGGCGACGACGTCGCTCGCGAATGCGATCGCGATGTTCGCGGTGGTGGCTTACGTGCTGTTCTTCATTGCCGCCTTCGCGCTGCCGGAGACGCGCGGGCGCGTGCTGCACGCGGATTAGCAGGTCATACCGGGGCGGTGAGGAAACTTACCGTCCCACCTGATACGGCCCGCCCTTTTCCAGCGCTCTGGCGTAGGCCGGCCGCGCGTGGATGCGCTCCAGGAATGCCATCGCCTTGGGATGGCCGAGCTCGAGCCCGCCACGCGCTTGCGCGGCTTCGAGCGGGAAGCTCATCTGGATATCGGCGGCGGTGAACTCGCTGCCGGCGAACCACTCGCTCTTGCCGAGCTCGCCTTCCCAATAATCCATGTGCTGCTTGAGCTGCGGATTGACCAGCGCGGTGAGCGCCTGGTTCGAGACCTTGCGCACCAGTGGGCGAAGCAGCGCGGGTGCGCGCTTCGGCATCAGCGTGAACAGCAGCTTGAGCAGCAGCGGCTGCATCGCCGAGCCCTCCGCATAGTGCAGCCAATAAGTGAAGCGCAGCCGCTCCGGCGTGTTCGGCGGCGGAATCAGCCGGCCGTTGCCGTAGGTCGCAATGAGATATTCGATGATCGCGCCTGACTCGGCGATGGTGTTGCCGTTGTCGGTGATGACGGGCGACTTGCCGAGCGGATGGATGGCGCGCAGCTCCTTCGGCGCGCGCATATCCGGCTGGCGCTGATAGCGCACGATCTCGTAGGGCACGCCCAACTCCTCGAGCAGCCACAGCACCCGCTGCGAGCGGGAATTGTTGAGGTGGTGAACGGTCAGCATCGTTGAGGTCCCCAGGCTAGGCGTGGTCGGTCGGCCGCGCCGTTCGTGCCAGCCCGGGAACACAATGTCGAGCCATCCAGACGGATAATTTCACCCGGGTATATTGACGTCAGCAATTTACCCGGATATTAAAAGGCCAACGTCATCAATATGGCAATGATTTCAATGCAACGGACTTTCACGGCGTTCCAGGGTCATCGCCGCCTGGCGTCCGGGCCAGCGGGAGAGGTCGCGCTGGTCGTCAAGCGGATGACGTCACCGCCGGACGAGCCCATCATCATCTTCGAGGACAGCACGGGCCGACCGATCGACTTCGATCTGCGCGGCGGGGATCGCGAGGTGCTGGCGCGGGTGGCGAAGCTTGTCCCGCCGCCGGTCGAGGAGACCGCGCCACCGAGCGAGCCCCGCGGGCGCGGCCGGCCCAAGCTCGGCGTGGTCGCGCGCGAGGTGACGCTGCTCCCGCGGCACTGGGAGTGGCTCGGAGCCCAGCCGGGCGGCGCCTCGGTCGCGCTGCGAAAGCTCGTCGACGAGGCAAGACGCGTCAGCGGCGACAAGGACCGCGAGCGGCAGGCCCGCGATGCGGCCTATCACTTCATGTCGACCATGGCCGGTAATCTGCCGCAGTTCGAGGAAGCTTCGCGCGCCCTGTTCGCCGATGACCGGCGGCGCTTCACCGGACTGATCGCCGACTGGCCGGTCGACGTCCGCGACCACATCGTCAAGCTCGCCTACAGCGACCGCGCTTAGGCGCAGCACTTTCTCTCACCCCATCGACGGCCAAGCCGCGCGTGCATCGCGCGGCAACGGCTTCGCACGCCCTGATGAAAGGCCAATCCATGTCCGCGCCAAAACCGCTCTGGACGACATTCCTCCGCTTCCTCGCGCCGCTGGTGCTGAGCAACGCGCTGCAATCGCTGTTCGGGACCGTCAGCAACGTCTATCTCGGCCAGATGATCGGCGTCGACGCGCTCGCAGCGGTGTCGGCGTTCTTCCCGGTGATGTTCTTCCTGTTCGCCTTCGTCATGGGCCTGAGCACCGGAGCCACTGTGCTGATCGGCCAGGCCTTTGGCGCTGGCGAGCACGGCAGGATCAGGATCGTCGTCGGCACGACGCTCGCGATCGGCCTGCTGCTCTCGCTTTCGGTTGCATTGGCCGGCGGCTTCTTCAGCCGGCAATTAATGACGATGCTCGCGACGCCTCCGGACATCCTCGACCAGGCGAGTGCCTATGCGCGCATCATGCTGCTCACCATGCCGCTCGGCTTCGTCTTCCTGCTGATGACGGCGATGATCCGCGGCGTCGGTGACGCCGTGACGCCGCTGCTGGCGCTGGCCTTGTCGACCACCATCGGACTGATCCTGACGCCGATGCTGATCCGCGGCGCGTTCGGGATGCCTGCCGCCGGAATCACCAGTCCGGCCTGGGCGGCCGCGATTGCCAACGCGCTGACGCTGCTCGCGCTGGCCGTCTATCTGCTGCGGACGAAGCATGCACTGGCACCGGATGGCGCGCTGCTGCGTCATCTGCGGCTCAATCGTGCCGTGCTCGGAAAGATCCTCGGCATCGGACTGCCGAGCGCGGTCGGCATGGTGGTGATGGCGATCGCCGAGCTGGTGCTGCTCGGGCTCGTCAATGGCTTTGGATCGGATGCCACCGCCGCGTATGGCGCGGTCAACCAGGTGATGGGCTACACGCAGTTCACGGCAATGTCGATTTCGATCGCGGTCTCGATCCTCGGCGCACAGGCCATCGGCGGCGGCGACAGGACGCTGCTCGATGGCATCGTGCGCACCGGCCTCATGTTCAACATCGTCCTGACCGGCGGGCTGGTGGGGCTGATCTATCTGGCGCCGCGGACCGTGCTCGGCCTCTTCATCACCGACAGTGCCGTGCTCGACCTCGCCGGGGGACTGCTTCACATCGCGCTGTGGAGCTCGGTGCCGTTCGGCCTGGCTACCGTGTTTTCCGGAGCCATGCGCGCGGCCGGCGTCGCCTTGACGCCAATGCTGCTCTCGATCTTCGCCATTGTCGCAATCGAGCTGCCGGCCGCTGTGATCCTGAGCCGCACGATCGGCCTGAAAGGTGTGTGGGCCGCCTATCCGATCGTGTTCTGCGCCATGTTCGTTTTGCAGATGGGCTATTACCTCGCGGTGTGGCGCAGGCGCGCGATTCGGCGTCTGATCTGACCGGATCATCAAGATATTATGACCATCATTAAACGGTGGACCCGTGGCGCGCCCTGCGCCACAATGCATGAAAAGCCAGATTAAAAGCCAGGTCAGGGAGAACGATTTTGACCCGCACAGCCCCGCAATTCCTGTTCGATTTCGGCAGCCCGAACGCCTATCTCAGTCATCTCGCGATCCCGGCGATCGAGCAGCGCATCGGCGTCAAATTCGAGTACGTGCCGATCCTGCTCGGCGGCATCTTCAAGTCGACCAACAACAAGTCGCCGGCCGAGACGCTCGCCGGCATCAAGAACAAGCGCGAATTCCAGGCGGTCGAGACCGAGCGCTTCGTCAAGCGCTTCAAGGTCCAGCCCTATGTCATGAATCCGTTCTTCCCGGTCAACACGCTGAACCTGATGCGCACGGCGATCGCGGCACAGGCCGAGGGCGTGTTCGAAAAATATGTCGAGGCCGCCTTCCACCACATGTGGCGCGAGCCGAAGAAGATGGACGACCCGGAAGTCGCAGCGAAGGCGTTGGCGTCCTCCGGCCTCGATGCCCAAAAACTGTTCGCCCGCGCCCAGGAGCCCGAGGTCAAGGGCAAGCTGATCAAGAACACCGAGGACGCCGTTGCCCGCGGTGCGTTCGGCTCGCCTACCTTCTTCGTCGGTAACGAGATGTTCTTCGGCAAGGAGCAGCTGCGCGAGGTCGAGGAGATGGTGTCGGGAAAGTGAAGCGCGCGAATGGCGCGTAGCGAATAGCGATTGGAAATCGCGCCTGCTATTCGCTACTTCCTATTCGCCATCCGCCAAAAATAAAGCCAAGTACAAAGCCAAGAATAAAAACGGAGTTCTCCCATGCGTATCCTCGTGGTCGGCGCCGGCGCCATCGGCGGCTATTTTGGTGGCAGGCTGTTACAGGCCGGCCGCGACGTCACCTTCCTGGTCCGGCCGCGGCGCGCCAGCGAGCTCGCGAGCGCCGGCCTCGTCATCAAGAGCCCGAACGGCGACGTGACGCTGAAGAATCCGCCGACCGTTCAGGCCGACGCGCTCAAGGAAAAGTTCGACGTCGTGCTCTTGAGCTGCAAGGCATTCGACCTCGACGACGCCATCAAATCGTTCGCGGCGGCGGTCGGGCCAGATACAGCGATCATTCCCATGCTCAACGGCATGAAGCATCTCGACACGCTCGACGAAAAATTCGGCAAGGAGCGCGTGCTCGGCGGCCTCTGCGCCATCGCGGCGACCCTGAACGAGAAGCGCGAAGTGGTGCAGCTCCAGCCGATGCAGTCGCTCAGTTACGGCGAGCGCGACGGCAAGCTCTCGGACCGGGTCAAGGCGATCGACGAGGCCTTCAAGAGCGGTATCAATGGCGCCGCCGCCAGCCAGAACATCATGCAGGACATGTGGGAGAAGTGGGTGTTCCTGTCTTCGCTCGCCGCAAGCACCAGCCTGATGCGCACCTCCGTCGGCAACATCCTCGCAGCCCCCGGCGGCCGAGACTTTTTGCTCGGCATGCTGGACGAGACCAGCGCGATCGCCACCGCGTCGGGCTACACGCCGGGCGGCCCGTTCTTCGAGCGCGTGAAGGGCAACCTCACCACCGAGGGATCGCCGATGACGGCATCCATGTTCCGCGACATCAAGGCGGGCCTGCCGGTCGAGGCCGATCACGTCATCGGCGACCTCATCGCGCGCGCCGACGCCGCCAAGGTGCCGGTGCCGAAGCTGCGCATAGCGTATACGCATCTGAAGGCGTATGAGAGGCAGCGGGCGGGGTAGCTCCAAACTTCGCTGTCGTCCCGGGGCGCGCAGAGCGCGAGCCCGGGACCCATAACCACAGGGAGTGGTTATGACGCGAGCTGGTCACCACGAGTCTTCGCCAAACTTGATCCTGTGGCTATGGGTCCTCAGATGCGCAATTGCGCATCGTAGCTCGCGACTTCGTCGCGCCCCGGGACGACAGCGGCGTTTGCCGCAACGACTCCGTCGTTACTTGAAATACGCGAGATAGTGCGAGACGGCGGTGATTTCCTCATCGCTCATGTGATAGGCGACATCGGCCATCGCAGCGCCGCCGCCGCCGACGCGCTGGCTGCTTTTGTAGTCGTGCAGCGCCTTGACCAGGTATTCCTCGCGCTGGCCCGCGAGCCGCGCGACGGCCTTGGTGCCGGCAAAGCTATCCGTATGGCACGAGGCGCAGCGGCGGCCGACGGCAACTTGCGCGCCCTTTTTCGACAGGTCCGGATCCGCGTCTTCCGCTGCCTTCGGCGGCGTCATCTGCGCGAAATAGGCGCCGAAATTGCGGATGTCCTCGTTGGTGATCTCCTCGGCGATCGGCTGCATCTGGTCGTTCTTGCGCGAGCCGGCGCGGAAGAACACGAGCTGCCACTGGATGAATTGATCGGGCTGGCCGGCCAGCGAGGGGATGTTCTCCGTCTGCGAAATGCCGTTCTCGCCGTGACAGCCGGAGCAGACGGCGGCCTTCTCCTGGATCGCGGCATTATCAGCGGCCTGAGCGCGGACGATTGCAAGTGCTGCGAGCGATAGCGTCACAGACAGAATTCCAAACCGAACGACTCGCATGGCTGATTTCTCCGACTGTCATTGCCGGGCTTGACCCGCCTGCTTGGCGTAGGCCCGGCAATCCATCCCGTTTGCAAAGAGGTTTCTCGTTTGATGGATGCCCGGATCAAGTCCGGGCATGACGAACGCGTTCCGCTGCAAGCCTGTCACAAACAAAAGAGGCTGCGACCGTCGTCCGGTCGCAGCCTCGTGTCGTCTTACGCTACTTCTTGCTGTAGCTGATGCGATAGATCGCGCCGGCCCAGTCGTCGGCGACGAGGATCGAGCCATCCTTGGCGAGGATGATGTCGTTGGGACGGCCGAGATAGCCCTGGTCACCCTCGATCCAGCCGGAGGCGAACACCTCTTTCTTGGCGTTCTTGCCGTCGGGGCCGACGATCACGCGCGTGATATTGCCGCCCTGGTACTTGTGACGATTCCACGAGCCATGCTCGGCGATCAGGATGTTATTCTTGTACTCGGCGGGGAATTGATCGCCGGTATAGAACTTCATACCAAGCGGAGCGACATGCGCGCCGAGGTTCAGCACGGGCGGCGTGAACTCGGAGCACTTGTGACCCATCGCGAACTTCGTATCCAGCAGGTCGCCCTGGTGGCAGTAGGGATAGCCGAAATGCTCGCCGATCTTCGAGATCATGTTCAGCTTGTCTGAGGGCAGATCGTCGCTGATCCAGTCGCGCGCGTTCTCGGTGAACCAGTATTTGCCGGTGCGCGGATCGACGTCGCCGCCGACCGAGTTGCGAACGCCGAGCGCATAGATTTCGGCGTTGCCGGTCTTGGGATCGACGCGCCGGATCTGCGAGACGCTGGTCGGGGGCACGCCGACGTTGAACGGCGGTCCGAACGGCAGGTAGAACCAGCCTTCCTTGTCGACCGCGATGTACTTCCAGCCATGCGCGGCATAGGAGGGCATGTCATCATAGACGACCTTGCCGTCGCCGAGCTTGTCGAGATTGGCTTCGGCGTTATCGTAACGGATCAGCTTGTCGACCGCGATGACGTAGAGCGCGCCATCCCTGAAGGCGAGACCGGTGGGCATGTTCAGCCCTTTGAGGATGGTCTTGACCTCTTTCTTTCCGTTGTTGTCCTTGATGGCATAGACGTTGCCGAGGCCGAACGAGCCGACGAACAGCGTGCCCTTGTCACCCCAGGCCATCTGCCGCGCGGCGAGAACGCCGGGCGCATAGACTTCGATCTTGAAGCCGGCCGGCAGCTTGATCTTCTTCATCATCGCGGCGAGCTCGGCCTCCGACGCGCCGGTCGGCGGCCCCGATGGCGGCGCGAGGCCCTTCTGCGCCTCGGTCTCGTCGCCGAGGAACCAGTCATCCGGTGGATGGGTCCAGAATTCCTTGGTGCCGGATTCGTACTTCTTGAGCGGTTTGCTCTTGTCCTGCGCATGACCGGCGCTTGTCCCCGCAAGAAGGGCAACCGCTGCAAGCGCCAGGACGGATTGAAAGACGGATCGATGGAATTTCATCGCGTCACTCCCCTAAGGCAGCCGTCAGGGCTGCACGTTATTTTGTTTTGCTAGTCGAGAGGCGAAGTTCGAACTCTGTCAGGACGACAGACGCAAAAAGGTTAGCACATCTGCGGACGGTGAGAAGCGCGTCGGGAGCACTGCAGTCAGACTCAATAGAAATTGAGACTGAATGCCACGAAGATTTGCACGGCGACGATCACGGTCTCGCTGCAACGCGGAATCAAAAAATGGCGCGTGACTGATTTGCAGGCAGCGGGAGGGGCGGTCGCACAAAATTGCGAAAACAACCCCATGCACAGTAGAACGGCTCAGCCCGGTCTGCTCCCGGTGATGCCGGGCAGACATTTGATGCGTCGAGCAAAACGGCAAAGACGGCGATTACGAGGCGACGGGATAGGGTCCGTCGTCGAATACCGTGTCGTGATAGCCTTTCGACCCGATCTCGCGCGCCAGCGTGCTGCGAAAATCGCGGCCATCGCGCAGGCTGCTCAGGACATGCGCGAAGTCGAATTCGGGTCGCCAGCCTAGCTCGTGCCGCGCACGGTCGTTGACATAGACGCGGTCGATCTCGGGGAATAGCCGCCATCCACGCGCCGCATAGAGCTGCGTGCAATCCGGGTAGAGCTCGCGCACGACACCGGCCGCGTCGCGCGCGAGTGCCGCGAGATGACGGGGCTCGAACGGGCTCGTCGCGGAGATGATGTAACGGGCAAAACCGATCTTCGGCGCGCGCTCGACGGCGAGGAGATGGGCGCTCACCGCGTCCGCTATATCCAGCCGTCTATAGAGCAGCTCGTTGGCCTGTGCGTTGTCCAGCGGGTAAGCCGAGCGCATCGCGGGATCGTCATCGTTCTCAGGGAAGAAGCGCGAGGTCCTCAAGATCACGACGGGCAGGCCGCGCTCGCGAAAGAACAGCTCGCACAGAGTCTCGGCCATCAGCTTGGTCGTGCCGTAGATGTTCTTCGGCACCGGCGCCAGATCCTCGGTGACCCACACCGCAGCCTGTCCGGCTCCGGGTCGAAGCTGCGAGCCGAATGCGCTGGTGGTGCTGGTGAAGACGAAGCTGCGCACGCCGGCGGCTATGGCCGCCTCGAGCAGATTGAGCGTGCCGGTGACGTTGGTGTCGACAAAATCCTGTTTGCTGTGGGTCGCCACATGCGGCTTGTGCAGCGTCGCGGTGTGGATCACGGCGGTGACGCCCTCCATCTGGCGCCGCACGAAGTCGGAATCGACGATCGAGCCGACGGCATCGGTGAAGGGCGATGGCTTCAGATCGATCCCACGCGCGGGGAAACTGCGTCCCCGGAGCATATGGAGAACGGCCTCCCCAAGGTGGCCCGCGCTGCCCGTGACCAGAAATGTCATTTGAGACCCAATACAGCCGCCAGCGGCGTGGAAAACCACGGCCCGACCCGGTTTGGCTGGATGCTTTGGGAAAAATTGGAGCGGGCGAAGGGGCTCGAACCCTCGACCCCGACCTTGGCAAGGTCGTGCTCTACCACTGAGCTACACCCGCATCCTGTGTCGGTCGCATGACGCGCCGGCAACGGCTGTCGTATGCCAAAAGCGGGCGGCGAATGCAACAGCTACCGGCAGCATAGATTCGGTTTCGAAGGCCCTATATGGACCCCGAATGCGGCCAAATCGTCCGAAAACGCGCCGGAACCGGCGAATCGGCCCTGATGGATTGAAATTCGGCCCATTCGGCCCAATCTAGGAGCCGACAACGAAGCATATGATTTGGCGACGTGCTAAAGAGCCGCCATTCCAGACATCAGACGAGGGGATCCCGTGACGATCATCGACCAGGGTAACGGAGCGGCGGGCGCGGCCGCGGCCGATCTGATCAAGGACACCACCACCCAGACCTTCGTGAAGGACGTCATCGAGGAATCCAAGCGCCAGCCGGTGCTGATCGACTTCTGGGCGGAGTGGTGCGGCCCCTGCAAGCAGCTCACGCCCGTGCTGGAAAAGGCGGTCAAGGCGGCCAAGGGCAAGGTCAAGCTGGTCAAGATGAACATCGACCAGCATCCGGCGATCCCGGGCCAGATGGGCATCCAGTCGATCCCGGCTGTGATCGCCTTCGTCAACGGCCAGCCGGCCGACGGCTTCATGGGCGCCGTGCCGGAGAGCCAGGTCAATGCCTTCATCGAAAAGGTGACCAAAGGCGTGACGGCGCCGGGCGAGCCCAATATCGCCGAGATCCTGCAAGAGGCCGAGGCGGTGCTCGCCGAGGGGGATGCCGCCGCCGCGGCGCAGATCTATGCCGAGGTGCTGCAGCACGATTCGACCAACATCGCGGCCCTCGCCGGACTCGCGAAATGCTACGCCGTCTCGGGCGCGATGGAGCAGGCCAAGCAGACGCTGGCGATGGTGCCGGAATCCAAGCGCAACGACCCCGCCGTGAAGGCCGTGCAGACCGCGATCGATCTCGCCGAGCAGGCGGAGCAGCTGGGGCCGGTGGCCGAGCTGGAACAGAAAGTCGCCGCAAACCCGCTCGATCACCAGGCTCGCTTCGACCTTGCGACCGCGCTGAATGCGCAAGGCAACCGGGCGGCGGCCACCGAGCAGTTGCTGGCGATCATCAAGCGCGACCGCAAGTGGAACGACGACGGCGCTCGCAAGCAGCTCGTGCAATTCTTCGAGGCCTGGGGTGGCACGGATGATGCTACCGTCGAGGGACGAAAGCGCTTGTCGACGATCCTGTTTTCGTAAGGGTTATTGTTGGAGCATGATCTTGTCGGAAAGCCGCTTCACACTTTTCCGGATCATGCTCTAGCGAGTCTAGCGGGGTCCAGATGCCGATCAACATCGAATATCGCGGCCCCGCCGACCTGCCGGAGATCATTCCGGTATTTCCGCTGCCGGGCGCGCTTTTGCTGCCGCGCGGCCAGATGCCGCTCAACATCTTCGAGCCGCGCTACCTTTCGATGGTCGACGATTCCTTGCGCGACGGCCATCGCCTGATCGGCATGATCCAGCCCGACGTCGCGCACTCGCCGAAGAATTCCGACAGGCCGGCGCTGTTCCGCGTCGGCTGCGTCGGCCGCATCACCCAGCTCGCCGAATCCGGCGACGGCCGCTACCTCCTCGAGCTCACCGGCGTCTCGCGCTTCAAGGTGGTCAAGGAGCTCGAAGTGCTGACCGCCTACCGCCAGTGCAAGGTGGACTTCTTCACCTTCCTCGACGACTTCACCGCGCGCATGGGCGAGGACGAGGTCGATCGCGAGGCGCTGCTGACCGTGCTGGCGGATTTCCTGAAGGCCAACAATCTCAAGGTCGACTGGGAAGGCGTCGAGAGCGCGCCCAACGAAGCGCTCGTCAACGCGCTGGCGATGATGTCGCCCTATGGCCCCGCGGAAAAGCAGGCCATGCTGGAGGCGCCGGATTTGAAGACCCGCGCCGAAATCTTGATCGCGGTGACCGAGATGGATCTCGCCAAGAAGCGCACCAGCGGCGATCCGCCGTTGCAGTAAGGGGCGCGCTGCCGCGTCACGCTCCGTCATGCCCGGGCATAGCCGTCCGAAGGACGGCGTCGCTTCGCTCGCCGATGACCCGGGCATCCACGTCTGAGAGGCACAAAAGAACGTGGATGGCCGGGACAAGCCCGGCCATGACCAGGAGAGAGCGCCGCCTCAAAAACCCTATTGATGATGGCGGATGCGCTTGCGTCCGGTGAACATCGCGCGGATCAGGTTCTCGCGCTGGAGAAGCCCCATCAGCACGACGCCCAGCACGTGTACCACGGCCAGCACGATGACGGCGTCGGATGCTATCGCGTGGGTGTCCTCGACCCACCACAGGCCGAAGAAGGTGACGGTCACCGACATCGCCCCCGTGATGGCCGAGATGGCGATCGCCAGCAGCAGCGCTACCAGCATCAAGGTGCCGGCTGGATTGAGGCCGATATAGCGGCCGGTCATGCCGCGGCGTAGATTCCAGAGATAGTGTGGCGCGACCCGAAGCCGGACGCCGACCATGCGGAAGCGCGAATAGCGGCTTCCCCAAAAACCCCAGACCAGGCGGAAGGCGAGAAGCCCGAGCACCGTATAGCCGACGATGCGGTGAAGGGTATCGTAGACGGTGGGCGTGAACCACGCGGCCAAGATGCTGACCGCGAGGGCCCAGTGCCAGAGGCGTAGCGGGAGGTCCCAGACTGCGACCGTCCGCGAAGCCGTTCGATCCGCGGGGGTCCCGTCGGACGCCCCGCGCGTTTCTGGCACCGCTTCGTCGATCAAGCCGTGACTATCCTCAAGCCTTGCTCAAGACCTTGCTTGAAACCTTACTTGGCAACCGTCTTCTTCAGGCTAAGATCTTCGGGGCTGTAGAACAGCTCGTAGAGCTTGCCTTCCTTGACGCCGTAGACCTCATAGCACGAGCCTTCGATCTTGGAGCGCCGCACCTCGTAGCCGAGCGCCTTGGCCTTGGCTTCGGCTTCGCTGGCCGGCTTCCACGACGCCTTGTCGAGCTTGGTGCAGTCCTTGAACCCGTCGGCCATGGCCGCCGATCCCATGCCAATTCCGATCGTCAGTGCAATGGCAACTACACGAATGACCTTCACGAACGTCTCCTCCTCTGTCGTGGGCGCTGCGCGGAGCCGCGAAGCGGGACCGAAGGAAGCAAAGGAGATAATGAAGTCAATCCGGTTTGGACGGAGATGGCTTTAGAGTTATTCTAACGATCCGGAAAAGATCAGTTGGCTCCGTAGGCAGCTGGCATTTGAGCGGCCGCTGCGGCCTTACGCCTCACGGTTTGACGGCCGGCATTCTGTGCGCGGCACCTCAATAGCCGGCAACCGCCATCGCAACGACGGCACTGAGCGCCATCCAGCCGAAATGGCGGCCGCGCGTGGCCCACGCGTTGGCGACAGCCGAGAAACCGAACACACAGACCATGGTGACGACGATCCAGCGGCGCGCCAGCTCCGATTCCATCCAGGGCGCCGCGATCAGGAGCACACCACCACCGATCCAGGCGACGGTCGAGGCCTGCCAGACCAGGCGAATCAGGGTGCGGAGCCGTTCCGGCTCGATGCGGGCGCGGGCAAAGACCTTGGTCTCGCCGAGAACGCCATGGATGAGCGCCACGGCAATGGCCACGACGCCGGAGCACTGGAGCAAGAGATCACGCATCGGAACAGCTCCCTGAAGCTTCGTCCATACAGTTATGTATGGTGAGATAGGCGCTGGCTCGCCGCCTGTCAATACACTAGTGTATGGCCACTTTTCCGGAACCGGTCATGACCGAACAACTCTCCGCCGACGACTGGATCAAACAGGGCCTGAAGGCGCTGGCCAAGAACGGCTTCACGGCCCTGAAAGCCGATCCGCTCGCAAGGGCCATGGGCGTCTCGCGCGGCAGCTTCTATTGGCATTTCGCCGATCTCGGCGCGTTCCACGCCGATGTCCTGCAGCGCTGGCGCGAGATCGCGGCCGAACAGATCATCGCCGACGTCGAGGCCGCTGGCGACGAGCCGCTGAAGGCGCTGCTGCGGAGATCCTTTGGCGCCCGGCTCGACCTCGAGCGCGCCGTGCGCAGCTGGGCGGCGTTCGATGCGGCCGCGCAAGGCGCGGTCCGCGCGATCGACCGCCGCAGGATCGACTATATCGAGACGCTGCTTGCGATGCGGGGGCTTGAGCCGGCGAAGGCGCAGGCGCGCGCGCAGATCCTGTACTGGACATTCCTGGGCTTTGCCTTGTCGGGCACGCCGGTGCCGGCGGCACGGCTCCAGGGCCTGCTCGACGAGATCATGCGGATGGTCTCTGCCTAGATTCTTGTTTTGACGCGTTTTCTTTATGCGAACCGGTACCCACTTCGCTCGAAAACGCTCTGTTGGCGCAATGGGCGACCGCGATTTTCTGTGCTAGAGGCAAGCGATCTTCGGAGACCCCAATGAACGCTCCCACCGAACGCCCCGAAACCAGCGTCGATCCCAAATTGCTGGAGATCCTGGTCTGCCCGCTGACCAAGGGTCCGCTGGAGTTCGATTCCGCAAAGCAGGAGCTGATCTCGCGCAGCGCCAAGCTGGCCTACCCGATCCGCGACGGCATCCCGATCATGCTGCCGGAAGAGGCGCGCAAGATCGATTGATCAGGCGGCCCTCATGGTGAGGAGGCGCGATAGCGCCGTCTCGAACCATGAAAGCCCGGCTCTCTCACCTCGGCCTTCATCCTTCGAGACGCGCGCAAGCGCGCTCCTCAGGATGAGGAGTTAGAGCTTGCGCGATTGCTACAACGCCTCACCCTTCAGCAACCGCGGGATCTCACCGGTCAAACCGGCGGCCTGGCGGATGAAGAGGTTCTTCAGCGGCGGGGCGCGGTCGACGAGGCCGAGGCCGATGTCGCGCACCGTGCGCAGCAGCGTCGACTGGTTGGAGAACAGGAAGTTCAGCGAGTTGGTGGCAACGCCCATCGCCATGGTGTCGAAGCGGCGCCAGCGCTGATAACGTTCGAGCACGTCGACGCCGCCGAGATCCATGCCGAGCCGCGCGGCATCGACCACGACTTCGGCCAGTGCTGCGACATCCTTCAGCCCCATGTTGAGGCCCTGGCCCGCGATCGGATGGATGACATGCGCGGAATCGCCGACCAGCGCGAGACGCTCGGCGATGAAGGAGCGCGCCACGAAATAGGACAGCGGGAACGCACGCGGCTTGTCGAGCGCCTTGACCTCGCCGAGATGCAGGCCGAACCGGCGCTCGAGCTCGCCGTGGAACTCCTCGTCGCTCAACGCGATGATGCGCGCGGCCTCGCTGCGGCGCTCGGTCCACACCAGCGAGGATCGTTTTCCGGAGAGCGGCAGAATCGCGAAGGGACCCGCGGGCAGGAAGTGCTCCTCGGCGCGGCCGTCGTGATCGCGCTCATGGCCGACGGTGACGACGATGCCGGATTGATCGTACTCCCAGCCATGGGTGACGATACCGGCGCGCTCGCGCAGTTTCGACCGCGCGCCATCGGCGGCGACCAGCAGGCTTGCCGCAATCACGCTGCCGTCGCCAAGCGTCACGTCGACGCCTTCCGGGCGCGCGTCATAAGACGCGACCGTCGTGGCGCGGAGATCGATGCCCTCGGCTTCGGCCCGCACCACCAGCGCGTCGATCAAACGGCGGTTCTCGACCATATGCGCAAACGGTTCGCCCGGCGCGACATCGCCGGCAAAGTTCAGAAAAACCGGACGGGTGGCGTCTTCCAGCTTTGAATCGGTGACGACCATGTCGAGGATCGGCTGCGCCTCGCCCCTGACGGCGTCCCAGGCGCCGATGGCCTCGAACAGGCGGCGGCAGGCGGCCACGATCGCGGTCGCGCGCGGGTCGCGGCTCGGACGGGTCGCGAGCGCGGGGTCGGCGACGATGACGGGAATCTCGGGCCCGAGCCCCTGGCGCAGCGCCAGGGCCAGCGCGAGGCCGGCAAACGCGCCGCCACCAATGACAATGCTACCCTGTACCGGCATACCAAATTCCTGGCTCACACTTCGGCTTTTCCAGGCCTTGCTAGCAGACTTGAGGTGGGCGAAACAGTGCGGTGAAACAAGGGCGGAACTGCCTCATTCCGTCATTCCGGGGCGCGCAAAAGCGCGAACCCGGAATCCAGAGGTTATCGGCTCGGGATTCCGGGGTCATCGCTGTCGCGATGCCCGGGAATGACGAGATGCTTCGAAAGCACCATCATGTCCAAAGGCCTGATCGACCTGATCTCGATTCTCGACCTCGAACAGCTCGAGGTGAATCTGTTCCGCGGCAACAGCCCGAAGACGGGCTGGCAGCGGGTGTTCGGCGGCCAGGTGATCGGGCAGGCGATGGTTGCGGCCTGCCGCACGGTCGAGGGCCGGCTGCCGCATTCGCTGCATTGCTATTTCATCCTGCCGGGCGATCCGCAGATCCCGATCATCTACCAGGTCGAGCGCCTGCGCGACGGCAAGAGCTATTCGACCCGCCGCGTCACCGCGATCCAGCACGGCAACGCGATCTTCTCGATCATGGTGTCGTTCCACACCGACGAGGAGAGCGCGTTCGATCATCAGGACAAGATGCCCGACGTGCCGCCGCCGGAAAAGCTGACGGCGGAGGAGGTGGCGAAGCAGCCGATGTTCAAGGAGATGCCGGAGTTCATCCGCCGCTACTACGAGTCCGATCGTCCGATCGAGCTGCGCCCGGTCGAGCTCGGCCGTTATTTCGGCCAGAAGATCGAGGACGGCCGCATTCACGTCTGGATCAGGACCGCGGCAAAGCTGCCGGACGATCCGGCGCTGCACATGTGCGCGCTGGCCTATGCCTCGGATTTTTCGCTGCTCGACGCGATCATGGCGCGCTACGGCCGCACGCTGTTCGACAAGCGCATGATGCCCGCGAGCCTCGACCACGCGATGTGGTTTCATCGCCCGTTTCGCGCCGACGAATGGCTGCTCTACGCGCAGGATTCGCCGAACGCACGCGGCGGCCGCGGCTTGACCCGCGGCTCGATCTTCAAGCCCGACGGCACGCTGGTGGCCTCCGTCGCGCAGGAAGGTTCTGTGCGCGAGCGGAAGTCCTAGCGCCCAGGCGCGAGTTCGTCGCGCCTGGGATTTGCGATCAAGCTCCGAGCGACCCGCGCGGAGCGAGCTCGGTCTGCGACGCGAACCAGTTCATGATCCAGCGATACACCCACGGGATCGGGATGATGAGGCTGGACAGGATCGCGGCGACGATGCCGCGCCAGAGAATGCCGAGACCGCTGCCCTTGAACACGATCTCACGGCGCGTGCCTTCGATGCTGCGGCAGAACCAGCGCATCTGCGCCGCGGCGACCCAGGCCCAGCCGATGATCGTGATGATCGAGATCGCGAACAACAGATTCCAGCCGATATAGGCCCAAGCTGAGCCGGAGAAGCTGAGCCCGAGCGGCTGCTCGTTGGAGGCGAGGTTCGCGACCATCCATTTGATCAGCAGCCAGTAGAGCACGATCTGCGCGATGAACAGCAGATTGCTGAGCAGCGCACTGCCGATGACGCCGATCGCGATCGCCAGGACGATGAAGCCGAAGAACCAGGGCACCAGCGTCATCGCATTGCCGGTGAAGCTGAGATTGGGCCGGCCGGGCACCTTCACGCAGGACACGATCCATTTCGTGTACCAGACGAACACCCACGGCACCGGAATGATGAGGCACATGCCGATCAGCATCACGATGCTGCGCCAGGTGAACTCGAGGATGCCGAAATCGACCGACAGCGCTCCTCCGCTGCCACCGCCACCACCAGCGTAGCCGGCGCCAGCGTAACCACCGGAGCCCATCATCGGCGGACCGCCGGCCGGCATCATCGGGGGCGCACCGCCACCGCCGATCAGGCCGGGAATTTCGGCGGCCTTCTGCCAGCCGGCCATGCCCTCGGACCACACCAGCGTATCCGGGCGCACAACTCCCTGCGCGACCAGGTCGCGGAATTGCCCTTCCGGATAGGGTCCCTGTTGCTTGCCCTCGGATGCGTAGAACCAACTCGCCATGAAGCGTCCCCCTCAAACATACTTTTGTACCGGCCGGGACGCTTCGGTTCACCGCATCCATGCCAAAAACGCATTGTGAAGGATGAACGGATGCCCTGTACAGAGGCGGCGGTTCACATGGCCAAACGTTTTTCCGCTTCAGTCTGCAAGTTTTTTATGCCATTTGCCCGGAAAGATGCCAGATTGACGCTGCGCCGGGGACATACGGCGTGGCGCATCCCCGGGGAATAGGCCTGACCATGAAACTCGTCGTCGCGATCATCAAACCCTTCAAGCTCGATGAAGTCCGCCAGGCGCTGACCGCGATCGGCGTCCACGGCATGACCGTGACCGAGGTGAAAGGCTACGGCCGCCAGAAGGGTCATACCGAGATCTATCGCGGCGCGGAATATGTCGTGAACTTCCTGCCGAAGCTGCGGATCGAGATCGCGGTCGCCTCCGACGTCGCCGACAAGGCGGTCGCCGTGATCACCGCGACGGCGCGCACCGGCCAGATCGGCGACGGCAAGATCTTCGTCACGCCGATCGACCACGCGCTGCGCATCCGCACCGGCGAAACCGACAGCGACGCGCTTTAAGGCTTTTCGTTTTGACGCGTTTTCTTCACGCGAAACGGTATCCACTTCGCTCGAAAACGCTTTGATCCTTCTTCGATCGCACCGGGCAACGACGCCACAGCGTGCGACGCCAATTGATGCCGGGGGGAATGACATGGCGGGATTGTTGCGCCGCGCAGCTGCTATGGCTGCGCCGGCCGGATTTATGTCGATCATTGCCGCGCCTGCGCAGGCCGCGAATTCCGAGATCAACACCGCCGACACCGCCTGGATGATCGTCGCCACCGCGCTGGTGCTGATGATGACGATCCCCGGCTTGGCGCTGTTCTATTCCGGCATGGTGCGCAAGAAGAACGTGCTCGCCACCATGGCGCAGAGCCTCGCCGCGGTGACGATGATCTCGATCCTCTGGGTGGCGTTCGGCTATTCGCTGTGCTTCGTCGGCGACGGGCCGTGGATCGGAACGCTCGACCGCTGGTTCCTCGCGGGCATGACGATGGACAGCGTCAACCCGGCGGCGAAGACGATCCCGGAAGCGCTGTTCATGCTGTACCAGATGACCTTTGCCATCATCACGGTGGCGCTGGTCGCGGGCTCGGTCGCCGACCGGATGCGATTCTCCGCCTATCTGGTGTTCTCGGTCGCCTGGTTCATCTTCGTCTACATTCCGCTGGCGCATTGGGTGTGGGGCGGCGGCTTCCTCGCCAGCATGGGCGTGCTGGATTTCGCCGGCGGCCTCGTCGTGCATCTGTCGGCCGGCACCGCCGGCCTCGTCGCCGCCAAGGTGATGGGCCGCCGCCACGGCTACGGCACCGAAAATCTGTCGCCATTCGATCTGTCGCTCGCGGTGATGGGCACCGGCCTGTTGTGGGTCGGCTGGTTCGGCTTCAACGGCGGCTCGGCGGGCGCAGCCAATTCACGCGCGGTGCTGGCGATCATCGCGACGCATCTTGCGGCCTGCTCCGGCGCGCTGACCTGGGGCGCGATCGAATGGTCGACCCGCCGCAAGCCGTCGGTGCTCGGCATGATCTCCGGCGCGGTCGCCGGGCTCGGCACGATCACGCCGGCCTCGGGCTTCGTTGCGCCCTGGCATGGCATCGTCATCGGCATCGTCGCCGGCGCGGTCTGCTACTGGGCCTGCACCTGGCTCAAGCACCGCTTCAACTATGACGATTCCCTCGACGTGTTCGGCGTCCACGGCATCGGCGGCCTGACCGGCACGCTGCTGGCCGGTGTGTTCGCGACCAGCGCGATCGGCGGCACCGCCGGCCTGATCGAGGGCCATCCGCAGCAATTGCTGATCCAGCTCTACGGGGTCGCCGTCACCTTCGTCTGGGCGGCCGGCGTGAGTTTCGTCCTGCTCAAGCTCGTCTCCCTGTTCGTGCCCCTGCGCGTATCCCGTGAGCACGAGCTCGAGGGGCTGGATATTTCGCAGCACGGAGAAGCGCTTCAGTAATCGGGGCTTGCGCAACACATAAGTAAATGCTTATGTGTTGGCATGATCGAAGCCGACATCTTCAAGGCACTGGCCGACCCGACGCGCCGAAAAGTCTTTGAGAAGCTCGCTGGCGGAAGCCTGAATGCCAGCGCTTTGCGCGACGGTTTGGAGATCAGCCAGCCGGCGATGTCGCAGCATCTTTCGGTGCTGCGCGCGGCAGGCCTCGTGCGCGAACAGCGGCAGGGCCGCTTCGTGAATTACGAAGTCGACCCGGACGGAATCGTGGCCATCGGCACATGGCTTGCGCGCTACCGTGCCTACTGGCCGAAGCGCATGGAAGCACTCGCCGATCTCCTCAAGGACATGGATCAATGAGCGACGCAGCGAAACCTGATCCCTCCGACGCAAAACTGGTGCTCGAATATGAATTCGACGCGCCGCCAGCAAAGGTCTGGCGCGCCGTCACCATTCCGGCCTTGCGCGAGCGCTGGTTGCCGGATTGCGACCTTGCAGGCGCCGAGCCTGAATCAACGATCGCAGGCGAAGAGGTGCGCTACCGGCTTCGCGATTCAGAGCCGCCGTTTCGCGAGAGCCACGTCATCTTCCGGATCGAGCCGAACGAGGACGGCGGCACGCGCTTCCGCATCATCCAGCAAGCCTGCGAAGAGCGAACAAAGCTGCCGCAGCCGGCCAACAGCAATTGCTGCCTGATGCGCGCGGCGGCTTAAACACCAACAAGACTTCGTCACCTGCAAACATGGAGGTCGCCAATGCGCGACATGCTTCAGCTCGTCCCTATGGTTGTCGAGCAATCCGCCCGCGGCGAGCGATCCTTCGACATCTATTCGCGGCTCCTGCGCGAGCGCATCATCTTCCTCAACGGCGAGGTCAATGATGCGATGTCCGGACTGGTGTGCGCGCAATTGTTGTTCCTGGAGGCGGAGAATCCGAACAGGCCGATCAATCTCTACATCAACTCCTATGGCGGCGTGGTCACCTCTGGTCTCGCCATGTACGACACCATGCAGTTCATCAAGGCGCCGGTTCATACGCTGTGCATGGGCACCGCGCGCTCGATGGGCTCGTTCCTGCTGATGGCCGGCGAGCCAGGTCACCGCGCCGCGCTGCCCAATGCGAGCCTTCACGTGCATCAGCCGCTCGGCGGCTTCCAGGGCCAGGCGTCCGACATCCTGATCCATGCCAACGAAATGCAGGAGACCAAGCGGCGCATCACCCGGCTCTACGCGCAGCATTGCGGGCGCACCGAGGCGGAGGTGGAACGGACCCTGGACCGCGACCACTTCATGACCGCGCAGCAGGGGGTCGAGTGGGGATTGATCGACCGGGTCTTTGCGGAGCGCGAGGCCGCCTGACGATTCAGGCCGGTTGCGCGCATCCCGTGAGCACGCCGAGGGCCGGTTCGATATTTCGCAGGGCGGCGGGGCCCTTTGTCGGGCCCCTTCTGTAATAAAATACCTTCTTGCTGCCCGACACGTGAGCAGCAATTGTGTCGACAGCCTGTCGTGCCCGCTTTTTGATCAGGCGTGACCACGTTTTGAGCGCGACGTATTAGCGCACTGCACCGCAGCACGCGTCAAACGCGAAAACACCCGTTTTCATAGTCCGTTAGGCAACGCGCCCGATCTGGCACGGCATTTGATTCTAAGGGTGCTGGCTGTGCCCGCGTAGTGAACTTCTCCCTCGTGGCGAACCAGTCGAGAAACGCCCGGCCACGTCCGGACCGGGCCAAGCGGGGATAGGACCCATGAAAATTGTTATGGCGATTATCAAGCCATTCAAGCTGGAAGAAGTCCGTGACGCCCTGACCGCCATCGGCGTTCACGGTCTCACGGTGACGGAAGTCAAGGGATATGGCCGCCAGAAAGGCCATACGGAAATCTATCGCGGTGCCGAATACGCCGTGAGCTTCCTGCCCAAGATCAAGATCGAGGTCGCTGTCGCCTCCGACCAGGTCGACAAGACCATCGACGCCATCACGTCCGCCGCGAAAACCGGGCAGATCGGCGACGGCAAGATCTTCGTCATCAACCTCGACCATGCGGTTCGCATCCGCACCGGCGAGGCCGATGCCGCGGCCCTTTGATTTCGCGCTCAACCTTTACCAATCAGGAGTGAATAAAATGACGTTTAAGCGTCCCTATGGCGCGGGATTGGCGGCTCTCGCAGTCGGCATGTTCGCTGCGACCGCGGCCTATGCCGAGCCAACGGTCAACAAGGGAGACAACGCCTGGATGCTGACATCGACAGTGCTCGTGCTGTTGATGACGATCCCCGGCCTCGCGCTGTTCTACGGCGGTCTCGTCCGTTCCAAGAACATGCTCTCCGTGCTGATGCAGGTGTTCTACACCGTCTGCGTCGTCACCGTAATCTGGGCCGTGTACGGCTACAGTCTCACCTTCACCGGCGGTTCCGACTTCATCGGCGGCTTCTCCAAGGCCTTCATGATGGGCGTCACCACCGATTCGAAGGCCGCGACCTTCTCGGTCGACGCCAACATCTCGGAGCTCATCTATATGTGCTTCCAGATGACCTTCGCGGCGATCACGCCGGCCCTCATCGTCGGCGCCTTCGCCGAGCGCATGAAGTTCGCGGCAATCGCGCTCTTCATCCCGCTCTGGGTCACGCTGATCTACTTCCCGATCGCGCACATGGTCTGGTACTGGCCCGGCCCGGACATGATCCAGGACGCTGCCAAGGCACTCGCTGCTGCCACTGATGCGGCTGCGAAGACCGCGGCGCAGGCCAAGCTCGACGAGATCAACGCCGACGCCGGCTGGATCTTCAAGAAGGGCGCGATCGACTTCGCTGGCGGCACCGTGGTGCACATCAACGCCGGCATCGCAGGTCTCGTCGGCGCTCTGCTGATCGGCAAGCGCGTCGGCTACGGCAAGGAGCTGATGGCTCCGCACTCGCTGACCATGTCGATGATCGGCGCCTCGCTGCTCTGGGTCGGCTGGTTCGGCTTCAACGCCGGCTCCAACCTCGAAGCCAACGGCGGCGCAGCCCTCGCCATGACCAACTCCTTCGTCGCCACCGCGGCCGCCGCGCTGTCGTGGATGTTCGCGGAGTGGATCGTGAAGGGTCACCCGTCGGTGCTCGGCGTCATCTCCGGCGCTGTCGCGGGCCTCGTGGCCGTCACGCCTGCCGCCGGCTTCGCCGGCGTGATGGGTGCGATCGTCCTCGGCCTCGTGGTCGGCGTGGTCTGCCTGTTCTTCTGCACCGTCGTGAAGAACGCGCTCGGCTACGACGACAGCCTCGATGTGTTCGGCGTGCACTGCGTCGGCGGCATCGTCGGCGCCCTCGGCACCGGCATCCTCGTCAATCCGGCGCTGGGTGGTGCGGGCATCATCGACTACACCGCGATCCCGCCGAAGGTTGCCGATTACGACTTCGCGGCGCAGATGGTCTCCCAGCTCTGGGGCGTCTGCACCACGCTGGTGTGGTCGGGCATCGGTTCGGCGATCCTCTACAAGGTCGTCGATGTGATCGTTGGCCTCCGCGCCAATGTCGAGACCGAGCGTGAAGGCCTCGATATCACCGAGCACACCGAGCGCGCCTACAACATGTAACTCTCCTCCCGGGCGCGGCCTCCGCGGGGGCCGTGCCCACAACTACGGTTTGGGGCACATACCCGGCAATGTCCCGACCGTTGAGGGGCTCCAGCGCAAGCTGGAGCCCCTTTCTTTTTGCCTTCTTTTGTCCTGCGCGACAAAGAAAGCGATTGCCATTTCAGATTGCCGGCGCAGAAATATCGACCACAACGAAAAACAAATCGGGAGGTCGTCATGCGTTTGGAAGGCGGATGCTATTGCGGCGAAGTGCGCTACGTGGCCGAAGGCGATCCGATGATGCAGGCCCAGTGTCATTGCCGCGAGTGCCAGTACATCTCGGGCGGCGCGCCCAACACCTTCATCGCAATGCCGGTGGCCGGCTTCAGCTACATCACCGGGCAGCCCAAGCAGTTCACGCGCAAGGATCTCGAGCGCGCCGTCACGCGCGAATTCTGCGCCGAATGCGGCACCCATCTGGTGACCAAGGTTCCGGGCCTGCCGGCGGCGATCCTGAAGGTCGGCACCTTAGACGAGCCCGCGCAGTTCCATCCGCAGATGGCGATCTACACCTGCGACATGCAGGAGTTCCACGCGATCCCGGTGGGCATGAAGACATTCGAGAAGCTGCCGGGGCACTAGGCGCGCCCATATCCGGAAACTCGTCATGCCCGGGCTTGCCCCGCCTGCGCGGCCGAAGCCCGCTTCGGCGAGGCGAAGGCCCGGGCATGAACGTTCCTGGGGCGTGGCAGGAAGGCCGTGGATGGCCGGGACAAGCCCGGCCATGACGAGACCCAGGCCCGCCCCGCATCCCGTTGTATCCGGCCTCATTATTCCCGCTCTGAACGGGCCGGGCCTCAAATCCGGGTCACGGAAATGACTCTTGATGGCGCGGAAAGCCGATGGTTAATCGCGTCTTAACCTCGCCCTATCTATGGTGAAGTGAACCGCTTCCCGCCGGCGCCTTGGTGCGACCGGCTGTTCCAAGAGTGCTGGCGTCCAGAATGGCTATAACCGCTTCATCCCGTACGCCGCAGGACAGTGGAAGCTCCGATAGCGAACGCTCGCCCTTCGTCCGGCTGAACGAGCTGCTGGCACCCCATCAGCCGGGTAAGCCCTTGATTACGCTTGCAGTCGGCGAGCCGCAGCATCCCGTGCCTGACTTCGTCGGCCCGGTGCTGGCCAAGCACATCGCCGATTTTGGCCGTTACCCGGCGAACAAGGGCACCGACCCCTTTCGCACGGCAGCGGGCGCCTGGCTGTCGTCGCGCTTCAAGCTGCCGCGGCCGCTCGACCCCGAGAACGAGATTCTCGTCCTCAATGGCAGCCGCGAGGGGCTGTTCCTCGCCGCGATCGCGGCCGCGCGCTATGTCGGCCCGCGCCCCGGCAAGCCCGCCATCCTGATGCCGAACCCGTTCTATCCGGTCTATGGCGCCGGCGCCCGCGCCGCGGCCTGCGAGCCGGTCTACCTGCCGACCACCGTCGAAAACGGCTTTCTGCCCGATCTCGATGCCATCGACGAAGCGACGCTGGCGCGCACGGTGGCGTTCTATCTGGCCTCACCGGCTAATCCGCAGGGCTCGGTCGCCAAGCCCGATTATTTCAGACGGTTGAAGCAGCTCGCCGACCGCTACGGCTTCGTCATCCTCAGCGACGAGTGCTACTCCGAGATCTACACCCGCGAGGCCCCGGGCAGCGCGCTCGAATGCGCCGGCCCTGATTTCACCCGCGTGGTTGCGTTCCAGTCGCTGTCGAAGCGCTCCAACCTGCCGGGCCTGCGCGTCGGTTTCGCCGCCGGCGACAAGCGATTCATCGGCATGTTCCTCGAGCTGCGCAACATCGCGGCGCCGCAGGTGCCGGTGCCGCTCCAGCATGTCGCGACCGTTGCCTACGGCGACGAGGCGCATGTCGAGGAGAACCGCAGGCTCTACCGGATCAAGTTCGATCTCGCCGACCAGATCATCGGCGATCGTTACGGCTATCGCCGGCCTGACGCCGGCTTCTGCGTCTGGCTCAACACGTCCGCGCTCGGCGACGACGTGTCGATCACGCTCAGGCTCTTCAAGGAAGCAGGCGTACGCGTGGTGCCCGGCAGCTATCTGGCGCGGCTCCAGCCCGACGGCTTCAATCCGGGCGCAGGTTTCATTCGCCTTGCGCTGGTGCAGGATGGCGAGACCACGGCGCAGGCGCTGCACCGCCTGGTCGAGACTCTGGGTTAGGCGGGGCCCATGAGCATGTCGGCAATCGAACGTGTCATTCCACTGGTCGGCCATCTGCCACCTTCGATCCGCGAGGGGCTGGCGCGGCGTATGCGCGAGCTCACCGGTTTCGGCCTGATTGCATTGTCCGGCGTCGCCTCGGCCGCGCTGATGACCTGGTCGGTGCAGGATCCAAGCCTCAGCCACGCGACCTCACGGCCGATCCGCAACATTCTCGGCTATGCCGGCGCGATCGGCGCCGACCTTGCGATGCAGATCCTCGGGCTCGGCGCGATCATGCTGGTCCTGACGGTCGCGGTCTGGGGTTGGCGCATGATGACCCATCGCCCGTTCGACCGCGAGGCGCTGCGGCTCGGTTCCTGGATTCTCTGCACCGTGATCGCTGCGGGCTTTGCCAGCTGCTGGCCGCATGGCGGCGCCTGGCCGCTGCCGACCGGCCTCGGCGGCGTGGTCGGCGATGCGCTGGTGCGCGCGCCCGCGGTGATTTTCGGACCGGCGGGCACGATCTATCGCATGGTGCTGGGCACGATCCTGTTCGCCGCGATGGGCGCGACCTTCCTGATCGCCTGCGGCCTCGG
Source organism: Bradyrhizobium sp. LA6.1 (assembly GCF_040547805.1). Taxonomy (NCBI): domain Bacteria; kingdom Pseudomonadati; phylum Pseudomonadota; class Alphaproteobacteria; order Hyphomicrobiales; family Nitrobacteraceae; genus Bradyrhizobium; species Bradyrhizobium sp. LA6.1. Next base: position 14,907 of record NZ_JBEPQK010000014.1, on the reverse strand, counting down.
CGCGCGCGCGCATGACGACGAGTTCGCGGAGATCGAGGACGACGACAAGCCGCTCGACGAAGACGAGGAGAGCGATCGCGGCTCGGTGTCGCTGGGGTGGCTGTTCCACGCATTGATGAGCACGAAGGCGCGGCTGATCTGGCTGCTCGGCACCGCTTACCGCTCGCTGGTCTCGAGCGGACCGAAGACCAAAGCCGTTGCGTTCAGCCGCCAGGAGCCGAATCTCGGCGCCGGCCGCGCCGCGCCGTCGATCTCGCCGCAGTCCGAAGACGAAATTGACGAGGACGAGCACGAAGAAGAGGAAGACGAGGAGGAGGAAGAGGAAGAGGAGGAGCCGGCCGCGCGCGCCCCGCGCAAGAAGGCTGCACCAAAGGCCGCTTCCAAGAAATCCTCCGACAAGTTCGAGCTTCCGTCCGTGTCCGTGCTGGCCGCGCCCAAGGCTGGCGATCGCCAGCCGCTCAGCAAGGCTGAGCTGGAAGCCAATTCGCGTTCGCTCGAAGGCGTGCTGCAGGATTTCGGCGTGCGCGGCGAGATCGTGAAAGCCAATCCGGGTCCCGTGGTCACACTGTACGAGCTGGAGCCGGCGCCCGGCATCAAGTCATCGCGCGTGATCGGTCTCGCCGACGATATCGCCCGTTCGATGAGCGCGCTGTCGGCACGCGTCGCCGTCGTACCCGGCCGTAACGCCATCGGCATCGAGCTACCGAATGCGCATCGCGAAAAGGTCTATTTGCGCGAGCTGCTGGTCGCCAAGGAGACTGTCGATTCGGTTGCGAAGCTGCCGCTCTGCCTCGGCAAGACCATCGGCGGCGACCCCGTGATCATCGACCTCGCGCGCACGCCGCACATGCTGATCGCCGGCACCACCGGGTCCGGCAAGTCGGTCGCCATCAACACCATGATCCTCAGCCTGGTCTACCGGCTGCGCCCGGACCAGTGCCGCCTGATCATGGTCGATCCGAAGATGCTCGAACTCTCCGTCTATGACGGCATTCCCCATCTGCTCACGCCTGTTGTGACCGACCCGAAGAAGGCGGTGGTCGCGCTGAAATGGGCCGTGCGCGAGATGGAAGAGCGCTACAAGAACATGGCCAAGCTCGGTGTGCGCAACATCGACGGCTACAATACGCGCCTGCTCGAATTGAAGGCCAAGGGCGAAGAACCGACGCGCACTGTGCACACCGGCTTCGACAAGGAAACCGGCAAGGCGATCTACGAGGAAGAGAAGCTCTCGCTCGACCCGCTGCCCTACATCGTCATCATCGTCGACGAAATGGCCGACCTGATGATGGTCGCCGGCAAGGACATCGAAGGCGCGGTGCAGCGTCTCGCGCAGATGGCGCGCGCCGCCGGCCTGCATGTGATCCTCGCGACGCAGCGCCCGTCGGTCGACGTCATCACCGGCACCATCAAGGCGAACTTCCCGACCCGCATCGCCTTCCAGGTGACGTCCAAGATCGACAGCCGCACCATTTTGGGCGAGATGGGCGCCGAGCAGCTGCTCGGGCAGGGCGACATGCTCTACATGGCGGGCGGCGGCCGCATCAGCCGCGTGCACGGACCTTTCGCGTCGGACGAGGAAGTCGAGAAGGTGGTGCGTCACCTCAAGACGCAGGGCCAGCCCGAATACCTCGAGGCCGTCACGGCCGAAGAGCCGACCGAGGACGAGGACGGTGGCGCCGTGTTCGACGCCAGCGGCATGGGCGCGGATGGCGGCGGCGATCTCTTCCAACAGGCCGTGGCCATCGTCAAACGCGACCGCAAGGCCTCGACCAGCTACATCCAGCGTCGGCTCCAGATCGGCTATAACCGCGCCGCTTCGCTGATGGAGCGCATGGAACTCGAGGGCATCGTCGGACCCGCCAACCACGCCGGAAAGCGCGAGATTCTGGTCGAGGAAGAAGACAGCCACATGTGAGGCGAGCCGCCTCTGAACATAATTTCACGCAAAATCGATATCTGCAGTAGCGAAATCACGCTAAAAGGGCGCCCAGCCACACAGGACGACGCGTTGATCAGACATCCGGACATTCGATTCGCTGCCACCATCGCTGCGCGAAGCGCGCGCATGGCCGGTGTGCTTCTCGTCACCGCCGCGATGGTGACCGCGGCGTCGTTCGCGCAGACCGTGCCTGTGCCGAAGCCCGCGCCGAAGGGCCGCGATGGCGGAGGCCCCGCTGTCACTGGCGCGACCCAGACGCCGCCGAACCCGGTCATCCCGGATCCGCGCCGCAACGTGCCGACCAGCATCTTCCAGACCTTCGACGCCAACCAGAAGGCGCAGGCGGCCAAGGTCAGCGCCTATCTGTCCTCGCTGTCGACGCTGGTTGGAAATTTCGTCCAGGTCGGCCCCGACGGCAGCAAGACGCAGGGCGACTTCTACATCCAGAAGCCCGGCAAGGTGCGCTTCGAATATGACGCGCCGAGCCCGATCGACATCGTCGCCGACGGATCCTCGCTGGTGGTGCGCGACCGCAAGCTCGCGACCCAGGACGTCTATCCGCTGTCGCAGACGCCGCTGCGCTTCCTGCTGTCCGATCGCATCGACCTGATGAAGGACACCAATGTCGTCAACGTCTCGGCTGATGACGTCTTCGTCAGCGTCACCATCGAGGAGAAGCAGGCGCTGGTCGGCACCAGCCGCCTCCTGCTGATGTTCGGCGCCAAGGACGGCCAGTTGAAGCAGTGGACCGTCACCGACCCGCAGGGCTACGACACCACGATCGCGGTCTACAATCTCGATGCGGGCAAGAAGCTCGATCCTGCCATGTTCAAGATCGATTTCACCAATTACGGCCCATCGCCGGGTTGAAAGCTCTACTGCCGTAGGGTGGGCAAAGGCGCATTAGCGCCGTGCCCACCATCTCTCCCTGCGGCAGGCATTGGTGGGCGCGCTTCGCTTTGCCCACCCTACGAGGGCTCCCTACGAACCTTGCACCCAAACCCGAAAAGACGTGGGCACGGCGCTTTGCGCCTTTGCCCACCCTACGAGAGCTTGCTAAGACGCATCCCTCATGCGTCTTTCCCTGACAACCTGGAACATCAATTCGGTGCGGCTGCGCATCGACCTGGTCGCGAAGTTTCTCAAGAGCGCGCGGCCGGACGTGCTGTGCCTCCAGGAAACCAAGTGCATCGACGATGCCTTTCCGCTGAAGCGTTTCAAGCGGCTGGGCTATGAGCATGTCGCGCTGAACGGGCAGAAGGGCTATCACGGCGTCGCCATCGTCTCGAGGATCCCGTTCGAATCGAAAGACATCCGCACCTTCTGCGACAAGGTGGATTCGCGCCACATCTCGGTCTCGTTCGGCGAGAAAGCCAGCATCGCAAAGCCGTTGGTGCTGCATAATTTCTACGTGCCCGCCGGCGGCGACATTCCCGATCCCGCGCTGAACGAGAAATTCGACCACAAGCTTCGCTTCCTCGACGAGATGAAGGCCTGCGAGCCGCTGCATCCGCGCGGGGAGGATCGCCACATCCTGGTCGGCGATCTCAACGTCGCGCCGCACGAGAACGACGTGTGGTCGCACAAGCAGCTTCTGAAAGTGGTTTCGCATACACCTGTGGAGACCGAGAAGCTGCAAGCCGCGCTGGCAGCCGGTGAGTGGGTCGACGTCGCGCGCGAGCGTTTTCCGATGTCGGAGAAGGTCTATACGTGGTGGAGCTATCGCTCCGCCGACTGGACCGTCGGTGATCGCGGCCGCAGGCTCGACCACATCTGGGTCTCGCGCGCATTGAAGGACGCGGTCAGCGATTTCAAGATCCTGCGCGACGCGCGGAGCTGGGAGCGCCCGTCGGACCACGTGCCGGTGACGGTGACGCTGGAGGTTTGACGGCGCCGTCCGGGCTACGACGACGTCAGCTTCGCGCCCGCCATCAGGATATCGCTCGCGATCTGGCTGGAGCGCACCGCGAATTCGTCGCGGAGGCGAACGGCAGCCGCCGGGTCACTCTCGAGCACGCGTTGAAACAAGCTGCGCGCGACGCGGATGACGGAGGCGTGCTCCAGCGCGACCGCGCTCGACGGGCGCTTCATCGGCACCACCAGCGCGAGCTCGCCGATCAGCGCGCCGGGACCTGCGATCATCTCCGCGCCGGCGCCGTCGTCGACCCGAAAGGCACCGCGTTGAACCACGTAGCCGGCATCGGCGTCGTCGCCGAGATTGAACAGGACGTCGCCGCGGACGAAATTACGCTGCTCGGAGCCGATCGCCAGCATGCGCAACGACGCGTCTCCCAACAAGCGCAGTGTCGGGACACGCTCGAGAAGCGCTACGTCGTCGTCGATTGACATTCAGGTCCGGGGCTCAAAGGGCATGCGATCTAAAACGATTCGCACGCCCCTAAAGCGTATCACGGCACCAGCTTGTAGCCACCGGCTTCCGTGACCAGGATCTCCGGATTGGCGGCGTCCTTCTCGATCTTCTGGCGGAGGCGGTAGATGTGGGTTTCCAGCGTGTGGGTGGTGACGCCGGAATTATAGCCCCAGACCTCCTGGAGCAGGGTCTCGCGCGAGACTGGCATCTGGCCGGCCCGGTAGAGGAAACGGAGGATGGCGGTTTCCTTCTCGGTGAGCCGGACCTTGCGGGCATTGGCCGCGGTCAACATCTTCGAGCCCGGGCGGAAGGAGTAGGGGCCGACCGAGAACACCGCGTCCTCGCTCGCCTCGTGCTGGCGGAGCTGGGCGCGGATCCGGGCCAGCAGCACGGCGAAACGGAAGGGTTTTGCGACGTAGTCGTTGGCGCCGGATTCCAGCCCCAAAATCGTGTCGGAATCGGTGTCATGCCCGGTGAGCATGATGATCGGGGCCTTGAAGCCGCCCTTGCGCAAGGAACGAACCACCTCGCGGCCATCGGTGTCGGGCAGGCCGACATCCATCAGGACGAGATCGGGGGCATTGGCCTTCGCGGCGCTCGCACCCTTGGCGCCGGTATCGACGGCGGAGGCCTCAAATTCTTCGTGCAGCGATAATTGCTCCACCAACGTATCGCGCAGATCGGTATCGTCATCCACGATGAGGATCTTGCGGGCATTGGCCATAGGGGGTCATCCTTTTGGAGTCCGGCTCGGCGCGCATGCATGCTGCACCCAGCCGCGAGGGAAAGTTAGGGGGGTCGCCGTTATTATTGTTGTTCGTGTTGAAGTAGTGGGCTGTTACCGATTCACAAGCCAGAAGCACTCTAACTCAAAATCTCAGGCCGTTTTGATGAATGTCCTGTAATGAATTCGACATCGCACGTTCACATGAAAAACAAAGCGAATTCAGTTAGTTACCCAAAGAATCGAAGCTCCGGACCGCTTCAAGCGATCCGCGTTAAACCTGCTGCCGGGAATCCGCGCCGGGGCTGGCTGACGGCCGGCGCGCTGACGATCCCGGTGGCGCTGGGGCGGGGCGGAATCCTGGCAAACAAGCGCGAGGGCGATGGCGGCACCCCGAGGGGCAGCTTCCGTCCCAGGCAATTATGGTGGCGGGGCGACCGACACAGCCGTCCGCGGACCTTTCTTCCGGCCCGGACCATCGGCGACACGGACGCCTGGTGCGAGGACGCCGGAGATCGCCACTACAATCAGGCGATCCGGCTCGGACCGGAGCAGGGCGGTGACCGTCTCAAGCGGACCGACCATCTCTATGACTTCATCATCGAAATCGACCACAACACCAGACCGCGTATCGCCGGCCGCGGCAGTGCGGTGTTTTTGCATCTGGCGCGCGACAATTTCGGGCCGACCGCGGGCTGCGTTTCGATGACCAAAGCGGCGATGCTGCAATTGCTGCAGCGACTGGGACCAAGAACAAGAATCATCATCGGGTGAGGGCACATGCTCGACAAGGATCAGATCGCCGCCGCATCGCAGGTCCTGGTCAAACATTGGCGCGACGGCACCAAGTTTGACGCGCTGGAGCCGCGGTTGCGGCCGCAGAGCCGCGCTGATGGCTATGCCATCCAGGCCGTCCTCGAAAACCAATCGCTTGGAAAGCTGTTCGGTTGGAAGATCGCGGCGACAAGCGAGGCCGGACAGAAGCACATCAACGTCGCGGGACCGCTGGCCGGCCGCATCATGAGCGACACCGTGATCGCCGACGGCGGCACGGCGTCGATGAAGGGCAACGAGATGCGCGTCGGCGAACCGGAATTCGCCTTCGTCATGGGCCGCGATCTGTCGCCGCGCGCGACGCCGTACAGTGTCGACGACGTGCTCGCCACCGTCGACACCTTGCATCCCGCGATCGAGATTCCCGACTCGCGCTTTGGCGATTTCGCCAGCGCCGGCGAGGCGCAGCTCATCGCCGACAATGCCTGCGCACATCTGTTCGTGCTGGGCGCAGCGACGACTGCGAACTGGCGCGCCATGGATCTCGTCGAGGAGCGGCCGCAGATCACGCTGCGCGGCCAGCGCTATCTCGGCCACGGCAAGAACGTGCTCGGCGATCCCCGTGTTGCCTTGGCCTGGCTTGCCAACGAGCTGCGCGGGCTCGGCATCACCTTGCGGGCAGGGGAGGTGGTGACGACAGGCACGTGCCATCCGCCGCTGCCGATCCAGGCCGGCGATCATTTCACGGTGGATTTCGGCGTACTGGGGCAGGTGTCGGTGGGGTTTGCGTAACCACCGCCGTCGTTGCGAGTGCTGCCGGCTTCACCGGTGCCCGAAGATCGCGCTCCCGACGCGCACATGGGTGGCGCCGAGCATGATCGCGGTGGCGAAATCCGCGCTCATGCCCATCGAGAGATTCTTCAATCCATTGCGCGCCGCGATCTTGGCGGTCAGCGCGAAATGCGCCGCCGGCGGCTCGTCGACCGGCGGGATGCACATCAGCCCGGAGATCGTCAGCCCATAGCTGTCGCGGCAGCTCGCTATGAAGGCATCGGCCTCGCCGGGAGCGATGCCGGCCTTCTGCGGCTCCTCGCCGATGTTGATCTGGACGAACAGTTCGGGGTGCCTGTTCTGGGATTCGATTTCCTTGGCTAACGCCTGGCAAATGCTCGGGCGGTCGACCGAATGGATGGCATCGAACAGCGCCACCGCCTCCTTCGCCTTGTTGGACTGCAGCGGCCCGATCAGATGCAGCGCGATGCCGGAATAGGCGGACGTTAACGCCGGCCACTTGCCTTTGGCCTCCTGCACCCGATTTTCGCCGAATACGCGCTGTCCGGCGTCGATGACCGGGATAATTGCATCCGCGGCGAACGTCTTGGACACCGCGATCAGCGTCACGGAGGCGCGATCGCGCCGCGCTTCCTTGCAGGCGCGGACAATTTCGGCTTCGACCGCAGCGAGCGCGTTTGGTGAATGGCCGGTTACCGGCGTGGCGTTGGTTTCGGTCATGACGTCGGTTCGGACTGGATTGTTGCGGAGCTAGTTCTAATTTTACCGAGTTCAAGAAAGAGTTTTTGAACCCTTCGCTTTACCTTGGCCGATGGGGTGGGCAGCGAAGATGGCAAACGTCAGTTTCAACCGCAAACGAGTGAAACTCAAGCAGGTTCTCGGAATCCGGGCACGGCTTGCGTTGCTCGCGGTGATTCTGGTGACGCCCTTGATGTTCGAGCGCATCCGTTCGCTCGAGGACACGCGCGCGCGGCAGATCGCGCAGGCCGCGACCGAATTCACCACCATTGCAAGACACAGCGCCGATGCGCAGCGCGAAGTGATCTCGTCGGTCGAAACCATCCTGAAATCTGAAGCCTTCATCCGCGCCTCCGCCGGCGGCATCAGCAAGAGCTGCGACGTGCTGCGCGCGAGCCTGCCGTCGAACCTTCCCTGGATCCGCACGCTGTTGATCGCCGGCCAGGACGGACGCATCCAGTGCGCCACCAACAACATGTATGTCGGCCTCGACCTCAGCGACCGGCCTTACTTCCAGCAGGCGCAGGAAACCGGCCGCTTCGTGCTGAGCGACTTCATCCTGTCGCGGCCCGTGCCGTCGCCGACCGTCATGGCGGTTTATCCGGTGTCGGCCTTCAGCGGTGTGGCGGATGCCGTCGTGCTCGCCACCGTGAACCTCGACTGGATGTCGAAGGTCATGAGCAATCTCGGCGGCCGTGCCGGCATCACTGCCGTGCTGGTCGACAGCGCCGGCACCGTGCTCGCCGCGCCGGCTGACCAGCACAGCGCAATCGGCCGTCCGCTCGACAACATGCCGCTGATGTCGGCGATCGCCGACAGGGCGCTGCGTTCGGACCAGGACGAGGGCTCACTCTCCTTCCTCGCCGCCGACGGCTCCCGCCGCGCGGTGAGCTATATCCGCATCGCCGGCACTAACGCCCGCCTGATTGCCAGCATCGACGAGGACAAGGTGTCCGCGGCGGTCAGCCGCGACATCCGCACCGCCTATCTCCAGCTCGCGTTCGTCGTCCTGTTCGTCCTGCTCGGCGCGCTGATCGCCGCCGAGAAGCTCGTGATCAAGCCGATCGAGATGCTGGCCGACATGGCCAAACGCCTCGGCGAGGGCGACCTCTCGGCCCGCGCCGCACGCAACCGTCTGCCGGCCGAGTTCGTGCCGCTGGCCCGCGCCTTCAACGCGATGGCCGCGCAGCTCAGCCAGCGCGAGCGCGAGCTGATCGCGAGCAACGACCGCCTCACCGTGATGGCCTCGATCGACATGCTGTCGGGGCTGGCCAATCGCCGCGGCTTCCAGAGCCGGCTCGACTTCGAATGGATGCGCGCGCAGCAATATGACAGCGAGCTTGCGCTGCTGATGATCGACGTCGACCACTTCAAGCTGTTCAACGACACCTATGGCCATCTCGAAGGCGATTCCTGCCTGACCCGGCTCGGCGAATCGTTGTCCGGCATCGCCGCCGACACGATGGGCTTTGCGGCCCGCTATGGCGGCGAGGAGTTCTGCCTGCTGCTGCCGAACACCGACGTGAACCGCGCCGTCGAGATCGGCGAACAGGTGCGCGCGGCGGTGCTGAAGCTGTGCCTGCCGCACATCACCTCCGCCCACATGATCGTCACCGTCTCGATCGGCGTTGCCGCAACGAAGCCGAACGAGACGCTGCGCCCCGGCGATCTCATCGAAGCTGCCGACGCCGCGCTCTACGCCGCAAAACACCGCGGCCGCAACAATGTCATGGAGCACGGCATCCAGGTGATCGAGAACGGCGCGGCCGCCATGATGCTGGCGGCGAGCGCCTAGCCTGCAGCCGCGGCGCGATCGAGCTCGACCTCCGTCACCACGCGATTGCGGCCGCCGCCCTTGGCGAGATAGAGCGCGCGGTCGCAGCGCTCGATGAGATCGGTGATCGTCTCGCCCGCACGATACTGCGCTACGCCGATCGACACGCTGATGCCGGGCAGCGTCTCCCCGGTCGAGCGGCGCGTGATCGTGCATTCGGCGATCGCGCGCCTGATGCTCTCGGCGATCTCGGCGCAAGTGGCGAGATCGGCATCCGGCAGCACGGCGATCAGCTCCTCGCCGCCATAGCGGGCCGACAGATCCTGCTCGCGAACTTTTTCGCGCAGCACTTTCGCAATCAGGCGCAGCACCTGGTCGCCGACACCATGGCCGAAATTGTCGTTGAAGGTCTTGAAGTGGTCGATGTCGAGCATCAGCACGCCAAGCGGCTCGCCCCAATCCGCGGTCGTCTGTGCCTTGCGCAGGAATTCATCGAGCGCCCGCCGGTTTGCCAGCCCCGTCAGCGTATCGGTCCGGGCGCGCTCTTCGGACTTGGAGAGCGAGTCGCGGATCACGTCGAGCTCGCGGGTCTTTTCCGCAAAACCGGCCTCGAGCCGGGTCGCCCTCGTGGCGGCCCGCGCCAGCTCATTCATGAGCTGGGCGACCAGCGCCTTCGGATCGACGCCGGCCCTGCCCCGATCCGCGACCTCGCTGATCGCCTGCATCTGGGAACGATTGTCGGCCATGGCCGTCGCCAGAAACTCCTTCGCCGTCCCCATGAGGGCATGCAGCCTATCGGACGTCTCGGAGGCGATGGCGCCCGCCCTGGGCGCGACATAGGTCTCGAACAGATCCTGGTTGGTCCTGGCGTCGAAGGGACGATTGTGGTCGATCAGGAGATCGATGGCATTGCGCAGGTCGTCATGGCTGCCTGCGAAATAGTGGAACCAGACGGCAAAATTGGTCGGCGTCGGCGGAATCCGCTGCTCGGCCATGCTCCGCACCGCCCGTCCGGCGACGGACGCGGCATAGTCGTAATCGAGATCGTCGAAGCCTGATTCCATCGCCTGGCGGGGTGCTGTCGGCGGCCAACCTCGCACCGACCCCTTAATCCGATCCCAATGGGCCGTCCGTACTTTAGCGGAGCAGCCTTGCGGGGGGGCCGCCGCCAGCGGCAACCCATTGACCCCCTAAGGACTTCTATGGCCTAGTCCGCCGTCTTTAGACGGCCGAATCCACGAAAACCCAACGATTCCATGACCTCCGAACGCTACAACGCCCGCGACGCCGAACCGCGCTGGCAAGCCGCCTGGGACCAACAGGCGATCTTCGTCTCCAAGAACGACGATTCGCGGCCGAAATACTACGTGCTGGAGATGTTCCCCTACCCGTCCGGGCGCATCCATATCGGCCATGTCCGCAATTACACGCTCGGCGACGTGCTGGCCCGCTTCATGCGCGCCAAGGGGTTCAACGTGCTGCACCCGATGGGCTGGGACGCGTTCGGCCTGCCGGCCGAGAACGCCGCCATCGAGCGCAAGGTCGCGCCGAAGGCTTGGACCTACGACAACATCGCCGCGATGAAGAAGCAGCTCCGCTCGATCGGGCTGTCGCTGGACTGGTCGCGCGAATTCGCGACCTGCGACCCCAGCTACTACAAGCATCAGCAGAAGATGTTTTTGGACATGCTCGCCGCCGGCCTCGCCGAGCGTGAGAAGCGCAAGCTCAACTGGGATCCGGTCGACATGACCGTGCTCGCCAACGAGCAGGTGATCGACGGCCGCGGCTGGCGCTCGGGTGCCGTTGTCGAACAACGGGAAATGAGCCAGTGGGTCTTCAAGATCACGAAGTACTCGCAGGAACTGCTGTCCGCGCTGGATGGGCTCGACCGCTGGCCCGACAAGGTGCGGCTGATGCAGCGCAACTGGATCGGCCGCTCCGAGGGCCTGCTGGTCCGCTTCGCGCTGGATCAGGCGACGACGCCCGCCGGCGAGAGCGAGCTGAAGATCTTTACGACGCGCCCGGACACCCTGTTCGGCGCCAAATTCATGGCGATCTCGTCGGATCATCCGCTGGCTCAAGCGGCAGCCGCGAAGAACCCGAAGCTTGCCCAGTTCATCGCCGACATCAAGAAGATCGGCACCGCGCAAGAGATCATCGACACCGCGGAAAAGCAGGGTTTTGACACCGGCATCCGCGCGGTGCACCCGTTCGACCCGAGCTGGAAGCTGCCGGTCTATGTCGCGAACTTCGTGCTGATGGAATACGGCACGGGCGCGATCTTCGGCTGCCCCGCGCACGACCAGCGCGACCTCGACTTCGTCAACAAGTACAATCTCGGCAACACGCCGGTCGTTTGCCCCGAGGGCCAGGACCCGAAGACCTTCGTCATCACCGACACCGCCTATGACGGTGATGGCCGCATGATCAATTCGCGCTTCCTCGACGGCATGACCATCGAGCAGGCCAAGGACGAGGTCGCAAAGCGCCTGGAAGGCGAACTGCGCGGCAACGCGCCGGTCGGCGAGCGTCAGGTCAATTTCCGCCTGCGCGACTGGGGTATTTCACGGCAGCGCTATTGGGGCTGCCCGATTCCCGTCATCCATTGTCCAAAGTGCGATGTGGTGCCGGTGCCGGACGCCGACCTGCCGGTGACGCTGCCTGATGACGCGACCTTCGACAGACCGGGCAACGCGCTCGACCATCACCCGACCTGGAAGCACGTCACCTGCCCCAAATGCGGCGGCAAGGCCCAGCGCGAAACCGACACCATGGACACCTTCGTGGATTCGTCCTGGTATTTTGCGCGGTTCACCGATCCCTGGAACGAGAACGCGCCGACGACGCCAGCCGTCGCCAACCGGATGCTGCCGGTCGACCAGTATATCGGCGGCGTCGAGCACGCGATCCTGCATCTGCTCTACAGCCGCTTCTTCACCCGCGCGATGAAGGCGACCGGGCACATCGCGCTGGACGAGCCGTTCGCCGGCATGTTCACGCAGGGCATGGTGGTGCACGAGACCTACCAGAAGGCCGACGGCACCTATGTGCAGCCGGCCGAGGTGAAGATCGAGGTCGGCGGCAACGGCCGGCGCGCGACGCTGCTGACGTCAGGCGAAGACATCCAGATCGGTCCGATCGAGAAGATGTCGAAGTCGAAGAAGAACACGGTCGACCCCGACGACATCATCGAGACCTACGGCGCCGATGTCGCCCGCTGGTTCATGCTGTCGGACTCCCCGCCCGACCGCGACGTGATCTGGAGCGACGAGCGCGTTCAGGGCGCCTCGCGCTTCGTGCAGCGGCTGTGGCGGCTGGTGAACGATACAGTGGAACTCGGCCAGGCCGCGCCGGCGGATCGTCCGGGCTCGTTCGGCCCGGATGCGACCGCCTTGCGCAAGGCCGCCCATGGCGCGCTGGACAAGGTCACCACTGGCATCGAGCGGCTGCACTTCAATGTCTGCCTTGCCCATATCCGCGAATTCGCCAATGCGTTCTCCGAGGTGCTCCAGCGCCCCGGCCAGTCCTCACCTGACCTCGCCTGGGCGGTCCGGGAGGCCAGCCAGATCCTGGTTCAGCTGTTCTCCCCGATGATGCCGCATCTGGCCGAGGAGTGTTGGCAGGTTCTGGGCCATAGCGGGCTGGTTTCCGAGGCCGATTGGCCCCAAATCGAACGCGATTTGCTGGTTGAAGACGCCGTGACCCTGGTGGTCCAGGTCAATGGCAAGAAGCGGGGTGAGGTCACAGTTGCAACAGTGGCCCAGAATCCGGAAATCGAGGCTGCCGTTTTGGCCCTCGATGCGGTAAAACTGGCCTTGGACGGCAAGACCGTCCGCAAGGTGATCATCGTCCCCAAGAGGATCGTGAATGTTGTCGGCTAGGATCCGGATCGTTGCCCGCTTGCTGGCGGTCGCCGCATTGGCGGCGCTGACGGCTGGCTGCTTCCAGCCGATGTATGCCGAGCGTGGTGACGGCACCCCCGGCCTGCGCGAGAAGCTGATGGGGGTCGACCTTCCGCCGATCAACAAGGCCAATGCCTCCCGCGAGGCCCGTGTCGGCGTCGAGGTCCGCAACGCCCTGGCCTTCAAGCTCTACGGCACGGCCACGGGCATGCCGCCGACCCATCGCCTGGAGATTCGCTTCGCGAGCAGCAAAACGTCGCTGATCGTCGATCCCAATACCGGCCTGCCGAACAGTGAAAACTACGGCATCGACGCCCAGTACAATTTGATCGAGGTCGTCAGCGGCAAGTCGGTCATGACCGGCACGACGTTCGCGCGCGTGTCCTATGACATGCCCGGCTCCTACCAGCGCTTTGCCCGCAACCGGGCCCTTCGCGATGCCGAGGATCGTGCCGCCAACGAGATCGCCGAGAACATCAACACTCGCCTCGCCTCGTTCTTCATCGCCGGCACTTAAGTCATCCCCGTCATTCCGGAGCGCCCGCAGGGCGGATCCGGAATCCAGAGATTATTGATCGAGATTCTCAGGCGCGCAATTGCGCGCCGTAGTTCGCGCTTCGTGCGCCCTGGAATGACAGTCAGGTCCGATGGTCGCGCTGCGCGGAAAAGAGATCGACGCCTTCCTCGCCCGTCCCGACGGGGGCCGACCGATCATCCTGCTCTACGGTCCCGATGCCGGCCTCGTGCGCGAGCGCGCCGATGCGCTGATTGCCTCGGCCGTCGACGACCCCAACGATCCCTTCTCGCTCGTCAAGCTCGACGGCGACGAACTCTCCGCCGAGCCGTCGCGGCTCGTCGATGAAGCCATGACGGTGCCGTTGTTCGGCGGCCGCCGCGCCATCCGCGTCCGCGCCGGCTCGCGCAGCTTTGCCAGCGGTATCGATACGCTGGCGGAGATGGGCGTGAAGGATTGCCGCATCGTGATCGAAGCCGGCGAGCTGCGCCCGGAATCGCCCCTGCGCAAGGCCTGCGAGAAGGCCAAGACGGCCGTGGCGATCGGCTGCTATCCCGACACCGAGCGCGACCTTGCCAAGCTGATGGACGACGAGCTCCGCATCGCCAATCTGCGCATCGCGCAGGATGCCCGCGCGGCGCTGATGTCATTCCTCGGCGGCGACCGCCAGGCCTCGCGCAATGAGCTGCGCAAGCTGACGCTCTATGCGCATGGCAAAGGCGAGATCACGCTGGATGATGTGATGTCCGTCGTTGCCGACGCGTCCGAGCTGAAACTCGATCCCATCGTCGACGGCGCCTTCGCCGGCCGGCCCGACATCGTCGAGACCGAATTTGCAAAGGCCATGATCGCCGGCACCTATCCCGGCGTGATCATCTCCGCCGCGCAGCGCCAGGCCGCGTGGCTGCACAAATCTGCGCTCGCGATCGCCGACGGCCAGCCTGCCTCCGCCGTGCTCGAGGGCGGCTATCCGCGCCTGCATTTTTCGCGAAAGCCCGCGGTGGAAACGGCGCTGCGCAATTTCAGCGTGGCGCGGCTCGCCGCAATCATCGAGCAGCTCGCGACCGCCGCGCTCGACACCCGCAAGCAATCCACCCTCGCCGCCGCCATAGCCCAGCGCACGCTGATGGCCATCGCCGCGAATGCCAAGCGGCGCGGCTGAGGTACCGCTCTCTCCACGTCATTGCGAGGAGCGCAAGCGACGAAGCAATCCAGAGTCCCTCTGCGGAAAGATTCTGGATTGCTTCGCTTCGCTCGCAATGACGATGTGGAAACAGATGCGTGCCAAATACCCGGTGTGGGGGGGGGGGGGGGGGGGGGGGGGGGGGGGGGGCGGGCCCCCCGCCGCCCCCCCCCCCCCCCCCCCCCACAACACA